>NZ_JBDFPQ010000014.1:0-86549 GCF_039672645.1 Chryseobacterium sp. C39-AII1
AATATTTTTGAGGGAAATTTTATGGTCTTTAAAAACTGACATAATGATGGAATATCACCTATAAATATAAAAATAAATCCATGCAGAAAAGAAAAAGTCGAAAGAAAAAATCTTCCGACCAAGACTACCTTTGGTGCCGCCGAAACTATATTTATATCAAATAATTCCAATTACTTCGGTTCCCAAAGCTCAACTTTATTCCCTTCCAAATCCAGAATATGAATAAATTTTCCGAAATCATAAGTTGCTATTTCATCTAAAATTGTAACACCTTCTTTCTTCAGCTCTTCAACCAAAGCTTCCAGATTATCAACTGTATAATTGATCATAAATTCTCTTGTAGAAGGTTCAAAATATTTCGTTGTTTCAGGAGAAGGGCTCCACGTCAAAGAACCTTTAGGATTCGAGTCTGCAACTTCCTTCCAGCCGAATGTTGCTCCGTATTCGTTTATATCAATTCCCAGATGAGTTTTATACCATTCTTTTAAGGCTTTTGGATCTTTACATTTAAAGAAAATTCCCCCGATGCCCGTTACTCTTTTCATTTCAATTATTGTTTATTTTGATTCAAATTTAACTTTTCAGGGCAGCAATTTCATCCCTCAGCTTAGCTGCTTTAATGAAATCTAAATTTTTTGCAGCAGTTTCCATTTCTTTTTGTTTTTCAACAATCATTTTTTCAATGTCTTCCGTGGCATACGTAGCTTTTGTTTCGGCAACTTTCTGTAAAATTTGTTTTTGAGTATATTTTTCATCAGGAAAATCTTTACTTCTTCCGACTAAGTTTTCTGAAATCTTTTTATTTAAAGCAGTAGGAACTTTTCCGTGGTCTTCATTATATTTCATCTGTTTGGCTCTACGGTATTCCGTTTCGTCAAGCGTTGCCTGCATCGATTTGGTGATCTTATCGGCATATAAAATTGCCTTTCCGTTGATGTTTCTTGCCGCACGACCAACCGTCTGAATCATTGATCTTCTGCTTCTTAGCATTCCTTCCTTGTCGGCATCAAGAATCGCAACCAAAGAAACTTCAGGTAAATCCAACCCTTCTCTCAATAAATTTACTCCAATTAAAACATCAAATAATCCTACACGTAGATCCTGCATGATTTGAATACGCTCCAAGGTTTCAACATCTGAGTGAATATATCTCGTTCGGATTCCGAATTTTGTGAAATATTTGGTGAGTTCTTCGGCCATTTTTTTAGTCAAGGTCGTAACTAAAACCCTTTCATCAATATCAGCTCTTTTCTGAATTTCTTCCATCAGATCATCAATTTGATTTAATGATGGACGAACTTCAATAATAGGATCTAAAAGTCCTGTGGGTCGAATGATTTGTTCTACATAATCACCGCCTGTTTTCTCCATTTCATAATCTGCCGGGGTGGCCGAAACATAAATAACCTGATTTTGAATGTTTTCAAACTCATTGAATTTCAATGGTCTGTTATCCATTGCAGCAGGAAGTCGGAAACCATATTCTACCAACGCTTCTTTTCTGCTTCTGTCGCCGCCATACATCGCATGAACCTGCGGAACAGTAACGTGGCTTTCATCAATAACCATTAAAAAATCTTTCGGAAAATAATCGAGCAGGCAGAAAGGTCTTGTTCCGGGTAATCTACCGTCGAGATATCGTGAATAATTCTCAATTCCAGAGCAGTAGCCCAATTCTTTGATCATTTCAAGATCGAGTTCGGTTCTTTCCTGTAATCTTTTGGCTTCCAGTGGTTTTTCTATGGAACTGAAAAAATCTACCTGCTTTACCATATCATCCTGAATTTCTCTGATGGCGCCATTTAAGGTATCTTTTGAGGTTACGAAAAGGTTGGCAGGATAAATCTGAATCTGATCAAAATTATCGGTCACATTTCCCGAAACCGGATCGAAGCTTTGTATTTTTTCGATCTCATCACCAAAAAACTGAACTCGTATCGCGTTATCAGCATAGGCTGGGAAAACATCAATAACATCACCCTTTACACGAAATGTTCCTCGTTGAAACTCGCTTAGTGTTCTGGAATACAGTGCGCTTACCAATGAATGAAGAAGAGCGGTTCTAGTTACTTTTTCACCAATAGCAAGTGAAATTAATGATTTGTGAAATTCTGTCGGGTTTCCGATACCATAAATGCATGAAACTGAGGCAACAATCAATACATCTCTTCTTCCGGAAAGCAAACTTGCCGTGGCAGAAAGACGTAGTTTTTCTACTTCTTCATTAATGCTCAGGTCTTTTTCAATATAAGTTCCCGTAGTGGCAATATAGGCTTCGGGCTGATAATAATCGTAGTAACTTACAAAATATTCAACCGCATTTTCAGGAAAAAATTCTTTAAACTCCATGAAAAGCTGTGCTGCCAAGGTTTTATTATGAGCCAAAACCAACGTCGGGCGCTGAACATTCTGAACCACATTGGCAACGGTAAAGGTTTTTCCGGAACCCGTTACCCCCAATAAAGTCTGGTATTTCTCACCAATTTCTATTCCTTCGGTAAGTTTTTTTATGGCTTGCGGCTGGTCGCCGGTGGGTTGATATTCTGATTGAAGTTTAAAATTCATATATCAAATTTATGAAATAAAAAAGAGTCCTGAATCGGACTCTTGTTAAATTTATTCATAAAAACTATTGAAAGGTCATGGTTAAAGGAAGTCTTAAGGTATAGCGCACCGCAACACCGTCTTTTGTTGCGGGCTGCCATTTGATGCCTTCATTTGCCTTTATAAAGGCTGCTTTTGCTTCGTTATTGAAGATTTCATTATCTCCTGTTACCATTAAATGTTCTACGGTTCCCTCTTCGTTAATAACATATTCAATGTCTGTTCTAAGGGTTGCTTTGCTAGATCCGAGTTTTGAACTATCAAAAGTATTGGCAACTTTAGATCTTAGCTGATTCATTCCTCCAGGATAAACCGGATTGATGATATTCTCCGTATTTGCAGTGGCAATTTCCTGCTTAGGCAGAATAGTTTCTTGTGAAGAACTTTTACTTTTCGGACGAATAGTATCTGCAATCATTTTTTCATCATTTGTATTTGTTACCTTCTTGTCTTCAAGCAATTCTTGAGTGTCGTCAACAATTTGCTGAAATATCGTTGGCTGTTGTGTTTTTTCAGGCTTCGTTTTTTGAGTAAAGGATTCATGAGTAGGCTGCATATCATTAGCATATGTTCTTTGCACAAATAATCCGAAAGCCACGATTAACATCGGAATACTAATCAGTTTTTTGAATTCCGTTAATTTAGATTTTTTTCTGTTCATCATAATAAATCGTTTTTTGGTGTTGTTAAAATTAAATGTATGCGTAAGGTTATAGTTTTGTCCTGAAATTATTTCATCAAGAATCAGTTCCTGATATTCTTTTACATTAAAATCGTTCATTAAAACGGCTTCATCAGCTAAAAATTCATGATTGGTAATGATTGCTTTTTTATAAAAATATAAAGCCGGATTGAACCACATCACAATCTTTAAAAATTCGATAAAAAGAAGGTCGAAGCTGTGTTTTTGTTCTAAATGGCTCTTTTCATGCAGGAAAACTCTTGAGTCTATAGTATTGTTAATCAGATAATTTTTGCCTAAATAAATCGTTTTCCAAAATGTAAAAGGCGAAAGTTGATTTTCCGTAACTACCACGTTGTGATTTTGATAGACTATTTTCTTTCCTTTAATTTTTTTAATTCTGAAAATAGAATAAATTGCTTTGGTCAAGAGAAATAAAGTCACGATTCCATAAATAGCCACAATTAAATTAATCCAATTGAAGTTTTCTTCTTTTTGGCTTAAATCTAAAACCTGTTGCGTGGCATTTTCAACAATAATCCTGGATCTGCTGATGGGTTTCGGGTTTTCTGTCTGAATAGAAATAAAGGGCGCAATACAGGCGAATATCAATGATGAAATGAGAAAAAAGCGATTAAACCGATACATTTTTTCTTTCTCCAGAAGCAAATAATACAATGCAATTAATAAAGAAGAGCATAGAATTATTTTAATAAAAATTAAAATCATGGCTTATTCTTTTATCTGTTCATCAATAATTTCACGAAGTTCTTTCAGTTGCTTTTGAGACAATTTTGCATTCGATGTGAAAAATGAGGCAAACTGTGCTACCGAGCTGTTGAAAAAACGGTCTATCATAGAAGTCATTTCTTCCTTAAAATATTCCCCTTTGGCTATTTTTGCAAAATATTCGCGGGAATTTCCATACAATTTATAACCTACCAGATCTTTATTCTGCATTCTTTTCAGAAGTGTTGCAATAGTTGTGGTGGCAGGTTTGGGCTCAGGATAAGATTCCAAAATATCTTTCATGAAAACTTTTTCTTTTTCCCAGATAATTTCCATGACCATTTTTTCAGAATCAGTGAGTTTTATTTCTTTCATGCTCTACGTTTTGTTATTTGTTTCTACAAATGTAGAATAAAAATTTAAATCTACAAATTTTATGGCATTATTTTTCCATTCAATTCTAAAACCACCAAATTGTACTTCTATGAAATTCAATACATTTTATATTTCAGCTTTCAGTTTATTTCTAATTCTTTCATCATGTCAAAAGAATAATGCCACTGCCCAAGTGGCGAAAGATGGCAGTGTAGAAACCGAAAAACCCAATTCTCCGGAATACAAACCGGCTTTTGCAGGACAGACAAGAATAAAAGCGGTAAAAACAACAACGCCATACCAAGTTGAAGTTTTAAATAAAGATCTGGGAAAACCTTGGGGAATTATTAATTTGCCAGATGGGAGATTTTTAATTACGGATAAACGAGGTCACATGAATGTGGTTTCTGCGGATGGAAAACAAGCTTTAAACATCGAAGGTTTCCCAAAAGTAGATTCAAAAGGCCAAGGTGGAATGTTGGATGTGGCTTTAGATCCTGATTTTAAGACGAATAATATCATTTATTTCAGTTTTTCTGAACCTTATGAAAAAGGAAATCATACAGCCGTTGCGAAGGGAAAACTTTCATCTGATTTAAAAAATATTACTGATGTAAAAGTAATTTTCAGAGCGACTCCCACTTACGATGGTGACAAACATTACGGAAGCAGATTAGCTTTTGATAAAGATGGAAATTTATTTGTGAGTACAGGCGAAAGATCAGACAAACAGACGAGAGTTTATGCTCAAAAGACAGATAATTATTTAGGTAAAATTTTAAAAATTACCAAAGATGGACAACCTGCTCCAGGAAATCCATTCATTGGAAAAGCCGGATTTAAACCTGAAATTTATGCTTACGGAATCAGAAATCCACAAGGTTTAGCAATCGATCCAAACGGTAATCTTTGGGATGTTGAAATGGGACCGAGAGGCGGTGATGAAATTAATTTAATTCAAGCCGGAAAAAATTACGGTTGGGGAGATGTAACGTATGGAATTGAGTATTCCGGAGATAAAATCAATAACGGGACAACGCAGAAAGCAGGAACAGAACAGCCTGTTTATTATTGGGATCCTGTAATTTCACCAAGTGGCGTTACATTTTACACAGGAAATATCGATGAATGGAAAGGAAATTTAATGATCGGTTGTTTGAGTGGAGAACACATCAACCGAATTGTAATGAAAGATAATAAAGTGGTCGGAGAAGAACGTCTTTTGGAAGATCAAAAAGAAAGATTCCGTGATGTTTTGAATGGAAGTGATGGTAGTCTGTATGCTGTAACTGACAGCGGAAAATTGTATAAAATTTCAAAGAAATAGTCTTTTATATATTTAGGTTCGGGCTCAAAACGAAGTTTTGAGCCCGAACCGCTTTTTAAGCATATTATATCTGGAAATAACCATCACGTTTGTCATCCTTTAAGGATCTAAACACGATTTTAATTCTACTCTCTAATACTATATTTTGATCCTTTCAGGATGACAAACTTTGAAATATTATTTAATGGAAAATAAAACCTTTGCGTCAAAAAATCTTAGAACTCTTAAAATCTAAAATTAAATCTAGCAAAAGCCTGTCTCCCCGCAAATCCCATTTGTACGGGATCAAAAATTCCTCCGGCTTCCGTATTTCCATCTGAAACGGCAGTTTTTTGTAAAGTTGGATATCTGTTGAATAAATTTTTACTTCCAATTGTTAACGTAATATTTTTCGAAAATTCATACCCAAAAGAAAGGTCAGTCGTTACTTTCGGATTATAAATCTGATAATCGTCCGCGCCGCTATAACCGATCAAAGTGACTTTATCGAATCTTACCAACTGTAGATTAGCATTGAATTTATTGATTTTATAATTCAGATTTAAATTAATCTTTGTTTTCGGTGCAGAAGCTAAAATAAAAGCTCTTTCTCTCGGACTTAAGTAAATTTCCTCACTTCCTTTCAGTCTGTCGGAAGTATTAACTTTTGTGATTTCCATATCGTTGTAATTTCCTGCTAAAGTGGCAGTCAGCTTTCCTTTCCCAATATCTTGATTATAGCTTAAAATCACATCGATACCTTTAGTTTGTGTATCAATCGCATTCGCAAAAAACTGCGCCTGATCGATGAAAGGGTAATCCGCTTGTACATCTGTAGGAAGATCTGTTCTTGCAAAATTCCCTGTTAAAACGATTCTGTCTTTCACTTTAATATAATATCCATCGACACTTGCTGTGAATTTTCCTGTATTAAAAGTAAATCCGGCACTTCCGTTGACAGAAGTTTCCTGTTTCAATTGAGAAATTCCGACTCTTCTGGCCAAATCGCTGTCATTCGAAGCCAACTGAATCGTCACCAAATCTCCTCCCTGGAAATTTGTAAATTGTAAGCTATAATATTTCTGAGCTAAAGAAGGCGCTCTGAAACCTGTAGAAAATGACCCTCGAAAAGCCAATTGAGGAGTTATTTTATATCTTGTTGCAAATTTTCCGTTCAATGTACTTCCAAAATCGTTATAATTTTCGAATCTTCCGGCGATGCTTATCATCCAGTTTTTTGTGATATCTAATTCAGTATCAACATAGGCGGCAAAATTATTTCTACTTTTACTAATTTCCTGAGAATATCCCGGAAAGCCCTGCGAACCTCCCGGTCTTACATCTCCTGTTAAAGGATTGGTAACCAATAAACTTTGATCTGTACTTGCAGTCACAATATTTCCGTTTACGTCGTACATAGCGTATGAAGCTTCTTCTCCTTTAATGATATCAAATTTTTCATATCTAAATTCTGATCCGAAAGCGATATTTAAACCTTCTAAAACGCTAAATTGTTTTGAAGCATTAAAACCAGTCGTATTTTGCAACAAAGAATGTCCTCCCGCATTGAAACTCGTCGGTGAATTCACTCCCAAAGTCACGTTAATTGTATTATCAATTTGATATGTAAATCTGTTGCTTCCAAAAGCGTTGTAAAAGTCAACATCCCAATCTGCCACTTTGAATTTTAAACCATTATCAAATGTAAAATCGGTGATGCTTGTTCCTTCAATGGGATTAAAACCATTCGGATAAACTTCAGGAATATTTCCATCTGCGTCTGCGCTTCTCGTCCATGCATAAGCATCTGTTTTTCTTTGAGAAAACCCTTGTCGTGAATAAAATTTTAAATTGTCTGACAACGGAACTTCGATATTTCCGAAGAAATAAAAATTCTGAGATTTTGCATCTCCAAATCTTTGTCTTGGTGCATCATATTTTTCTGGATTGGCATTTCGAATCGCATATTCTTTATTAACAAATTCTGCGGTAAAATTTCCGAAACCTCCTTTTGAACCTATTTTTGTTCCATAATTTCCATAAAAATCAAAAGTATTTCCGTCTATTTTTCGATCTGAAACAACATCTTTATCTCCCGGACTTTTAAAAAGATTAACTCCATAAAAAGCGTTTCCTTCAAAACCATGATCGCGGTCATTTAAAATCACGTTGATAACTCCTGCAATCGCATCGGAACCATATTGTGCGGAGGCTCCGTCGCGCAAAACTTCAACTCTTTTTATGGCCCCGATGGGAATCGTGTTCATATCTGAACCTGTATTTCCGCGGCCTTTTGTCCCGAAAAGATTGATTAATGAAGATTGATGATATCTTTTTCCGTTAAGTAAAAGCAAGGTTTGATCTGGTCCTAGACCTCTCAAAGTTGCTGGATCAACCGCATCGGCTCCATCCGAACCGGATTGTTTGTTGGAATTAAAAGAAGGCGCTGCAAACTGCAAAAGCTGATTGACTTCAACTTGTCCTGTCGATTGACTAACCTGTTTGATATCAATTACGTCAATCGGGACGGGTGTGTCGACAACGGTTCTTTTCTTGTTTCGGCTTCCAGTGATGGCAACTTCCTCAATTTTAGCTTCTTTCGAAATTGTATCATTGATTTGTTGTGAATATAAAACGGAAGTTGTGCCTAAAAATACAATGCTTAGGTATTTAATTTTCATATTTTCGTCAAGTTTTAAATTGGTGATTTAATCAAAAATATTAAATTTTGTTTTTAAATCATCAATACAAATCACTTTTGTTTGATAAATTACATAATGATTAAATGTAAAGCATAGTTTCGTTTAAATTTTAAATTGAATGGAATTGATTTACAAAATAATTTAAACTTTCGAAAAAGTTATTTTAACACAGTTTGTTATTACGTAGAGTATTAGAAAAATAATGGAAAGATTCGCGGCGAGATCCTTTCAGGATGACAAACGAATAGGATATTTTTCTGAATTTTTAACGACCAACTGGAACCATAGCCCAGATTGAACGGCCTTTTTGAGCTCTTTTCTGTTTTAGGCTCGGCGGCGAAGCCGCCGAGCCTAAAACAGAAAAAGCGAGTAGTGAAAGCGGGAAATTGCTCCTAAAAAAACAATAAAAGTACAATTCGACGTAGTCAAATAGCTTCAAATAAAAAAGAATCCAAAAATTAATTTGAATCCTCTTATTATTTTAAGTTTTATGCTTCTTCCAACTGAACGGTGAAGTGTCTTAACAAATCCGGTTCCCATGTGATTTTGTAGCCTTTTGCAATCTCTTCACGTCTTTCGTAAACGTTTTTGATTGCTGCTGCAATATAATCCATGTGGTTGTTGGTATACGTTCTTCTTGGAATCGCCAAACGTACCAATTCCAACTTAGGATAACGGTTTTCTCTTGTTTCAGGATCTCTGTCTGCCAACAAAGTTCCGATTTCTACAGTTCTGATTCCCGCTTCTTTATAAATCTCAAGACCTAACGTCTGTGCAGGGAATTCTGAACGGTCAACATTGGGTAAGAAATTTAGAGAATCGATGAATACAGCGTGCCCTCCAATTGGTTTCTGAACCGGAATTCCGTATTCGATTAATTTGTGACCCAGATATTCAACCTGGGAAATTCTGCTTTCCAGATAAGCAAATTCAGTCGCTTCATCCAGACCAACCGCCAAAGCAGCCATGTCTCTTCCCGCCATACCTCCGTATGTGATGAAACCTTCGTAGATAATCGTGAAATTAGATGCTTTTCTGAAAACTTCTTCGTTATTCAAAGCGATGAAACCTCCGATGTTTACCAGTCCGTCTTTTTTAGAACTCATCGTCATTCCGTCTCCGTACGAGAAAATTTCTTTACAGATATCTTTAATGCTTCTGTTTTCCTGTCCGGCTTCTCTTTTCTTAATGAAATAAGCGTTTTCAGCGAATCTTGCAGAATCAAAAAATACAGGAACTCCGTATTTATTAGATAATTCTCTTACCGCCTTCATGTTTTCCAAAGAAACAGGCTGTCCTCCTGAAGAGTTACAAGTAATCGTAATCAAACAAAAAGGAATGCTTTCTTTCGGATGACTTTTATAAATTTCTTCTAATTTTTCTAGGTTGATGTTTCCTTTGAAAGGGTGAAGATCGTTAATATCAAAAGCTTCATCGATTGTACAGTCGATTGCGTGAGCTTTTCTAAATTCGATGTGACCTTTTGTTGTATCGAAGTGAGAATTCCCCGGAACTACATCTCCTTCTTTTACCAAAACTGAAAATAATACGTTTTCAGCAGCTCTACCTTGGTGAGTTGGTAATAAATATTTGAAACCTGTGATTTTCTCAACAGTATTTTGCAATTGCTCGAATGAACGAGATCCTGCATAACTTTCATCACCCATCATCAAAGCGCCCCATTGTCTGTCAGACATTGCTCCGGTTCCAGAATCCGTTAAAAGGTCGATGAAAACTTGTGAAGATTTTAGATTAAATAAATTATAGTTAGCTTGTTTTAGCCATTCTTCTCTTTCTTCTCTTGTTGATTGGCGGATTTCTTCCACCATTTTAATACGGAAAGGTTCCGCGTACGGTAAATTCATGATATATCTATTAGATTGTTTGTAACGAAAATTTTATTTGAAATAAATTCAAATTCATCAAAATATTTTAAAGCAATAATTAATGCATGACAAGAATTTTTTAACCACAAAAGTTTCAAAAGATCTTAATTGTAAAATAGTTTTTCAAAAGATTACAGAAACAAAACTATTTTGAATTTGCTTTATGAACTTTTGATTTAACTAAAATACTTTATCATCTTTTGTATCTTTTGCGGTGAATAAAATCATGCAAAGAATAACTATTCAGGAGCTTTAAAAATATTATCGTCTGAATGGAAGCCTGCTACACCGCCGCTCACCGCAAATTTCATTGCAGAAGCCGCCGTCATTCCCACTACAGGTTTGATGTTTTTTTCTTCAGTTACAATTACCCAACCCGAAATTGCATAAGAATGAGGAAGATAAACCGCAACATAATTGTGTTTATCAACATCTGCCATTTCTTTCTGAGTTAAAAATCCAATTCTCCAGATCTCCGGATTTTCGTTCGTCTTTACCCAAACCGGGTCGTTGAATTTTTTCTTATCTCCAACAAATGAAGACATTACGTCTTTCGTTGGAGTGTAAATATGTTTTACACCAGGCGTTTTCTCCAGCAAACGATCCATAGAATCGAAAAAGAATTTTCCCACCACGAATTTATTGCCTAAAAAGCCTAAAATTGCCGTTATTAAAATCGTAGAAATAAAAACCAACCCCGGAATTTCCTTTGCCACAGAAGGGATAATGTTGTCGATAGACGTAACAACATAATAAATGACAAAAATGGTAAGCCCGATTGGCCCAATAATCACCAATCCCTGAAAGAAATTTTTCAGAAAGAAATTGGCAATATTTTCAAAAGTCAGTTTTTTCACTGCGATTTTATCTGTTATTTTTTTAATTATTTACCGCAAAAGGATAAAATCTTATCTTAATTTTCTTAATCTAAATAAACTTTGTTTGTTTCTTTTTAACATTAAGAAGTTAAAAAATATCACTGTTAATAATTAAGAATCAATAAATTAATTTTTTAAGCGAATTAAATTTAGAGTTTTAAAATCTTAATTACTTAATGTTTAAAAAAATTTAACCGTGAATAGATTCTCCTTTTCCATACGACTGAATGATTTTAGCTTCATATTCCAACCATTCTTCCCAGCGTGCATTTACTTTTTCTTCGTCACCCAACTGCCTTGCAAAACCAATGAAAGTCGTGTAATGATTGGCCTCGGAAATCATTAATTCTCTGTAAAATGTTTTCAGTTCTTCGTCTTTAATATTTTCCGTTAAAACTTTAAATCTTTCACAACTTCTGGCTTCAATCATCGCCGCAAAAAGCATTTTATCAACGATAAGATCATCTCTGTTTCCACCCTTTTGGATGAAATTTACCAATTCGTTGACGTAATCGTCTTTTCTGGTACGTCCAAAAGTGTAACCTCTCTTCTTGATAATCTCATGAACCTGCTGAAAATGCTCCAATTCTTCCTGAGCAATCAATAAAAGTTCGGTCACGATTTCCGGATATTCGGGTAGCATGGTAATTAAGCCGATCGCATTTGTCGCGGCTTTTTGTTCGCACCAGGCGTGATCCGTCAAAATTTCTTCTAGGTTTCCTTCTGCAATATTTGCCCACCTTGGATCGGTAGGAAGTTTCAACTTAAACATAGTTTAAAAATTTCTGTAAAATTAAAATAAATTGCGATAAGACGTATGATTTTATTTCAAATTGATAATTATAGTGGTAAAACCATTGTTCATTTATTTTGAGGAATGATGTTTTTTGTTTTTAAACGCAAAGATTCTATTTCACGGTGCTGATTTTTGGAAATCAAAGACAAATAAATTTGTTTCGCGAAGCTTGAAAATACGCTTCATCAAATCAACTTGTTGATTCTTCTTTGCTCACTCGACTATGTTTTATTTTGAATTAAAACTTTGCGTCAAAAAAATGATGGATTTTAAGATGCAGTTTTCTTTCTTAAAATTTCCAGAATATTCCATCCAAAAGAATCAATTTTCTTTAATCCTGAGGAAATAATGAAGGCTAAAATGATATTTATGATATAAATTAAAATCATCAAAACCCACCAAGGCATATTTTCTTTCATTGGTACAACTAAGAAATAAACCAAAGATGAACTGATTCCCTGAGCGAAATAGAAAAATATTGCGTTTTTCCCGATGTGAGTGACGAAACTTTCCTTTGAAATTTTTAACCTGTTGTAAAAAACAAAAAGCGTAACTAAAGAAAAGAGCGTCCATATAATATAAGGTATCTTCGGCGGAAATTTATTTTTATTGATCTTAAAGAAGATTTCGCTTCCATAATACCAAAACATCCAGATTAAAGCTGCCGCAACGATTCCATATAATACGGGAATAATTTTCGTTGGAATCTTTTTTCCTTTCATTCTATTCGCAATCAGGAAAATCGCCATGTAAAATGCAACGTAACCGACTTGCCCTGTTGGATAAATCCACGGGAAAATATTGAATAGTAAGGTTAAAGCAATACAAATTCCGATAAACCAATAAATGTGTTTTGGAAAAAATCTTAAAATTAAAACTCCGAAGACCGTTAAAATAAAATAGACTTTTAAATACCAGAAACTTCCCATCACGACCGGAAAAGTATCTGCATTTGTGTATTGATGAAGATACCAATTTCCGAGATTTTGCCATTGTGGAACTGCAGAAATGCTTGTGGTGGCATATTTTGATCCGAATGTTGAATAAAATTTCTGTAGCCATTCCAAAGAAAAAAAACTGAGTCCGAAAACTTTAAAAAAGTAATCTAAAAAGAACAACAATGTCACGAAAATCATGTACGTGATCTGCAATTTTAATAATCTGTAAAAAGTTTTCTCAATATTAGAACCCGATGTGATTCCGCTTAGTGCATAAAATAAAGCAACATCAAAAACCAAAGAAAAAACTCTTATTTCCGCAGGAATATAAAATTGCCCCGACCAAAAAGCGGTATGGATAAATATTATGGAAAGCGTTGCCAGTCCTTTTGCAAAATCTATGTAGAGATCTCTGTTCATCATCAATATTATAATGTGTCAAAAGTAAATAAACTTTGCGGAATTTTATCATCTGTTTTAAAAAGCAAAAAGAGGCAGGAAAATCTTGCCTCTTTTTTAAAAATATGCTAAAAATGAATGTTATTTCAAATCTTTAAACTCTTCAGCAGAAATTTCTCCTGACTGAATTTTTCTTAACTCATCCATATACTGGCTCATATAAGCATCAAGTTCAGGATATTGAGTGTTTTTTGCCATTTTATACGTTCCGTTCAGCACGCCTTGATAATAATAAAAGAAATTATAATCAAAAGCTGAAGCCGTAAGATCATACTGTCCCAAAAGGAATCCCAAACGTACCGCAGATCTTCTTTGTGGCGGAGTTCCGTGATGCCCGGCGCTTGTTGTCTGATAGTCTCCGATGCTTTGAGCAAACTCATACGCTGCAGCAATCTGTGCAAATGATGTTTGGTTATAGCCATTCGGTCTTCTCAGATAATATCCTGCGAAACCGTCTGCTTCCAGTTCATTTGGTCTTGCAGTAGATTCACTTACAGAAGGCAATCCGAAGATGTACTGCAACTGATGACCGTACTCATGTGCCAAAATCATGGCATTTACAATGTCTCCTCCTTTGGATTTTGCATCATAATAAATGGCATATCCGTAATAAATTTTTCCTGTAGAGTAGGAGATGGCATTGTAAGTAGAGTTGTAATTGGAAGGATCATTTACAAACCTTAATGTAGGATTGCTTCTTCCCCACAAACTCGCAATTTTTGTCATCTGTGCATTCATGAAATTGGTATCTGCTGTGGTTTGCAGAGTGGTGGTAAGTACGGCAGACGAGTTCCAGTACTGATCTACATAATAACATACTTTTTCCAATTCATTGGGCTGATCCAGCTTTAAATTTTCTACCTGAGCCTCAGGTACTACCGTGTCTTCTACATTATCATTGTTACATGCTGCCAATGTCAAAACAGCAAATGCTCCCGCTAAAGCGCGGAAATTAAAGTTTCTTTTCATATAAAATATTTTGGTGAAAACGAAGGTATAAAATATTATGATAAGTCTCATCACTTTATAGTGAAAAATTATTCGAGACATAAAGAAAAATTTTATTTAAAAAATAATGCGTTTGATTGTAAGCAAATTAGAATTTAATTCTTATATTTGCACCTCGAAATAACTAAAAATTTATAAACAATGTTTGCAATTGTAGAAATAGCAGGGCTTCAATACAAAGTTGAGCAAGACCAGAAGTTGTTTGTAAACCGTTTAGCAGGAGACAAAGGAGGTAAAGTATCTTTCGATAAAGTACTTCTTACTGTAAACGGTGCAATCACTGTAGGCGCCCCAGCTGTAAGCGGAATCACTGTAGAAGCAGAGATCCTAGACCACGTAAAAGCTGATAAAGTAATCGTTTTCAAAAAGAAAAGAAGAAAAGGTTACCAAGTAAAAAATGGTCACAGACAATCTTTAACTCAAATTCAAATTACTGGTATTACAGGATTTGATGGAGCTAAAAAAGCAGAAAAACCTGCTAAAAAGACAACTAAAAAAGCTGACGCTGAAAGCGCAGAATAATTTAAACCAAAAAACCTTAGAATAAAATGGCACATAAGAAAGGAGTTGGTAGTTCCAAAAACGGTAGAGAATCTCACTCTAAAAGATTAGGTGTGAAGATTTTCGGTGGTCAGGAAGCTATTGCTGGAAATATTATTGTTAGACAAAGAGGTACTCAGCACCACCCAGGTGAAAACGTGGGAATCGGTAAAGATCACACTTTGTTTGCTCTAGTAGACGGTAAAGTAGTTTTCAGAAAGAAAGCAAACAACAGATCTTTTGTATCTGTAGAAGCAAACGCATAATCATTTAAGCGTTTCATAAAAATTAAAATCCTCAGCATTTTTGTTGAGGATTTTTTTTGTTTCTCCGATGAAAAATATTCTTACATTTATAGAACATCCAATTAAAAATTAATTCATATGAAAAATGTAAAGAAATTTAAAAGAGAAGAACTTAAAAGTGTAATGGGAGGTGCTCTTCCGGTAAAAGATTGTTTGCCTTGTGATATTTACTGTAAACTTCCTGAAGGCGAAAGACCTTCTTGTAATGTGGTGTATATTGTGGCGCACTGCAATAGCTGTAAAGGTTATCCTGTAGAATCTTAATCTCTCTACTGAAAATAAAAAAATCTCCTTCAATCTGAAGGAGATTTATATTTTAAAACCCAACTTGGAAGCCGGCTTTTACGCCAAATTTTGAAATATCTGGTCTGTCGAGATAATTTCCTCGCCAGTTGAAATCGACGCGGAAAATTCTAAGATTTCCAATCCCGATGTTCTCTATTCCGAAACCATATTCAAAATATACATGATCACTTGGTGCAGAATATCTTAATCCATCAACATTCATCGCTCTTGCGCCATCGCTTAATGTTCCGTAAGCGCCTCTGATGAAAGCTACTTCTCTGAATTTCAATTTTTTAATTAATGGAATGTAGGATAAAATCTTTCCATTAAAATGATGTTCAAGATGTAGCGTGGTGTACGTGTCCGCTACAAATTCGTAATAATTAAGCTGTGAAAAAGTATTGGGAACCAAACCATAAGATTGATTTCCGGGAATTACATTTTGTATTGCTAATGGTACGGTATCGAAATTTTTTCCTGCTTCAAAGTTAATCATCAATTTTCCTAAACTTCCCACCAAAACTGGTTTGTAGAATAAAAACTGTAATTTATTATAATTGAAATCAGCATTGAATAAACCTTCAATACCTCTCGTATATTTTAAAACAATAGTCGGAGCCAAAGTTCCGTGTTCGTATCTGTCGACTCCGGTTTGTGAGAATTTAGCGCCCGGTCTTGCGATTAAGCTAACAGTAACATGAGAATCGTTCACCGTTTGTCTTAATTCTCCGTTTCTGTAGTACATCAGGTTGAAACCGCCTGGATTTGCTGATTTAATACTCTGCATGGTTCCGTCTACTCTTACCTGGAAGTTTTTCCAAGGCTCAATAGAAGCAAATACATTGGTTGAATTTACTGAACTTAAAGAAGTGTTGTCTCCTCTCGCAAAAACAGTAGAAGAGGCAAATGATCTAGACATAATTCCGTCGTCATCTGTAAGCTGCGTTCCGAGCTGTAAAATATCTCTTCTGCTTCCTACTCCAATCATGAATCTGTTGAGTCTATTGAACATGTATTTTCCTTCCACGCCATATTTAAACTGCTGATCTCTAAATCCGTACGCTCCATAAAACTGAACCCTCCATGGATCGTTTTGAGTAAAATATGTTCTTGCACCCAGTCTTATTCTGCTGCCTTCCACTTCATTAAAGCCGTAAACAGAGAAAATAGGACCGATGTCGATGCCTTTGGTAATATTGTAATATCTTGAGCCTAATGTTTCGTAAAGCTTTACAATTCGGTTGAATTTTGGCGTCTGTTTTAGCTTGTCAAGCATTTCATACACTCCTTGCTCGGTTTTAGATAAAGAATCGGGTCTAGCTTTTGCCCAGTAAGCATCGTCTTTATCTACAAACTTATCATCATATTCTTCTTCTCTTCGAACGAAAACTTTATTATCCAAAGGTTTATTAAAATCATATTCGTAATAATCTACAGACCGCCTTGCAATGATGCTTTTGGATGTTTTTTTCTTGGCAAAAGGCGTTAACTCAATTGCGGTAACGAATTTTTTAGGTAAGAAAGTTTCATCATCAGGATTGTCATATTCCAACTCGGTAGAAATACTGTTGATGAAATTAACATTAATCTTTTGAGTAGATTTTAAAGTTGCTCCCAATACGGCATAGCTGTCTGTATCGATATAAAGATAGCCCTGAAAAGCCAAAACCTCTGTTCTTTTCGGCTGATATCTAATTCTGTAGGCTCTTTCGCCATGAACGCTGATGGTATCGGTTAAATTATAATCATACGTACTGAAGCCGTCTGTTCCCACGGGGCTTGGGAAGCCAATGTCAAAATAATTTAAAGTATTATCATAAATATTAATATCACGATAAAGGTTTTTTGCCGTTACCGTAATCACTTGATTATCTTGGAATCCTGAAGTTTTCTGAGCTACAAGAAGCTTTTTGTTTTTTTTATCGGGTCTGTTTTCTCCGTAATTTTCGTAGATAGATTCATTTAAAAATATAGGAAGTCCCATTTTTCCGCTGGCGGTAGAATCTGCATAATCGAAGATAAAATCCATTTTATTGAAGATCTTTTTCTTCATGAAAGTACTATCCAGATTATTGGCATCAAACTGAATTTTCTCGTATTCTTTGTAGGTATATGTGTTGAATTTTTCTAAACCATTGTTCCTTTTTCTTTTCCAGACTTCCTGCATGATGGCATAAGCCGGATTTTCTTTTTTATTTTTATACTTTGGCTTTTCGTTATGAATTACAACTTCCTGAATATCTCCCACTTTTTCAGCGGAAAGTTTTACAAAAATATTAGAGTTATTTTCTGAAGTAATATCAATGCTTTGCAGCGAATAGTTTTTCTTTAAAAATTTAAGCTTATAAATAATACTGTCTGACTGAACACTGAAATTCCCGGAATTTGTAGTTAAAGCAGCCTTATTACTGTCGTTGATAAAAATATCTACGCCTGTGATAGGCTTAGTGGTTTTTTCATCAATAATTCTTCCGCTAGCCGAATTTTGGGCGCAGACGAAATCAGATAAAAGTATAATAAAGAAAAGGGGATAGTATTTTATATTGTTAATAAACATTTGTATTTTTCCTAGCATTTAGCATAAACAAAAAGCATGCTGTTTCTTTCAAAGGGTTAATAATTTTTACGCTTTTTTTGTAATTAGGAACAAAACAACAAAAATAGCAAAAATAACTTCAACATTTTTAGTGATGCTGTAATTGTAAATCTGTTAAGGAGTAACTTTTTACGGATATAATTCTGTTTTAAAACGAAATAACAGATTTTATAGTATGTAAAGGGAAAAGTAAATTTTGAAGCATAAAAAAAGACCTACATTTCTGTAAGTCTTTTTGCTCCTCCTGCTGGGCTCGAACCAGCGACCCTCTGATTAACAGTCAGATGCTCTAACCAACTGAGCTAAGGAGGAATTTCCTTCTTTTAAGGTGATGCAAATATAATATGAATATTTATATCAAGCAAGTTTTATCCTTTATTCATGATGATTTTTCACTAAATGTGTTGAATTTCAATCACAAATATTTTACGTTTTTTTTAATTAAATCTGAATTCTTCTCAATTATTACTCCAAAATTGAAATGTTTAGCTTAGAAAAAATGTTGTATTGCTTAGAAGTTTCTGCTTTTTATCTCAACTGAAATAACAGTAAAAAGAATATTGCTATTTCAGTTTCAGATATTTTAAATTTTTTATTTCTTTAAATCTTTAAGAATTTCCTGAACAGCGCGCTCCAATTGTGGGTCATTATTCTGCTGGCGATCCATAAACGTATTTTTGATATAAATATCCGGTTTCACTCCTGTTTTTTCAAGATTCTGACCGTCCAGGGTGTAAGTTCCCCAAGATGGAAGTCTGTAAAAAGATCCGTCTACCAAGCTTTTTCCAGAAGTGAAGATAATCCAGCGGTAAGTATCCTGACCAATGATTTTTCCTAATTTCAAAGCTTTAAATCCTGCTGCAGTCATTTCGGCATCACTTAAAGACGCTTCGTTGATTAACAAAACAATAGGTTTTCCTGATGGAGCAAAATTTGGCTGCGTTGTCATTTTACCTTCACGGTATTTCCATTGCAGGTACGGTCTTTGAGAAAGGAAATTCAAGACTTTATCATGCACGTTTCCACCTGTATTGTATCGAAGGTCGAGGATAACGGCGTCTTTTCTGTTTTCCTGCTCTACCATGTCTAAAAGAAAACGGTCAAGCTCCTCGGTCGACATATTTTTCATGTAAGAATAAGCGATTCTGTTATTACTTAGTTTGTTAACTCGCTCACGATTATTGAAGATCCAGTCATCATACAACAGACTTTTTAATTCCACATTTGAAATCGGATGAACTTTTGTCGTTATATTTTTACCATTACGATTGAAGGTTAAAATAAGCTCTTCCTGCTTTTTAGGCGTGGTAAAATAGGTTTCAATATTTTCATTTTTGTCAATGGTTTTTCCATTTACAGAAACCAGTTCGTCTCCAGATTTTATATCAACTCCGGTACGGAAAGCGGGAGATTTTCTTACGATACTTTCTACGGTGTAAGGCTGATCTTTTTTAAAGATAATTCCCGTTTCGTTGGTGAAATAATTCAGATAAGTGCTTTCTTCTTTTCCTGTGGAAGAAAATCCGACGTGTGAAGAATTTAATTCGCCTAAAAGATCATTCAGCAGAATTCTAAGATCATTTCTGTTGTGAACATACGGAAGATATTTCGCATATTGCTCTCTTTTAGCTTTCCAGTTGATGTCGTGGAATTTTTCATCATAGAAATTTTCCTCAACACCCGTCCACGTTTCATCATACATTTGTGTAAATTCTGAAGCCAGATCTTTGTTGAATGTATACTGAATATTTATTTTTTGAGGTTTTAAAGCTGAAATTGCTGTTTTATAAACATTTCCTTCGATTAAAGCGAACAGATTTTTAGCATTTTTCGTGATGTTGTAAGCGGCTTTGTCGAAAACTTTTTCAGACTTGGCGGGTTCAAAATCAGTGAAAACTTTTTTAAACAACTGTCTTTTACCATTATCCTGATTAGAATTAAACAGTAAAATCTCCTTTTTATCATCCAGGAAAACTGCCGGATCATCCTGATAACCATATCGATCGGTCACCAGTTCGATTCGCTCCAACGTATATTCAGGATTTACCTTGATTTCCTTAACGACAGGTTCTTTCTCTTTCTCCTTTTCATCTTTTTTATCCCCGTCTTTATCTTTGCTTTCATCCTTTTCCTTGTCGTTTTTCTCTTTTTTCTCCTTCGTTTTTTCAGAATCTTTCGTTTCTTTTTTGTCTTCTTCCTTGAAAAGTTGGTCGAATTTTTCAGATTTGTAAGGTGTGTCAAACCAATCCAGCGCCATACGATAGATGTTAGATTTCTGCAAGCCTAAAGGATAAGAAGGGCTTGTTCTGTCACTTGTAAAATAAATGTATTTCCCGTTCGGCGACCAGTAAGGATCTTCTTCAGAAACTCCGGTGTTCGTAAGGTTAGTAGTTTCACCTTTTTTAATATTATAAATGAAAATATCAAGCTCGAAATTTCTTTTTGCTGAAAATAAAACATATTCGTTATTCGGTGAAAAAGAAGGTTTTGAGTTTTGGAATGCCCAGATTTCATCTTTCACAATCGTTGTCGAATTGAAATTTTTAAGATCCATTAATCTCACTTCATCACGACCACTTAAATAAACTGCTTTTGACAAATCGCTGTTAAGGCTGATGTTGCGGTTATTGCGCAAATCACTGGTCAGTTGTTTCTGTTGCCCTTTTCCGTCTGCAGCAATGCTGAACCAGTTTTGATAGCCTTTATCGGTTTGGCTGAAAAGTAGCGTGCGGTTATCTTTCAGCCATTTTACTTCTATAACGCGTTCTTTTCCATCAGAAATCTGTTGTGAAAATTTACCTTCCACATCCGAAACAAATAGAACCCCGCGACTCACGTACGCCATTTTTTTGCCATCGGCAGAAACATCGTAATACGAAATATTATTTTCTACATTGAAACTTTGCTCTTTTTCTAATGTCTTATTCGTGTTTAAATTAATAGCAAGAGCTTTTGTGCTTTTTGAAGCGACATCATAAACATATAGCTGATAATCTTTTTCAAAAATAACTTTAGAGCCATTGGCTGCAACAAAAGGTTTCTTTATTGAAGTGTCAAACTTTGTTAATGCAGTTTTTTGACCATTTTCAAGTTTGTAAAGATTGTATTCGCCATTATTTTCATCCGAAATAAAATAAATAACGCCATTTTTATCTACACTTGGGTTAAAGTCTTTTCCTTCGTAATTGGTGTATTGTTTAAAAGAATTGTTCTTTGGATTGAAGCCTAAAATATCAGGATTATTTTCGCCTTTATAACGCTTACGATGAACCTGATTGGCGCTTTCCATAGAACTTGTGAAAAGATATTCTCCAGAAGGCGTTTCTGCTAATCCATTCGTATTATTAAAGTAATTGTTAAAAAGCTTTTCCGGAGTTTTTCCTTCAATTGTAGTTTTAAAACTTCCGAAATTATTATTTCTGCTCGAAGTAAAATAAATCGTTTTGCTGTCCCAGCTCCAATTTTCCATTTCATCTTTTCCGGTATGGAAAGTCAGCTGCTTGATCGTTCCTCCTTCAGCAGGCATCAGATAAACATCATAGTTGCCATATTGATTAGAGCTGAACGCCAGCCATTTTCCATCAGGAGAAATTCGTGGATTGATCTCTTCGCCTTCCATCGCTGTGATTCTTGAAGCGTTTCCTCCGTTAGAATCTGCTTTCCAGGTATCTCCATCGTAAGCGAAATAGGCAACTTTTCCGTCCGGACTTAATGAAGGTGTTGATAAAAAATATGATTTTTCCTGCGCAGAAAGCTGTGTGATCGCAAAGGCAGTAAATAATGAAATGTATAGTCTTTTCATGAGCTAGTTTATATGGATGAAAAATACTAATGGGTTTTAAGTATTTTAATAAAATTCACAAATATAAACATAAAAAAAGACCTACATTTTTGTAAGTCTTTTTTGCTCCTCCTGCTGGGCTCGAACCAGCGACCCTCTGATTAACAGTCAGATGCTCTAACCAACTGAGCTAAGGAGGAATGTTCTTTGTTTTAAGTGGTGCAAATATAGGACGAATATTTATACCCTACAAATATTTTCAATAAAAATTTTAAAAATAATTATAATTTTCCGGTGAAGACCTTAAAGATGTCGCTTCCGAAGATCAGTAACATCAAGCCTAACAGGAAGATAACCCCGATCATCTGTGCGTTTTCCAATACTTTTTGAGGTACAGGTTTTCCAACGATCATTTCATATAAAGTGAAAATTACGTGTCCACCATCCAAGCCAGGAATCGGAATTAAGTTCAAAAATGCTAACCAAACAGAGAACATTGCTGTGAAACTCCAGAAAGCAACCCAATTGATCGCATAACCACCGTCTGCATCTCTGTCAACCGGCATGTTTTTAACAATAGCAATTGGTCCACCAACGTTTTTATACCCCTGAACTTTAGAGTTGAACATAATTTTGAACTGCTTTACCTGCATCGTTAAAGCTTCAATTGTTCTTGTAAACCCTCTAGGAATAGATTCTCCGAAAGAATATTTTTTATCTGTAACAACGTTTGCCAGTGCTTTTTGATCTACACCAACTCCTAGTTTTCCGTTTTTATCTACTGTTGCAGAAACCGTTTCAGGCTTACCGTTTCTCAGAATATCTATGCTTACTGCTTTACCTTTATTTTCCAATAAAACATCGCTCACTTCATCAAAGAAAGGAGTCTGCTTGCCATTAATTGAAACTACTTTATCACCTTTTGCCAATCCTGAAGCTTTCGCTGTAGGGCTTACCAATGTATCAATAATCATTGGCATTCTTGGCGTGATATACATTTTAGCTTCTTTTTGCTTTAAAACATCAGCAACACCATCTTTGTTTACCGGGAAAGTTACTTCTTTTCCGTTTCTAAGAACTGTTACATTGTCGCCTAAAAGAATATTAATAGAAGCATTTTCTAATCTTTCTGCAGGTTTTCCGTCGATATTGATGATTTTATCTCCACTTTGGAACCCCATTTTTCTACCCGCTTCTGTTACGCCAATTCCGTTTTCGAATTTGGTGAGATCGGTATACATTTCTCCGTTGAATAAAGAAAGGCAAGTATAAATTAACCAAGCTAGGAAAAAGTTTACCGTAACGCCACCAAGCATAATGATTAATCTCTGCCAAGCCGGTTTCGCTCTGAATTCCCAAGGCTGTGCAGGCTGCTTCAACTGCTCGGTATCCATACTTTCGTCTACCATTCCGGCAATTTTTACATAACCTCCGAAAGGAAGCCATCCGATACCGTATTCGGTTTCACCAATTTTCTTTT
The DNA here is from genome assembly GCF_039672645.1 of Chryseobacterium sp. C39-AII1. Classification (NCBI taxonomy): domain Bacteria; kingdom Pseudomonadati; phylum Bacteroidota; class Flavobacteriia; order Flavobacteriales; family Weeksellaceae; genus Chryseobacterium; species Chryseobacterium sp. C39-AII1. The sequence goes on from NZ_JBDFPQ010000014.1 coordinate 23,351, forward strand.
TAGCGATTGAAAACCAAGGATCGAAGAAAAGGTAAAATTTTTCTACTTTGGTTTTAAAGTATTTTGCGGGTAAGAAATGCCCGAGCTCGTGTAAGATGACTAAGATAGAAATGCTCAATATAAATTGAAACAGTTTAATTGCTATTTCCATTAATGCTTTTTATGTTTAATTTGCAAAGGTAACAATTATCAAAACTATGCCAAATAAAAAAGCTCCTCGAAATGAGAAGCTTTGTCATATAATAAGGTGTTTTTCTACAAATTGAACGAAACGCCAAGACTGCCATTGTTGCCGACTTCTGCAAAAACTCCGAATTTCTCCGTGAAAAAGTATTTGGCGCCAATGTGAGCCCCGATTCCGAAGTCTCTTCCTAAAATTCCGACATCAACTCCGGGATAAATGTCCCATTTAGATGGAAGGTCTAAAGCATCCTGAAGGTGAAAATTCAGTCTTCCGAAAATGAAAACTCGGTTGTCTTTATCATTATCTTTATAATTATCAAAATAAGCATTCGCACCAGCTCCCACAGATATCAGCTTGTTCAAACCATAATCATAGGTTGCGGCAATTCCAGTTCCGTAACCCCACGCACTAAGCCCCAGATTAATCTTCTGATCTCCTTTACCCGTCCAGGCTTGTGCATTGGCGGCTGTTCCCAGAAAGACCATCATCAGCATAAAAAACAATTTCTTCATAAATTTTACCTTTTTAGTGTTATTAATAAAAAAGATTCGTATCAAAAATAGAACCGAAATTATTTGAAAATCGTATTTTTATAGAAGTTTTTTAATAAAGTTTATGAAAATCACAGGACTGAATTTAGATATTATCTGGAAAAATAAATCGGCAAATTTTGAAGAGATTGAAAAGGAGTTGCAAAATGAGGAAGCTGACCTTTTTCTGCTTCCGGAAATGTTTTCAACAGGTTTTTGTATGGATGCCGCGGAGGTTTCAGACAGAAATCAGGAATCTCTGGAGTTTTTAAAGAAAATGGCAAAAGGAAAAAATGCAGCTTTTTGCGGAAGTGCGCCCGTGGAAGAAGAAGGCAATTTTTATAACAGAATGTATTTTGTACAACCCGATTCTCAGGTTGATTTCTATGATAAAAGGCATTTGTTTTCCTTTTCCGGAGAAGATAAAGTGTATACGCCGGGAAGAGAAAGGGTGATTGTGAATTATGAGGGATTCAGAATCTTATTACAGGTTTGCTATGATCTTCGTTTTCCTGTTTTTGCCAGAAATAATGATGATTATGATGCTATTTTATATGTAGCCAACTGGCCAGAGAAAAGGGTTGGAGCTTGGGAACATTTGCTGAAAGCAAGGGCAATCGAGAATTTGTCTTTTGTTTTTGGTTTGAACAGAATTGGGACTGATGGAAATAATCTTTTTTATCAGGAAAGTTCGCATTGTTTTTCTGCTGACGGATCTGAGATTTCTGAAAAGAAAGGAAATCTCATTATTGCAGATCTGGATGTAGAGCAATTGAAAGATTTCAGAAAACATTTTCAGTTTTTGAATGATAGGGATGCTTTTTCAATTCAATTATAAAAAAAATTGAGGTTAAGATTAAGGTTGTAAAAATATCAGCCTAAATCTTAACCTCAACCTTTTTAAGCATATTGTTCTAAAAGTTGTGTCAATCTGTTCACATCGTGCACGCCGCTTTCTTTGTAAAGTAATTCTCCTTTTTTGAAAACTGCTAATGTCGGAACACTGCGCACGCCATATTGTGAGGCAATGGCAGGATACTGATCGATATCTACTTTTATAATTCTGGCTGTTTCGCCTACTTTCTCTTTTACCGTCGTTAAAACCGAAGACTGAACTTTGCAAGGCTGACACCAAGTTGCAAAAAAGTCGATTAATACAGGTCTTTCCGAATCTATAATTTCCTGAAATTTTTGTGACATAGTTTGGTTTTTTATTTATTTTGATGATTGCTCATCCTGAATGGCTTTTACGTTTTTCCAGCTTGTGCCGTCATATACGTCAACGCCGTTTTTCTTTAATATTTCTACCGCTTGATCTGCCTGAATTCCTTTGTTGCAAAAAACAACTACTTTTTTGCCTTTCAATTGTTCAGCATTATTCTGAATTTCAGCCAAAGGGATGTTGATGGCATTTTTTGCGGTTCCTTCTGCATATTGTTCCGGAATTCTTACATCTACCAACGTTACATCTGAGCTGTTCATAACTTCTCTTATGTTCGCTTTTGAAGCTTCAGAATGACTGGCTGTTTTACAAGCTGTTATTGTAAATGTTGTAAGGATAATTCCAAAAAATATACCTTTCTTCATCTTCATTTTAGATCACTTTAGACTGACAAACAAAATCCGTTGTTGGGAATTTTTCTGTTTTTTTGATTCCGTTGAAACCACCTTCAATTTCAGTAAAATTTCTGATTCCGTGTGAGTTAAGAATACTTGCCGCAATCATACTTCGGTAACCGCCTGCACAATGCAAGAAGAAATGTTCAGAATCATCAATCGTTTTTACCCAATCGCTGATTAAATCTAAAGGCTTATTGTAAGCGTTATCAATATGTTCCGCCGAATATTCTGAAATTTTACGAACATCAACTACTTTTGAAGTTTCGTTAAATTGCTCTGCAAATTCAGCCGGAGAAATTCTTTTTACTTCATCGGTTTCCTTTCCTGCATTTTTCCAAGCTTCAAAACCTCCGTTTAAATAGCCAACTACATTATCAAAACCAACTCTGCTCAGTCTAGTAATCGCTTCTTCTTCAGTTCCTTCGTCTACGATTAATAATAAAGGGTGTTTTACATCTACGATCAACGTTCCGACCCATGGTGCGAAATCACCTTTCAAGCCGATGTTTACTGAATTAGGAACAAATCCTTTGTGAAATTCCACCGGACTTCTCGTGTCAAGAATCAAAGCACCGGTTTCTTCTGCATACGCTTCAAAATCATTAACATCCACAGGTGTCAAACCTTTGTCCATCACAATATCAAGACTTTCGTAGCCGCCTTTATTCATGGCTACATTCATTCCGAAATATTTTGGCGGAGCGGTAAGTCCGTCAAGAACTTCTCTCACAAACGATTCTTTATCTGGTTGATTAAGAGCATAATTCGTTCTTTTTTGATTGCCTAATAGATCAACCGTCTCTTTCTGCATATTTTTTCCACAAGCAGAACCCGCGCCATGAGCCGGATACACCGTAATGCTGTCGTCCAACGGCATGATTTTGCTGTGTAAGCTTTCGTATAAAATTCCTGCAAGGTCTTCCTGCGTTACACTTCCTGCTTTTTGGGCAAGATCGGGTCTTCCCACATCTCCCAAAAATAAAGTGTCACCTGTGAAAATAGCGGTTTCAACACCGTTTTCGTCAATAAGAAGGTAAGTTGTACTTTCCATCGTATGACCAGGCGTGTGAAGTGCTTTTATTTTTACTTTTCCGATTTCAAAAATTTGCTCATCTTCAGCAATTGTTGCTTCGAATTCCGGTTGTGCCGTTGGTCCGTAAACCACAGGAGCTCCCGTTTTTTTGCTTAAATCCAAATGCCCCGAAACAAAATCTGCATGAAAATGTGTTTCGAAGATATATTTTAAAGTTACATTGTCTTTTTCCAGACGATCCAGATAAGGTTTTACCTCTCTCAAAGGATCTATAATTGCAGCTTCATTTTCTGATACAATATAATAGGCGCCCTGAGCCAGACAGCCCGTATATATTTGTTCAACTTTCATTGGCTTTATTTTAAAAATTTAGTTAAAGATACGAAGTATTAGATGAATTGTGTATCAAATGTTAAATCTGCCTAATAGTTTATATCAATTTTACTTTGTTGATCGGGTTTAAATTGCTTTAATTCAAATAAAAAGAACAGTCGAAAAGCATACTAAATTAGTAGACTGTTTTTTATCATGTTTGAAAGATAAAAATAATAGTGTAGATATTCACAAAAGAATATTATTTCTCAGAATAAAATATCTTACAAAAACTTTTATCTTTAGATGTCTAAAAAAAATCAAATGGCAGATAAAGCAAAATTTATTGAAGAATTAAATGCTAAATACACTCCGAAAGGAGATCATATTATATTAGGAAAGGCAATGCTGGATGGGGAAGTTGTCCCTGAGGTGAATGTTACCATTCCTTTAAAAACCATCAACCGCCACGGATTGATTGCCGGAGCCACAGGAACTGGGAAGACCAAAACGTTGCAGGTTTTTGCCGAACAGCTTTCTCATCAGGGAATTCCGTCTTTGGTGTTGGATATCAAAGGAGATTTCTCTGGAATTGCGGAAGCCGGACAGAAAAATGCTTTAATTGAAGAAAGATATTCTAAAACACAGCTTCCTTACGAACCACAGGCTTTCCCGGTAGAATTGATGACAATTTCCGGCGAAAGAGGTGTGAAACTGAGAGCAACTGTTACCGAATTCGGACCTGTTTTATTGAGTAAAATTTTAGAATTGAATGATACCCAGCAAAGTATCATGTCTATTGTTTTTAAATATTGTGATGATAAAGGGCTGCCTTTAATTGATCTGAATGATCTGAAGAAAGTTCTTCAATATGTTACTGAAAATGCCCAAGGAAAAGCAGACTTGGCAGGAAATTATGGTTCCATTTCTTCGGCTTCCTTGGGAGCTATTCTGAGATCTATCGTTGCGTTGGAACAACAGGGCGCGGCAAGTTTCTTTGGAGAATTAAGTTTTGATGTTCACGATCTCTTGAAAACCAGAGACGGAAAAGGTGTGGTGAATATTTTGCGGGTGGCGGATATTCAAAGTAAACCTCAATTGTTCTCTACATTTATGTTGTCTCTTTTTGCTGAAATTTATATGACTTTCCCTGAAGAAGGTGACAGCGGAAGACCCAAACTGGTTCTTTTCATTGATGAAGCGCATTTGATCTTTGATGAATCTTCCAAAGCTCTACTTTCCCAAATTGAAACCATGGTAAAACTGATTCGTTCCAAAGGAATCGGTATTTATTTTATCACGCAGGTTCCGGGAGATGTGCCGGAAGGAGTGCTTTCTCAATTAGGTTTGAAGATTCAGCATGCGCTGAGAGGTTTTACCGCGAAAGATAAAAAAGAGATTACCAAAGCAGTCGAAAATTATCCGACAACGGAGTTTTATGATGCTTCTACTTTAATTCAAAATTTAGGAATTGGGGAGGCTTTTGTCACAGCTTTGGATGAAAAGGGAATTCCTACTCCGCTGGTTCATACGTATTTAATTTCACCGGAATCCAGAATGGATGTGTTGAATGATGCTGAAATCTCTGAATTAACCAGTAAATCTGCCTTGGTTGCCAAATATGAAAAAGTAGTGGATAACGAATCGGCTTACGAAATCTTGGTCAACAGAATGGAGCAGGCCGCTCAGAATGCAGCTCCGACTCAAAAAACAAAACCCGTAAAAGAAGAGCCGGGAATGTTGGAGCAGGTTTTACAGAGTAAAGCAGGAAGAACGTTTACCAGCACGCTGATGCGCGAAGGGGCAAAAGCAATTTTAGGAATGCTTGGGCTGGGTGGAAGAAAGCGATAGAAATTTTAAATAATTTTTATATATTCGTTAGAGTCGGAATGGTAAGGTTTTTGACTTATCATTTTCGATTTCAAATAATGAGGGGTGCTGTGTAACTGTTTGAAAACAAAATCATTTGTTGGAGATGGTTATACAGCATTTTCCTGTTTTTGAAGGGTTTTATATTATTTTAAACTCAGTATAGACTGAAAAGTAACGGGCAAAATTTTGAAGAAACGAGGAATTTTATGAATTTATGCCTACATTTATCATTAGATTTTAATTAAGTAAAGTTGTATTCCATAATTGATATAGAGAGTAACGGCGCGGGTTACAGAAAAGAAAGTATTATTGATATTGCTATCTACAGATATGATGGGCAAAAAATTGTTGATCAGTTTATTTCGCTTGTTAATCCGGAAAGCGATATCACACCTTTTGTGCAGAAATTAACCAATATTACTCCGAAAATGGTGAAAACGGCTCCGAAATTTCACGAAATAGCTAAAAGAGTTGTAGAAATTACGGCTAATACTACGTTGGTCGGTCATAATATCGATTTCGATTACAGGATGCTCCGTCAGTCTTTTACCAGGTTGGGGTACGAATTTAAAATCAATACATTAGATACCATTCCTTTAGCCAAAAAACTGATTCCTGATGAGGTAAGTTATTCTCTAGGAAAGTTGGTGAAATCGCTGGGAATCCCTTTAACCAATCATCACCGTGCAGACGGAGATGCGCGTGCGACATTAGAATTGTTTAAACTTCTCATATCAAAAGATACGGAAAATGAGATCATTCAGAAACAGCATGAGGAATCCAATGCCAAAACGTATATCAATAAGATCAAGCAGCTAACTCAGGATTTACCAAACGAAAAAGGTTTTGTTTATTTTCAGGACGAGGCTGGGAGAATCATTTTTTCAGATCATGTTCAGGATATTAATAAATTTTCGAAGAAAGTTTTTAATTCCAAATCAAAAAAATGGGAAGATATTCAGCAGGGTGTTGAGCAAATTAATTTTGAACTTACCGGAACGGATATTATTGCGAAACTTATTTTAAATTCAAAAGGACTTAAAAAAAGGGACACGCTACCATTCGGATTATTTTGCCGAAACAATAAATATGTTGTTGAGAAAAATACACTGAATAAAACGGAAAAGCCTCTTCTGAAGTTCAGGTCTTTCACACAAGGTTCAAAAGCGGTTCAGTTTATTAATGGGATTGAAGAATATCACGATGTTGAGGTGTTCAAAAAGAAGATCGATTTCAAAAAAAGAAACGAACTTTGGCTAGGGCAAGGTCGAAAATTAGGCGAGAAGCTATTTATGATCATCGAAAACGGTAAAGTGATTTCTTACGGATTTTATGAGCTGTTTACTCAGATTCAAACATTAAGCAAATTGGCGAAGCTGAAAATAGATTTGCCTTTATCATCTGCAGACCTAAATAACGAATTACAATTGGCTTTGCTTCGCGGCGATTTTGAAACATTGCCTTTGCCAAAATAATTTAATATAAATACAGCATGAATCCCTTTGATAAAGATTCAGAACACTGGAAATTCGGACTTTTTTATTACAATAAAGAAGATAAAAGACTATTTCCGCCCAAAAGATTCGGATGGGGCTGGACGGTAAATTTTGCCAATCCGCTATCTATTTCTGTATTTTTGTTGATATTAATCGCGATTGGGATCATTTCTTGGTTGCTTCCAAAACAGAATTCCTGATCTTGCTGAAAAACAAACACTTTGTAAATCAGTTTTCTGAAAATGAAAAAGAATTAGTATTTTTGCAGAGAAAATAGAAAAAGCAATGCAAGATTTTAAACAAAATAAAACCGGAAAAAAGGGAGCTGTAAGGTTCTCTAAGGTTTGGAATATTTAAAAGAGTTGCCTTGCATAAAAATAATAATATTGTGGCGGACTCTTTTCGAAGAATCTGCCTTTTTTTATGCTAATATGAAATTATGAATTCAAATGAATTATTAAAGATTGCCAACGAATTTGGCACACCGGTGTATGTTTATGATGCTGAATCTATAAAAGAGCAATACGAAAAACTTACATCTTCTTTTTTAAAACACACAAAGTTCTTCTATGCAGCGAAGGCATTGACAAACATTAATATCCTTAAGTATGTCAAGAACTTAGGTGCTTCTTTGGATTGTGTATCGATAAACGAAGTGAAACTTGGGCTTAAGGCAGGTTTCTCAAAAGAAAAAATATTATTCACCCCGAATTGTGTGGATCTTGCTGAGATTGAAGAAGCAATGACTTTCGGAGTACACATTAATATTGATAATATCTCTATTCTTGAGCAATTCGGAAATAAATATGGAAATACATACCCGATTTTAGTAAGAATCAACCCGCATATTTTTGCAGGAGGAAATTACAAAATCTCAACGGGGCACATCGATAGCAAATTCGGGATTTCTATTCACCAAGTTCGTCATATCGAAAGAGTGATGAAATCTACTAACTTGAATGTGGAAGGTCTTCATATGCACACCGGTAGCGAGATTAAAGACCCTGAAGTGTTCCTGCAGGCTTTGGATATTATGCTTGAATTGTCTGAACATTTCCCAAACCTGAAATATCTGGATATGGGAAGCGGTTTCAAAATTCCTTATCAAGACAGCGAAGAAGAAACAGATGTGAAAACATTGGGTAAAAAAGTAGAAAAAGTAATCGCTGAATTTTCAAAATCTACAGGTAAAAAATTCGAACTTTGGTTTGAACCGGGGAAATTCTTAGTGGGTAAAAGCGGCTATCTTTTAGTTAAAGCTAATGTAATCAAGCAAACTACAGCGACAGTTTTCGTTGGCGTAAATTCAGGATTCAATCACCTGATTCGTCCGATGTTCTACGATTCTTATCACCAAATAGAAAATTTATCTAATCCAAAAGGAGCAGAGAGAATTTATACCGTAGTCGGAAATATTTGTGAAACAGATACTTTCGCCTGGGATAGAAAGCTGAATGAAGTAAGAGAAGGCGATATCTTGGTATTCCGTAATGCGGGAGCTTATGGTTTTGAGATGAGTTCAAACTTCAATTCAAGATTAAAGCCTGCTGAGGTTCTTTTCTTAGACGGAAAAGCGCACCTGATCAGAAAAAGAGACGAATTCGAAGATTTATTGAGAAATCAGATCGAAGTTGTAAAATAAATAACAAAAACTCTGCAAGAAATTGCGGAGTTTTTTGTGTTCTTAATTAAATTTTAATGACTAAGAATCTTTAAAATATTTATTATTCCTTACATTTGATAGGCATTTATTTTAAAACAAGAATAGAATGCTTTTCAATCCATATTCACATCCGTTTTTTTTCGAATACATTAACCACCAAAAATATTAATTATGGCTAAAAACATAGCTGAGCAAATAGTTGAGATGCTCGAGAACGCAAATGTGAAAAGAATTTATGCAGTTACAGGAGATAGTTTGAATCATCTGAATATTGCCGTTAAAAAAAGCAGTATTGAATGGATTCATGTAAGACATGAAGAAGTAGGAGCGTATGCAGCGGCGGCAGAAGCGGAACTCGATGGTTTTGCGGTTTGTGCAGGAAGTTGCGGGCCGGGGCACGTGCATTTGATCAACGGGGTGTATGAAGCGCATCGTTCGCATGTTCCGATGTTGGTGATTGCTTCCACAATTCCGAGTGAAGAAATGGGAATGGATTATTTTCAGGAAACAAATACCATTAAATTATTCGACGATTGCAGTCATTATAACCAAATGATTACAAGACCTGAGCAGGTTCAGAGAACCGTTCAGACAGCCATTCAGCATGCGATTTCTAAAAAAGGGGTTGCGGTAATCGGGCTTCCGGGCGATGTTTCGGAACTGAACGCTGAAGAAGCTTCGACTTCCAATAAAATCTTTAAAACCAATCCGGTTATTCGTCCTTCTGATGATGAATTGAATCAATTGGCCGATTTAATTAATGAAAGTAAAAAAGTAACCATCTACTGCGGAATTGGAGCTGAACATTCTAATGCTGAAGTTGTGGAACTTTCAAAATATTTAAAAGCGCCGGTAGGATATTCTTTCAGAGGAAAAATGGCGATTCAGCCAAATAATCCAAATGAAGTAGGTTTAACAGGGCTTCTTGGGCTTCCTTCAGCGTATCATGCGATGCACGAAGCAGATTTGCTTTTATTGTTAGGAACCGATTTCCCGTACGAGAAATTCATGCCTGTTAAAAACAAAATTGTCCAGATCGATGAGAGTCCGGAACGTTTAGGCAGAAGGGCTAAGTTGGAATTGGGTCTTGCGGGTGATGTGAAAGAAACGATTAAGGCATTATTACCTTTGCTAAAAGAAAAAACTGATATTAATTTCCTAAACCAGCAATTGGAATTTTATGAAAAAGTAAAAGAAAACCAATTGATTTATGTGAAAGACCGAGGAACGGAAAATGCCATTCAGCCGGAATTTGTAGCGCATACTTTAGATCAGTTGGCTAAAAATAATGCCATTTTCACGGTGGATACGGGGATGTGTTGTGTTTGGGGCGCGAGATATATTACCGGAACCGGAGATCGTAAAATGCTGGGATCATTCAATCACGGATCGATGGCGAATGCAATGCCGATGGCAATTGGAGCTTCGTTGGCACATCCCGACCGACAGGTGATTGCGATGTGCGGCGACGGTGGATTGTCGATGTTGTTAGGCGATATGGCAACCATTTTTCAGTATAAATTACCTGTAAAGCTGATTGTTTTCAACAACAGAGCATTGGGAATGGTAAAATTAGAAATGGAAGTAGGCGGAATGCCCGATAATGAAACCGACATGATTAATCCTGATTTTGCCATGATCGCACAGGCAATGGGGTATACCGGAAAAAATGTTCACCATCCTGATGATGTTGAAAGTTCAATTAAAGAATGTTTGGAGCATAACGGACCTTATTTGTTAAATATTTTCACGAATCCAAACGCTTTGGCTTTACCTCCGAAAATTGAATTCGATCAGGTATTGGGAATGACGAAATCTATGGCGCAATTAATGCTTGGCGGAAAAATGGAAGAAGCATTAGATACAGTAAAAACAAACTATAAACATATTAAAGATTTGCTATAATGAATGCATCTTTGAAGAAATTCTACGTTATCGCTTGGGTTTTCGGGCTTGTTTTCTATTTTTTAGATTATGTGATCCGATCGGCACCGGCGGTAATGATTCCTGAACTGGTCAATAATTTTAATACGACCGAACTGAAACTGATCAGCATGGTCGGAACCTATTATTACACCTATTCTACCTGCAGTTTGATTGCGGGAATTGCGTTAGACAAATTTGGTGGCAAAAGATCACTTTTTGTAGGAACGCTGATTTTAGGAATTGGGTGTTTGTTATTTTTAATTTCAAGTCAGGTTGCCGGAGTTTCCGGAAGATTATTACAGGGCGCGGGTTGTGCTTTTGCTTTTCCGGGATGTGTGTATCTTGCAAGTAAAGGTTTTTCTTCAAAGTCATTGGCTACAGCAATTGGTTTTACACAATGTATCGGAATGCTGGGCGGAACGGCCGGACAATTTGTGGTTGGACCTTGGGTAGAAGAAGGGGTAAATATTGATACTTTCTGGCTTTGGTCAGGAATTGCCACCATTATCACTGCTTTCGGATTGTTTTTCGTCATTCCCAAAGAGAAAAAAGCGGAAGAGTCTACAGAAACAGGAGCAAAACCTATGGGTTATCTGGAGCCTTATAAAATTGTTTTTAAGAATCCTCAATCATGGCTTTGCGGAATTATCTCCGGGCTTTTGTTTGCGCCAACAACGATATTTGCAATGACCTGGGCGGTTGCTTTTTTTGAAAAAGATAAGCAGTTCGTCTTTCATGATGCCGCGATTACAAGTGCGATGGTCGCGTTTGGTTGGGTGTTTGGTTGTCCGTTATTAGGTTTTATTACTGATAAAATAGGTCGCAGAAAACCAGTTTTGGTTGCTGGAGCTGTGGTGATGATCTTAAGCTTATTACAGTTAATCTATCTTCCGGAATTATATCCTGCGAAGATCAGTATGTTTATTCTTGGTCTTGGATCCGGAGCGGCGATGATTCCTTATTCTGTTATTAAAGAAGCGAATCCTGATTTTGTAAAAGGAAGTGCAACGGGAGCGATCAATTTCATCACATTTGGCGTTACGACTTTACTGAGCCCGGTTTTTAGCCGATGGTTTGGGAAAAGTTTAGGAGATTCTGCAGGAGATTTACATTTTCAGCATTCCATTTTATTTTGGATTTGTGGAATTGTTTTAGCAATCATTGTTTCATTGATGTTGAAAGAAACGGGAAGTAAGGCTCAGGCAGCTTAATAGAGTCAATTTATCATAAAAATATTTTACAGGAAACTTCGCTTTTAAGTGGAGTTTCTTTCTTTTTTTTGGCGTAATTTTGGCTCCTGATAAACTATCGATTGAAAAAATTATACTATGAAAGCAATAGCATTATTTATAGGACTTTTTGTAGCAAATTTTGCATTTGCGCAGACAGATTTGGAAGACAGGGATGAATCTTTTATCGTAGAAAACAACAAGAACCTTTTAAAAATAGATATTAAAGAGCCTTTTTTGCAGATTGCAGCAAAAAACTGTACAGATTTTAAACCGGCTGCTTATGAAGGCGGAGCGGCTGCTTATAAAGAGGTTCTAAGAAAATATATGTATACTTATCTCAACTCAGATTTTTATACATTAACGGGTGATTTTACTTTTACACTAACGATTGATGCAACAGGAAAAGTGATTGATGTAACGGGCGATCCAAAAGTATTGAACAGTGAAGTTTTCTTTGATGATATGCAATATGTTGTGAGAAGAATCAAGAAAAACTGGTCTCCGGCAACGTGTAACGGCCAACCGATAAAATCTGAAATGAAGCTGAGGATGAATTTCTCTTCCATGTCAGCTGATATGTAAAAATTTATGAAAAAAACTATAATAACCTTACTTTTATTCTTTATCGGTTTTAAAGGATATTCTCAGGAAACTCAATCTAAAAATCAAATTCAAAAAGAAAATATAAATTCGCAAACGGCAGAATTTCCTGGTGGGGATTCTGCTTTCGCGAATGAATTTCTCAAAATGGTTCATGCCTATATCGATCTGCAAAAATATGCAGTGAATGGGCGATTTGTTTTCGTTTTTGATGTAAATCCAGACGGAAAAGTCAGTAATCTTGATGTTTTGCCTAAAGTAAAAGATAGCGAAATGTTCATTGATGATATGAAATTTGCCATCAAAAAAGTGAAAAAGAAATGGAAGCCAGCTTTTAAAGATGGTAAAGCTGTGGTTTCTAAAAAAGTTATTAAAATCAATTTTACATCAGATCATTTTGACCATGGAGATTAAGAAAATATTATTGTTATTTTTTTTTATAGCCAGTTTACAGTTTAGATCTCAAATTTTAGATGAATATCCATCAGGACAAAGCTTTTATAAAGGAGGTAATGCTACTTTTTATAAAGAAGTTCATGATTATCTTGTGAGTAATAATTTTACTGAGTGTGATGAAAATGAGATCTATCAACCACGGATTATTGTAACAAAAGATGCAGGAATAAAGATTATAAAAGATAATGATACTGCAAATATAACTGCTAACAAATGTGCATATAATTTATCATTAAATATTCTTAAAAATCTTAAAAATTGGCAACCAGCTGTTGTTAAAGAAAATAAAATAGCTTCTATTACCGAATTTATTATTTGTCCTAAAGATTTAATGAGTAATTACAAGGCAAATTATAACGCGTATAACTTTGTGATTTCTGCAAAATATCCGAAAGGGAAATCTGTCTTTGAAAAAGATTTTCATGATAATTTTATGAGCTTATTTGCTGATTTTGGAATTCAAGGTAAAATTAATCTTGAGTTTTATATAAATAAAGAAGGAAAAATTGCAGATGCTAGGATTTTTCCAGAAATTGATGATAGAAGTTTTAATATTTCGTTTATGAGAACTCTATCGAGATTAAAAAAAACTTGGCAGCCCGCATTATATAAGAATATTCCGATCAAACAGAGAATTTCATTTCCAATGAATTTTTCCGTAACATATTATGAAAGATAGCCCTGCCATTCTGTCTCAATATTTTGTATCTTTGCAAATTCAATAAGTTCAAAGTTTACGATTTTGAGTTCAAAGTGATATGCAATGAACCCTAAATTTTAGGCTTTAAACCTTAAAAAAGACTATCGTGCAAGAAAAATATATAGACGAAACCAAGCAAGGAGAGGCTTTTGCAATTGCAGAAAGACCTGAAAACTCTAAAAAATTATTTTTAGAAAGCTATGGTTGTCAAATGAATTTCTCGGATTCCGAAATCGTTGCTTCTATCCTTAATGAACAGGGATACAACACAACAATGAAGGTTGAGGAAGCAGATCTTATCCTTTTAAATACCTGTTCAATCCGTGAAAAAGCGGAACAAACCGTAAGAATGCGTCTTTCTCAGTTTAAAAATCTAAAGAAAGAAAAACCGAATATGACGGTGGGTGTTCTTGGATGTATGGCAGAAAGGCTGAAAACTAAATTTTTAGAGGAAGAACAATTGGTCGACCTTGTAGTTGGTCCTGATGCTTATAGAGATTTACCAAATCTTTTGAAAGAAACTGAAGATGGTAGAGATGCTATCAACGTAATTCTTTCCAAAGAAGAGACTTATGCAGACATTAACCCCGTTCGTTTGGGCGGAAATGGGGTAACTGCTTATGTTACAATCACTAGAGGTTGCGATAATATGTGTACGTTCTGTGTGGTTCCGTTTACAAGAGGTAGAGAAAGAAGCCGCGATCCGCATTCTATTTTGGATGAATGTAAAGATCTTTGGAACAGCGGTTATAAAGAAATTACATTGTTGGGTCAAAACGTAGATTCTTACCTTTGGTATGGAGGCGGACCGAAAAAAGATTTCGCCAAAGCTTCTGAAATGCAAAAGGCTACTGCTGTTAATTTTGCTCACTTGCTTGATTTGGTGGCTAAAGCTGTTCCGGAAATGAGAATCAGATTCTCAACTTCAAACCCTCAGGATATGAGTCTTGATGTTTTCAAGATGATGGCAAAGCACGAGAATATTTGTAAATACGTTCATTTACCGGTTCAGAGCGGAAGCAATAATATGCTTGAAGCCATGAACAGACAACATACGCGTGAAGAATATTTAGATTTAATTAAAAAAGCTAAAGAAATTGTTCCGGAAGTTGCATTTTCTCAGGATATGATCGTTGGTTTCTGCAGCGAATCTGAAGAAGATCATCAGGATACTTTAAGTCTGATGAAAGAAGTGGAATATGACTACGGTTATATGTTCGCGTATTCAGAAAGACCGGGAACGCCTGCTCACAAGAAAATGGAAGACAATATTCCGGCAGACGTAAAACAAAGACGTTTGGCTGAGGTTATTGCTTTGCAAGGCGAATTGTCAAGAAAAAGAATGGCTGGTTATGTAGGAAGAGTTCACCAGATTTTAATTGAAGGAATTTCCAAGAAGAATAAAAATCAGTGGAAAGGTAGAAACTCTCAGAATGCCGTTTGTGTTTTCGATATGGCAGAAGGTCAAAAAATTGGTGACATTGTGAACGTTTTTGTGTATGATAACACGCAAGGCACGCTTTTAGGGAGAATTGCGGAATAACAATCGAACCGAAAAATAAAAAATTAAGTAAATTATTATCAATATTAACCTATAAAAAAGACAATGGAAAAATTTCAAAAATATTGCCTTAGTGTTTTATTGGTAATAATTTATAACAATATCTCGGCGCAAGTAACCAACGGAGTCATTGAAAATGAAGACTGTAGGAAGATTTGCGAGATTTATAGCCAGTTTTTTGAATCTCAGCATAGTGATTCTCAAATTTATTTTACTAAAAAGAAAACAGCTTATCAGGCTTTAAATCAAAAGGATAAAGCAATTGAAGTTGTCGGGAAAATTCTTCCTGCAATTCAACATAATTTAGGATTTAATAATTCAGATATTGGCTTGGCTTATTCCGAAAGGCAAAAACATGATTTGTCATTATTAAATTTTGAAAAACAAAACAAAGGTTATAATTTTACTGAAAGCACATATTTAAAAGATAAAGTTTCGAAGATAAGAAACAAGGATTATTTAGATTTTAAGATTTAATTCTTAAAAAATAGGATGAAATATCGTTCATCGTATCACTAAAACGAATCTGCAATTCATTGATTAATTGTAGATTAAATTTAAATCAATAATCTAAAAATTTACTTATGAGCAACGAGCTACAAAATATAAAAAACCGTTTTGGTATCATTGGGAACTTTCCGGCTTTAAACAGAGCTTTGGAAAAATCTATTCAGGTAGCACCCACCGATATTTCCGTTTTAGTCATTGGAGAAAGTGGTGTGGGGAAAGAATTTATTCCAAAAATCATTCATTCAGAATCGAAAAGAAAACATCAGCCATATAT
The DNA here is from genome assembly GCF_039672645.1 of Chryseobacterium sp. C39-AII1. Classification (NCBI taxonomy): domain Bacteria; kingdom Pseudomonadati; phylum Bacteroidota; class Flavobacteriia; order Flavobacteriales; family Weeksellaceae; genus Chryseobacterium; species Chryseobacterium sp. C39-AII1. The sequence continues at coordinate 39,320 of NZ_JBDFPQ010000014.1, forward strand.
TGTCGTTAACTGTGGAGCAATTCCTGAGGGAACGATAGATTCCGAATTATTCGGGCACGAAAAAGGAGCCTTTACTGGTGCTACAACAACTAGAAAAGGTTATTTTGAAGTAGCTGACGGCGGAACGATTTTCCTTGATGAGGTTGGTGAACTTCCTTTGCAGACGCAGGTTCGTTTGTTAAGGGTTTTGGAAAGCGGTGAGTTTATGAAAGTGGGTTCTTCTCAGGTTCAGAAAACCAATGTGAGAATTGTGGCGGCTACCAATGTGAATATGATGAAGGCAATTCATGACGGAAGATTCCGTGAAGATTTGTATTATCGTTTAAATACGGTTCAAATCGATATGCCGGCTTTGAGAGAGAGAAAAGGAGATATCCATTTGTTATTCAGAAAGTTTGCGATAGATTTTGCTGAAAAATACAGAATGCCTGAGTTGGAACTGGAGCCAAGCGCTGTTCATTATGTTGAAAATTATTCTTTCCCCGGAAATGTTCGTCAGTTGAGAAATCTGGTGGAGCAGATGACGGTTGTAGAAAGAGACAGACACGTAACGGTGGAAAAACTGGCAGAGTACATTCCCATGGAAACACATCTTCCGATGGTTGTGAATACGCCAAACACACAAAAACAAAACGATTTTGGCAGCGAAAGAGAAATTATGTATAAGATTCTCTTCGACATGCGAAACGATATAAATGATTTAAAATCCTTAACTTCGGAATTAATAAAAAATCGCGGAGCGGGAGATTTGAGCAATCAGGAAAAAAATCTGATCAACAGAATTTATACTCCTGAAACGCAACAGCCTATAAGCCAGAATTCTTTATTGTATTTTGAAAACGGAAATAATACGCCTGTCGTTCAAAATTCAACGATTATGGCTTCGCCGGAAGAAAGCTATGAAGACATCGAAGATATTGAAATTGAGGAAAATAAGCCTGAATCTTTATCTCTTCAAAACAACGAAAAAGACCTGATTGTAAAAGCTTTAGAAAAGCATAAAGGAAGGAGAAACAAAGCGGCAGACGAATTAGGAATTTCACAAAGAACATTATACAGAAAAATAAAACAATATAACTTAGAAGACTAATAATTAAAAGAATACATAAATGACGGAACTGAACGCGAAACCGATTAATTTTAAATTTGGAGAATACCTGAGCAACGGATTTGAATTTCTGAAGAATAACTTTGGAAATCTTTTGCTGGCTGTTATTTTTTGCTTTATTATGGCATTTATTCCGCTTTGCGGAATGCTGGGAATGGGAAATTTATATAAATATTGCCGAAAGCTAAGAAAAGGACAGACTACAGGGCCCGGAGAAATTTTTAATTTTGATGATTTCATGCCTTATTTGATGTTGCAGCTGATTATTTTTGGTGGTATGCTTTTACTTTTCATTCCACTATTTTTTATCACGCTTCTTACACGAATTGGTGGTGATGATTCTGCGGTAGGTCCGGTGATGGTCGTTGTTTGTATGATCGTTTTTTATATAGCTTTATTTTATGTCATTTTCAGAGGATTTTATATTCCGGCTCTTATTTCATTAGGAGGAGTAAAAGACATTAAAAAAGCTTGGAATATGTCTAAAGTAATGACGAAAGGCAACTTTTGGTCTATTCTAGGTTTTGCAATTGTGGTAGGAATACTTTCTCAATTGGGGATTTTAGCCTGCGGAATAGGTATTTTATTTACTTTACCGTTGAATTATACAGCCAATTATTTTGCTTTTGAGGATGCAATGCAGCAGATTGAGCATGACGAAATAAAAGAAATCGGAGTAAAAAATGAATATTAAATTAAGTCAAATTAAAACAAATCAGCCTAAATTTACATGGCTTTTGTTTATCTGTTTAGGATTTTTACAGTCTTGCTACAGTTTTACAGGTTCGTCTTTAACGGATGAAAAAACTGTGCAGATCAATGAATTTCCGAATAATGCAGCGTTGGTAAATCCGGCGTTGGCGCAACAGTTCTCAACAGATATTCAGAACCGTTTTTTACAGAGAACAACCTTAAAAGGAACCAAAGAAAATCCTGATATTCTGATTGAAGGTGAAATTACAGATTATTCTATTTCTCCTACAACCATCAGCTCTACAACAACGAGTAACAACGTTGGTGGGGTAGTTCAGGAATCTCAGAATAAGTTGACGATCACGGTAAAAGTACATTATGAAAATAAAATACACCCAGATTCCAGCTTTGACAGAACGTATTCAGACGAAGCCGTTTTCAACAGTAGCTTGTCGCAATCTGATATTGAGGCATCTCAGGTGAAAATTGTGACGGACAGAATTATTAATAAAATATTTAACGATATTGTAGCCAATTGGTAAGATGAATCCCAGAGTTTTAGAATTATTAAAGAACCCGAAGCACATTCAGTCAGAAGATCTAGGTCTTTTGAAAGAAGAGATCAATTCTTTTCCCTATATCCAGAATATCAGGGCACTGCATTTGTATGGAGTTCACCTTTTCGATAAAGAAAATTACCAGAAAGAGCTTTCAACGACAGCCGCTTATACTACCGATAAAAAGATTCTGTATCAGTTAATTAACGGTAAAATTCAACAAAAAGAAAAGCCGAAACCTGAGGTCGTTGTGAAGGTTGAAAAAGTTGAAGAACAAAAGGAGGAAGTTGTAAAAAATAACTTCCAATATGTTTATAAAAGCAGCAATTTTCCTCTAAAAAGAGAAGATAAAGTTCAGCAAATAGAACTAAATCAGGAAGATTTAAATCAAAATTTATCAATTCCTGTTGAGCCGGAAGCTGTCATCGCAGAACCTGAAAATCTTGAAATTGTTGAAGATCAGGAATCTTGTGAAATTCAGACATCTGAAGTTGATGCAAATTATATGTACGTAAACGGCGAAAGAAACAGAATTCTTTTTGAAGGCGAAGAAGATTTCATGAATGAAACACTTGCTGACGAAAATGCCGAATTTAAGCCTGAAGTCATCATTAATGAAGATCATATTTCTTCAGAGAAAATTAACGAAACTGTAAATGATGAAGAAAATATAAGTTTCTACGAAACAGAATCATTAAATCCTGAAAATGAGGTTGTAGAAATTGCCGAAGTTGAAAATCAGGAAACAATTGAAATTCAGGAAGAAATTGAAAAAGAAAATGTTGAAATTGATTCTGAATTAAATACTGAAGAAGAATCTGTTATTGAAGAAGAGGATCATTCAACAGAAGAAAAAGATACACAATTTACTTCGGAAACGATTATTCATGAAGAGGAAATTGCTTCAGATCATGCTGAAGAAACGATTGTTGAGGATGATTCTGAACTAAGTTTCCACGGGACGGATTCTTTCCTTCCCGAAGTTAAGATTGAATCTGAACGAACAGAAGCTCCGATAAAAGAGGAAGATATTGTTCAACCAAATATCAATAAACATGAAGACGAAATGCGTCGTTTGATTGAAGAGGTTGAAAAGAAAATGAAGGAAACAAAATCAGTCGCTGTTGAAACGGAAAATGAGACTGAACCTGTTGGAAATCACGATATAAGTTTTGCTGAAACTCAAAGTTTTGAGGTTAAACCTGAAGAGGCAAAAGAAGAAAAACCAGTTGCTGAAATAGTTGAACCTATTGAGGAAAAGGAGCAGCCTTTAGAACAAATTGAAGAAACAGTTAATGAAAATGAAGCGGTTTCAGAAGTAGAAGAAGTAAAATCTGCATGGAAACCAATGAGTTTTGAATCTCACGTTCCAGATTCTTTATTGTCTAAAAATCAACAGGTTGAAGTACCTGAAGTAGACCCTGTAATTGTTGAAAATCCGAAAGTGGATGAGGCTAAAGATGAAGTAAAAGCTGAAGAAGTTTTACCCATCGTCGAAGATATTCCTGAATTAATTGAGGATAAAGCTGAAGAATTTAAAACTCCTGAAGAACCTGTACAAGAAGAGAAATCGTCTGATTCTAAAGAAGAAACTCCTGTAATGAATGTGTCGTTCTTTGGTTCTGATATTTCAAGTTGGAAACCTACTGAACCTATAAAAGAAGAAGTTAAGGAAGAAAAACCGGAAGAGATTAAAAAGGTTGTTGAAGAAAAGAAACTGCCTAATATTCTGGATAGCAATGTTCCCGGATTTATCAACACTTGGCAAAGTTGGTTGAAAATCGACAGACCGGAGGAAGAAGATAAACAAAAAACGCAGATTAAGACTAAAGCGATTGAGACTTTCATTGAAAATAACCCGAGAATCAGTCAGTTAAAAGATGAAAGCTCGTATGTGGTGAAAGAAAAAACCGGAGATATTTCACACCTAATGACGGAAACGCTAGCCAATTTATATACAGAACAAAAATTGTATACCAAAGCCATTAAAGCGTTTGAAATATTAATCAAAAAGCATCCTGAGAAAAAAGAGCATTTTGAAGCTAAAATTCAGGAAGTAAAAGATATAAGAACAAAAAATTAATAGAAGTCCCGGTTTTTAAAATCGGGATTTTTTTATGGAGTGCTCGCTGCCGTTTTTCTATTTTTGAATTTTCTCCAGAGTTTTCTTCCGGCGACTAAAATAAAGATTACCAAAACAATAGCACAAATACCTGCAAAAATGGGCAAAGCCATCGCTAAAACCGCCATAATTCCTGCGCCTGCAGTTTCTGTGGTTCCGACGACTGAATTTCCCAATCCTCCCGTTGTAGCTGTGGAGGCTGCCCGAATTCCCGCAAACCCCGAACTGATCGTAGCTGCTGTTCCTCCTCCGGCGATAAGCGCCAGTGCCCATTGAGGAAATGTTCCCAGATTACCAAACTGGCTGGCAAAAAGTACAGATCCCGCAATAGTCGCCAATGGAACGGATAATGTGTCTAATAAATGATCCACAAAAGGAATATAATAGGCTAAAATTTCCACGATGGTTGCAATTCCTGTGGTGATTAGCGTAGGAAGTCCGGAAAGCCATTCAAAGTGTTCATTCATCGGAATCCAGCCCATAAAGGAAGCTAAACTTACGGCGAACATCGGAAGAAATACTCGAAATCCTGTCGCTGCAGCCAATCCGATTCCAATAAAGGCACTTATGACATAAGGTAAATAGGGAACTTGGTCTAACATTTTAATTTTCAGATTAATTGTTTTCCCTAAAGTTACAAAATCTAAGCAATAAAGTTGGGGACAATTAATGGTGAAATTTTCCAACTTTACTTTCTTCGAATTATTATCAAAATTGGTCGGATTATAATTAAGCCATTAAGATTTCTGTTAAGAAGTTTAGGAAATTAAGATAAGATCAAATTTAGAGAAAAATCAATTTGATTTTTCCTTAACTAAGTTTAACCACTTAAATGTTCTTAATGGTTCAAAAAACGAATAATTAAAAAGATTAATTTTAGATAAAGAAACTAAGGTTTTTTCTGATGCTGAGCCTGACAAAGCTTGATAAATTGTGCTTCAACATCCTGAAATTTCTGAGGTAATTCCGGAGAAACCCAAAATAACATGGCTGCTGTTTTTTCGCCAAAAGCTTCTTTGAAAAGATCTTTGTTTAAACGGTAACATTCACGCAAAAGTCTTTTGATACGATTTCGGTGAACAGCCTTTTTGAAATATTTTTTAGAAACAGAAACCGCAAACTTAGTACTTTCAACGGGCGCAGAAGGCTTGTCTTTTAGCACAATAATTCTCAAATTCCCATTCGTTTTCCATTTGCCTTTTTCGAAAAGCAAAGAGATCTCGGTATTTTTTTTGAGTTTTTCGGCTCTGGGATATTTGAAATTTGTCATTTACGGACTGTAAATATAGGGGAAATTTTCTTGTTTTTTGATTTTAATAGGGATGCTTCGACTTCGCTCACCATGACATTCCTAATACTAAGTGTTTTTTATTAACAGTTAATTTGTAGCGATGTCATGCAGAGCGAAGACGAAGCATATTTAAGAGTAATAGAAAAAAATTAATCTTTTTTCAATAAATAATTAATCACTTCCGAAGCAGTGTACAACCCGAAAATCGCTGGCATATAGCTTATCGTTCCGTAGAAAGATCTTTTATAATTGGTTCCGTCGGTCATTTTTAGGCTTTCTTCATCCTGAATATCATTCGCAAAAACACAACGAACGCCTCTGTCTATTTTCTCTTTTTTCAGCCTTTTTCTTACCTGTCTTGCAAGGTGGCAATGTTCCGTTTTGCTGATGTCTCGCACCATTACTTTACTCGGATCAGTTTTTCCGCCTGCGCCCATAGAGCTCACGATTTTTATTTTTCTTCTTTTAGCTGCAATAATTAAAGTAAGTTTCGGAGTCACGCTGTCGATACAATCCAAAATATAATCGAATTTTGCGGAATCTAAGACTTCATCCATTCTTTCAGGATTTAGGAACTCATTGATTTTCGTTAAATTAAGATCCGGATTAATATCTAAAAGTCTTTCCGCAACCACTTCTACTTTGTGCTTTCCAACAGTAGATCGTAAAGCGGGTAATTGTCTGTTAATGTTGGTGATATCTACGGTATCACCATCTACGATTGTCATGTTTCCAATGCCTGCTCTTGCTAAAAATTCAGCAGCAAAAGAGCCAACTCCGCCCAATCCTACAACCAGAACTGTTGCTTTGTTCAACTTTTCCAAACCTTCTTCTTTTACGAGAAGTTCTGTTCTTTCCAACCAATATTTATCCATTTTTTATCGTCTCTAAATTTTCTACAATTTGTTTGTTTAAATTTTCCAGGGAAATCTCTTTAATTTCTGAAACTTTCATATATAATTCTTCGATATTGAAATCGTCATTATCGGTTTCTAAAAAGATTTTATTTAAAGGAGTAATTTTCAAAGTATTTTGCAAAGATAAATTATACAAAACGGCTTTTCCAAAACTCAGATAAAAATTATTTTTAAGTAAATCGTCGGCAATGCTTTGTTTTTTATTAAAACCATGAATAATCATCGGCTGTTTTGCCTGTTTTTTTAAAGAAATTACTTCATAAAATTTTCGCACGCAATGAATAATGATTGGTTTTTTGATCTCGTTGGCGAATTTTATTTGTCTTAAAAATACTTCTTCCTGTGTTTTTTGATCTGTTTCAGCAAAAGAATCCAAGCCGCATTCTCCAATGGCAAAACAGTTTTTAGTGATATTTGATTCAAGCCAATTGAATTGATTTTCAATATGATGAATGTCTATTTCTTTCGGATGAATACCAATGGAATAAGGGAAATCCGGCGGAACTGTTTCAATATTAATATTATAAATTCCGTTGCTGATGTTTTTCTTATGATGGTGAAAATCAAAAAAATCCATGGTCAAAAATACTATTTATTTAGATTTAATGTAAATTTCTTAAACGAACGTTTATAAATGTGTTAAAAATTTCTTAACTTTACCTGAAAGCCACATTTCATGAGAAAAAAATTTACAGAAAAACAAATCCACATATTAGACATCGCCGAAGAGCTGATTGCGAAAAAAGGATATGAAGGAACGTCGGTGAGGGATATTTGTTCGAAAGCAAATATTAATGTTGCTATGATCTCTTATTATTTTGGGTCGAAGGAAAAAATGATGTCTTATCTCTATCAGTACCGTGTGCTGAAAACGAGAGAGAATTTTTCTGAATTTGCAGATACCATAAAAGACGGGAAACCGGAAATGCAAATGAAGGAAATTATTAAATATATTGTTTCTCAGTTATTTAAATATAATTATTTCCACGGTTTTGTCACTCAGGAGCTTCGTCATACCGAAAATCTGAAAGATGAACTGCTGGATTTCTATCAATTATTTGTAAAAAAGCTGGATGATGTTATTAAAAAAGGAGTGGCATCGGGTGTTTTTACTTATACTCCAAGACCGGAAGATATTTTAACAACCATTATTGGCTCTACTTTATTTGTGATAAGGAATAAGAATTTTTATGAATTGTATGTTCCGAGCAAAAATGAAGAATCTTATGCCAAAGAAGCCGAAAAAAAAGTAAGAATGAATCTTTTAATGAGCGTTTTTGCAATTTTGGGATACGCTGCGGACTAAAATTACGTTAAATATTCATAAAAAAAAATCTATTGACAAAAAAGTTATATTTTTGCAAATTAATAGATCGGTTATATAATCCGAAAACTGTTGAATTTTTTATATGAAAAAATATATTTTAGGTCTTTTTGCTGTAGCTGTAGTGTCATCATGTATTAGTCAGCAAGATAAAGCAATGAAAAGTGCTGACAAAGCGTACATCCTGAAAGTAGCCAATGAAAACTTCGCTAAAAAGAAATGGAAAAATGCTTTGGCATTGTACGACAGACTTGCGAATCTTGTTGCCGGAACAGATGATTTCCCAAATGTTGCCTATAATACGGCTTCTGCTAACTATTATGACAAGAGTTATAAATTGGCGGGGCATCAGTTTAAAAACTTTTCGATCAACTTTCCGAAAGATCCAAGAGCTGAAGAAGCTGCCTATTTATCAGCGTTATGCTACTATGAAGGTTCAATGGATTATAATTTGGATCAGTCGAGTACAGAATTGGCAATTAATGAATTGCAGAATTTCCTGAACGAATATCCGGCGTCTGAAAGATCTAAGAATATCAACACGATGATTGATGAGTTGTCTTACAAGCTTGAATTTAAAGCTTTTGAAAATGCAAGGCAATATTTCAACATGGGTGAATATAAAGCTGCAAACACAGCGTTGGAAAATGTATTGAATGATTTCCCAAGTACAAAGCTTCGCCCGAAAATCTATGGATATATTATGGATTCTCGTTATCAGCTTGCCGCAAAATCTATTTATGATTTGAAAGACGAGCGTATTGAAAGTGCTTTGGCATTCACAAGACAGGTTGAAAAAGATCTTCCGAATACAGAATATTCTAAAACTGCTTTAGATCTAAGAAAAAAATTAGAAAAAGAAAAAGCGAATTTCGTTATTGTTAAAAAACAAACAGAAGAAAGGATTGCAACATTAACGGCAAAGCAGAAAAAAGAAGCAGATTTACTAGCATCAAAGCAAAAATCTGATGAGCAGGTGAAAAATCAAATCGATGCTGAGAAGAAGGCAATGCAGATCCAGAGGGATAGTGCAGCGCTTCAGACACCTCCGCCGGCAGCGACTTTCAAAATTCAAAGATAATTCGTAAATTTGCTAACTTAAAATAAATTAAATTTCTCAAAATGAGTGTAAAAGATACAAAAGCAGAAGTAAATACTATCACTTACGATAAGGATAAGATTGAAGATAAAGTAGGTTCAATCTATGAAGCTATTGTTATCATGGGAAAAAGAGCAGAGCAAATTAATGCTGAAATTCGTACTGAGCTTCACAATAAGCTAGACGAGTTTGCTGTTCACAATTCTACATTAGAAGAAGTTTTCGAAAACAGAGAGCAAATTGAGATCTCTAAGCACTACGAAAAACTTCCAAAACCAACTTCTATCGCAATTGAAGAGTGGTTGAATGAAGACGTTTACTTCAGAAAAACTGAAGACAGAAAATAAAATACAATATGTTTTTTATAGATGAGGGTCATAAAGGAGTTGTTTCTTTTATGACCTTTATCGTTCTATAAAGCCGCGTTCTGAGAAAAAATAAGTAATTTAGTATTCTAAAATTAAAACTACATGAGCGTTTCAGGGAAAAAGATTCTCATAGCTGTTTCCGGAGGTATTGCAGCCTATAAAATTCATTTTCTGATAAGAGATTTTATAAAAAGAGGGGCTGAAGTTCAGGTGATCATGACGCCCGATGCTGAAAACTTCGTTACCAAGCTTAGCTTATCAACATTATCTAAAAAACCTGTGTACTCAGATTTTTACAGTGATAACGGAACCTGGAATAGTCATGTGGAATTGGCGCTTTGGGCAGATGTAATTGTTATTGCTCCATGCACCGCAAATACATTGGCTAAAATGACGCACGGAATGTGTGATAATTTGGTCATTGCTACGTATATGTCTGCAAAATGCCCTGTTTTCATCGCTCCTGCAATGGATTTGGATATGTATCAACATCCTTCAACAAAGCAAAACTTAGAAATGGCTGAAGATTTCGGACATTTTATTATTCCTGCTGAAAGTGGCGAACTGGCGAGTGGGTTGGTTGGGCAAGGAAGAATGGCTGAGCCGGAAACGATTGCGAAAGCGATAGAAAATTTTTTTAATTCAAATGAAAATAAAAGCCTTGAAGGAAAAACGGTTTTGATTACTGCTGGACCAACGTATGAAGCAATTGATCCTGTGAGATTTATAGGAAATCATTCATCCGGAAAAATGGGCTTTTCACTAGCCGAAGAAGCATCTAAAAGAGGAGCGAAGGTAATTTTAGTTTCGGGACCGAGTTCTCAAACAATTCATAGTAAAAACGTTGATTTACATAAGGTTACTTCAGCAAAAGAAATGCTCGACAAAGTATTTGAATTTTATGAAAATGTAGATATTGCGATTGCGAGTGCTGCCGTTGCAGATTATGCTCCGAAAGAAGTGGCGAAGGAAAAAATCAAAAAAAATGATGAAAATCTGACGATTGAATTGGTGAAAAATCCGGACATTCTGAAGACAATGGGCGAAAATAAAAAGCATCAGTTTTTAGTAGGTTTTGCATTAGAAACTCAAAATGAAGAGGAAAATGCAAAGGGTAAACTGATAAAGAAAAATTTGGATATGATTGTTCTGAATTCTCTTCGTGATAGCGGGGCGGGTTTCAAGAATGATACTAATAAAATTAAAATATTCACCAAAACAGAGAAAACAGAGTTTGACTTAAAATCGAAGGGTGATGTGGCGAAAGATATTTTGGATTTCGTTGAAACTCAACTTTTAAAATAATTTTAATAAATTTCCGTTCTCAATTTTTAATAAGACAATGAAAAAAATTATAAGTTTATTTTTACTACTTTTTATATATACTACAAGTTTTTCTCAGGAATTGCTGGCAACCGTTCAGGTGAATTCTCAACAGGTGCAGGGTAGTAATACACAGGCTTTTAAAGCGCTGGAGAAAAGTCTCAAAGATTTTATCAATAATACAAGCTGGACGGGGAAAAGACTTCAGAATTTCGAAAAAGTAAAGTGTAATTTCGCAATTGTAATTGCAGAAAGAGATGCCAATAGGTTTAAGGGAAGTATTATTATTCAGGCGGTTCGTCCGGTTTTTAATACCAATTATGAATCTCCTTTACTTAATCTTCAGGATCAAAGATTTTCTTTTGAATATATTGAAAATGAGAATCTTATATTTAATGAAAGACAGTTTTCCGGTAAAAACCTTATTGATGTAATAAGTTTTTATGTGTATGTGATTTTAGGATATGATGCAGACAGTTTCCAATCAATGGGAGGAACTCAATGGTTCCAAAAAGCGCAGCAGATCGCGCAAAACGGAGAGTCTCAAAACAATTACGAAGGCTGGAAGCAGGTAAACGAACCCAGAAACAGATCTCAATTAATTCGAGAGATTATGAATCCCAATATGGCGCAATTGCGTTCTTCATATTATTCATATCATAGAGCAGGTTTAGATAATTTATTTAATCAGGATCAAGCACCAGGTAAAAAAGTTATTTTCGATGCTTTAATGCAGTTGAAAATGTATGAAAACTCTTTTGCACAGAATTATTTCCTCGATCTTTTTCTCGTAACGAAGGCTGATGAGATTTTTAATATCTTTAATTCTACCAACAACGGTGGAATCGATATTGCCAGTTTGAAACAGTTGATGATGCTGTTCTCTCCAAAAAATACAGACTCCAGATGGAGTAAATGGAAATAATTTTTTACGATTCTAAAGTTTTATATTTGCAATACCTAAAGTAATTTGCTTATCAATGCTATCGAGAATTTACATTAAAAATTTTGCATTAATTGATACTCTTGAAGTGTCACTAAACAATGGTTTACAGGTTATTACCGGTGAAACAGGAGCTGGGAAATCTATTATTCTTGGAGCACTGAGACTAATTTTGGGCGAAAGGGCAGACGTAAAATCTATCTCAAAATCGGAAGAGAAAAGCGTGGTAGAAACGGAATTTGCTTTAAATAATCAGTTCAAAAAATTCTTTATTGAGAATGATTTAGATTATGAACACCAAACCATCATCCGTAGAGAAATTTTACCTTCAGGAAAGTCGAGGGCATTTATAAATGATGTTCCGGTAACGCTTGATATTTTAAAAGAGCTTTCTTCGCAACTGATTGATATTCATTCTCAATTTGAAACGTCTAATCTTTTTACTTCTGAATATCAGTTTAAAATAATCGATGGACTTTCAGAAAATAAAAAGTTGATTGAAGATTATCAGTTTGAATTTTCAGAATTTCAAAGTTTAAAAACTCAGCTTAAAAAATTGCAGACTCAACTTGCTGAAAGCAATAAGGAAAGTGATTATAAGCAGTTTTTACTGAACGAATTAACTGAACTGAATCTTGATGATGTAGATTATGAAGATCTTCAAAATCAGCTTTCTATTCAGGAAAATGCGGAGATGATCTCAGAAAATATCGGTCAGGTTTTGTCGCGGTTTCATCAGGAAGAAATCGGGATTTTATCCTTTTTCCATGAAGCAAAAAATAAGCTTTCAAAAATTGCTGAAGTTTCCAATGGTTTTGTGGAGCTTGATGAAAGGCTGGAACAGTCTTTTGTTGAATTGAAAGATATTATTTCGGAGCTTGAAAACGAGTCTGAAAAAATAGAGATCAATCCGGCGAATCTTTTGATTTTAACGGAACTTAATAATAAGCTCAACAGTTTGTTTATTAAACATAATGTTGCTGATATTAATGAATTGAAAGATCTCAGAGATCAATTATCAGGTGAACAAAAAGGAGCTTCTGAGCTGGAAGAATATATTGTTGAAATTCAGGAAAATATTGCTAAAAAAGAAAAGTCATTACAGATTTTAGCTGATAAACTGGCGCAAAACAGAAAAAAAAGTGTCCCTGTTTTCATTTCGAAAGCCGAAAAATTATTGAAGCAGTTAGGTCTTGAAAAAGCAAAAGTAGATATTGAATTACAGCATTCTGAAGAATTCAATTCATTCGGAAAAGAAAATATTCAATTGTTATTTCAGGCAAATTCAGGTTTTCCTTTAAGACCGATTCAGACAGCAATTTCAGGAGGTGAAAGATCCAGAGTCATGTTGGCAGTGAAGAAAATTATTGCTGAAAGTGACGATCTTCCAACTTTAATTTTGGATGAAATTGATACCGGTGTTTCAGGGAAAGTTGCCGAAGAAATCGGAAATCTGATGCGCGAAATGTCTAAAGATATGCAGCTGATTGTTATTTCTCACTTGGCCCAAGTTGCTGCAAAAGGGAATAATAACTATAAGGTTGTAAAACAGGATATTGCCGGAAAAACGCAGTCTAATATTGTTCCTTTAAGCGATGCTGAAAAGCTGAACGAAATTGCACAATTGCTTTCAGGAAGCAAAATTACCGAAGCTGCTTTGGCACAAGCGAAAGAGCTTATCGGGTAAAATAAAAATTCATATTAAAATATAGAAAGACTTCGGATTAGAGGTCTTTTTTTCGTTTAAATACTAGATTTTCATTAGAAAACTGTAACATATTTCACAAAATCATAACTAATGATTAAAACTGAGCTATGTTTGTAAAATTCTTACGTTTAGAGATCAAAAGTTTTTTTCGTGGTTCATCGTTGGGGATGAATCTTGCCATGAAGATTTTCAGATTATTGGGAATTCTTTATTTTATGGCTTGTCTTGTGGGCGGAGCATTTGGTGCTTACTATTATATTCACAAAGAACTGAACTTAGATCCTTTGAAGATCGTTTCCCGATTTTTAATTGTTGTCTGGCTGGCGGATCTTATTTTTAAATACATGATGCAGCAATTGCCGACGCAGAATATCAAGCCTTTTCTGACGATGAATATTTCTAAGAAAACGTTGGTTAATTATATGTTGATCAAAACTTTTCTATCTCCTTTCAGCTGGCTGAATTCACTTTTCTTTATCACTTTTTCAGTCATTGCTTTGTGGAATGGTTTCAGCTTTTTAGGAATCTTGACTTGGTTTTTAGGTGTTTCTTTACTCTTTTACCTGAATAATTTTATCAATATTCTTCTGAATGAGAAAGAAAATATTGCCATCGGAATTGGAATTCTGATCGCGGGAATTGTTGCGTTAGGATATTACAATATCGTTCCGGTACTTTCGTATGCCGAAACTTTCTTTTATAATTTCTATGAAAGACCGTATTTTGTAGTGATCGCAATCAGCTTATTTTCTGGTTTATGGAAAATTTCATTTAATTCTATTTTTAAAGATTTTTATCTTGATCAAGGTTTAGAAGTCAAAAAAGAAGTCGGTAAAACGGAAAATATCGCTTTTCTTAATAAGTACGGCGTTATCGGGACGTTTATCAACAACGATATTAAAATGCTGAGACGAAATAAAGTAACCAAAGGTATTTTAATCGGAAGTTTCTTTTTCTTGTTCTACGGAATGCTGATGTTTTCTTCCTCGGTTTATAAAACGCCGGCGATGATGATGTTTATGGGGCTTTTTGTAACGGGAGGCTTTCAGTTTTTATTTGGGCAAAGAGTTCCTGCGTTTGACAGTTCATATTATCCTTTAATGATGACTTTGAATGTTCCTTATAAAGAATACATCAAGGCAAAATGGTGGCTGATGAATATTGTAACTGCGGTTTCCATTGTGTTGGCGCTGTGCTATGCTTATTTCGGATGGGAAATTTATTTAACATTTCTTGCTGCCGGAATTTATAATATCGGAGTTAATTCACAATTTACCTTATGGTCGGGGGCTTACAATAAAATGCAGATCGATCTTAATTCTAAAGAAAAAAGATTCGGACAAAAAAATAGTTTCAATTTAAAATCTTTACTTCTACTCATTCCTAAAATGCTTTTACCGATGGCAGTTTTTGCCGGTGCTAAATATTTCTTCGGAATCACAGCCGGCGTTGTAAGTATTGCAATTATTGGTTTGATAGGGTTTTTATTGAGAGAGAAAATTTTCGACATTATTGTAAAACACTATAAAGTGGAAAAATATAGTACTATAGACGCATTTAAAAATAAAGCTTAATATCATGATCACAATACAAAATTTATCTAAAACATACGGAAATGCTACCGTTTTAAATATAGAAAACCTTGAAATTCCTAAAGGAGAAACTTTCGGATTGGTAGGAAACAACGGAGCCGGAAAAACAACGCTTTTCAGTCTGATGCTCGATCTTATCCAACCAACAACGGGTTTCGTAAGTGTTGACGGAATTAAAGTCAATGAATCTGAAGCCTGGAAAAGTAAAGTTTCAGCTTTTGTAGACGATACTTTCTTGATCGGTTATCTTACGCCTGAGGAATATTTTTACTTTATTGGTGAGCTGAGAGGTCAGAACAAAGCTTCGGTAGACGAATTTCTAAAACAATTTCATGATCTTTTCAGTGGTGAAATTTTAAATTCAGGAAAATATATCCGTGATCTTTCAAAAGGAAATCAGAAAAAAGTTGGTATTGTTGGCGCGATAATCGGAAATCCTGAAATTATAATTCTTGATGAACCTTTTGCCAATCTCGATCCTTCAACGCAAATTAAATTAAAGAATCTAATTAAAGAATTATCAAAACAGGAAGGTGTTACTTTCCTTATTTCCAGTCATGATCTTTCGCATACAACGGAAGTCTGCAACCGAATTGTTGTAGTGAATAAAGGAAAATTAGTAAAAGATATTCAAACCAATCCGGAAACATTGAAAGATTTAGAGCAATATTTTGCAGATCAGGTTTCATCACCAGCATTAAGTTAAATATAAAAGGTCAGAGAATTTTCTCCGACCTTTCTTTTTTGAAATCTTTTATCAACTATTTATACATTTTAGCTCAATCCGCCGTCGCACATATCTACAGGAATAAGACAGGCGGTTCCGTTACAGGGATTTCCACCCGGCGGAGGTGTAATACAGCAGGCATGGTAGCCATTCCATTGTACATGGATCAGGTTTCCGGGGCAAGTGTGTCCTCCTAAAACTTCTTTTAAATTCTGTCTCTTGATTTTCTTTAAATTTTTCATAGTAATTTGTTTCATAATGATTTGTATTTATATCACTAATTTATGAAAAAATTTAATTCGAAAATAGTTTTATTTAAAAAATTGTATTTCAATTAATTATAAAAAACAAAAACCTCAGATTTCTCTAAGGTTTTATTCATTTATTTTCTCTGAAAAATTGGGAGCAGAATTTGATATTTATATTCATACCACTTCTAGCCTCCATCTTCCAGCCATTACATTATTTCAAACTTCCCACCATATCTTCAGGTTTTACCCACTCGTCAAATTGTTCAGCAGTTAAAAGTCCAAGATTTATAGCTTCTTCTTTCAATGTTGTACCATTTTTGTGAGCAGTTTTTGCAATTTTTGCTGCATTTTCATAACCGATATGGGTGTTCAAAGCCGTTACCAACATCAAAGATTTGTCAACCAATTCTTTGATTCTTTCATGATTTGGCTCGATTCCAACCGCACAATGATCATTAAATGAAATACATGCATCAGCAATCAATTGAGCAGATTGCAAGAAATTGTACGCCATCACTGGCTTGAAAACATTCAGTTCATAATTTCCCTGCGTTCCCGCAAAAGAAATTGTTGTGTCATTTCCTAAAACCTGAGCACAAACCATCGTCATTGCTTCGTTTTGGGTAGGATTTACTTTTCCAGGCATAATCGAAGAACCTGGCTCGTTTTCCGGAATATGAATTTCCCCGATTCCTGAACGTGGTCCAGAAGCCAATAATCTCACATCCTGAGCAATTTTGTACAATGAAACAGCTAATTGCTTTAAAGCGCCGTGAGATTCTACAATCGCGTCGTGAGCTGCCAAAGCTTCAAATTTATTTTCTGCTGTTACAAAAGGAAGATTCGTGAATTTTGAAATATACTCAGCCACTTTTACATCGTAACCTTGCGGAGTATTCAAGCCTGTTCCAACCGCAGTTCCTCCCAAAGCCAATTCTGAAAGGTGAGGTAAAGTGTTTTTCAACGCTTTAATTCCATAATTCAATTGAGCGACATATCCTGAAAACTCCTGCCCTAAAGTTAGTGGAGTTGCATCCATCAAATGCGTTCTTCCGATTTTTACAATATTTTTAAATGCTTCTGATTTTTCTTTTAATGTATCTCTTAATTTTTCAACCGCAGGAATTGTTGTTTCAACAACTTTTTTATACGCTGCAATGTGCATTGCGGTTGGATACGTATCATTCGAAGATTGAGATTTATTTACATCATCATTTGGATGAACTTCGGTTTTGTCGCCTAAGTTTCCGCCAGAATTTACGTGCGAACGATTGGCAATAACTTCATTTACGTTCATGTTTGATTGCGTTCCCGAACCTGTTTGCCAAATGACCAAAGGAAACTGATCGTTCAATTTTCCTTCTAAGATTTCATCACACACTTTTGCGATCATATCTCTTTTTTCAGCAGGAAGAACTCCCAAATCAGTGTTGGTGAATGCTGCCGCTTTTTTTAAATAGGCAAAAGCTTCAATAATTTCGTGTGGCATAGAACCTTCCGGACCGATTTTGAAATTGTTTCTTGAACGTTCCGTTTGTGCTCCCCAAAACTTATCTGCAGGAACCTGCACTTCACCCATGGTGTCTTTTTCTATTCTGTAATTCATTGTGAAATTTATTTTAAAGGTTTAGGCTAAGTTTAAGTGGAATTTTAACCTTAATCTCAACCTTAGCCTCAATTGTTAAAGTTACTCAATAATGAAAACTCTCGCAATTTATAATCATTATAAATATCAATCTAAATCACTGATTTTGCTCATGTTTTTTTGCGTAAGCCGTATTTTTGCATCGAAAAAATTAAAAGTAGAATGGAATTTAGATATCAGGATCCGTATCCGATCACGAAAGATGATACGGTGTATAAGAAATTGACTTCAGAGTATGTGAAAGTTGAAAAATTGGGAGACAGAGAAATTTTAACCGTAGATCCGAAAGGTCTTGAACTTCTTGCAGAAGAGGCGATGGCAGATGTTTCTTTCATGCTTCGTTCTTCGCACCTTGAAAGTTTGAGAAGAATTATCGACGATCCTGAAGCGACAGATAACGACAGATTCGTTGCTTATAATTTATTGCAAAATGCTGCAGTGGCTGCGGAAGGCGCTTTACCTTCTTGCCAAGATACAGGAACAGCTATTGTGATGGGTAAAAAAGGAGAAAATGTTTACACTGGTGTTGATGATGGTGAATATTTAAGTAAAGGAATTTTTAATACTTACCAAAAAAGAAATTTAAGATATTCTCAGGTGGTTCCTTTAACGATGTTTGATGAGAAAAATTCTGGATCAAACCTTCCGGCGCAGATTGATATTTATGCTAAAAAAGGAGATTATTATGAGTTTTTATTCTTAACAAAAGGAGGAGGTTCTGCCAACAAAACTTTCCTTTATCAAAAAACTAAGTCTTTATTGAACGAAAAATCTCTTGAAGAATTCATTAAAGATAAAATTTCAGATTTGGGAACAGCTGCTTGTCCGCCTTACCACTTAGCTTTGGTTATTGGTGGAACTTCTGCGGAAGCAAATTTAGCGGCAGTGAAAAAAGCATCAGCAAAATATTACGACAATCTTCCGACTGAAGGAAATGAGGCTGGACAGGCTTTCAGAGACTTGGAATGGGAAGCAAAAGTTCAGAAAATTTGCCAGGAAAGTGCAATTGGAGCTCAGTTTGGTGGAAAATATTTAACACACGATGTTAGAGTAATCAGACTTCCTCGTCACGCAGCTTCTTGTCCGGTTGGAATGGGAGTTTCTTGTTCTGCAGATAGAAATATTAAAGGAAAAATTACCAAAGAAGGTATTTTCTTAGAACAACTGGAACAAGATCCGAAAAGGTTTTTACCTGCAACTCCGCCACATTTAGAGGAAGCGGTTGAAATTAATCTGAATCAGCCTATGTCTGAAATTTTAGCAGAGCTTTCAAAATATCCAATCAAAACAAGATTAAAATTAAACGGAACATTGATCGTTGCAAGAGATATTGCTCACGCAAAAATCAAAGAATTGTTAGATGCCGGACAGCCAATGCCTGAATATTTCAAAAATCACCCGATCTATTACGCAGGTCCTGCAAAAACACCGGAAGGAATGGCTTCAGGAAGTTTTGGTCCTACAACGGCGGGAAGAATGGATGTGTATGTTGACGAATTCCAAAGCCACGGCGGAAGTATGGTGATGTTGGCAAAAGGAAACAGAACAGCAGACGTTACCAACGCGTGTAACAAATATGGTGGTTTCTATATTGGTTCAATCGGAGGTCCTGCTGCAATTTTGGCAAAAGACAATATTGTGTCTGTTGAGGTAGTCGATTTCCCTGAATTAGGAATGGAAGCTGTAAGAAAAATCGAGGTAAAAGATTTCCCTGCATTCATCATTACTGATGATAAAGGAAATGATTTCTTTGCCAATCTTGCGCATTAAGACAGATAGATAATAGACGAATAGAAAATAGATAAAAGAGTGAGTAATCTATCATCTATCCGTCTATCACCTTTTAGTCTTTTAATTAAAATCAAAATAAATAACAAAATAGGGCTTGTATGTTTTGTGTAAAACAATAAAAAGCCTTATTTTTGCCTAAAATCTTTAAAGAATGATAACGATTTTATCAGCATTTTGGCCGTTTTACCAGTTCCTTTGGACGATTTTCTTCGTAACAATGTTCCTAGTAGGATTCTGGTGTATTTTCATGTTCTTCGGATTGGTAATTCCTATGTGGTTGACTGAAGGTTTAAAAGAGTATTTCGGTAAAGTAAAACCTTTCGATCCGGAAGATATCAGAAGCAAATTGCTTACAGAACAAGAAGGTGTTGAAGTAATCTTCAACGAGCCTAAAGGTCACGGGCCTTTTATTCATGACCACAGTCACGATAGTCACGGACATCATTAATTGATTGTCATTGCTTTCTCACATGAATTCCGAGGAAGTAATATCAAAGCAAAACAACATATACAAAACCACTTAATTTTTTAAGTGGTTTTCTTTTTTTTAATTCGTTCGAAGCTTTTCAGGCGAAACTCCGAATTTCTTTTTGAAGGCTCTTGTGAAATTCTGAACGTATTCATATCCGCATTCAATAGCAATTTCTTTAATCATCATATCTTTGTTGATGATCAGTTTTTTAGCTTTTAGCATTCGCAATTCAGAAATATAATCGTTGACAGTCACCTGATATTGTGCCTTGAATTCTTTTCTGATTTTATTCTGATTCATCCCAATCAGCTTTCCGATTTCCTCAGCTTTAATATTTTTATGATAATTTTCATCGATGAATTTTTTGATGATAGAAGATGTTTTTGGGGTGTTATCGATTACATTTTTACTATTAAATTGCTCAAAAATCAAAATAAGAAGCTTGATGATTTTGGCTTCCACAAACAATTTCTGCATCACGCCTTTTTTTGAATAGCTGATGATCTCTTTCAAAATCATGTGCATTTCTACCGTCATATCCGGTGGTGTTTCTTTATGGAGGAAAATGAAATTATTCTTAATCATACTCTCCAAGATTTCCGCGTTTTCTCTATTGGCTTCCGGATTAATGAGATTGAATATGTAATTATAATTAATCTGAATCTGCAAATATTTTAAACTATCCTGATTTTCCGTCCAAAGTTCTGCCGAGCTGTCTAATGAAGAATAATGAAGAATGTACTGATTTTTCTTAAAAAGAAAATTAGCACCGCAGTCGTTGGCTTCCAGGTGAATATTGTTACTTAGTAAAAAAAGAAGATTGAAGCTCGATTTTCCTTCAATAAAATTCGATTTCAAATAATGTTCCGCATACGAATCTTCATGCAGTACTATTTGTATATCATCGGACTGGAATATAGATCCGTTCTTAGTTTGCTTCATACGATGCGTGGTTTTTGTGGTACATTTTAAAATAAAAGCTTCACATAGGATAACAAAAAGTTTGGAAATGATAACTTGAGGTTAATAAAGAGAAGTAATTTTGCGCAAAATTAAATATAATTTAGAATAAATAAAAATAATATTGATTATGTTCGGAAATTTACACGTGGCGATGAAAAAAATCGGGGTTGGTCTCGGTGTTTTGGCATTCGCAAGTACATATTCATACGCTCAGCAATGGGAGAATGTAGGAGGTGTGGCAACGGTTTCGGCCGGAGGAAGTAGCTATAACAATCTGGTTGTAGATAATGCAGGAAAATATTATCTTTCATATTATGATACTTCAGTAGCAAAAGGTTCGGTTCAGGTTTTTAACGGAAATACTTGGTCTTATGCAGGAGGAAGTGCGGGAATTACAACAGGAACTGCGCTTTATAATTCTTTATCAGTAGACGGTTTAGGCAATATTTATTATACAAATCAGATCGGATATCCAGGTTCGGGAATGGAAGTTCGTCAGTTTAACGGAACATCTTGGAATTCATTACCAAACTCAACCAATACCTCTGTAAATTACCATGCTTCGGCAGTTTCACCTTCTAATGTTTTATTTACGTTCGGAAATCATAACTCAGGAACTGTTTCTCGTTATGTAAACGGCGCTTGGGAGCAAGTTGGGAACGCAGGTTTTTCCAACGGTGCCATGTATGCAGAAATGGTAATCGGAACCAACAATAAAGTATACACAGCAAACGTATCAAGTGGTTTAAGAGTCTATGTAAATTCTACGACAGCCAGTGCTACAGACAACTGGGAATTAGTTGGCGGAAGTATTGTAGATGGTGCTGCGGCAAGTGAGCAGTATACTTCGGATATTGCGATTGATGGAAATAACAATGTATATGTTGCCTATGTTTCCAATTCAGCAAACGGAACTAAATTAAATGTTAAAAAATTCGATGGAACTTCTTGGGTAGCGGTTGGAAATCAATACTTCAGTGAAGGAAGAATGCAGCACGTTGCCATTGCTGTTACGCCTTCAGGAGAGCCTTATGTGGTGGGAAGCCGTTTTGAAAATGATAATTATCTGAAAAATTCAGTATTTAAGTTAAATGCTAATCAGGTTTGGGAAAAATTCGGTGGAGATTTTATCTCTGACGGGCAGGCTACTTATAATGATTTAGCAATTGATAAGGCTAATAATTATTTGGTTTTAGCATATTCAGATGGAGGTACAAAAGTGAAAAGAATTTCTATCACAAGTAATAATACCATTCCAACTTGTAACAATACAGATCCTGGAAATAACCCTGGAGATCTAGGATGTGTATCTTTCTTTTATCAAGGTCAGCAGGTTGTTTACACAACGGTAAGAGGTGCAGATGGGAAAGTTTGGTTCCAGCAAAATTTAGGAAGCACAAGAGTGGCTACCGTTTTTAATGATGTAGATTCTTATGGAGATTTATTCCAGTGGGGAAGATGGGATGATGGTCACCAGTTGAGAAATTCAACAACTAATTCAGCGCCTAGTCCAAATTCACCAGTAGGAATAACGGGAGGAAATAGTTCTTATATCATTGGTGGTTCAGGTTCTTCATGGTGGGCAACAAATGCTACTAGTGATGCCTGGACGGCAGCTTCTTCTTCAGATGTAACTTCAGCAGTGAGTGCAGATCCTTGTAAAAAAGTAGGTCAGGGTTGGAGACTTCCGGTTTCAGCAGAGTGGGTTTCAGCAGTAAATGCAGAAGGTATTAATAATCCGGCAACAGCATTTAACAGTTACTTGAAATTACCTGCAGGAGGATACAGAAGCAGCTCAACAGGAGGATTTACTTTTGTTGGAGAAAGAGGATATTACTGGAGTTCAGATACGGCGACTTCAGGTGGTAAGTTTTTATATATCGGAACAGGGAATGCACAGCCAACTTCCGGAGCACCAAGAGGTCAGGGAGAAGCTGTAAGATGTATCAAAGATTTTACACAATTAGGTACTGTTGATGTAAGGTTAAATGCATCCACCATCGGTGTTTATCCAAATCCTACGAACGGTATTTTAAATATTAAAGCAGATTCTACCATTGATACAATAGCTGTATACAATTTGGTAGGTCAAAAAGTAGAAGTTCAGATTTCAAACAATCAAATCGATATGAAAGCACTTTCAAACGGTGTGTATATCGTTGAATTGAAATTAAAGAACGGACAGAAAATTTCGAAAAAAGTTGTTAAAAACTAATAGTCATAACGTTTGATTGAATTCAAAGGTCTGCTCCATAAACCTTTGTCTGAAAGTCAGCGCTAGTTCATTTTTTAAATTGCAGTAAAACCCGCATTGTTTCGTCACAGTGCGGGTTTTTGTTTAATATAAATGAATAGACTATGAGATTTGTAATGTAACCAAGATATTTCCTCTCGTCGCTTTTGAATACGGGCATTTTTGATGCGCTTCTTCGGCTAATAATTGAGCTGTTTCATTATCAATTCCTGGAAGGCTAATGTTCAATCGGGCTTGCAAAAAGTAGGTATCATCGTTTAAACATAAATCTACTTCGGCATCTACTGCGGTTTCAGCAGGAAGTTTAATCTTTCTTTTTCTTGCGGCAATTCCTAAAGCGCTGATAAAACAGGAAGACCATCCCGCGGCGAAAAGCTGCTCCGGATTGGTTCCCGGTTCCGAACCTCCGGGTGTTGATAATTTTATATCTAAATTACCATCCGAACTTTTAGAGAATCCTTCTCTCCCGCCCGTTGTATGTATTTTTCCTGTGTATAAAACTTTTTCTGACTGAATGATGTTTGTATTTTCCATTTTTTTAGATTTTTATTGATTAAAATTTATTTTGAAATGAATTTATCCTTGTCATCATGAACGTCGGAAAATGAAGCGTTAAGAAAATTGGAAATTAATCCGTTAAAAAATTCCCACTGTTCGAAGCGCGAGAGAAATTTAGTTAAGATGAAAAACTTTGAATTCGCGCAAGTTTTTGGGATTAAGTTTTAATTTTTAGCATTCATTTTCCAAGTCTTGACTTTTTGTTTCTTTTGTGTTAAGACAAAAGAAAAATTGTTTTTTTTGATTGAATGTATGCGGGCTGTTTTTACCTTTAATTATTTCGAATACCCATCCACTTCCACAATCGCATCCGCAAAAGCCTTTGGATCTTCCTGTGGAACATTATGCCCGATTCCATTTAAAATTTTGTGAGAATATTTTCCTGTAAATTGTCCTTCGTATGCCTTTCCGTCAATAGCGGCTCCGTCAAAATCACTGCTGATCGTAATTGTCGGAACATTGATTTTTGGTTTTGATTGAAGCTTTTTCTCCAATTTATCATATTGTGCTTCACATTTTGCTAAAGATAATCTCCAACGGTAATTGTGCATCACGATCGCCACATGATCTGGATTATTGAAAGATTGAGCAGTTCTGTCGTATATTGTTTTATCAAAATTCCAAGTTGGAGAAGCCGTTTTCCAAATCAAATTATTAAAATTATACGTATTTTCTGCATAGCCTTTTTCGCCACGTTCGGTAGAAAAGTAATATTGATACCACCATCCTAATTCTGCATTCGGAGGAAGCGGTTTTTTGTTGGCTTCTAAATTGGTGATTAGATAGCCGCTTACAGAAACTAATCCTTTTACGCGTTCCGGCCAAAGTGCAGCCATTACGTCGGCGGTTCTTGCGCCCCAATCGAAGCCTCCAATAATGGCTTTGTCAATTTTTAAAGCATCCATCAAAGCAATAATATCTAAAGCCACGGCAGTCTGTTGTCCGTTTCTCATAGTTTTGTCAGAAAGGAAGCGGGTGGTTCCAAAACCCCGTAAATACGGAGTAATTACACGATATCCTTTGGCAGTAAGTTGTGGAACGACTTCTTCATAACTGTGAATATCGTAAGGCCAGCCGTGAAGAAGAATAACCGGAGTTCCTTTGGATGGTCCTGCTTCTGTATAGCCAATGTTTAAAACGCCTGCATTGATCTGCTTTAAAGTTCCTAAAGAGCCTTCCGTTTTTTGTTGAGCGTTTAGTGATAATCCTAAATTGAAAAGTAAAATTAGAATTCCGCTTGCTAAATATTTTTTAATATTCTGAATCTGCTGAGGTTTTGAATATGAATACATAATGTTTTAGATTTTAAATTATAATTCAAAAGTAGTTCGCGAAAGATTGCTGAGAAATTACAAACAAGGTGAAACGGACAATACGTATTTTGAAATAGACAAACCTGAGCTTTAGAATTTTATAAATTTTGAAAGTACAAAGATTTGCATACTATTTTAAGCATTGAGTTATGTCTTTTCCGACTGAAATATGATTATTTGTTAAAAAATAAATTATTTTAGTATAGTACTAACAAAAAAATTAAAACTTTATGAAGAAATTTTATTCGGGTGTATTGTTGTTTATCATGTCTCTGATTTTTGGGCAGATTAACTATACAATTACACCAAATCCGTTCAATGAAACGGATCAGATTACCTTAACAGTTCCCGGAGATCAGATCGATGAAGCCGCCTGGGGAGTTACCAATAACGCGATATATATTTGGACTTGGTCTTTGGATGCTAATTACCAAAACAGTCAGGATTGCCCTACAAACGGACAATGGGGAGATTCCAGCGATGCGAACAAGTTGGTATATAACAACGCAACAGATTCATATTCCTTAACTTTTACGCCAACTACTTTTTATAACAGAACCGGAATCGGAAGATTCGGATTTTTGTTAAAAGATAAAACGGGAGGGCACCAAACAGGAGATAGTTTTGTGAATGTTGGAGTTTTAAATTTAAATCTTACCAACCCACTTGCAAATAGCTTGACATCAGTTCCTGTAGGAAATTCAATCAATATTACAGCAACTACCAATGTGAATTCAACTTTCCAGCTAAAAGCCAACGGGACGGTTGTAAATTCTACAACAACTCCTTTCAATTCCTATTCTTACACCTATACTGTGACGGGAGATGCTAATATGGAATTGATTGCTACGGAAGGTTCTTCATCTAAAAATGCAACATTTACTTTACAAGTTCCTAGAAATGTGGTTTCTGAAGCAATTCCGGGATGGATAAGACAGGGAATTAATTACAACCCTACAGATAATACCAAGGTGGGATTGGCTTTGTATGCGCCATTTAAAAATTTCGTTCACGTAATCGGAAGTTTCAATAATTGGACGGTAAATGATGCTTATTTAATGAAAAGAGATACAACAAATCCTGATCTATACTGGATTGAATTAAACGGGCTGACTCCTCAGCAACTGTATACTTTCCAGTATAGAACTAATGATTTGAAAAAAGTGGCCGATCCTTATTCACCACAGATTTTATCTTCTTATGACGATCAGTGGATTTCGGCTACTACTTATCCGAACTTACCAATATTCCCTGCTGGACAGGATTTTGAGGTTTCAATGTTTAAAACAGGTCAAACGGCTTACAACTGGCAAATGACTAATTTTCAGCGTCCCGCAAAGGAAGATCTTGTGGTATATGAATTGTTGCTAAGAGATTTTACTCAGGAAAAAAACTGGCAGTCTTTAATTGCTAAAATTCCTTATTTGAAAGGATTGAATATTAATGCAATCGAGCTGCTTCCTATTATGGAATTTGATGGAAACCTGTCTTGGGGATACAATACGTCTTTTCATTATGCTTTAGATAAAGCGTATGGAACGCCGGAAAAATTCAAGGAATTTGTAGATGTTTGTCATCAGAACGGAATTGCAGTGATTCTGGATGTTGCTTTCAATCATGCAACGGGTCGCTCTCCGTTGGTAAGGCTTTGGAATGTTGATCCTGATGGCGACGGCTATGGAGATGTGGCTGCTAATAATCCTTATTTTAATACGGTTCCAAAACATTCTTATAATGTATTTAATGATTTTAACCACACAAGTCCTTCGACTAAATATTACGTTGAAAGAACATTGCAGCAATGGTTAACTGAATATAAAATCGATGGATTCCGTTGGGATTTGACTAAAGGGTTCACTCAAAACTGTTCTGAAAATGATGAAAACTGTACCAATGCTTATCAGCAGGACAGAGTGGATATTCTTAAAGATTATGCTGATAAACAATGGGCGCTGGATCCGAATTCTTATATGATTTTTGAGCATTTGGGAACCGATCAGGAAGAGCAGCAATGGGCTAATTATAAGGCATCGGAAGGTAAGGGTGTAATGATGTGGAATAATCAGAATGGTTCTTATAACCAAAATACGATGGGTTATAAGGAAAATAGCAATTTCGACAGAATGGATCATGAGCTTCATGGTTTTTCGCAAATGAGAGCGGTTGGATATGGGGAAAGTCATGATGAGGAAAGATTGATGTTTAAAAATCTTGCCTATGGTGCGGTGAATGGTTCTTATGATGTTAAAAACTTAAATACGGCACTTGATAGAATGAAAACTTTTGGAGCTACATTCTTTACAATTCCTGGTCCCAAAATGATCTGGCAGTTTGGTGAATTGGGGTATGAATTCAGCATCAACAGATGCGCAGACGGATCTATCAACAATGGTTGCAGAACCGATGAAAAACCAATTGCATTTACTTTAAACTATGATACAAGTGTCAATAGAAAGGCGGTTTATGATATTTGGGCTAAAATTATCAACATTAGAAATACATATCCTGTTTTCAAATCAAAAACTTATACAGTAGAATCTAATAATTTGACGAATGATCCGGATGGCTTGATAACGAGAATTTACGTTTATGATAATCTTCTGACAAACAATGAAATGAAAAATGTGGTCGTATTGGCAAATTATAATACAACGGCGAAAAGTGTGGTTCCGTATTTTCCTTATGTTGGAGACTGGAAAAATTTGATGGATAATACCATTATGAATGTTACTTCCACAACGGCTCCGATAACGCTTCAGCCGGGTGAATTTAGAATATTTGGAAACTATACGGGAAGTTTATCCACAATCGATGCAGGTGCTTCTCAAAGATTGCTGCTTCAGATTGCTGATAACCCTGTGAAGGATGGTTTTATCAAATTGGTGTATAACAAAGCGAAGAACGGGCAGATTTTCATCTATGACATGACAGGTAAGTTGATGGATTCATTTAAACTTACTCAGGAAAACGGAACGCATGAGATGAAGGTAGGTTATCCTTCAGGAGCGTATTTGGTTCATTTAAAATCAGATACGGGTATTTCGATTCAAAAAATGATAGTGAAATAACGTGTGGATAAGTCTGTTATTAATCTAAAAGAGGTCAGGAAAGTGACCTCTTTTTTTTGTTAATTACTATATTATCCACGTTGAAAAGTAGGTTTATAAACGCGTTGTTAAGACTTTATCAATAGGTTATTCACAAGTTCACCACTGCTGATAAGTGAAGTTATTCATATCTTGCTAATAGCTTATGAACGGCTTATTCATATTTTATCCACAGAATTATTAAGAGTTATTTTATGCTTACTAATATGCTTCTAACACCTTGCCAATAGCTAATTAATACGTTTTCCACATCTTATTCACAATTGT
Source organism: Chryseobacterium sp. C39-AII1 (assembly GCF_039672645.1). Taxonomy (NCBI): domain Bacteria; kingdom Pseudomonadati; phylum Bacteroidota; class Flavobacteriia; order Flavobacteriales; family Weeksellaceae; genus Chryseobacterium; species Chryseobacterium sp. C39-AII1. Next base: position 67,713 of record NZ_JBDFPQ010000014.1, read on the forward strand.
GGAAAAACCAATTTTAATGGAATAATTACAAGTTTTTGCCATGTAAAATTAATAGTCTACCTTTGCACTAGATTTATCAAGAAAGGTGGAGGGATTTGGCCCTGTGAAACCTTAGCAACCGACTTTTCTTAACAGGTAATGGTGCTAATTCCAACCCAATTTGGGGGAAGATAAGTGAAACAATATTCTAAATATTATTCCATTTTCTTGACGGTCTTTGTTGGCGGATGTTGTCCGTTCGGTTTTATTATTAATTTTGCAAAAAACAAAAGATGAAAAAGCTTAGCCTCTCTGTATTATTGCTTGGCGCGATTATGATCTCTGCGCAGGAACAGGAAAGGGAAAAACAGATTGAAGATGTGGTTATCGTGGGTAACCGAAATACCAAAAGAACAAAACTGGAAACTCCGGTTCCGGTAGATATCATTAATATCGAAAAGATACAGAAATCTTCACCGCAAATTACCGTTCAGGATTTATTAAATTATGTCATTCCGTCTTTTAATTCGGTAAGACAGTCGGCATCTGATGGAACCGAGCATATTGATCCTGTTACTTTAAGAGGAATGGGGCCAGATCAGGTTCTGGTTTTGGTTAACGGAAAAAGAAGGCACACGACTTCTTTGGTCAATTATCAAAATACCGTCGGAAATGGTTCTGTCGGAACTGATTTAAGCGCGATTCCTGTGATTGCCATTGAAAAGATTGAAGTGTTGCGAGATGGTGCGGCGGCTCAATATGGTTCGGATGCCATTGCCGGAGTTATCAACATTATTCTTAAAAAAGATATCGGCGCTTCTGCCACACTGAATTATGGAATTACAGGAAGAGGCGACGGTGAAACGTATCAGGCAGGAGTTAATTACGGAACTTCTCTAGGTAAAGAGGAAAGCTTTATTAATTTATCTCTTCAGCTTAATCAGAGAGGAAAAACAACGAGAACGCAGAATCACGATTTGATAATTTATGATCAGTCTAATTTAAATGTTGTTAATAATAATGGAGTAATTTCAGCAAACGGACTTACATTATCAAATGTTTCTCCAATTGCTTCAGGAAATTATGGGAATTATTTTGCTTATCAATTTGCTGATCCTGCAGATGGAGGAACAGGAGCTCAGATTTCCAGAGCATACGATGAGGCGATGATTGCTAAAAACGGTTTGTCCCGCGACGATTTCAATTTCCAAATTGGCGATGCCAGAATTAAACAAGCCCAGTTATTTGTGAATGCTGAATATCCTTTTAATGATCATTTTAAAATTTATTCATTCGGAGGTTTCAGCATAAAAGAAGGTCAGGGTTATGGCTTTAGAAGGCTTCCGAGTGAGACTTCAAATAATGTATATTCCATTTATCCCAACGGTTTTCAGGCGGTTTTAAATTCTCAGGTGTACGATATTTCTTACGCAGTTGGAGCGAAATATAATTTGAACGACTGGCAGTTTGATCTCAGCAATACGTTCGGAAGCAATACTTTTAAATACAATGTGGATAACACGTTAAATGCTTCATTAGGAGCGAATTCACCTACGAGTTTTTACGCGGGTGCTCATAGTTTTCTTCAAAATACCGTCAATCTTGATGTGTCTAAAAGTGTTAAAAATTTCAATTTTGCTTTTGGAGGAGAATTCAGATTTGAACAATATGATATTAAAGCCGGCGAAGAAGCTTCTTACGCCAGATATGATATTTTTGGAAACATTGTAACGCCAACCACTCCGGAAGCCAATGTTGTCGGGGCGGGTGGTGCGCAATCATTCACCGGGTTTTCGACAGACAATGCTTTAACCAAATCAAGGCATTCTACGGCGGTCTACGCAGATGTTTCTTATGATTTAGCTAAAAAATTAAATATCGATGCAGCGTTGAGGTTTGAAAATTATTCAGATTTTGGAAATACGCTGAATGGTAAATTGGCTCTTCGATATGAATTCATTAAAAACTTTGCGATTCGTGGAGCAGTAGGAACAGGTTTCCGCGCGCCATCTTTGCAACAGCAATATTTCAATAATTCTTATGCAGATATTTCAACCTCAGGAGTCGGAATTGTGAAAAAAGGAATTTTCAACAATGACAGTAAAGCGGCTGAAGTTCTTGGATTTGATAAATTAAAACAGGAAACATCTGTCAACGGAAGTGTTGGATTTACCTTAAAACCTGCAAAAGGATTATTTATTACACTAGATGGATATTGGATCGGCGTGAAAGACAGAATTGTGATCACGAGTAATATTACAGACGACAGATTGCAAGATCCCGCTGTCGTAGGCAAAGGAAATGAAGTGGAAAGTGCCCGGTTTTTTGCCAACGCCATCGATACCGAAACGAAAGGAGTAGATTTGGTCGTTTCTTATGACTGGAGATTAGGCGGCGGAAATCTGAATATCAATCTTGCAGGAAATTATACGGAAACAAAGATCACCGATTTTCATTTTCCGCAAGGATTACAAACACCGCAGGACGAATTTTTCGGACCGGATCAGATCAATATCATCGAAACCTTATCGCCCAAAACAAAAGCGACATTAGGCTTGAATTATGGAATCGGTAAACTCAATTTTCTCGTAAGAAATACATATTTTGGTCAGGTAACAAGAGATGGATATCCTTTCGGCGGCGTACAGAAATTTTCACCAAAAGTGGTAACCGATATCAGTGTAGGTTATGATTTGACCAAAAGTATCAATCTTACGGTGGGTGCGAATAATTTATTTGATGTTTTTCCGGATCTTCAGAGCTACGAAAATTCGTATTATGGTGTTTTCAAATATGCTCCGGTTCAGATGGGGACATTGGGGAATTATTTCTTCGGAAGGCTTAATTTTACATTTTAATTAAATGAATTCAACGTCACATCAGATCGGCTGGAAAACGGCAGTTGCCATTGTTGTTTCGAATATGATCGGAACAGGGATTTTTACAACGTTGGGTTTTCAGCTGTCAGATATTACGAATACATACAGCATATTCCTCCTTTGGATCATTGGAGGAATTTTAGCGCTTTTCGGAGCTTTTTGTTATGCCGAATTGGGTTCTTATTTCAAAGGAAACGGTGGGGATTTTATTTATTTGAAAGAAACTTATCATCCAATTTTGGGATATTTAGTAAGCTGGATTTCCCTGATTATCGGTTTTTCTTCTCCGGTGGCATTGGCGGCTTTGGCGATGTCGAAATACCTTTCAGCATTTCAATTTTCTTTCGGAAATGGCTTTGCCATCGGGATTATTTTTCTCGTGGCGGCTTCTCTGTCGTTTAGTTTAAAAACGTCGAGCAAGTTTCATAACTTTTTTACGTTCATTAAAATCGCTTTTATCATAATTTTAATTGCGTTAGGTGTTTTTCTTTCAAATTCGGAAAGTGTCGGGAGCAGCCTTCTGTTCGATGATTCCTGGAAAAAAGAAATGATGCTGCCTGCTTTTGCAACGTCTTTGGTCTTTGTTACCTATTCTTATACCGGCTGGAATTCTGCTTCTTATATTGCGGGAGAAATTAAAGATGTTCAGAAAAATCTTCCAAAATCATTAATTGTAGGAACAGTTTTCGTAACCGTTTGCTATCTTTTGGTGAATTTTATTATGCTGAAACACGCGCCTGTAGCCCAAATGGCAGGAAAAGAAGATGTAATGGGTGAAGTGGCGAATAATATGCTCGGAAATACCTTCGGAAAAGTAGTCAATGTTTTTATTGCTTTACAGTTAATTGCTACCATCAGTGGTTATTTATGGGTAGGTTCGAGATTGACTCAGGCTTTTGCTAAAGAAAATAAACTTTGGAAATCATTGTCGGTCGGAAATCAAAAAGGAATTCCTGTTCGGGCTATTTTCGCTCATGCGGTGATTGCGACTTTAATTATTCTGACAGGGAGCTTCAAAGAAATTTTCGTGTACACGGCTTTCATTCTTCAGTTGTTTGCCAGTTTGGCGATTTCTACGTCATATTTTATTAAAAAAGAAGATAGAAAAATATTTAAATCAAACCTATTCTACGTTTTCCCAACGGTTTTTCTGTTGTTTAGCGTGTATATTTTGTATTTCACATTTATTCATAATCCTAAAGAAAGTTTGATCGGACTGGGAATTGTAGCGTTGGGAATTGTTTTGTATTTGATTGATAGAAAACTATCTCGCTGATTTTGAGGATGGGGTAGATTTTTAATTTTAACGTTCCTAAAATCGACATAGGAAACTGAAGCGTTAAGAAAATTAAAATTTAAGCCGTTAAAAAATTCCCACTGTTTGAAGCGCGAGACAAATGCAGAACCGAAGAACTAATTTTGAATTCGTGCAAGTTTTGGGAATTTTAGGATTAAATTTTAATTTTTAGCATTCAGATTCCAAGTCTTGAATTTTTCGTTCTTTTGTTTCAAGACAAAAGGACAATATAAATAATAATGTAGCCTAGATTCTCCCAGAATGACAAAAAAACTGTTGATTTTTTTCATATAAATAATTAAAAGTTATCTGTCATTTGCTGAGTGAAACGCCCTTGCGAACAAAAAATATTCTCAATAATTTCAAATAAAAACTTAGCGAACCTCGCGTTAACACAGATTCTTCACTACGCTTTCGCTTCGTTCTGAATGACAAACTGCTAAAATTTAAGGGAAAGAATAATGTAATGCGATGGGTTATTGAGTTTTGAATTAATAATCCGTATCTTTGCAGCCACAAAATTTTCATAATGTCTAAATCATTAATTCCAAAATTAGAAGCTATAAAACAAAGATATAATGAGGTGGCAGACCTTATTATACAGCCTGATGTAATTTCAGACCAAAAAAGATATTCTTCTTTGAACAAAGAATATAGCGATTTGGGGAAAATTGTAAGAGTTTACGATCAATATAAAGGAGCGTTGGATACTATTGAGGAATCTGACGAAATTATTGCCGACGGATCTGATAAGGATTTCGTAGAACTGGCAAAAATCGAGAAAAACGAAGCGTTGGAAAAAATTCCTGGGTTGGAGGAAGAATTAAAAGTATTATTAATTCCTAAAGATCCTGCAGATGATAAAAACGTTATTGTGGAACTTCGTGCAGGAACAGGTGGAGATGAAGCCGCAATTTTCGTGGAAGACGTATACAGAATGTACACCATGTATTTCAAAACGAAAGGCTGGAGACATGAAGTAACCGATTCTAACGAAGCAGCAAAAGGATATAAAGAACTCATCATGAAAGTGGAAGGCGAAGGCGTGTACGGGGTGATGAAATTCGAATCCGGAGTTCACCGTGTGCAGCGTGTTCCTGAAACGGAATCTCAAGGTAGAGTTCACACTTCTGCAATCACAATTGCCGTTCTTCCGGAAGCTGAAGAAGTAGATTTTGAATTGAATCCTGCCGATATCGAAATGCAGACTTCACGTTCAGGTGGGGCTGGTGGTCAGAACGTTAACAAGGTTGAAACAAAAGTTCAGTTAACGCACAAACCTTCAGGCTTGGTAGTTGTTTGTCAGCAGGCACGTTCTCAGTTAGCCAACCGTGAACTAGCAATGGAAATGTTGAGAACAAAATTGTATGATATCGAATTGCAGAAAGTGCAGGGAGATATTGCTGCACAACGTAAATCAATGGTTTCTACGGGAGACCGTTCTGCAAAGATCAAAACCTATAACTATCCGCAAGGAAGAGTTACCGATCATAGAATCAACAAGTCTATGTACAACTTAGATGCGTACATGAATGGCGATATTTCTGAAATGATTGATGCTGTAATCATGGCAGAAAATGCCGAAAAAATGAAAGGAGAAGAAGAAAACTTTTAAAAGAAAATTACACTTATAATGCTCTTGAGATTCAAGAGCTTTTTTTTGCTTAAACACTGAGAATTAATATAAACTATGGGATGGATCAAAAATGTGCTGTTACTTACAGTACTGATCTGTGTTCAGAATCTGAGGGCACAGACGAATGTTTTAAAGCCTGACAAAGTATTTGATTTGTATTTTAATGCTTTTGTAAAGCACAACGATCAGTCATTAGTAGAACTTAATGATTATCTTAAAAATTTTATTGGCGAGGAAGGTCTCTATAAAGTTGATATGAAAACTGCCTATCATGAAGAACTGAAAGGACTGACCAATCTGTTTCTATCCGGATTTTCGGAAAATGTAGCTAAAGAATGCGAGCCGGATGTTAAAAATTACTTCAATGCACTTTTTGATAGATTTAAATCTGCGCGTTACACTATTAAAAATATGGAAACGATGCGAAATGACTATTCTCAAAGTCAGGATATTTCTGAAGTTTATTATGAGGTGATGGTAAAAATTCCTGAAAATAAATCTAATATTGATCTTAAAAATGGAAAGAAAATCAGCGCTAAAGAATTGAAAATCTACTTGAAAGATATAACGAATCAATTATTGAGTGCCAATAAAGAATTTTCTCTTTCGGAAAAATTTAATCTATATCAGATTTATAAAAATGATAAAGTTTATTACTGGAATGGAGGCCCTCAGGAATTGTTGTGGAAGCTGAATAATTTCTATTTTCAAAATTTTAATTCAAACAAAATAAAACCTTAAATAAAATGAGCTGCTGTTTTCAGTAGCTTTTTTTATTTCCGATAGTTTGCGTATTTTTGAGAAAATCGTTCGCAATGAATTTTAGACCTATTTTATTAACGGCTGGCGTTTTGTTTTCAGCAACTTTTTATTCTCAAAAAATGAATTATCCTAAAGCATTAAAAGGAAATCAAACCGATACCTACTTCGGAACTTCGGTTGCCGATCCGTTCAGGGATTTGGAAAATGATTCCCAAGCCACTAAAAAATGGGTGGATGAAGAGGTGAGCTACACTCAGAATTACCTTTCCAAAATCCCTTTCAGAGATAAAATCAAAGATCAGCTGAGAGATATCTGGAATTATGAAAAAATTTCAGCACCTTTCAAAGAAGGCGATTATACATATTATTATAAAAATGACGGATTGCAGGCGCAGTCGGTTTTATACAGAACCAACAATAAAACAAAATCTACGGAGGTTTTCTTAGATCCTAATAAATTTTCGGATAAAGGAACTACTTCTTTGGCGAATTTATCTTTCAATAAAAAAGGAAATTTAGCGGCATATTCCATCTCAGAAGGCGGTAGCGACTGGAATAAAATCATCATTATTGATGCGATTACTAAAAAGCAGATCGATGAAACATTGGTGGATGTAAAATTCAGCGGAATTTCATGGAGAGGTGATGAAGGCTTTTATTATTCAAGCTATGATAAACCTAAAGAAGGAACGGTGCTTTCAGGAATGACGGATAAGCATAAAGTATATTTCCACAAATTAGGTACAAAACAATCAGCAGATCAATTGATTTTTGGTGGTGAAAAGACTCCGAGAAGATATTTAAGCGCGGGGGTTTCTGAAGATCAGAGATATTTAATTATTTCTGCTGCGAATGCCACCAACGGAAACGAATTATATATCAAAGATCTGAAAAATGGTGGTGATTTCGTTCAGATTAATAAAGGTTTCGACATCAATGCGAGCATTGTAGATACAGAAGGTGATAATTTATTTATTTTTACCGATAAAGATGCTCCGAATATGCGTTTGGTAAAGACAAGCATTAAAAATCCATCTCCTGAAAACTGGATAGATGTGATTGCGGAAACGCCAAATGTTTTGGGAATTTCTTCAGGTGGTGGTTATTTCTTTGCGACATATATGATTGATGCTATTGATCAGGTGAAACAGTATGACAAGACTGGAAAATTAGTAAGAGAAATTGCGCTTCCGGGCAAAGGTAATATCGGAGGTTTTGGCGGTAAGGAAACAGAGAAGGAGCTTTATTTCTCGTTCACGAACTATATTACACCGGGAACAACGTATAAATTCAATGCAGATTCTGGAAAATCAGAGGTGTATCAGAAGCCTAAAGTGAAATTTAATCCTGAAGATTATGTTTCTGAGCAGGTTTTCTATACCTCAAAAGATGGAACAAAAGTTCCGATGATGATTAATTATAAGAAAGGGGCTAAGTTGGATGGCAAAAACCCTACGATTCTTTATTCTTATGGGGGTTTCAACATCAGTCTGCAACCTGCTTTCTCTGTGGTAAATGCCATCTGGATGGAAAATGGTGGTATTTACGCCGTTCCAAACATCCGTGGAGGAGGGGAGTACGGTAAAAAATGGCATGATGCAGGAACGAAAATGCAGAAGAAAAATGTATTCAATGACTTTATTGCTGCTGGAGAATATTTACAGGCTAAAGGCTATACTTCAAAAGAATATATGGCGTTGTCGGGAAGATCAAACGGTGGTCTTTTAGTGGGAGCTACGATGACAATGCGTCCTGATCTGGCAAAAGTTGCTTTCCCGGGAGTGGGTGTTTTGGATATGTTGAGGTATAACAAATTTACAGCCGGAGCGGGATGGTCTTACGACTACGGAACAGCGGAGGATAACAAAGAAATGTTTGAATATTTAAAGTCATATTCGCCGGTGCATAATGTGAAATCTACGTGCTATCCATCAACTATGATTATCACAAGTGATCATGATGATAGGGTAGTTCCTGCGCATTCTTTCAAATTTGGTGCAGAATTACAGGAAAAACAAAATTGTAAGAATCCTATCCTTTTAAGAATTGAGAAAAATGCAGGTCACGGAGCCGGAAGATCTACGGAACAGGTGATTGGCGAAAATGCAGATTTGATCTCTTTTGCTTTATATGAAATGGGAATTAAACTTTAGAATACATTGTTATAACATAAAATAAAACCGGATGAGCTTCATCCGGTTTTTATTTCTTAATAGTGGTACTAAGATGGATTTATGAATTTCAAAACTATATTTTGATCATACTTTAAACAAAATGTAATGCGAGTTAATTTTAATTTAAAATCCACGTAATCATAAGGTTATCAATAGTGTTTTATTATTCCAAAAATGCTTAAATTTAGCCATCTAATAAATCTGAAAGTATGAGAAGAGAAGTTCAAAACAAAACTCCTCAATTTAATATAACTGAAAAAATAACGGAAATCTATCCTTTTGAAAAAGACGGATTACAGTTAAAATCTTCCTATAAAAAAGAAGATGTTAAAGATCAATCTTTAACGGAAACGTCTCCCGGAATTGTACCTTATCTCAGAGGGCCGTACTCTACGATGTATGTTCAGAAACCGTGGACGATTCGTCAGTACGCAGGTTTCTCGACAGCAGAAGAATCCAATGCTTTTTACAGAAGAAATTTAGCTGCAGGACAAAAAGGACTTTCGGTGGCATTTGATTTGGCGACGCACAGAGGCTATGATTCCGATCATGCGAGAGTGGTTGGAGATGTTGGAAAAGCAGGTGTGGCAATTGATTCTGTGGAGGATATGAAGATTCTGTTTAATGAAATTCCATTAGATCAGATTTCCGTTTCCATGACAATGAACGGGGCTGTCTTGCCTATTTTGTCTTTCTATATCGTTGCTGCGGAAGAGCAGGGCGTTGCTCAGGATTTGCTTTCAGGAACCATTCAGAATGATATTTTGAAGGAATTCATGGTGAGAAATACTTACATTTATCCACCGGCACCTTCCATGAAAATCATTGCTGATATTTTCGAATATACATCTAAAAATATTCCGAAATTCAATTCAATTTCTATTTCAGGATACCATATGCAGGAAGCAGGTGCAACTCCGGTTTTGGAAATGGCTTATACGCTTGCAGATGGCTTAGAATACGTAAGAACCGGGATAAAAGCGGGAATGAATGTGGATGATTTCGCCCCAAGACTATCTTTTTTCTGGGCAATCGGAATGAATCACTTCATGGAAATCGCAAAAATGCGTGCCGCAAGATATATTTGGGCTGAATTATTAAAGCAATTCAATCCTCAAAATCCAAAATCTCTCGCTTTAAGAACCCACTCGCAAACTTCAGGTTGGTCTTTAACAGAGCAGGAACCTTTCAATAATATTACAAGAACTGCGATTGAAGCATTGTCTTCTGCATTGGGCGGAACTCAATCTCTTCACACGAATGCTTTGGATGAAGCGATTGCACTTCCGACAGATTATTCGGCAAAGATTGCAAGAAATACACAGATTATTCTCCAGCAAGAAAGTGGAATTTGTGATGTTGTAGATCCTATGGGTGGAAGTAATTTGGTTGAATCTCTGACTCAACAAATGATCGAAGAAGCCATGAAATACATCGATGAGGTTGAGCAGGAAGGCGGAATGACAAAAGCCATTGAAGCGGGTATTCCAAAGATGAGAATTGAGGAAGCGGCGGCAAGAAAACAGGCTAAAATTGATAGCGGCGAGGAATTTATTATCGGTGTGAATTCATTTAAATCAGAATTAAAACAGGAAGCGATTGAAATCTTGGATATTGATAATACGGAAGTTCGTAGAAAGCAGATCGAAAGATTGGACTCCATTAAATTAAACAGAAATTCCGAAGCCGTTGAACAGATTTTAAATGAAATCCGAGAATCCGCAAAAACAGGAAAAGGCAATCTTTTAGCATTATGTATCGAAGCGGCTCGCAGAAGAGTGACGCTGGGAGAAATGAGTGATGCCATGGAAGAGAGTTTCGGAAGATATAAAGCAAACATCAGAACAATTTCAGGAGTGTATGCCATGAATGCAGGAAAGAACGAATTTTTCGAAAAAGCATTGAATCTGACTCAAAAATTTGAGGAAGAGGAAGGTCGCCGACCAAGATTAATGGTGGCAAAAATGGGACAGGATGGTCATGACAGAGGAGCAAAAGTCGTGGCGACCGCATTTGCAGACATGGGATTCGACGTCGATGTGGCGCCATTGTTCCAAACTCCGGAAGAGGTGGCTAAACAGGCCGTGGAAAATGACATTCATATTTTGGGAGTTTCTTCATTGGCGGCGGGTCACAAAACATTGGTTCCGCAAGTGGTGGAAGAATTGAAAAAACTCGGTGCAGACGATATTACGATCGTTGTTGGTGGCGTAATTCCTCAACAGGATTATGATTTTTTATACGCTAACGGAGCAGACTTTATTTTCGGTCCGGGAACAAATCTACCGAAATGCGCTGTCGATATTTTGGAGAAATTTTTAAACTAAATTAACGTTTTCGACGAATAAATTGCACAGCGTTTGTACTGTAAACCATAACCAAAACAAAATATTATGGCTTATACAGTAGTTTCAGTATTTCCGCAGACTGTAGATACAGAGGAAATTAAAAAAGATTTAAAAGAAAAAGGATTCAGCGAAGCAAATATTATTGTTTCCAAATCAAAGGTTGAAACAGGGCTTAATCATTATCAGGAAGACGAGCAGACAAAAGGCTTCTTTGATTATGTTTTTGCCCACGATGCCGAAATGTTGGATGCCTACAGAACGCATAGTATCGGGAAAAACAACATCGTGGTCTATGCAGATGATCTTGAACAGGCCAGAATCGCAAAAATTGTTCTTAATGAGAATGGCGCGCTTGAAGTGTACAGAAAACCTTCGGATCACCAGAAAGATATTCCTGACGGAATGACGGAGAAAGAATATGATGGAATCATTGCGAAAGCAAGACACGATATTTATTTCCTTGATCCTGAAAGAACCTATCGCCCGAATAGCAGAGGAATGGAAGATACGATGGATGATTTGGGTTCGAAAGATTAAATTCAATTAACCTATTATAAACAATGAAATTTAAAAATATATTGAAGCCTACAAGAGGAAAATTTTTTCTTCTTGTAGGTTTTTGCTTTCTAACTCTTTTTCTTTGTGGAACTTTCAAAACGAAAACTCGTCTAAATAAAGCAAATGTTTCAGCAGATATTCATTTGGTAAATCAGCATCTACAATCGTTGGTTGAAAGTCCACAATTTCGGAATTATAATAATCTAGAACAACTGAATGCTACTGCCGATTATATTTTTAGAAATTTCAATCAATATGCCGATGAAACTACTTTTCAGGAATATAAAGTAGGCGGTAAAACATATAAAAATGTGATCTGCTCTTTCGGGACAGAACATCAAAAGAGAATTATCATTGGAGCTCATTATGATGTTTGCGGCGATCAAAAAGGGGCAGATGATAATGCGACTGGAGTGACAGCTCTTTTGGAATTAGCTAGAATGTTGAACGGACAAAAACTCAATTATAGAATCGATTTGGTTGCTTATACATTGGAGGAACCACCGTTTTTCAGAACTGAAAATATGGGAAGTTATATTCATGCGAAATATCTCAAAGATAATCATATTGACGTGTACGGAATGGCAAGTGTGGAAATGATCGGTTATTTTAAAGATGAAAAAAATTCGCAGGATTTTCCTGTAGGAGCCCTTTCGTGGATTTATGGAAATAAAGGTGACTTTATCACTTTGGTTAAAAGATTTAGCGGTTCAGGAAAATTTGTAAGAAACTTTATTGATAATTTTAAAGAGTCAAAACAAATCAAAACAGAAACTTTTCCGGCTCCAAAGTTTGTAAAAGGAGTAGATTTTTCAGACCATATGAATTATTGGAAATTTGATTATCCGGCTTTAATGATTACAGATACCTCTTTTTTTAGAAATAAAAATTATCACGAATCGACAGATACGTTGGAAACGCTCGATCTACAAAGAATGACGAAGGTGATTGATGCCATTTTCATCAGTTTGATTAATTTAAAGTAAATTTTAAATATGGATTCTCAGATTGAATATCATCCTTTCAACATTGACCTCGGAGCCATTTCATACTACGAAAAACAGATGCAGCAAAGAACCTCAAAAGTCACCGAAGATACATTGAAAAATACGGCATTCCTTCACTCGGAAAATGCTTTGAACTTGATGCTCAGCATGATGAAAGGCAAAGAATTTTAAAAAATTATTTTGCAGATTAAAAAAATACTATATCTTTGCATCTGAAAATCAAGTTTAACCATTAAAAAACAACGAAGCAATGTTCAAATTTAATCTACATTCAACAGTAGGATTGCCTTTTGCAAAGGCGAGGCTTCGTGGTTTGGTACACTCTTAGAATAACAGTATAATGATATATCAAAACCCGAAGTCGTAAGATTTTCGGGTTTTTTATTGCGCAATATATCAAACTCAAATCAGTTTCCCCGAAATCTTTTTTTATACAATTTTTGGAATCTTTTCGAATAAAGTTTTTTAGGAGCTTTATCCCGCTTTCCACTATATCTTTTTTATTACGGCCTCCGCTTCGCTGCGGCCGCAACAAAAAAGGATGCCGTTGCAATCGGGGCTAGGAAAAGGTTACCGCTAAACGAAACCTCATAGGTTTTTGAAGCCTATGAGGTTTAAATAAAGTCAACTAAAATGCTAGTTGATTCAGATTTAATGTGATATATCGAAGTCTCACTTCTAATATCTAAAATGTAATGGAAAAAGATAACCTTTTGTCTTCCAGATTACGAAGTCTGAGAAGCAGAAAAAGAATCATAAGAAAAGATGTAGAAAAGCAGATCAGGAAAAAGTATAAACTTAGTGATGAACTTTGGAAAATAAGAAGAAATATTCCGTTAGTTCCTTTGATGGAACCTTATCAGAGAGGTTTTGTAAGATTCTTTGTCATAAGAGACGATGTGAAACGTTCCAAAGATGGCGATTTCTTCGAAGGAATTTTAGATAAGATCAATACAAAGATGTACTCAGAAACCCGAAAATTCTTAAAAAAGAAAAGAAAATGCGGACGAAGAATATATATTGAAAGAGAGCAGAAATTGGCTCGATTTTCAACACATCAATGGAACGATCCCAAGTTGGGATTAACAATCCGAGAAAGGCAATATTTCTTAAAAAGAGAAGAGTATTGTCCGTTCAGAAAGAGATATAATATTTACTACGAATTTATCGAACCGTGGAGATTTGTATTGAGAGTAAAACCAAACATGGTCACTCATTACAAACCATTGAATTCCGATTTAGAAAAAGAAATTGATGAACTCGATTCATTTTTAGGTCGGCATAAAATTATGGGAATTATTCATAAAAAGATATATGGTAAACCCAATCCGTGGAAAGATAGATACAAACGTGATCCGCTGAACAGCAGAAAATGCGTTCACTACAAAATGTCTGCAACAGAGATTGCAGAAAATTCAGAGGATGGAAATATCCTCCAATTTTAAAACAAAAACAATGGGAAATTTAAAACTTAAAGGAAAAGATATATTAAAAATAGGCTATCCAAACAATCAGAGTGTGAACATCGCTTTGGAAGTCATGAAAAGAAATTTTGCAACGAAAAATATTCATCATGTGAAATCTCTTTTAAAGGAAATTCTGCAAAATCCAGAACAATTCGAAAAAGATTTAACGTTCGGACAAATCGCAGAAGCTTTGCTTTCATCCAAGAAAACAGAAAAAAGAATGCTTAATACAAACAGAGCGACTTTTAATATTTTCGGAACTCAAATTTCGGATGAAGCAAAAAACCAACTGTACACCGCATTGAAACTTCCAATTTCGATGCAGGGAGCTTTAATGCCCGATGCACACAGCGGTTACGGGCTTCCAATCGGTGGAGTTCTCGCCGTAGAAAATGCGGTGATTCCTTACGGAGTCGGGATGGATATCGGTTGCAGAATGAGCCTCAGTATTTTGGATACACCTATTTCATATCTTGACGGAGCGAGAGATAAATACGAAAAAGCTCTTGCCGAACATACCAAATTCGGAATGTATGAAACACATAAATCTCACGTCGATCACGAAATTTTCGACAGAGATACGTTTGATTTAATTCCGATTTTGAGAAGATTAAAAGGAAAAGCCATTAAGCAAATGGGAAGTTCCGGAGGGGGAAATCACTTCGTGGAATTCGGAGAAGTAGAAATCACGGAAGAAGATGAACAAATCGGACTTCCAAAAGGTAAATATCTCGGCATTCTTTCGCATAGCGGTTCGCGCGGATTGGGTGCGGAAATCGCTCAATATTATTCTAGAGTGGCGACAGAACAATGTCCGTTGCCAAAAGAAGCACAACAATTTGCCTGGCTGGATTTAAGCACTCATCTCGGATTGGAATATTGGACGGCGATGAATTTGGCAGGAGATTATGCTTCAGCCTGTCATGACGATATTCACAAAAGATTGGTGAAAGCGGTCGGAGGAAGAGTAAAAGCCAGAATCGAAAATCATCACAACTTTGCTTGGAAAGAAATTCATAACGGAAAAGAAGTAATCGTTCACCGAAAAGGAGCAACTCCGGCCAATGAAAATGAATTGGGAATGATTCCCAGTTCGATGACGGCAAAAGGTTTCATCGTTCGCGGAAAAGGAAATCCGGATTCTTTGAATTCGGCTTCACACGGCGCAGGAAGAGCTCATTCTAGAGGAGAATGCCGAAGTCTTTTTACCCAAAATGACATCAAAAAAGAATTAAAACTCAAAAATGTCACGTTAATGGGCGGAAATGCAGAAGAGGCGCCAATGGCTTACAAAGACATTAATGAGGTGATGAATGCACAAAGTGAATTGGTTGATATTCTCGGAACTTTCCAACCTCGAATTGTGAGAATGGATAGATAAATTGGTTGATGGGTTTTAGTTGTTGGTTGATGGATTTTAACCAGCAACTATCAACTGTCAACAATCAACAAAAAATTTGACAAAATGGGAGCACCACATAATATAAAAAGATACGGTGAAGTCTGGCCGGAATTTAGAATTAAAAGCGGATTGGAAATTTTAGAGAAATTAAAAGATAAAGTCATCATTTCAGGAGGTTGGGCGTGGCATTTTATGTCTGAAACCGGTCATACAGAATACAAACATGCCCATGATCATAAGGATATTGATGTTTTTGTAAAGAAAGAAAATGTTGCTGAGGTTGTCATGATTCTTCAACAGGAAGATTTTCAGAAAGTCTGGACGAGGTACGATCATCTTCCGAGTGAAGAAAATTTCCGAAGATATGAGAAAACAATTGAACTAGAAAACGGAAAATTCCACAGAATTACCATCGATTTCTTTGAAAGAAATAATTTAGAAACTGTCGAAGCAAACGGATTTACTGTCGTAAAACCTGATATTTTACTGTCGTTTTACAGAAATATCCATTCCAGTGATAAATGTTGGGCAGTAATGGCGGCAAAAGAATTATTGGAAAAAGGAATTGATCCTGTTGGTCATGTGAAATTAAGTGAAATGCCTAAAATAAACTGAAATGAAAAAAAGATATAAACAGGAATATTTTGGCTATCACGAAAGTATTCTCGTAGTCTGTCCGGATTGCGGAGAAGATGCAGTTGTGAAAAATGAACATAGCTATAAAACGGCAACATTAGAGTGTAATCATTGTGATTTGCGAAAAAATGGATTGGATTTAGTGGTTTACAAGGCGTTTGTAAAGTTAAATTGTCCGGTTTGTGCGCATCAGATTCGTTACGAACAGGGAAACTTAAAAGTAAAACCTAAGAATGTTACTGTAAAATGTGATGAATGTGAATCTTCTTTTCAAATTCAACCAAAATCAGAGAAATATCTCAATAGTTCAATAAAAGAAGAAGGCTTGATACATGATCCCGTTTTCGGTTGTCGATATTATTTTCAGGAAGATTTTAAAGGAAAATTATTCTGGGCAAAAAATAGGGAACATCTTTTAGAGATGGAAAACTATGTTTCATCAGACTTGAGAACAAGATTACCGTACAGAATGCGAATGGTAGAAAGATTACCAACATTTATTAAAGAAGCCAAAAACAGAGAGGCGATTTTGAAAATTTTACAAAAATGGAAAAACTCATACAAATAACCTCAGGAAGAGGACCTTTGGAATGCCAATGGGTCGTTGCCAAAGTGCTGAAAACATTCCTTGAGGAAGCAAAAAATAATAATATAGACTATAAAATCATCCATCGTGAAAATGGTGATGAAAATCTAACATTGAAATCTGTGACCATTCTTTTAAAAGCAAAAATTTTAAATGATTTTTTAAAAGCATGGCTTGGAAGCATTTGCTGGACAGGAAAAAGTACCTTCCGAAAACTGCATAAAAGAAGCAACTGGTTTATTGGAGTTTTTGAACTTGAAGGTTTGGACAAGATTCAATTTAATGAAAAAGATATTCAGTTTCAGACAACAAGAAGTCAGGGAAGTGGCGGGCAGAATGTGAATAAAGTGAATACGGCTGTTCGTGCAATTCACATTCCGACGGGGCAAAGTGTTTTCGTGCAGGATTCGCGTTCGCAATTGGAGAATAAAAAATTGTCGATTACAAGATTGAAGGAAAAAGTTTTAGAACAGAATATTATTCAACTTCAAAAAAGAATGCAGGAAACGTGGAACAATCATTTACAGGTGCAAAGAGGAAATCCGGTTCGTACTTTTTCCGGAACAGATTTTAAAAAGAATTATCAGGAAAAATCTTTCAAAAAACAGAGAAATCAACTCAAAAATGATTTAAAAAACTACAACAATGACCTTAACTAAAAATAAATATTACTTCGAAGCTTTGGATAATTATCCTTATAGTCTTCCGGAATGTTTGGAAGCATTGAATTATGCGTTGTCTTACGATCCGGAAGACGCAGACAGCCTTTGTTTGATGGGAAGAATTTACAGCGAAATGCTTTCTGATTACGAAAAAGCAAAGCTGTATTTTGAAGAAGCCATGCTGTATGATGTCAATAATCTTAATACTCCGCAGTATTATATCAAATGTCTTTTGGATAACGAAGATTTTCATGAAGCGGCAAGATTAATCGAATATGCATTAAAAATTAAAGGGATTGACAAGGCTACAATATGGTTTTACCGATCCCTGCTTTCCGAAAAAAGAGGAAGTTTTAAGAATGCCCTGAAATTTCTAGACGAATCTACAAAGTATTGTTTCACAGAATATAGTTTGAATGTGGTAAAGGATCGTAAAAAGTTTGTAAAATCTAAAATGCCAAAGAAAATAAAATCCCAAAAAAAGAAGGAGGTTAAATAAATCTCCTTCTTTTATATTATTTAGAAAAATTATTTCTTATTCGCAGAAATCAGATAATCATAAACCATTTGATGCTGGTCATCGGTTAATTTGGCTTTAGGAGCCATTCTTGCCAGTGTTTTTATCCAACCTTGATCATCATGCTTTGCCGGATCAGGAAGTTTGTGACACTTATTACAAGAGTTCTCAAATACAGTTTTTCCCTGCGCGATTTGTTCAGATGAGGTATACTTTGGGCCGGTGACAGCTACACTTTTAGGTCCGCAAGAAGCCATAAACGCAGACACGATAATCATACCTAAAATCAATTTTTTCATAACAATATTTTTTGAAAAGGTTTATTTCTTTACAGAAACAACATAATCATAAACCCACTGATGTTGCTCATCCGTAAGTTTAGCCTTCGGAGCCATCGAATTCATGATACCCACCCATTGTACCGAAGTGTGAGCCGTTGGATCGGGTAATTTATGACATCTGCCACAAGAGTTTTCGAAAATAGTTTTTCCTTGCGCTATTTGCTCAGCTGTAGACGTTGCAGGTCCTATTGGAGCTGTTGGTGTAGATGATTTTGATGTACAAGATGCTAATAAAACAGCAATGAATGATGCTACAGCGATTATCTTTTTCATTTTTCTTATTTTGATTGATAACAAATGTAGCAAATTCCCTTTCTCATTGATAAATTGAGACTTAATTTAGAAGAAGTATAAATATGAATGGGCGAAGGCAAATTTTCTCAAACGCCCTTTTTTTTAGAAGCTATTTCCCGCTTTTCGCACTCGCTATTTTCTGAGTTTCGGCGGCGGCGGGCAAAGCCTAGTCTTGGTCGGAAGATTTTTTCTTTCGACTTTTTCTTTTCTGCATGGATTTATTTTTATATTTATAGGTGATATTCCATCATTATGTCAGTTTTTAAAGACCATAAAATTTCCCTCAAAAATAT
>NZ_JBDFPQ010000015.1:0-51122 GCF_039672645.1 Chryseobacterium sp. C39-AII1
GGATACCTATGGAGAACATTCTGCATTTAATGGAGATTTTGATCCTAATTCTACGTTATCGAGTTATAATGGAATGGGAAGTTCAAGTGCTCATGGAATGTATTTCGCTCAGGACGCTGGTGGTGGATAGGCTGGATCGGGATCTACAGGTTCTGTAAATGATCTTATAGATAAGATGTATGGATTAGGAGGGAGCTGGAATAATACAGGTGGAAGCTTTACAAGTTCTGAAAATATTAGTTTAGGGTATAGTGGTAATTTTTTAAGTCTCAATACTG
The DNA here is from genome assembly GCF_039672645.1 of Chryseobacterium sp. C39-AII1. Taxonomy (NCBI): domain Bacteria; kingdom Pseudomonadati; phylum Bacteroidota; class Flavobacteriia; order Flavobacteriales; family Weeksellaceae; genus Chryseobacterium; species Chryseobacterium sp. C39-AII1. The sequence goes on from NZ_JBDFPQ010000015.1 coordinate 279, forward strand.
GCTTTTCTGAGGGAGGAATTGGAGATGCAATAATAGATATTCCAGGTGTAACTTTAACTAAAAAAGCAGGATGGGGTAATTTATTACAGAATCATTTTAATTCTTATATGAATAAAATATGGAATGGGACTTTAGAAAGTAATGAAACTATTGATAGAATTATTAACCATCATTTTTTAAGATTTTATTAGATGATAACAATCATAAAAACAATTATTCAATAAAATAGAAAGGAGGTCTTTTTTATAAATGACCTCCATTTTTGTATGAAATAAACTTATTTTTGCATAAGACCGTCTAGACCTTGGCTCATTGCCTCAAACCCGCTTTGCTCTGCATCTTCATAAGTCATTTCTGTAATGAAAACTTCCTTACGGGTTCGTACTTTCTTCATATGGACCAACCAATCATTTGCTTCATCGCGATAGCCTAAAGGCAAGAGTACTGTGCTTCTATATCCTTGCTCCTTCAATTTGAGAAGAATGTCCAGTTGATCTGGCAGGAAACCTTCTATCGGTGTTGCATCCACCTTCTGCTCGGCTGCGGCAGCAATTGCCAAACCAAAAGAAATGTAACTTTGTTTTGCTGCGTGATGAACTTCCCATTCTTTTCCTTTCGTTTCAAACAAGTCCAGAATGACAGATTTGTAACTGTCCATCGTATCGTGAGGAAGTTGGCGTTCATCCATCATATCATTAAAAACTTGTGTGATTCGTTCATCAGTATATTCATCCCAAGCTGCAAATACAAGCAGATGAGAACAGTCCGTGATCTGGCTTTGATTGTATGCAATCCCCTTGATCTTTTCCAATAATCTAGGGTCAGAAACTACAATTATTTTATACTGTTGAAGACCCGATGATGAAGGTGCCATACGGGCAGCTTCTAAAATATATTCTAATTTTTCCTGAGGTACTTTTGTACCGTTCATTTTCTTTGTCGCATAGCGCCATTGTAAAGCTGTAAGTAAACTCATTATCTTTTTTTGTCAAAATTAAAGACTATAAATTAAAAAAAGTAACTTTGTGACAAAAAGTAACTGTTACTTGCGGATACCCTATGTGACAAAAAAGTAACCACATCAAATAAACTTAAGAATTATGGAGCCAATTCCTTTTAGTGAATGTCAAATTAAAATCCGGGCTATTGATGATACCATGGAGCTCTTGAGTGGAAAATGGAAAATTTCCATCATTGCAAGATTGTGCTATCAGCCGATGCGTTATTCCGAACTTTTAAAAAATCTCAACGGAATATCCGGTAAAATGCTCAGCAGGGAATTGCAGGAATTAGAGATCAATGGCGTTATTGATCGTACTGTAGCTTCCACTAAACCTCTCGCTGTAAGTTATTCTGTTACAGAATACGGAATGTCACTAAAAACTTTGACAGATACCATTGCTGATTGGGGACTTCTGCACCGCAAAAGAATTTTAGAAGACTTTTAAATCGAAACATCTTTAATCTCTTTGGCTGCTGGAAAATTAGTTTTGGTTTCCGGATAGTTTATCTGTATATTTCTTACTTTATTTTTGAAACTAAATTTTCAATCATCCATTCTTTAATAGTTGTTGACGTTGTACTGGCCTCCGTTCGCGGTTCTCTTTCATACAGCCCGCTGCCAATTGCCGTCAACATTTCTGTCAGAGAGATGGCAAATGCTTCGCTGGTATAATGTTGTTCTAAAAGCGTTTTTATATAGTCTTCTTTTGAAACTTCTTGAAAACGAATAGGCCTTCCTGTTAAATCACTCATTTGTTGCGCAATCTCATTGTAGCTTAAATCTGCCGGACCGTGAACTGCAAACCCTTCAACACCTGTCCAGGTTGTGTCGATTAGTAATTCTACCGCTTTTGATGCGATGTCTTTTATAGCAATTTGCGGGAATTTATAATTTCCATCTATGGGCAAAAAGAACGTTCCTGATTTTTTAAGGGATGCAGTCTGATACAATAGCGTTTCAAAAAATACCGGACAACGCAATGACCTTACCGATGCCCCGGATTGACTGATTATATCTTCGCCTCTGTGCAATGCTGTAATGAGACCTGCCCGCAGATCACTTTCTTTGCCGAGACCAGATAAATAAACAACTCTTTTTGTCCCTGTATTTTTAATGGCCTTTGAAGCTACTTTTGCAAAGTTTTCGTAATAGGTATTTACATCTTTCTGACTATTGCTTTGAGGTACACAGAAATAAAGAGTATCACAGCCTTTCACTGCTTCTGTGAATTCATCCTCATTCAGCAAAGAGCCTGTGGCAACTTCTACCCTTTCTAAAATGTCAGCTGGTATTTTATTCGGGTCTCTAACAAAAATTCTTACTTTTTGTTCTTGCTTAATCAGTTGTTGCAGAATCAGTGAGCCCGTATTGCCTGTTGGCGTTGTTACTAAAATCATAATTGAACTTTTAATTGTTTAATGAAGTACAAAGATGATAACAGTTAATTTTGTAAACGTTGTCCTATGTTCACATTTTCAGACCTTCGATTTTAATCTGCTTAACGTCTGAGGAGTGAGCCCTAAGTAAGATGCGACCATTTTGTTTGATAATCTGGTCAGTAATTTTGCTTGATTCGTTAAAACCCAACGAACTTTCTCTATCGCATCTAAACCTTGAAAACAGTAAATTCTTTCCTGTGATTTGATGTAAGCCAATTCTAAAATTTCTTTGTACACAAATCCAAACTGAGGAATTGTTTCAACCAGATGAAAGTAGTCTGCGTGAGTTATAATCAACAATTCCGATGGTTCAATGGTTTGCATAAATTCAAATGCAGGTTTTTGATTGATAAAGCTTGATAAAGCAGTTCCAAATGTATCTTCAAAATGAAAATATCTTGTTGCCTCTTCTCCTTCCCTATTAACGCTGAAAAGTCGGGCGCAACCTTTGTTTAGAAAATAGAAATGTTTACAGATCTCGCCTTCCTTCAAAAGAAATTCGTTTCTTTTGGTCTTTTTCAATTTAAAGTACGAAGAAATATAAGATAGTGTTTCATCGTCAATTTCAGTTCTTGCTTTGAAATATTTTTCTAATTGTCTATACATTTAAATATTTTATGGCTTTGTCAGTTGAATTGCAGTCTCAAAGTTACACATTATGTCATCTCTTTTATGATTTAGATAAATCCAGACAAGTTGATCCATAGTCCAGGCTCTCATAAATATTTTAAAAATGATAACGGAAGAAACATCACTGTTGTTATAGGAATGGCTCAAGGAATCCACCACGAATTAATTTTCGAGAAATACTGAGAAGCCGGAATGATCGCGTATAAGTTTTTCAGGGAACTTAAAAATACGATAATTTCCAGAAAAAAAAGATTTTCACAAAAAACATGTAGATCAGGAGATGGCTTTTGGCTACAACCAGTCAGGTTTTGGATACGTTTTCATTTCCGCATCGTTTTACCTTTGCTTCATATAAATATTAAAAACAAAAAAAGTATGTCATCTAAAAACAAAATTGCTATCGTTACTGGTGGAAGCCGTGGTCTCGGAAAAGATATGGTGCTGAGTCTTGCTAAAAATGGATTGGATATCGTTTTCACCTACAACAGTCGAAAAGAAGCTGCAGAAGAAGTGGTAAAACAAATTGAAGGACTGGGACAAAAAGGAATTGCATTGAAGCTTGATGTTTCAAATTCTTCAAGTTTCGATGAGTTTACAAAAACTTTGACATCCGAATTGCAGTCTCAATTCAATACAGACAAATTTGACTTTCTAATCAACAACGCAGGTTTCATCCACTATGCAGAATTTGAAAATATTACTGAAGAGCAGTTCACAGAAATGGAAAACGTACACTTTAGAGGACCATTTTTTCTTACTCAAAAACTGTTGCCTCAAATCAATCCTTTCGGTGGTATTGTGAATGTTTCGTCGGGTCTCACCCGTTTTGCCACACCAGGTTTTGCAGCCTATGCCGCATTAAAAGGCGCTATGGAAACACTGACCAAATATCAGGCCCAGGAATTAGGCAAGAGGAATATCAGGGTTAATGTGATAGCACCCGGAGCGATTGAGACCGATATTATGGGCGGTGCCGTTCGGGACAATGTGGAAATGAATCGACATTTAGCCTCTCAAACTGCTCTGGGGAGAGTTGGTCTTCCTGAAGATATCGGGGGCGTTGTGGCTTTTTTGTGCAGTGATGCCGCGGGTTGGATCAATGCCCAGCGTATTGAAATTTCAGGAGGTTCTAATCTTTAATACCTAAATCAAAATGGGAAATGGAGAAATTGAGCATGTTAAAGCATTAACGGAAACAGAAATAGATACGATCAAAAAATTTTACGGTGCATTCAAGATGAAGAATCCTGAAATTTTGGATGAGATCTGTATGCCGGATTGGAAGGATATTCCGCTGGCGCCCGGTCAGAAGGAAGGTCCGAAAGGTCTTCAGGAAATAATGAAACACCTTTTTGGGCTCTGCCCGGATATCGAGGTCGTCATTCACGAGATTTTCGGAACTCGCGAGCGCGTAGCGGTAAGGGCTTCAATGGAGTTCACCCACGTCAATGAAATTATGGGAATCCCGCCAACTCATCAAAAGGTTTCCGTAGCATTGCACGAATTTCATTACTTGAAGGATGGCAAGCTTACCCATACCTGGCATTTGGAGGACTGGTTCGGACTTTTAATGAAAAGTAAGTCAGCGGAAATCATATAATGGTCTTTCAGCATCTGAATACTGCCTTTTTTTTAAACTGTCTTTTTGCAAGAGGCAGATAAAACTTTAAATTTGCTTATATGGAAATCACGAGAATAAAATCCATCACAGAATATCATCGTTTCAGAGCACTCCACCAACCTGAACATCCCCTGATCAGCCTTGTCGATTATTCGCTGTTGCAGTTTGACGAAGATTCCCAAGCGGTGAATATCGTTATGGATTTTTATTCGATCGCTTTAAAGCGGGATATTGGCGCAAAGCTTTATTACGGGCAGCAAATCTATGATTTTGATGAAGGACTGATGTCTTTTATCGCGCCTGGCCAGGTTTTAAGGATAGAAAGAGATCCGGATTCGCAAAACAGCGGATCCGGTTATCTGCTACAAATCCACCCTGACTTCTTATGGGGGTCGCATCTGGCACAGAATATTAAAAAGTATTCCTTTTTCGATTATTCGATCCATGAAGCGCTTTTTCTATCCAGTAAAGAAGAAACGATCATCCTCAATATTTTCGAAAACATCAAACAGGAATATCACGCAAATATTGACGGCTTTTCCCAAGGTCTTATTATCGCTCAGATCGAACTGTTGCTCAAATATTGTGAACGGTTTTACAACCGGCAGTTTATCACCAGAAAAATCAGCAGCCACCAAATGCTGACCAAAGTTGAGAATTTTCTGAATTCCTATTTCTCTTCTGAAGAACAAGCGGAAGGTGGTCTTCTTTCTGTCAAAAAAGTTGCCGATGCTATGAATGTTTCATCCGATTATCTGAGCAGTATGCTGAAGCATCTTACCGGTAAAAATGCTCAGGAACACATCCACCAGAAACTGATCGAAAAAGCGAAAGAGAAATTATCTACCACTGATCTTTCAGTAAGTGAGATTGCCTATGAACTGGGATTTGAGCATCCCCAGTCTTTCAGCAAACTTTTCAAATTGAAGACGAGCGTTTCACCATTGGAGTTTCGGAAATCATTTAATTAAAAAATAATCGTGTTTGCCTAAAGTAAATCTCAATTTAAAAAATTGAGATTATTTAACTCTTACCATAAGTGAAAAATTATTATATTTTGCATGGCTAGATTTATCAGAAGCTTCAGAAATATCACCTATTGTTAAAATATAATCGTAGTCATCATCTTCCTCAGTATTGTCAATATTATAATCAGGAATTCTTTTAACAACCTCGTGACCTGAATCCCACAAGAATTCTGATATTGAATCTATTATATTCTGTTTACGCTCATTATGGTCTTTAAGTAATAAGAATTTCATTGGTCAATAAAATTATAATCCTTTTTTTCCTTCAAGCCAATATCCTTTAACATAGATTCTACCCTTATGGTTATTTAATTTCAAAGCTTTTCTGAAGTTCTGAACTGACTTAACATTACCTGTGAGTATTACATTTGCGTCTGACCATTCAGAATCATTTAATAGAGTCAATTGCTGTATTTCTTCTACATTACGAAATACATCCCTTTTCGAAAAAACCGTATAATTGTATAGACCAATTTCTTCAGGAATAATCATATTCTCCTCTTCTAATTCGATATAAAACATAAATTGATGATTATTTTTTTTGAGAAAGGGCAGAAAACTGAGCATTAAACTTAGGGAAGTTTCATCTCCAAAAATAAGTTGCTTTTCTACCTTTGGGTCATATTGTTTGTCACTTCCTAAGACTGCCAGCTTTATTTCTTGATCGTCGGGTTGAAGATTGTTTATATAATCAGCTCCAGCCGCATTACCGTGCAAATGGGCTATAAATTCAATGTATTTCTTTGAATCATCTGCACAAACAGTATAGTGACGCGACTCTGTGGGAGTAACCCGAAATGAAATCGTGAATCCCGGAGCAAAATCCAAAGAGGTAAAATTACCTTTTAAACGTACTTTCTTTAGATGAGGATTAAGATAAACGGATTTTTCCACTTTTACGAGTCGTATAAATGAAGGGGCTATTTTTTCAAGGGCATCATTGAGCCATTTTGGTGCTGTTGGCATATCTTTAATTTTGTTGTACAAAGAAATAAAGAAATGCAAAGCGTGAAAATAGACTGGAGAATGTAAGTATAGGACTATTCGAAGCTTTTCTTTCTGAATGTTAAAGCAGTCATCCCTGTTGATTTACTAAACAGACGTGAAAAATACGAGTAATCTTCATATCCCAGATAGTTTGCAATCTCTTTAACCGATTTTGAAGAATGAGACAAAAGACGTTTTGATTCTAAAATAATTCTTTCCTGAATATGATAGGAAACGGTCTTGCCTGTTACCTTTTTGGCGCATTCATTCAGATAAGATGTCGATATATTCAACTGCTCAGCATAAAACTTTGGATTCTTTTGTACAATGAATTGATCTTCCAATAAAGATTTAAAATTACTCATAATAACTTCAGAACGGTTAGGTGACTTAATTTGGTCAGAATCCGTTAGAAAGTTTGAAACAATCAGTCCTATCAAAGCGTTGCAACTATTTTTCAATATCGGATAATATAATTTCCTTTCATAATCCTTATACATTTTAATACAAATTGCTACGGTATCTGATAAAACATCGAAATTCTCAGTTTGCAACGGCAGGGGATCTGCCGGAGCTATTTTCTTTAAAAGATCAAGATATTCCGTATTCAGGTTTTCATCGTTTATAAGAATGACCGTAAAAATCCCTTCTTTAAAAGAAATTCCACGATGTACCTGATAAGGCTGAATATAGAGTATAGAAGGTGAAACGATGGTATACTGCCTGAAGTCTATTTCAAATATTCCACTGCCTTGTTCCAGAATAAAGAACAAATGGTAATTATCCCGGTGCGCTTTTTTTATTCTGTCTAATTCGAGATTTTCAACGGATGATCTTTCAATGATGATGCCTTTGCTTTCAACATCAGGAAAAGTATTTAACGGAATAAACTGTGGCTTAAATGACATACTTAATTATTACAATTCCAAGTTACAACACTTTATGTAGAAATAAGAACCAGTTCTTAATTTTTAGCAATCCTCTTTATTATTTTTCTAAGTGATTACGAAACCTTGTCCAAAATATCGGAGGCAATTTCAAAATTGATCTGAATAGTACTGATAAAAGATTTACTGAAATGATAACAACGACCTGGCATTAAGAGCTAGCACAAGACAAAACAACGATAATAAACCATACATTATTCCTATCAAAATAACCATCCTCACATCCTTAAGTACATAAAAGGCAAGTAATGGCAATAGCTGCAAAGCGTGCATCCCTACAAAATGGGCGATGCGCAGATCGCCATAGGTAAGGCTCCAGTTCAGAAACGGAATTGCGCCGCCGTCTGTACCGCCAACTCTTGGCGAACCATGAGCACCAATAACAGCACCTTCCAAAGCAAATATCACAAATAAAAAGATTCCTAAGCGAATGGCCCAAACATAATAATCCGGAAGTTCAGGGAACTTCTCGGTACAAAACAAAATGCCGATATAACCTGTATATAATGTAGCTGCTATTGCCGAAATTGCCATTGCAACAGTCAGTAAAGTATATAAAGTCGAACTGGTATTATAATGTGACAATTGACCTCGAGAAGCCTGAAGTGCAACATAGAAAACTTCGAATCCCAGGAAGATAATCAATGACCAATTGTACAGATTGATGCATTTATAAGAAAGATACCCTGTATACCAGCCCATCGTCCAGCTGAATATACCCATTGACAATGCAAATTTAAGTGGTTTGTACCAGGCATTTACCCCATTGATCTGGACATCGCTAAATTTTGATTTCATCAATATTAAAACGGCAGTGATCAGACATACAAATCCAAAGTAAAACAAGTATTCATTTTTTGATTTCAGTGATGCTAAAAAGTCGATCATAAGATGATTAGTGATTAAATTTAATTGAAAGAAGTCCGGAACTCCACCGGAGAAAGGTTGGTCTTACTTTTAAACAATTTGCTGAACGACTGCGGATACTCGAACCCTAGTTCAAAAGCAATTTCGCCTACACTAAGCGTCGTGGTCGAAAGTTTCTCTTTTGCCTTTTCAATGATCTTCTCGTGAATGTGTTGTTGAGTATTCTTACCGGTAAGGTTTTTCAACACACCACTGAGATAGTTGGGGGAACAATTGAGAAGTCCGGCAACATACGGTACGGTCGGCAACCCTTTATTGATGACATCTTCATCATCAAAATAATCATTAAGGATTTTTTCCAATTTGTCCAGGATTTGATTTCCCGATATTTTACGTGTAAGGAACTGACGCATATAAAACCTGTCCGAGTAATTAAGGAAAGATTCGATTTGTGAGATAATGATTGCTTCGCTGAATTTATCGATGTGTGAATAGTATTCCTGCTCGATATTTTTGATGAAACTGTTTAAAACAAGTTCTTCTTTTTCAGAAACAAAGAGAGCTTCATTTACCGCATAATTGAAAAATTCGTATTTCTTAATGGTTTTTGCTAACGGATTTCCCCACAGGAAGTCAGGATGAATGAGCAACATACTTCCTGAACTTTTAAAACCTTCATCCGCCCTAAATGAAAATACCTGATTGGGAGCAATGAAGAATAAAATGCCGTTATCAAAATCATATTTCTGCTGACCATATCCATAATACACCTCCCCACCCTCTGCTTTTTTAAGTGAGATGATGTAAAAATCAAAGATCACCCTTATCGTTTCTTCACTTTTGTAAGTTGTTATTTCGGCAAGATCTACGACACTTATCATTGGATGTTGCGGAGCACCAATTCCTAATATTTTATGGTATTCTTTGATGGTTTTTATTCTGTAAGGCTGCTGAGCATTCATTTTATTGAGTTTACAAGATTTAAATATAAGATTATTCTGCATCAACTCTTTCCAAAGTAAGACCTGGATTCAATCCGAAGAAGGAAAGTCCCCAAAATCCCTTAATATTTAGATGACCATTTTTGTTGATGGTAATATAAGAATCGTACGTATTTCCCTTATTCCCATCATAATCATAAAGCTTTCCTTTCCAGCTTTTCTTCTTGGCATCAAATGTAATATCAGTTAATAATAGAATTCCGACCAATGGCAATTTGCGTTTTAGCTCATCAGGATTATTCACGTCCAAAAGAGGTTTTCCCTGGCTGTCCAAAGAATGTTTTAGATAAATGAGTTTCCCAAAATAATTTTTTCCGCTTCTGAATATCTGCACATTACCTTCTTTCACCGGACTGTACCAAGTGCCTACAATATCATCGGCTTTCGATTGTGAAGATAGCCTTGTTGATAAATTAAGAAATAGAATGGTTAGAAATAGATGTTTCATTGTTTACTGTATTTGATGGCAAATTCTTCTGCAAAATCTTTTATTTTCACCCTGCCCAATATCGCTGGTCTGTTTTTAAAGTAATCCTCAAACAGGCTTCCATCGTGTATTGCCACATTCATTTCCGTAAATTCTTTGGCGATTTTGTCTGATGCTCCTATTTTTATAAAGGCATCCTTCATTTGCGCATCGCTGATAAGCACCCATTTCAAGTACGGCTTATCAATAGCATTCCCTAAAATGGTGGCTATTTCCTGGCAAGTAAGTTCTTCACTGGCAACATATCTTATTTTTCTGCCTTTCTGTTGAGCATTAATTTCCTCTGCGATGGCTGATGCTATATCGATCGGTGATACCCAGGCTATTTTGTCGGTTCCTCCGTAATTTGACAAGATGATTCCGGAATAGCCTTTTAGAAGGCCTTTAAAACCATAATGTTTAAAGTAAAGTAATTTCCCGATAATACCTTTCAAAAAACCATTGCCCTTTACCATATCCAGAAAGGCATACAAATTATAATCGTAAGATGCGGGACGAAGATGCGTCACATAAACGTCTTGAGAAAGTTCTTTAAAAACATTTTCTGCAATATAATGAAAAACCAAGACCCCTGTCCCACTTTGTTTTTCAGCACCCACACTGCTTAGATGGATCACCTTTTTTATGCCTGATTTTTGAATCGCCTGAACATAATTCGTACTGATCTTCAATGCCTTTTCCCTGTAATCAAAGTTTTGGTTCCCGAAAAAGTTAAAGGGTGGAATCATACAGTACGCCGCATCATGACCTTCGAAAGCTTTGGTCAGAAAAATGCGATCTTCAATTTCGCCGATTGCCGCTTGTGCTCCCAACTGCTCTATTTCTGATTTCCTCGCAGCCGAACTGCTGACTACGGTAACCTGATGCCCCTGTTTAATTAATTGTACTACCAACGGCTTGCTGATATTTCCTAGTGAACCTGTTACAATTATTTTCATTTTAATTTGTCATTTATTATGATAACAAATTTCAGTTTATTTAATTCGTAGCACGTGTTCAAATCCACGCTTTTTGTGTTCAAAACTTTACTTATCGTTGAACAATGGAAGCGAAATTAAGTAATACTAAGAAGTTAGAATTAGATTGACATATAATCTAGAATACTGATAGCCAATTCAATAATGATGATTGTAAAATTTCTTCCGTACCTTTCAGATATTACTTTGATTATGGATACAAGTCCAGAATTTTGCCCTACACATAAAATAGATATGATGATTTGAAAATAAAAGTTTAATATCTTACATTAGCAATATAAATTTAGAAGTAAATATGGATTCATTTCAGCCGCTCATCGATCACATCAGTAAAAAAATATCCTTTAACGAGGAGGAAATGAAAGAATTTATCTCCTATTTCAAAGTTACCAAAATCAAGAAAAGACAATTCATCATCCAGCCGGATTTTATTCCAAAATATAGAAACTATGTGGTACAGGGCGCATTCAGAGCATATGTTATTGGTGATGAAGGCGCAGAACATACGGTTCAGTTTGCCATTGAAGACTGGTGGATTTCAGATTACAACGGATATATCTCTCAGCAACCGGCATCAATGTTCGTTATGGCTTTGGAAGACAGCATCATTCTTCAGATCGATTACGAAAGTGAACAAAATTTAAAAGCTGCCAATCACAAATTCGAAACTTTTTTCAGAAAAATGGCAGAAAGCTCTGTTGCCGCAATGCAGAGAAGACTCATCAGCAATCTTACAAAAACTGCTGAAGAACGCTATGAAGAATTCGAACAAAAATATCCTTCCATTGCCCATCGTGTGCCTCAGTACGCACTGGCCTCATTTCTGGGAATGACTACACAATATCTGTCAAAGCTCCGAAACATCAGAGTTTCAAAAAAAAGTTAATCCAGTTTCATTTTTTATGTTCAACTGGTTTCTGTTGATTTCCTAATCTAGTTGATTGTACTCGCAGCGGTGATTGCAGCACCTTTGTAATGTCAATAATGACAAATAATTTACATATAAAGCATATGAGTACAACAGACAACAGAACATTTACAGTTCCTAAACGCAATGAAGTTTCTTCCAACAACCAAAACATTTTCGACAATCTTCAGAAAGGTCTTGGTTTCGTACCGAATCTATACGCCTATTTTGGTAAAAATGAAACCGCATTAGGCGATTATCTCGCTTTACAAAATCGCAAAAGCACCTTAAGACCTAAAGAAAGAGAAGTCATCAATCTTGTAACCAGCCAGATCAACGGATGTCGTTATTGCCAATCTGCCCATACGGTTTTAGGTAAAATGAACGGCTTTTCAGACGAAAATATTGTAGAGATCCGAGGATGTAAAGCTACTTTTGACAGTAAATTAGATGCGTTGGCAAAATTCACCGCTTCTGTCGTTGAAAACCGTGGTAAAGCGACCCAGGAAAACGTTGATGCGTTCTTTAAGGCTGGATATAGTGAAATCAACCTTATCGACGTCATTATGGTAGTGGGCGACAAGATCATCAGCAATTATATCCACAATCTTACGCAACTTGACATTGATTTTCCTTTAGCTGATCAGTTATAATCATCATTAATTAGTAAAACAATGAAAAATACAGAAAACTTTCAGTTAGAAACACGCCTTAAAAAACACAGAGATTTTTGGGGATCCAAATTATCACCTGAAGATAATGAAACCATGGAAAGACATATTGAATTTCTCCGCAATTCTGGAGCGTTGGATAAAGTGTTAAAGAAAGGCGATGCCGCTCCTGAATTTGATCTTAAAAACCAAAACGGAAAAATCATCTCATCCTCCGAATTATTAAAAAAGGGATCTTTGGTTGTTAGCTTTTACAGAGGAAGCTGGTGTCCCTATTGTGTGGAAGAAATAAAGGCATTAAACCTATTCTATCCTGAAATTCAGGAAAACGGGGCAGATCTCGTCGTATTGTCGCCACAAAGTTTTATCCGAACAGAAGAACAAGCCGAAGAATTACATCTCAAGTATAATCTGCTTGTAGATAATGACAATAAAACCGGAAAAGCATTCGGATTAGTATATGAATTTCCTCAATATTTACAGGATCTGTATATGGAAAGATTTAATAACAATATTCAGGAGATTAACGAAGGTTCTGCCTGGGAACTTCCTATCCCTGCTCGATTTGTAATCGGACAGGACGGAAAAATCCTGGACGTATTGGTAGATCCCGATTACCGTTTCCGTCCGGAACCTTCTACTACATTAGCATTTATCAAAAATTTAGCAAAATCATAGGACCTAATCCAAGCTGATTATGAATAAAGGTGCCAAATGAGGTTAAGGCCGTCAGGAAGAATCATTTATTTCTAAAATTCTTTCCAAATCTTTCACCAAATAATTTAAAATTGTTTGGTTTTTGGACAAGACCTGAACAGCCAATTAAAGGCTTGCTATTCCAATGATGAATGGTAGCAGTTCTCATAATTAAATTGCATTCATATTAGCTAAAAGAATTTGTTTGATAATTTTGAGGTTTGTAATTGATTTTTAATTTGGCTCAATCGAACCAAATCATCAATAAAAGTGTTTGAAGATACGCTCGTCTTGGTCACCTAACAGGATTATTTAATTCTACAATTCTTTCTAAATCTTCCACCAAATGTTTCGATATCTCTTCGGTTGTGGGTACAAAAAACCTCTGAAATAGATCATTTCAGAGGTTATTGCTTTTTATATTTTTATACCAAAAAATTCAAACGTGTAAAATATCGTGTAAAAACATATTTTCTCTTCAATGCATAAATTCATTGATAAACAAATTCTTTTAATCAAAAATTAAGGCACATTTCAAATCTTAAGCAAAAAAAAAAAGAAACTACCAAAAGATAGTCTCTATAATAAATTTTAAATTGGTTCACCATCAGGATCACCTGGTGATTTACAAACTTCGCCCACAGGGGCACAATAATAAGGTACTCCTCGCGTACAGCATTTTCTGTATCCTACAAAACAATTCTGAACACAAACTTCGATTCCTCCATTAATAGAGATTAATCTTTTTCTGGAAAGTTTTCTTAAATTTTTCATGGTTATTAATTTTTGTGATTAATTACGTTAAAAACGCTGTAACAAGTTACTAATTAATTTAATACAATTCTAAAATTCGGGAAATAATTAACAAAAAGAAAATCCTCAGCAAAAACTGAGGACTAATCGTAAAAATATATTGGTGTGTTTTTTCAATGTAAAATCCTCACAAAACTGCGAGGATTTTAATTTCATTTAATATTGTGTATGTGATTTGGTATTTATTCTTATTCAATTGCTGTGCCATAAAATTGCATTTTACTTAAAATTTATTTTTTGTGGTATTTTATTCTAATTTTAAGTAGTACAATTTAAAATATTCACAATAATAAATTAAAACAACACTAATCATTCATTACCTCCACTATTAATTATCAATGCTAAAATTATTATTTTTAAAAAGTAAAAAAGTTTCTTTTACATCTTTCGGAGTTTCACTCTTCAAAATTCCTTTGTCATTAATAATTTTAAAAGTTTTTGCTGCAGCGGAAGAAATATTGTTAGAAAGACCATCAAACTTTTGCATTTCAGACAGACCTTGCATTTCATCAATTCTTCTCAAAATATGATCAGGATATGTAGGCGTTGTTTTTTGCAAATCGTTGTAAGTTCCCGGTAAAAAATCTTTAAGACTTTCGATCATTTCATCAACAATGCCATAATGAGAAGCACCCATCATGGCTTCAAAGAAAACAGCATTAATTCCTTTATTCACCATCGAAAATAACAATTTGTAAGCGGAGGCAGATTCTATTTTTTCGCCCGCATCTTTTAATTTAAATATTCCATCAAATAAATCCATCAGCAAAACTCTTTCCTTCCCGCTAATGACTATCACTGCATCATTTTCCACACTTTTCGCAACTCCCATAATAGCTCCATTAATGAAAATTCCATTCTTCAAAGTTATAAGTTCTTCTATTTTTTTCGCCGATTGCGGAGTATTGGAATTGAGATCTACAAAGATTTGATTTCTTTCTGAATCCGACATATAATGAGAAACCTGTTCGGCAATCTGAATGCTACTTTTAGGACTGTTCACCGATAATATGATATCGCTTTGCTTCACAACGTTTTGTAAAGCTCCCACATCTTTTATCTGAGATTTTTCTATATTTTCTAATGTCTTCGCAGACCGACCTTCACCCGCCGTAATGACTTCAAAATTATTTTTTATCAATACATCAGCAACTGCCGATCCCATATCTCCCGGAAATAACAATCCTATCACAGGTTTTACTTTCATCATACTTTATTCGATTTTAACCAAAGGTATTAAAGTATTTTTGAAAAAGGCTTTACAACCATGCTAAAAATCCAACAATCCATCCGTCAAACATTTCCATTGAATTTTGGCAAATCCCATCATGCCTCCGATTGAGATTATGATGTTTCGAAGCATGTCTAAAAATGACGCGTTAAAATTTGGAGTTTCATTTCTTCCATAAATTCCAGCTTCGATAAAATCATTTTTCTTAACGATTCTAAATGTCGAACTGGCTCTTGATGAATAAAAATGAGCAATTTTAAAACTTTTTCTTTTTCCTGGTTTCATCGTTGGTTTACATGTAATTATAACCTCATCATCGTCACTAAAAATACTGATTACCTGAACCCAATCGTAGCCTTTTGCTTCCAATTCACCCGGTCCTGGAATATCGATTCTGATAAAATCTCCTATTTCACAAAATCGATTAACCTCATCTCCATACGCATCAAATAATTTAAAATCGGCAAAATCTTTATTACAATAGCTTTTCCATTGATTTACAGAAAATAATCTTTCTTTTAAAACTTCAAATTGCTTCTCACCAACTGCTTTATCAGCAAATGTTTTTCTGCTTTCGGTATCGTGAAATCCACCTTTTTTTTGCTCAGGAACTCCGGAAATTTTCTTCGCTTTCATTAGTTTAAAATTTTAAATTATTGAATTAAAGATGCTTTCAATCAAATTTAAAAATCAAAAAAACAAGGTTTTATGAGCGGAGTCATAATCAACAAAAAAAGCCACCATAAATGGTGACTTAAAAAAAAATTTGACAAAAATATTAATCTAACTTCCCTCCCAAAGCTTTAAACAACAGAACATTATTTCTCGTGTTCTGATGTCTGAACTGCAAGAGATCCAACTCTGCTTGCAATTTGCTTTTCTGGGAATTAATTAATTCAAAATAATTGGCATAACCCGTCACATACAAATCATTGGAAACCTCAACACCACGGTCGAGAAAGCCAACTTCTTCAGATTTTAGCTGTAAAACTCTTTCGTAAATTTTCGTTTGCTTTAAAATTGATTGAAGTTCATTGAATGCTGTAGTTACACTTTTCTGATAGGTTAAAAAAGCAATTTCCTGCTCTTTACTTGCCACATTGAATTCATATTTCAACTGGCCTTTATTAAAAACCGGAACCATTAAACCTCCTAATAATTGCCCGGCAAGCGAACTCGGATTAAAAAATGTTCCTGCCGAAAATGAATTCAAACCAAAACTTGCGCCCAGATCGATCTTCGGATAGAATGCCGCTCTTGCCGCTTTAGCATCAGCCTGAGAAGCTTCCAACACATAATAATTGGATGCCACATCCGGTCTGGAATGAATGACCTTTTCAACATTGATGTTTTTATTTAAAATTTCCATATTGGTGGGCATCAGCACGTTTCCGCGTTTGATCTCGCCGCCATAACTTCCCGTTAAGGTCGTGATCGCCTGCTCTACCGTAACAATTTCAACCTTAATATGTTCAATTTCTGCAAGCCAGTTGTTATTCTGAGCTTTAAACTGCTGAACCGCCAATTCTGTCGCTTTTCCGACTTCTCTTTGGGCCAAAACAATCTCGAAAGCTCTCTGCTGAAGATTATAGTTTTTCTGATAGATTGCCAATCGGTTATCTAAAGTCACCAATTGATAATACAGATTCGCAATATCGGTGAACAATTCAACCTGTAAAAGCCGTAAACCTTCTGCCGAAGCCAGATATTTCTTCTGGGCGGCCAGCTTTTTATTTTTCAGTTTTCCCCAAGCATCGACCTCCCAGCTGCTTCTTGCTCCCAACCAGTAATTAGGTGTAAAATCACTGTTGATTTTCTGATCTTCTGTGATGTTTTGTGAAAGATTGGTATCGTAATTTCCGACTCCATCCATCGTATATTTTCCGTAGCGGTCTCCTGAAGCTGTAGCTCCGATTTCCAGAGACGGTAACAGATCCATTTTAGAACGTTGCAGAAAACTATTAGCAATGTCAACACGTTGCTGCGCGATTTGAAAATCCTGATTCTCACGAACTACTTTATCAAAAAGAGCCAGCAAATGTTCATCTTTAAAATATTCCTTTAAATTAATCTGCTGAAAATCTGAATTTTCGGAAGCATTTTCTTTATTAACAATATGTTCAGGTAATTCTTTTGATTTTTTTAATTCCGTCACTTTTGGAACCGCACATGAAACTAAACTGAAAGCTGCGATTCCCAATATGATACTTCTATGATTTAATCTTTTCATCTTTCTTTTTATTTTCAAGTTTTGCAAAAAATATATACAATCCCGGAATGATGACCAATCCGAAAACGGTTCCGATCAACATTCCTCCCGCGGCAGCCGTACCAATGGAACGGTTCCCCACCGCTCCGGCTCCGGAAGCGATACATAAAGGAATTAATCCCGCGACAAAGGCAAAAGAAGTCATTAAAATCGGACGAAGACGCTGTTTTGCCCCTTCAATGGCAGCAGGAATAATATCAAAGCCTTCTTTATTTCGGGCAACGGCAAACTCTACAATCAGGATAGCATTTTTAGCTAAAAGTCCGATCAGCATTACCAAAGCCACCTGCGCATAAATGTTATTATCTAAACCTGCTAAAACCAACGCGATATATGAACCGAAAATTCCGGTTGGCAGACTTAATAAAACAGGCATCGGAAGAAGGAAACTTTCATATTGTGCCGCCAACAGAAGATACACGAAAAGAAGACAGATCATGAAAATATAGATCGTCTGATTTCCTGATAAAATTTCTTCTCTAGTCATTCCAGACCATTCAATATCAAAACCTTTAGGAAGGGTTTCTTTCGCAATTCTTTCCACCGCTGCGATGGCATCTCCTGAACTGTATCCTTCAGCAGCTTCACCATTAATCATCGCTGACAAATACATATTATATCGCGTTAAAACTTCAGGCCCATACACTTTTTCAATCGTAATAAATGTTGAGAAGGGAACCATTTCACCTTTATCGTTTTTCAGATATAAATTCAAAATACTTTGGGGGGTATCACGATGCTCCGGACTTGCCTGAACCATCACTTTATACATCTGGCTGAACCTGATAAAATTGGTCGCATAATAAGAACCCAACATGGTTTGAAGGGTCGACATCGCATTATCTACGGAAACCCCTTTCTTGGCAGCCATATCATAATCAATATTAATCATGTATTGCGGGAAAGTAGCATCAAAACTGGTAAAGTTGTTTTTAAGCTCAGGCGATTCATTCAGTTTTTTAACAAAATCTTTTGTGATCTTATCTGTATTTTCTACTGTTCCGCCAGTTCTGTCCAATAATCTTAGTTCAAAACCACTGGTATTACCAAAACCGGGAACCGTTGGTGGTGCAAAAATCTCAATCTGAGCATCCGAAATTCCTTTTGTTTTTTCTGAAAGCTCTGCAATAAAATCATTCACGGAAATATCTCTTTGTTTCCAGTCTTTAAGATTAATCATCGCCATTCCGTAAGAAGAACCTGCAATTTCCGTCACAATACTGTATCCGGCCAATGTTGTCACGTTTTCTACCCCTTTGATTTTCTTGGCAATAGCCGTCACTTCATCCAGTACTTTTTCAGTTCTTTCCACCGTTGCTCCCTGAGGAGTGGTAACACTTACATAAGCCATTCCCTGATCTTCCATCGGGATAAATCCTGTTGGTAAAAATCTACTGGTAAGCGCCGTTAATACAATAAACAGGAATAATAATCCAAAAGTAACCACAGTTCTTGTCGCAAATTTGGATAAAATACCGACATATCGGTTAGTTAATTTATCAAACCCTCTGTTAAAACTTTCGAAGAATTTATCAACAATATTTTTCTTTTTATGATGATTGTGAGGTTTTAAAATGATGGCACACAAAGCGGGAGTAAGTGTTAAGGCATTCACTCCTGAAATCACAATACTGATCGCCAGTGTTAAAGAAAACTGTCGGTAAAAAACTCCAACCGGACCATCCAGAAATGCTACCGGAATAAATACGGCAGACATCACAATCGTAATCGCCACAACAGCTCCCGCAATTTCTTTTGTAGCACTAATGGTTGCTTCCAAAGGCTGCATACCTTCTTCCATCTTTACGTGAACGGCCTCGACGACGACAATTGCATTATCGACCACAATACCGATGGCCAACACTAAAGCAAATAAAGTCAGTAGGTTGACGGAGAAATCCAACATATTCATGAAAGCAAAAGTTCCCACCAATGCCACCGGAACGGCTAGAACCGGAATTAAGGTGGAACGCCAATCCTGAAGAAAAATAAACACCACAATTCCCACCAGAATAAAGGCTTCAACAAGCGTTGTTAATACCGCACTGATGGATGCATCCAAAAATCGGGAGACATCATACGCCATGTTATATTCCATGCCGGGAGGAAAAGAAGACACCTTTAATTCTTCCATTTTGGTCTTTACACTTTCTATTACTTCAGATGCATTGGAGCCAGGACGCTGCTTCATCATAATCGATGCAGAAGGTCTTCCGTCGGTTTTGGAAACCATTCCGTAGTTCATAGCGCCAAATTCTACTTTCGCGATGTCTTTAAGCTTTAAAATAGTTCCGTTTTCATCAGCACGAATCGGAACTTCTTCATACTCTTTAGGCTCATAAAATTTACCTTTATATTTAATTACATATTGCAGCTGACTCGATGTTTTCCCAGAAGTTTCCCCCACTTTTCCGGGAGCTGCCGAAATATTCTGTTTTTGCAAAGAAGCAATGACTTCATCTGCCGAAATACGGTAGGCTGCCATCTTCTGAGGATCCAGCCATACTCTCATCGAATATTCTTTCTGCCCCATAATTTCTGCACGTCCTACTCCATCAATACGTTTCAATTCCTGAAGAACATTAATATCTGTAAAGTTGTAAATAAACTGCTCATCCTGGCTTGGGTCTGTACTGGTGATATTCAAATACATCAACATACTGTTCACCTCTTTTTCCGTGGTAACACCCGCCCGGATTACCTCTTCCGGCAATTCATCCAAAATGGTTGTCACCCTGTTCTGAACGTTTACCGCAGCAACATCGGGATCAACCCCTACTTCAAAGAAAACCTGAATCAGCGTTAGCCCATCATTGGAAGTCACTGTCGACATATACGTCATTCCAGGAACCCCGTTAATGGCACGTTCTAAAGGAAGCGCCACTGCATTCGCCGAAACCTCGGCATTAGCTCCCGTATATTTCGCCGTTACCGTTACGGAAGGCGGCACAATATCGGGAAATTGGGTAATCGGCATCTTCATCAATGCCATAATTCCCATCAAAACAAAAAATATGGAAATAACCAGCGAAAGAACCTTTCGCCTTATAAACATTTCTACCATCGCTATTTGATTTAAATTTTATGAAAGATTAAAGCTTCTTTTTAATGTTAACCATATCACCGTCTTTCAAAGACTGTGTTCCTTCATAAATGATCAAATCGCCATTTTTCAGACCGCCATCCACCAAATAAGAATCTCTTAAAGTGCTTGCAATCTGAATATTGGTCATTTTTACTTTATTTTTACCATCCACGGTAAAAACATACGTTTTATCCTGAATGGAGAACGTAGATTTTTGTGGAATTAAAATAGCATCCGGTTGATTTTCAGAAATAATCAATTTTCCGGATGTTCCGTGCTTTATTAAATGTTTCGGATTTGGGAAAGCTACTTTATACTGAATTGAACCTGTGGCTCTGTCGATATCTCCGTCAGCAGTTTTCAAAGTTCCATTATATTGATAATGTGCTCCGTTCGGAAGAGTAAGTGCGATATTTTGCTGTTTTCCCAGCTTGTCATTCGCCAACATTTCGAAATATAAGTTTTCAGGAATTGAGAAATAAGCATACACTTCATCTAACTGAGAAAGCGTGGTTAAAAGCGAACCGTTTTCTACCAAACTTCCATCTTTAAAAGGAATCACATCGATTACTCCGTCAAAAGGGGCTACTAGATTGGTAAAACTGATCTTTTGTAAAACCGTTTTCTTCTCAGCATCTGCATAAGCGCGCTTTGCTTTTGCTGAAGAAAGTCTTGCCTTCACCATCTCAAGCTCGTTATTGGCAACAAATTTTTTCGCGTGTAAACTTTCGATCTGTTTCAATTCTACTTCTGCAATTCGAACATCGGCATCGGCTTGTTTTAAAGCTGCATTGGCCTTTAAAAGATCCATTTGAAGTTCAGAATCATTGATTTTAAATAAAGGCTGTCCTTTTTTCACAAACTGACCTTCATTCACATACATTTTTTGAATAATTCCCGCAATTCGGGAACGGATCTCTACATTTTTCTTTGCCTGAATATCGGTTACAAACTGATTGCTCACCAGGGTATCTTTCACCTTTACTTTAAGGACAGGAACATCCTTTATTTGCTTATCATTTGTTTTTTTCGCTTTACTGCATGACACAGCGAATAATATTGCCGTACAGCAAATTATTATATTTTTTAAATACATCTTAGGTATATTAAGTTATAAAATTTGGTTGAAATAAACTGAATTTTAACAACTTAACTAATAGAGCTGGAGGAGATGCAGAAAAGATTTGACCCCACAAACGGTGGTCACGGAAATAATAGGAAGCGTAATCTTCTGAACAACTTTAATCGTTTTGAAAGTAGCTTCTGTGTAATATTCTTCTCTTTTTTGTGCTAGATATTTTACAACTTTTGAAGTGGCAGGAACTGCCTTGGCATTCATATCTGCCTGTTCGTAGACATCAAGAACGCAAATATTGGTAATCGGCGGTATGCAAGGAAGTTTATTTAATGATTTTTCTGCCCATCTCGAATTGAAAAGGGTAAAAACCAACATAAAATAAAAAAATATATACGACCTCAGACTTGCCATGCCAAATCAGAACATTTCGTTTTTTTCGAATAAAAACTGTGAATAGGGCAAAAATAGGGATTTTTTGAGGAGAAGGGAGAAAGATTTATGTTAAAAAAACTTAAACTTAGTATTTATTTTTGGTTAATAGTTTCTAGTTGATGGATATAATTTCGCTCTGCAATCTATCAACTAAAAACCATCAACTATAATTTAGCTTAATTTTCCTTTACAGCTTTTCCATATACTTCCAGCGCCCTTTTTCTTGCGAAAGTATGTTCCACCATTGGATTAGGATTATTAATTTCATCCTGAGAGAGCCAAGTTTTGATGTATGTTAAATCTTTATCAAATTTTTTAGTTTGCTCTGAAGGATTAAAAACCCTGAAGTAAGGAGCAGCATCACATCCACAACCTGCCGCCCATTGCCAGTTTCCGTTGTTTGATGACAATTCGTAATCGAGTAATTTTTCGGAAAAATAAGCTTCACCCCAACGCCAGTCGATCAAAAGATGCTTGGTTAAAAAACTGGCGACAACCATTCGTACTCTGTTGTGCATAAATCCGGTTTCGTTCAGTTGACGCATTCCGGCATCTACAATGGGATATCCCGTTTTTCCTTCACACCAGCGTTTGAATTCCTTTTCATCATTTCGCCAGGCGATATTTTCATATTTTTCTTTAAAAGAATGATGAACCACTTTTGGGAAGTGATATAAAATCTGCATGAAAAACTCTCTCCAAATCAATTCTTTCATCCATGTTTGATTATGCTGAGCTGCAAATTCCACACATTC
Source organism: Chryseobacterium sp. C39-AII1 (assembly GCF_039672645.1). Taxonomy (NCBI): domain Bacteria; kingdom Pseudomonadati; phylum Bacteroidota; class Flavobacteriia; order Flavobacteriales; family Weeksellaceae; genus Chryseobacterium; species Chryseobacterium sp. C39-AII1. The sequence goes on from NZ_JBDFPQ010000015.1 coordinate 23,203, forward strand.
ACGAATGGAAATTGTTCCGAATCGCAGCGCAACTCCTAAATGCGTCGTGTGATCTAATGCAGGAAAATCTCTGTATTGATCATAATCATTAATAATTTTCTTTTCTAATGTTGGCTTTTTGAATTCAATTTCAGTTTTTTCAAAGCCAATATCTTTAAGTGAGAGTAATTTTGGTGCAGAATACTGTAGAAATTGAGAAAAATCTATTGTAAAGGTTTCAATTTTATTTTGGTGAAAATTTTCAAGCCATTTTTTAGAATAAGGTGTAAAGACGGTATAAGGATTTCCGTCATTTTTTACCACCTCTTCTTTTTCAAAGATTACCTGATCTTTACAATCATTAAACTCAATATTATTTTTAATCAACAAATCTTTGATCTCCTGATCTCGCTTTATTGCTTGTGGTTCATAATCTCGGTTACAGAAAACAGCTTCCACATCATACTCTTTCATCAATTTTTTAAAAACATCTAAAGGTTTTCCTTTAAAAGTCGAAAGTCCGCTTTTGTGAGACTTTAACTCATGATGAATTTCCTCCAAAGCCTGATGAAAATAATCAACTCTCCTATCCGATTTATTTTCAAGCTGATCTAAAATTTCTGTATCAAATATAAAAATTGGCAACACTTTCAGTCCGGATTTCAACGCATGATGCAAACCTGCATTATCATTCAATCTTACATCTCTGCGAAACCAAAAAATAACAATCTTTTCCATATTAATGATTAAAACGTTCTTCTAGGATTTTGTACCGATAATTAAAAATATCTTCCAGTTTCTTTTTCACCAAAATAGTATGCGCAATTTCTCCTAAAAAGCCTAAAGGGAGTTCATAATCAACCGTATCTTTCATTAAAACGCCATTTTCATTTTCAATAAATTCATGATGATGATGCCAAAGCTTGTAAGGTCCTTTTTTCTGGAAATCAATAAAACTTTTCTGAAAATCAACTTTGAGAATCTCCGTCTGCCATTTCATTTTAATTCCGAACAAAGGCGAAACAAAATAATCAATGATCATTCCTTCATAAATCTCATCGTTTTCAAACTTCGTTAAAACGATGAATTTCATATCTTTTGGCGTAATTTCTGGAAGATTATTGGCAGAAGAAAAAAATTTCCAGGCCGTTTGGATGTCACAGTTTAATTGCTGTTTGCGATAGAGTTGATGCTTCATTGATAAAATATTATTTTTCTTTAACAACAAAAATAAAACCGCTTCTCACGAAACGGTTTTTAAAATTATTATTTTTTAATGAATTTAAACGTTTTGCCGTTACTCAGTTTTAAAATATAACCACCGTTATTTAATTTTTCAATATTAATAACCTCATTTTGAGAAATATTTCCTGACAACACATTCCTGCCTTCAACATTATAAATTTCAAATTTTTCTTTTGTAGAAAGTCCTGAAAGTTTTATAAAATCTTGTGAAGGATTAGGATATAATGAGATTTTTTTTGCTGCTTTACGAGTTTCTCCCGTAGAAAGTGTAGAGGTAAAAGTAATTGGAGCACTGAAATTCTGTATAGCAGCTCCGCTTCCCTGTGCTGTTCTCCAAGAAAAATTATATGTTCCGATCGTAGAAGGATTTTTGATTAACCCTGAAACAATGATCTGAATTTGTGCTCCTGCAGGAATTGCTACTCCTGAAGTTCCACCGCTTGTCGAAAGCTGGATACCGGAAGCCCACGCTCCTCCTACACTTCCAAATGAAGTATTACAAGGATATGTCACCCCATTTACCTTAAAAGTGACATACGGATTTAGGTTTGCTCCTCCGGAAACGATTTGCGATATTGACGGATAGCCAGAAGGAAGCCCTAAAAAGAATACATTTGGCGTATTGGTTCCTGTTCCGATCGCCTGAGATGTTGTATACGTAAAAGTATACACTGCCGGCTGACCCAGGTCGTTATTACTTACCGAAAGAGTTTGTGCAATAGAAAAATTAAAGTTTAATAATAATCCTAAAATTAGCAAATAAAAATGCTTGTTCATAAAGTATATTTAAATATTTTTTTTGAGACACATACCACAAAAATCCTTTATTCATAGTATTTACAAAAGATTTAAGGGTCGCAAAAGTAGTATTTAAATAACAATATTTAAACATTTAAGATTATAAAGAAATAACAAAAATCGTAACTCTCACAAACCTATAAATTTAGAGAGTATTAAATTTTCATGAAAGATTTTAAAATTTAAATTATTTATAATGTAAAAATATCCCCGAATCGGTTGGTGTCCAAAATGCAGCTTTTTGTCCGGCAGCTTTCAGAGCATCATTTGCCCAAGTATTACAAGTATTCAGAAAACTATATTTTCCTTTGGCATCATAAAATGCGTCGTTATCGCTGTAAACCGCATTGGTAGGAATCAAAATAAAATTTCCTTTTTGATCTTTATCAAATTTATCATCCACAAACGTTACCAATTTTTTGTACTCATCACGGCTGATCATAATCTTCTTGCAATCATCACCTTCCTTCATAACTTTATAATAGGTACAATGCATCGCAGATTCGCTTAACCAGAATGCTGCTTTAAATGCTGTTGAAAATTTTAGATCTGCCCAGGTTGGTGTATCAAGATAAAAACCTTTATCGCCCCAACCGACCCCGACATAATTGTAATCTGTTCTTTTAGAAAGTGTATTAGCAAAAGGGATTTTCGTACTCCAGTCTTCCAGATCATTTTTCACGGGCATTACAATATCTGTGTGAACTCCGTTGGTATAAATATAAATCGGAATTTCTTTTTTCTGTCCGTCATCTTTTGCCGAAACTTCAATGAAAGGTAAAAGGTAGCCCAGAGCAACATACAGAACAACAATTCCTAAAATAATTCCTATTGTTTTTATTAAAAGGATGAACATTTTTCTCACCGTGATATTTAATTTAAGATTAATAAAACTTAATTTGTAATTTTTAGTAAAAGTATTTGTTTTAATCGAAAAAATCACTACATTTAGTTACGAAATATTCACAAATATGCGTAAAAATACCAAATCCCAGAAAAGATTTAAAGTAAGAGTAAAAGTAGCTCCAAAAAGAGTACAAAAAAGACGTTGATTTTCAGGAGAAATACTCTCATGAAAGTCAATTTTTCTTTTTAGGAAAGGCTTTTACAGAAATTTATTCAGTTAAATCTTAACCTCCTTATAACGTAAAGTGTAAGGAATGGACAATTATCCTCTTTAACTTTGGAAAGACAAAATTCCAAACGAGGTTTTATCACCAAAAATCTGAACTATTTTTTAAATGAAGATTTTTCCAGGAACTCAATATTTCTTTTCAAGCCCGCAAATTTGGTTCTTTTGACTGGAGATTTTCTGAAAATCTCTGAGAAAAGTTCCTGCGTAAGTTCCTTCCATTCTCCCTTTTTGAAATTTTTCAATGATTCGTTGGGCTGAAATTTACTTTGTTTATTAGGCGCTGAAAATCGATTCCACGGGCATACATCTTGGCAAACATCACATCCAAACATCCAGTCATCCATTTTATCGTGAAAATAATCCGGAATTTCATTTTTTAGCTCAATCGTTGCGTAAGAAATACATTTGCTTCCGTCTACAATTTTTTCAGAAATAATGGCATTCGTCGGACAAGCGTCAATACATTTCCGGCAGGAACCGCAATGATCTGTTGTTGGATGATCGGGAATAAGTTCTAAATCACAAATAATTTCTGCCAAAAAATAAAACGATCCGCTCTGTTTGGTAATCAGGTTTGCATTTTTGCCCACCCAGCCAATTCCTGATTTTTTGGCCCAACTTCTCTCCAAAACAGGTGCTGAATCTACGAAAACACGAAATCCAAATTCACCGATTTCATCCTGCAGTTCGGAAACCATTTCTCGGAGAATATCTTTTATCACCTCATGATAATCTTCAGCATAAGCATATTTTGAGATCTTAAAATTCTCTAAGGTGGAAATTTTTTCTTCGGGAAAGTAATTATAAGAAAGCGAAATAACAGATTTTGAACCTTCTACCAGTAATCTGGGATCTAATCTTTTATCGAAATGATTTTCCATGTATTTCATTTCTCCATGAAAATTATTCTTTAGCCATTGTTCGAGTTTAGGAGCTTCTTCTTCTAAAAAATCTGCTTTTGAAATACCACAATTCTGAAACCCAAAACTTTTCGCTTTGGCTTTAATAAGCTGTGAATATTTTTCGGCACTTGAATTCATAATTCGCCTTGCAAAACTAAGATTATTTTATAAATTTGTTTAGACTTTGGAATATTAAACAAAGGTATGCATCTTTGGAATACTCCATTTAATATTTTTTTTAACTCTAAATAGTAACAATTATGTCTTTAGCAGAAGTAATAAAATCAGGAAATTATGAATTAATTGATGTTCGTGAGCCAATGGAATTGGAAATGGACGGAAATATTGAAGGGGCTAAAAATATCCCGCTAGGTGAAGTAGAAGACAGACAGGAAGAAATTTTATCTATCGAAAAACCTGTTATTTTGTTCTGCAGAAGCGGAAACAGAAGCGGAAAAGCGTTGGAATATCTTAATTCGCAAGGCTTAAAAGACGGCTATAACGGCGGTGGTTGGGCTGAGCTTAAAGCGAATCTGGAAGCAAATCAAGGAACTTTTTAAAAGTTCCTTTTTTTATCTAAAATACTCAATGATGGAACTGAAAGAAAGATTTACACAAACCTGCTTTCCATTTACACAAGATCAAAATTTGATTGACTCTTTATGGCAGGAAATCGAAAAGAAATATTCTGGGAAAAGCAGACATTATCATAATTTGGAACATCTTGAAAATATGTTTGCAGAAGTTGACACCGTAAAAGATCAAATTTCAAACTTCATCAATATTTCATTTTCTGTATTTTATCATGATGTTATTTATGATGCTTCATCCAAAACCAATGAAGAGAAAAGTGCCGATTTTACAAGAAAAAGGCTTCAGCAATTAAACGTAAACACGGCTGATATTTCTGAAATCCATTTTCAAATCTTAGCCACAAAATCTCATCAGAAATCGGAAAACAAAGACACGAATTATCTTTTGGATGCAGATCTGTCGATTCTTGGGAAGGACTTGGAACTCTATTTAGATTACACAAAAAAGATTAGAAGAGAATATTCTATTTATCCTGATTTATTGTACAAACCGGGAAGAAAAAAGGTTTTGAAACATTTTTTAGAACTTGAAAATATTTTTAAAACGGATGTTTTTAAAGAAAAATATGAAAATAGGGCAAGAGAGAATATTTTATTTGAAATTGAGACTTTATAGATGAATTTTAAGCTTTGGCTAAAGCCAATTACTATCTGTTTTAAAAAAGTAAAGCGGACTAAAGTCCGCTCCTATTGATGCTTTAAGAATTCAAAACTGTAGTGATAAATTCTTTTGACCTTTCTAAAACTACCTCCGGCTTTTCCTTGTGCGGTGTATGCCCGATGTTTGGAATGATAAATTTTTCTGCGTTTCCACTTACTTGAGAAATTGTTTTTTCAACCTGATCCAAAGTGCCGTATTCGTCATCTTCGCCTTGAATGAATAATAAAGGAGACGTTATGTTTTTCAGCAAATATTCAATATTCCAGGTTCTGAATCGATCGCTTAACCAGATTTCAGTCCAAGCTTTTACGATTGTTTCTACTTTATCACCATGGTATTTTTGTAAACGCTCAGGAAGATTAGTTGTTTTGTAAGCTTCCAACACATCTTTTACGCCTTTTACCGTTACATCTTCCACGAAAATATGTCCGGCTTCGCAGAGGATAGCTTTTATTTTTTCAGGGTATTTTGAAGCTGTAATTAATGCAATTGTTCCGCCATCACTGTGACCGAAGAGAATGACATCATTTATATTTAATTCCTCCAAAAGACCATTCAGTAAATCGGCTTCTGATTCCATGTAATTATTTTCTCGTTCATGGGTAAGCATGGGAAAAGATTTCCCGTAGCCTAAACGATCATAAACCAAAGTATTACATTGCGTAGCTTCTGCCAATTTTGCAGGAAAATCTCTCCAAAGCTGAGTTGAACCTAAAGAATCATGTAAAAAGACAATTGTTGGTTTATTTTTAAATGAATTATTATATTCTGTATAAAGTTTTTTACCATTTACATCGATAATCCTTCCTTCCATTACTTTAAAATTTAATTATAAACTCGGATTGTTTGTTTCGTTAAATTCTTTCAATAAATTTTGGAAAACAGTTTCCACAGGGAGAACATCATCAATCAAAGCAGAAACCTGCCCTATTTCTAATTCACCATCTTCCATATCCCCTTCGAACATTCCTTTTTTGGCTCTTGCACGGCCTAAAGAAGCGATCAGAGATTCTTTATTTCTTCCAACGTTATAAATTTCTTCAAGCTCGTTAAAGAAATTATTCTTGACCATTCTTACAGGCGCCAATTCTTTCAAAGTTAAATGTGTATCGCCTTCCTGAAGTTGTGTGATTTTTTGTTTCCAATTATCGTGTGCACTGGCTTCTGTTGTTGCTGCAAAACGGGAACCGATCTGAACGCCGTCTGCACCCAAAATCATTGCCGCTTTCATCTGAGAACCTAAAGCAATTCCACCGGCTGCGATTAATGGTTTTGAAATATGTTTTCTGACGTTTGGAATCAAACAAAAAGTTGTTGTTTCGTCTCTTCCGTTGTGACCGCCTGCTTCAAAACCTTCCGCAACAATAGCATCAACTCCTGCATCTTCACATTTCACGGCAAATTTCGTAGAAGAAACTACGTGAGCGACTTTTACACCTTCCTTCTGAAGTGTTTCAGTATACGCTTTCGGGCTTCCGGCTGAAGTAAAAACGATCTTCACGCCTTCTTCCAAAATAATATTGATAATTTCTTCTAAATTCGGGTAAAGCAAAGCAACATTTACCCCAAAAGGTTTATCCGTAGCTTTCTTACATTTTTGAATATTTTCACGCAAAATATCAGGATACATACTTGCTGAACCAATTAATCCCAATCCTCCACAATTGGAAACCGCCGAAGCCAGTCTCCAGCCTGAATGCCAAATCATCCCAGCCTGAATGATAGGATATTGAATATTAAACAATTGTGTAATTCTATTTTGATTCTGATGCATATCGTGAAGTTTTTTAGCTGAATTGAAATCTATAAATTGGCTCATATTGTAAAAATAATAAAAACCACACTTCCACAAAGTGTTTCAGCACTTTTTTGCATAAAAAAACCTCCAGAACTTCTGAAGGTTTTTTGTTTATTTTTTTATGGCGTCTTTATTCCAGTTGCCTTTCAGCTGACAAGTATCGTAACGCTTGTCGATGGAAATAAAGGTAGTGGGCAGTTTTGAATTCACAAACTTTTCAACCATTTCACTTTTCTTTTTATTAAGCGCCATTTGCTTTATTCTGTCATAGTCAGTTTCAAGCTTAATCTGGTGCGCAGGAATTACGTCTTCCACTTTAATGATCTTTACCACTTTTCTTTCTCTGTCATCAACGTCATCAAAAGCTGTTGTAATATCATCTTTGTTAAGACCAGCTAATTCGTAGCTGATTGTTCCCGGAATACTTTCTCTTTCCAGTTTGTTTGAACCGTCAGATCCTGGAATTACCCCTCCGTTGAACTTCGTTCTTTTATCATCCGAGAATTTAAACGCGGCATCTTTAAAGGTAATTTTACCATCAAGAATTAACGTTCTGATACTATCCAGTTTCTTTTTAGCCGTTGTAATCTCCTCGTCTGTAGGAGTCGCTTTTAAAAGAATATGTCTTGCATCATACTGCTTTCCTGATTTTTTTATCAACTGAATTAAATGATAACCAAATTCAGATTCTACAGGATCAGAGATTTCTCCTTCCTGAAGGTTCAAAGCAGTTGCTTCAAACGCTTTTACCATCTGCCCTTTGTTGATGTTTTTATACAAACCACCGTTAGACGCAGATCCTGTATCTTCAGAATAAATTCTTGCCTGGCTTTCAAAAGTTTCACCTCCCTGAATATCTGCTTTTACTTTCTTCAGTCTGTTGATAATCTCCTGTTTGTGAGCTTCGGTAAGCTTCGGAGCCATCTCGATCTGAGCTAAAGAAACCTCATCCTTAATCTCAGGAAGCTGGCTTTTATATAAGTTATAGAAATCTGTTACCTCGTTTGGTGTAACGTCTGCCTTTTCAGTAACTCTCTGGTATTTAGCCTGTCCGTAATATTGGTCGGTATCAATTTTTTCAATGGCATTTTTCATTTCATAGCCATTTCTGAATTTATACGCTGCCAACATTGTTTTCTCGTCCGGAAACTGAGAAAGCATTTGCTGATATTTAGCATTTGCCTGATCTTTGATAGCCGCAGAACGGTTTTCAATTAAGGTATCTTTTTTAGCTTCATATACCAAAAGCTTATTGTTAAGAAGATTTTCAAGGAAATCGCACTTATCAACATTACTGGATGCCCCCTGTTGTTTTGCGTAATTTATCTGCTCGTTGATATCAGACTCCAAAACAATTTCATCACCAATTACAGCAGCAATACCATCCACTAATTCTCCTTGTTTTAACTGAGCTTTCATGGTATTTGTAGCAAATAACATGATGAAAACTCCAAAAAGAAAAGTGATTTTTAGTTTATTTATCATTTTACTATTTTAAACAAGTTGCAAATTTAGAATTCTTAATGAATTACACTAAATTTTTTATTATAAATATTTCTTAAAAAGATTTATTTATTGCAGTTCTACATCAAAAGTCGTCAATTCTTTAAATTGTCTCAATCTGTTGAACATATCCGCTTCGTTTACTTCCTGAATTCTTTCTGTTCCGAATTTTTCAACCGTGAAAGAAGCCATTGCAGAACCTACGATTAAAGCAGACTTCATAGTTTCGAAATCAATCTTTTCTTTTTTAGCCAAGTACGCTGCAAAACCTCCCGCGAAAGTATCTCCCGCTCCTGTTGGATCGAATACATCTTCTAACGGCAATGCAGGAATCGCGAATACTTTGTTATCATGGAAAAGTAAAGCTCCGTGCTCTCCTTTTTTAATAATTACATATTCAGGACCCATTGTATGGATTTTCTTCGCCGCTTTTACCAAAGAATATTCTCCTGAAAGCTGTCTTGCCTCTTCATCATTGATTGTGATCACATCTGTTTTAGCAATCATATCCATTAAGATATCCAAAGCAGAATCCATCCAGAAATTCATAGTATCAAGAATAACCAGCTTCGGACGCGTATTCATCTTTTCAAGAACTGAAAGTTGTACTCCCGGGTGAAGGTTTCCTAATAATAAGATCTCTGCATCCTGCATAGAATCTGGAATTTTCGGGTCGAAGTTCTCTAAAACGTTTACTTCTGTAGCCAACGTATCTCTCGTATTCAAGTCGTTGTGGTATTTACCTGCCCAGAAGAAAGTTTTTCCTTCTTTTACGATCTCAATACCTTCGATGTTTACGTCTCTGTCGGTAAACATATCAAGGTGTGCTTGTGGGAAATCTCCTCCTACTACAGAAACGATTCCGGATTTTACGCCTAAAATAGACGAAGTAATACCAATATAAGTAGCAGCACCTCCTAAAATTTTATCTGTTTTCCCAAATGGCGTTTCGATTGCGTCAAATGCAACACTTCCTACAACTAAAAGTTTCATATTTTTTTCAAAGTATATTTTAAAGACTAAATTATTTTTTCCATTCAAATGTATCCAGCAAATGCTTCATATCTTTTTTGATATAATCTACTGCCGGCGCTAGAGAATCCGGTTTCGGTCTCGTATTAAAGTATAGATAAGCAGTGACGAAATGTTTCGTACTGTCTGTAATGTAAAATTGAAGATTAGAAGCCGTCTGCCCTTTCAGTTCATAGAAATTTCCGTAAACCTTTTTTTCAGGATATTCGAAAGATTTCGTATCGATTGCACTGGCTTTAATGGTATGTTCGTACACCATTTTTTCAGCTTCTTTGATGTGGGCATCAAAATCATTTTGTATCGGATAATACGTCACAAAAACCTTTGCCTTCATTTTCGGATAGTTCAGATAATACCAACAAGGTCTTTTGGCATCCGCAATCTTGGCAAAATCTGAATATTCAAAAGTATAAGCACAGTTGTTTTCAAATTTCTGATATTTCGGAGCCGGATATTCTAAACGAAGTTCTCCGTATGGCTTGGGAATAGGATCTTTTCCACAAGACAGCAGCAGTAACGACGCGAAAATAAAAATGACTTTTTTAATCATTTTGCAAAAGTACAAATTAGATTTCAGATTTTGGGAGACAAATTTCAGCATTTCAATGCGTTTTGAATTTGAAAATTGAATTTTATTAAGATGGCTTTGTTTTTAACGCAAAGGGCACTAAGATTTTTTCGACTGGTATGCTTTTTTAAGTTCACAAAGGCGTTTCACTTAACTAAGATCGCAAAAATTTTAACAGTATGAATCATCATACGGTTTGTCATTCCGTAGGAATCTAAGCAATCATTTTTTTAATTCAATGCTAATACTTTGTCTAGATTCCTACGGAATGACAACTACGTGTGATTTTTTGTATTACAAAATTCCGTAAGCCTTATCATAACTCTGAATATAATTTTCCAACGGTTTTGGAAAAGACATTTCGTGAGAGCCTTCAACATTGGTTATTTTATATTCATTTTCAGTTACAAATTTATTCCAAGCGTCTTCTGAATCTACCTCAACATTAAAGATTTCTATGCTTAAATTCTTGTGTGTAAGTTTATGATTAACCGTTTTTATGCTTTTAATAAAAGGAATTAAATCATCCGAAATCGTCGGCGGAAATTCAAACAGTTTCTTCCAGATAAAATCATCTTTTCTCTGTTGAATTAAAAACTGTCCGTTTCTGTGAACGAAATAATATTTCAGATCTAAATCTTCTGCTTTTACTTTTTTCTTCTTAACAGGAAGTTCTGAAATTTTATGTAATGAAAAAGCTAAACAATCATTATTTAAAGGGCATTCTCCGCAAAGAGGATTTTTAGGCTTGCAGATTTCCGAACCTAAATCCATCATCGCCTGATTAAAATCGCCCACATTTTCAGGTAAGATTAAATGAGCCAGTTCAGAAAAATAATTGAAAGCTCTGGAATTGGAAATATCAAAGTCATCCGCAAAAAGTCGGCTTAATACACGATAAAAATTACCGTCAACCGCAGGAATCTTTCCATCAAAACAAATACTGGAAACCGCAGCAGCCGTATATTTCCCTACTCCTTTCAATTTTAAAATTTCATCATATTCATCAGGAAAAACACCTCCAAATTCGTTCATAATCTGCTGAGCCGCTTTATGAACATTGATCGCTCTTGAATAATAACCCAAACCTTTCCAATATAATAAAACTTCATTTTCATCGGCTTCTGCCAAAGTTTTTGCATCGGGAAACCTTTTGATGAAATTATTATAGTGATTCAGCCCCTGTTGGATTCTCGTCTGCTGAAAAACAATCTCACAAATCCATATTTTATAAGGATCTTTGGTTTGTCTGAACGGTAAATCACGGGCATTTTTTTTATACCATACCAGAAGTTGATTTCCGATATGTTTGAAGTCTGCGTTTTCTATCTTTTCCAAAAGTTTTTGTCTTCTTCATTTTAGATGCTTCGACAAGCTCAGCATGACAACGCTACAAATTTGCTGCTATAAAACAGCTATCATGCTGAAGCCTGTAGAAGCATCTATTTATTAATGCAAAGATAATTTAATTATTTTTCACAGGATAAACAGGAGCGCCGGTAACCCATTGATATTTTATTTTCTTCTCTTCCGCAATAAATTTAAAGCCTTTTAATTTTTGAAGGAAAATATAAGAAGAATCTTTTTTAAACTTTAATTTTTGCGTCGAAAGAATTTCAATCGGAAAAGTCACTATAGAATCGCGTGTAGTTTTCTTTACGCTTCCAGCATTAATTTTATAAATGAAAAAAGATTTTCCGCGTCCTGCAGAGCTGTCGATGAGCTGTGTATTTGTGCTGGAAAGTACCATATCGCTTTTGTCATACGCTTCATCTTCACTCATAACGTAAGCTTGATTTTCAGATCTTTCGTCTTTAAAAAGATCAACCTTATACTCATCCGGTCTTTGATATTTTTTTTCACAGCTGAATAAAAAACCCATAAAAAGTACAGGCAAAAAATGATTCAGCCTTAATTTCATATTCAATTTCATAAGATTTGGTAGAAAAAAACCGATGTTTGAAAGCATCGGTTTAGTATTTATAATTCGGTTATATTTAATCCTGAATATATTCAGCGTCCCACTCGTTACCATCGTCTCCCTTATGTCCGTCCAGTTTAATAACGAAACTTTTTGTAGGGAAATAAGGCGTTAAACGAATATCCAGCCAAACTCTGTCTTTGTTCACTTTATCCTGCTCGAAACGAACAATTTTGAACTTTTCAATCAATTTATCAGCACCTTTGATACCATCTAAGAACGTCACAATCTGTCTTCTCAAATCGTCCTCGTTTCTCGCATTCCAGTTTTCGAAAGCTCTTCTGTTCAGGAAATCAAGCAAAACTTTGGTTACGTAATCGAATACACGAACCACAGAATAAGTCTGAAGCCCGATATTATCTCCTGTAAACAATGTTTTTGCCGAGAAAGCCATGATCTTCCCATATTCGTTGACCATAGGAACCAGTCCCATTTTTTCCAACTGAGAAATTTCACTTTTCTTCAATTCAAATTTCACGGCATCTACTTCATTGATATTACCATGCTTTTTACCTGCCGCAACCTGAGACATCAATGTTTTATGAATCTTTCCAGCCAATGAAGTTGAAGGCGGAAGCTCTACATTTTCCTCTTCTCCTACTTCTTCAGCTTTTCCACGACCTACAAGCCAGTTACACGTCATGATGACATTACTTCTGTGCAACTCACCACCAGTCAAATTAGCAGAATGGAATAAATCCACAACATCATCCGGCTTATCAAGATTAGCAAAATCCGTAACCATCATTACTTTGTTTTCGTTACAGATTTTAGCCCATTTTTCAATGACTTTATTCGATCCTAAATACCCTGGAATTGCCAAGATAGAATAGTTATCTCGAAGATCTAAACGGTCATAATAATTTTTAAATTCTTCGGAAATCGCATCGATAAACAAAGGATTGTCTAAATCTGAAACCTGCTCCAGACTTGCATTAACAATACTTACGTTATCAACCTTATCAAGCTCGGTATTTTTGTAGAATTGCGCTACCGTTCTGTAGTTGGTTTCCAACAGACGTACTGCATCCAAAGCGTTTTTTAAGTTTGATTTTAAATTCTGATCTGCAGCCTGTGCTTTAGATTTGCAGGTATCTGCCATTTTATCAGCCGATTCATTTTTTTCCAAAAGATCTATCCAAAGGTTAATTTTTTGAAGCAATTCTTTTCTTTCGTCTGATTTATTATTATCGTTAAGGAAGATTTCTTTCCTCGCCTTTCTCGTAGGGTTCATATTGGCGATTCCGTCTACAACAGATTCCACAAAACCAAATCCTCCTATTTTATTGAGTTCGGCAAGCGGATTACCTTTCGGTTGCCCCGCATGTTGCTGCTGTTGTCCTTGTTGTTGGTTCTCAGCTGCCTGTAATTTACTATCCATGATTAATGTAAAGTCTTTAGTTATTTTTCAAGTTCTTGTGCCACTTCTTTCAATACTTCCACAAACGCAGCTCTTGTCTGATCGTTTTCCAGCATATTACGCAGAATTTTATTTGTTTTCAGCTGGCGCACAATTTTGTTGTATTGCTCCTGCTCCATGCTGAGTTGCTGTAAATAGTCAGATTTTTGCGTAAGATTTTTTGGGGTGAAGTCCGCAAGATTTTGAAAACGGAACTCCTCTTCCACCACATTACCGTCCTCCGTTTCGTGTTGTACGCTTACAGAAGGTTGGAAATGTTTGAAGACGTCGTCCACAGTTTTTAATCCTGTTACAATTTCAGGAACGTATGTCTCGTCTGTTGTAAGCTGGCTCACAATCAGCGACTTATTTTCCTGAATTTCCTGGATAGCTTCATTAGCGTCTACTTTTACTTCGTTTCCGCCAACGCCATAATTAAACATTGCCATATTATTGTTATTTTGAGATTTGCTGTTTTGGTATGAATTGGTTTTATCTGCATCAAATAACTGACCAATCCAGTGTTTAAATTTAAAAAAAAACTGTAACATACAAAATATTGTTAAGATTTTTCTTGAAATATTTAATATAATTAACTAAATATCGGTTTAAAATTAATATTTTATGGATTACTAAGCTAAGGAAAAATAAATAAAAAAACGCACCATTTCTGATGCGTTTTTCTTTTCTAACAATTTTTGGCTTGTCTTACCAAATTTTTATTCTGTCTGCCGGAGCTTTATACATTTTATCCCCAGGCTTGATATCAAATGCTTTGATGAAGGCGTCCTGATTCACCAATGGGCCGAACGCTCTGTAAATTCCCGGCGAGTGCGGATCTGTCTTCACCTGATTCGTCATATACTGATCGGTAGCTTTTGTTCTCCAAACCGTTGCCCAGCTCATGAAAAATCTCTGATCTTGTGTGAAACCACTGATTAATCCAGGATTTCCTTTATCTTTAAGATACATTTGAAGTGCATCGTAAGCCACTGCTACACCACCAAGGTCACCAATATTTTCTCCGCTTGTAAATTTACCGTTTACAAAGCTTCCTTTTACGGGTTCGTAAGCGCTATATTGAGCAGCGAGCTGACCAACTTTAGCATCAAAGTTTTTACGATCTGCATCCGTCCACCAGTTATTCAGGTTACCATCACCATCGAATCTTGAACCGCTGTCGTCGAATCCGTGAGAGATTTCGTGACCGATAACTGCTCCGATTCCACCGAAATTAACTGCAGCATCTGCTTTTGGATTGTAGAAAGGAGGCTGAAGAATCGCTGCAGGGAATACAATTTCGTTGTTTGAACCGCTATAATAAGCATTTACCGTTTGCGGAGTCATTCCCCATTCTGTTTTATCAACAGGCTTTCCAACTTTGTCTAAACTTCTCTGATACTGCCATGCCGCAACATTTTGCAGATTAGAATATAAAGTTGCTCCTTCTTTTGGTGCATCTACTTTCAATTGAGTATAATCTTTCCACTTATCCGGATAAGCGATCTTCACTGTGAATTTTGATAATTTTTCCTGAGCTTTAACTTTGGTTTCAGGAGACATCCAATCCATATCATTAATATGTGTTTTGAATGATTTTAAAATATACTGAATATACATCTCCATCTGCGCTTTTGCTTCAGGTGTGAAATATTTTTCAACATATAATTTACCGAAAGCCTCACCCAAAACGCCATTCACTAAAGAAAGACCTCTTTTGTTCATCGGGCGCTGCTCTTTTTGTCCCTGAAGATATTTAGAATAGAAATCAAATCGTATTTGCTCTAATTTTTCGTCCAAATTGCTTGCGTTTCCGTTAATCAGATGATATTTAAGATAATCTTTCAACAACGGAAGATTCTTTTGAGTAATGAACTGATCCATATTCTGGTAATATTTCAGTTCACCGATAATTACTCTGTTTGTATCTACACCAGCATCTTTAAGATATTTAGCAAGGTTTACATTTTTAACCAAACCTCCCAATTCAGATATATTTTTAGGATTATATCTTAAATTGGCATCTCTGTTTTGCTCAAGCGTCAATAAATAATTTCCTAATTGCTTTTCGAAATCAACTACATTTTTTGCAGAAGCTTCAGCATTTTTATATCCTAAAACACCAAATAGCTTTCCTACATACGATTGATATTCTGCTAAAGTTTTGGTGTTGGCTTCATTTACTTTCTGATAGTAATCTCTTCCCAATCCCAAATCTGGACCGCCAAGATATACGGCATTCATTTTAGAATCTTTCAAATCTGCACCAACTCTCCATCCGTAGAAAGAATTGTCACCTAATTTTGTAGCATCTAAAAGATATTTCTGTAAATCGTTAAGATTTTTAATGGCATCGATTTTTGCTAAATCAGCTTTGATAGGTGATAATCCGTCTGCATTTCTTTTATTGGTATCCATAAAAGAAGCGTATAAATTCTGAATTTTCTGACCTTCAGAACCAGCAGGATAAGATTCGGATAAAATTCCGCTTAAAATTTCCAATGAAGCATCGTCTACATTTTCTCTCAACGCATTGAAAGATCCCCAACTCGCTTTATCAGAAGGAATTTGAGTAGTTTTTACCCAATTTCCGTTTACGTAGCTAAAAAAGTCATCTTGCGGACGCACACTTTTATCCATATAAGATAAATTGATCCCCTCCTCTTTTACTTCTTCTTGTCTCACCGGTTCTACAGATATTGTTGATTCAGTTTTTTGAGCTGCATCTGCGGTTTTGGTTGTACCACATGAATTTAAAAATACCAAACCCGAAAAGGCAAGTATTCCAATATTTAGCTTTTTCATTAAAGATAATTTTTGATTTTACACAAACTTACCAAATATACGAATTAGTTTATAAATGATAAGGGATAAATAATAATTGATGAAAAGGATGAAGTTTAATTCTTTATATGGTTTAAAATTAATGAAATAAGTTTAGGCTTTCCATGCTTCAATAGGCAACTGTTTTTATAATGACACCTTCCCTAGCCCCGATTGACACGACATCCTTTTTGGTTGCGGGCGCAGCGAAGCGGAGCCCGTAACCAAAAAGATAAAGTAGAAAGCGGGAAAAAGCTTCTAAAAAAAATTAGAACATCTTCCAACAAAAAAACCGCTCATTGCTGAACGGTTTTCAATATTATTAATCTGATGATTACCAGATTTTAATTCTGTCTGCAGGAGCTTTGTATAATTTATCTCCTTGCTTCACGTCGAATGCTTTGTAGAAAGCATCAACATTGATGATAGGTCCGAAACTTCTGAAATATCCAGGAGAGTGCGGATCTGTTTTTACCTGGTTTACCATGTATTTTTCGCTAGATAAAGTTCTCCAAACGGTTGCCCAGCTTAAGAAGAATCTTTGGTCTTGTGTAAATCCGCTGATTGATCCAGGATTTCCTTTATCTTTCAAATACATTTGCAATGCATCATAAGCGATATTTACACCACCAAGGTCAGCGATATTTTCGCCGTTTGTGAATGTTCCGTTTACGAAAGTTCCTTTTACAGGCTCATATTTATCATACTGAGCAGCAAGTGCTTTTGTCGCTTTTTCGAAGTTAGCTTTATCTTCTGGAGTCCACCAGTCTACCAAGTTACCGTCTGCGTCGAACTGCGCACCTGAATCATCAAATCCGTGGCTCATTTCGTGACCGATTACAGCACCAATTCCACCGAAATTAACCGCAGCATCAGCTTGTGGGTTGAAGAAGGGAGGCTGAAGAATTGCAGCAGGGAATACGATTTCGTTGTTTACTGGGTTGTAGTAAGCATTTACCGTTTGTGGCGTCATTCCCCATTCAGATTTATCAACCGGTTTTCCTATTTTTGCTAAATCTTTGTTGTATTGCCATTCTGTAATATTCTGAAGATTTGAATATAAATTTCCACCTTTTGCTTCAGAAACAATATTTAATTTAGAATAATCTTTCCATTTATCAGGGTAAGCAACTTTTACCGTGAATTTGTTTAATTTCTCCGTTGCTTTCACTTTTGTGGTAGCAGACATCCACGCCAGGTTATTGATGTGAACGGCAAAACTTTTCTTTAAATAATCAATTAGCTCAACCATCTGCGCTTTAGCTTCTGCAGGGAAATATTTTTCAACATATAGTTTTCCGAAAGCTTCACCCAAAGTACCGTTGATGATCTCATAACCTCTTTTGTTAAGCGCTCTCTGCTCCTGCTGACCTCTTAAATATTTACCGTAAAAAGCAAACTTCATGTCACCTAATTTTTCGCTTAGGTAGGAAGCACTTCCGTGGATCATGTGGAATTTAAGATAATCCTTGATTACAGGAAGATTTTTAGCATTGATGAAGGTATCTAGGTTTTTGTAGTATCCTAATTCCCCAATGATTACTTTATCTGTATTTACTCCTACTTTTTTAAGATAAGCCGGAAGATCTACATTTTTCACCAAAGCTGAAAGTTCAGCCATTGTTTTAGGATTGTACTGAAGCGTGTTGTCACGGCTTTGCTCATTCGTTAAATACGTTTTAGCAATGCTTTTTTCGTAATCTACGATCCCTTTTGCAGCTGCATCAGCATTTTTATATCCCAATTCTTTCAACATAGAAGCCACATATTTTGTGTATTCTGCGATAGCTTCTGTATTTTTTTCGTTTACTTTCTGGTAATAATCTCTTCCTAAACCAAGCGACGCATTTCCTAAATAAACAGCGTTCATTTTAGAATCTTTCAAATCTGCATCTACACCCCATCCGTAGAAATTATTTTCACCTTCTTTCGTTACAGAAGTTAAATAATTCTGAAGATCAGCAACTGTTTTAATCGCATCGATTTTGTTGATATTCTCCTGAATAGGCTTGATTCCATCAGCGTTTCTCTTCTGCATGTTCATATACGTTGCATACAGATCCTGGATTTTTTTACCTTCCGTTCCGTCAGCAAATTTGTCTTTCAAAAGAGAATTCAAAATCGTCATGGAATTATTGTCTGTATCCTCAGCCAATTTGTTGAAACTTCCCCAAGTCGGTTTATCAGAAGGGATTTTAGCAGTCTTCATCCAAGTACCACTTACGTAGTTATAAAAATCATCTTGCG
Source organism: Chryseobacterium sp. C39-AII1 (assembly GCF_039672645.1). Taxonomy (NCBI): domain Bacteria; kingdom Pseudomonadati; phylum Bacteroidota; class Flavobacteriia; order Flavobacteriales; family Weeksellaceae; genus Chryseobacterium; species Chryseobacterium sp. C39-AII1. The sequence goes on from NZ_JBDFPQ010000015.1 coordinate 41,867, forward strand.
GACGTACAGATTTGTCCATCAAGCTAAGGTCAAGACCTTTATCCGTTCCAGCTACCGCCGTTTTTGTAGCAGTTGCCTGAGCATTCACATTTTGTGAGCAAACTCCTGCCAACAAAAATAAGGAAAGCGTTAATTTTTTCATTATAATAACAATTTTTACAATATGTCTACTTTTTCTACAATTTGTTACGGGAAATTTTCATTTTTCAAAAATCGCCATTAACAACTGATTTTCTTTAATTTATGATTCGAAATTTTACTCAGAAATTAAAATTCCTACCACATCCTGAATAATTTTCTGCGAAACAAAATTCATGAAATCCCCACGATCGAGATGCGGCATATATAATTTTGAAGTCACCACTTTATCATTCACTTTAATCGCATAGAAAACCGTTCCGATATCTTTTCCGTCCTCTCCTTTTCCGGGGCCGGCAACACCTGTGGTTGATAAAGAAATATTCGTATCAAATAATTTCTGACAACCTTCCGCCATTTCAGCAGCTACCTGTTCGCTTACCACAGTAAACTCATCAACGGTTTCTTTTTTTACATTTAAAATCTGAATTTTCTTTTCTGTAGCATACGGAATAACTCCGCCAAGAAAATATTTCGAGCTTCCGGAATTAGAGGTAATTAATCTTGCCAATTCTCCGCCTGTACAGCTTTCTGCTGTTGAGATCGTCAGTTTTCTTTCATTTAAAAGTTCACCCAGAATTTTTTCAATCTTATCTTCAGACGTTGCGATTACATTCTCTTTAATTAAAGGCAACAATTTTTGAATTTCTTCTTCCAATTGCTGTTGTAAAAACGCTTCATTCTCACCACTCGCCGTGATTCTCAACTTTACACGGGTTCCCACCGGAAGGTAAGATAAAGCCATGTTTTCAGGCAACGCCAGTTCCCAATCTTCAATGGTATCAGCCAAAATACTTTCAGGAATTCCGACAACAGAAACAATTCTTGTGGAAATATAATTTAAACTAAATTTTTCCTGTAAATATGGAACAATCTGGTCTTTTATCAATGGTTTCACCTCATAAGGAACGCCGGGAAGACTGAACAATAACTTTCCGTCCTGCTCCATCATCATACAAGGTGCTGTCCCGAAATGATTCTGAAAAACCGTAGATTTCGTAGGCACAAAAGCCTGTTCGCGGTTTCTTTCCAGAATTTCCAGACGACCGCGTTTTTCCATATAATTTTTAAGATGATTAAAAGTAACCTCATCCAAGGCAATTTCATCATTAAAAAATTCGGCAATGGCTTTCTTGGTTTTATCGTCTCTTGTAGGACCTAAGCCGCCTGTTGTAATAATTAAATCACCAATTTCAAAAGCAGATTGAATGGTATTTTTAATGGTTTCAATTTCATCAGAAATCGTAAAAATCTGTGAAACTTTTATTCCTATATTTTTAAGTTCGGTAGCAATGAAGTTAGAGTTGGTATCAATTGTATTTCCGGACAGGATTTCGTCACCAATAGTGATCAGAACAGCATTTTCCATATTTATTTTCGAAAAAAATCTTTTTTACAAATGACGGAAAATTCTGTATCACGGACAATATAAATTGATTTTTTCTATTTTTGACAGAAATTGTTTAAAACTATAATTAAAGATTATGTCTAAATATGATGATGCTTCCTGGCATTATGGCGGTGATTTTCCGGAAGGTCTTCCCGAAAAAAATGGAGCTACACACACCGGAATGTTTTTGAATTGGTGTATTGAAAAAGATTTAATTTCTGATGAACTTAAAGAGGATGGTGAAGAGGAAATTGAAAAATTAAAAAGAAGAGAAATCACCGGAGCCGAGTTTATCATGGATTCTATGGATGGTAAATTTTCCGAATATGATCTGAACGAGCTGGGAAATGCTTTTGCGCAGGATTATTATAAAGATGACACAGATTTTGGCAATCGTTTCAGTTCATTTGCTGATGATTATGTGAATATTTTTGATGCGAAAGCCGAAGAAAACGACTATGAATATGAAACATTTTACCACATCGAAGATAGCTATGATAATTATGATTTGATGAAATTAGTGATTGATCATCGGTATGAGGAATGGAAGGAATATAGAAAATTGAGCTAAATTTCTTTTGTTTTTCTGAAAAAGTCGTAGTTTATTTTCATATTAATTTTGAATCATGTTTGTCATGCTGAAAGCATCTAAACAACACTTAAATTAAAGGTTGAGATGCTTTCAGCATGACAAATTAAATGTATATTTCTTTAATGAGTTTGCTTTATTTCGGCAGACTCATTGCCATAATTTAATCATGCTTCACCCAGATAAGATCATCTACATTATAGCCGATATTTTTAGCTTTTTCTAAAAATCTTTGTTTGATACTTTCAGGAATTTCTTTTGTTCGGGATAAAATCCAAATATATTTTGTACTGTTTCCGACAACTAATGCATATTGATAATTTTCATCAATGTCAATAACATTATAACCCGCCCAAATTGGCTTGAAGAATGAAACTTTCAATCGCGCCTCGGTTTCTTTATTCACAAATTTTGCTTCGCCAATAGATTCTTTCCATTCTTTTTTAATATAGTCATAACCTTTATTGTCAACGCGAATGGTTCCCTTCTCATTTTTGGAATACGTTGCGGTTACATTATCCATATTTTTCTCGAATTTATAATCGAAACGAGCAATTTCATACCATTTTCCAAGATATTTTTCAGCATTAAAATTTTGAATGGCAGTTGCTCCCTTTGGAATTCCGACTGAGCAGGAATTGAATATTAATAATCCTAAAACACCCAGCGATACTGGAACTGCTATTTTTTGAAAGGTTGTCATAGTAGAATATTTTGTGTGGTTATTAAGTAAATGTTCAAAAATAATGCCTGACTTTTTAAAAGTAAAACACTTGACGTTTTTCCAGAAGACAAAAGCTTAACATCAATTCAAATTCTGTTAACAGTCAATGATTTAGCATTGATTATCTTTGATAAAACAACATAGCTATGAAAAAACATTTTTACTTTTTACTCTTTCCCGCATTGTTTCTGCAAAGCTGCTCTTTCCTGGAGCAAAGTAATTTTATCGAAACAAAAATTATTTCGAGTGATCTGAACGAAAAGATCATTTATAAGTATTACCAAACCGGAAATGACAACTACAAGGTGGATTTCTACTCCATTCACCAATCTGATTCTACAAAACTGTTTGAACATTCCATTGATAAATCGCTTTTCAGTTCAAATATGTACAAAATTTCGGAAGATGAAAATGAAATTACCATCAGCACCCAATTGTTTTCCGAAGCCAGAAAATTCGTCACCCGAAATGGTAAATCTATTATTCTAACCAATCAATAAGCAGTTCTTTCTGAACTGTTTATTTTATTTTCCTAAAATTATCTTCCAAATTTAAAATATTTTGAAAGCGGATGCTTTTTCCCTTTCATAAATTGGGAAGCCATTTCCATTCCCGCAACCGAAAAAGTAATACCATTTCCTCCAAATCCGAGTACAAAATAGGAGTTTTTAAAGTTTTTGTGCTCCCCGATATAAGGCAGTCCGTCTTTTGTTTCCCCGAAAGTTCCTGCCCAGACAAAATCGGTGTAGAAATGATAATCTGGTTTTATTTTATTGAGAACTTTTAAAATTTCTTTTTCTTTTTTATCAAGAAGAGCATCGCGTTTTTTAGCATCATAAAAATCTTCATCACCTCCACCAATCAGAAGTCTTGCATCGTCTGTGGTTCTCATATAAATATAAGGATCGTCGGTATTCCAGACTAAAGTATTGGTTATATTTTTGAATTTATCGTGGTCTATTTCAGAAACAATAGCGTAAGTACTTTTTAAATCAACAAAACGTTCTTTGATTAAATTTTTACTTTCATAGCCAATACAATAAATAATCTTTTTTGCTTTAATCTGATATCCGGAATCAACAGTTATCAAATTATATCCTTTAAAATATTCAACTTTTGTCATTTCTGTTTTATCGAATATTTTTAATCCTTTCTTAGTATTCAATTCAAATAATTCATGAGAAAATTTAAAAGCATCGATGCTTGCTCCCTGCTCAGAAACAATTCCGCCAAATGTATTTTCGAATCCGAATTTTTTAAATACCTCATCAGATTCCAGCCATTTCACTTTAAATCCTACCTTTTTTCGGGATCTATATTCCTCCTTCAACCAATTAACATCTTTCTTTTTGGAGGCAAAGTATAAAGACTGTTTTCTTTTAAAACCCGCTTTTGATTTAATTTTTAATGAAAGTTTTTCCAGCTGATCAATAGAATCTGAACACGCTTTATAACTTTCCACAGCTCCTTTTTCACCAATCTTCTCTATCAATTCAAAAAGAGGAACATCAATTTCATACTGAAGCATAGATGTTGTTGCGGAAGTGCTACCATTACAAATTTCACGTTTATCAATCAAAATTGTTTTATGACCGTCGGCAATCATTTGATGAGCAATTAAGCTTCCGGTAATTCCGCCTCCGATAATTAAAACATCACATTCTTCATTAGATTTTAAGGACGGATATGAAGAAACCAACCCGTTTTTTAACAGCCAAAAAGGTTCATTAGATTTAAGATTCATAGAATATTTTTCATAAAAACATTCAATAACCTTGCCTTTTATGAATTCATAATTAAATAATGGTTTAATTATTGTTATGACTTAAAAATCAAACCACATTAAAATATATACTATGATAACGATTATTCCAGAAGCTCCGGAGAATGTTGCGGCATTCAATGCGACGGGCGAGGTAACGAAAGAAGATTTTGATAATTTAGTAATTCCGCGTGTAAAAAAGAAGGTCGACGAGTTTGGAGAGTTGAATTACTTGCTGTATTTGGATACCGATCTGGATAATTTTACCATGGGCGCGTGGATTAAAGATGCTCTGCTGGGTCTGAAAAATTTAGCAAACTGGAACAGAGCGGCTATCGTAACGGATAAAGAGGGCGTACAAAAGTTTACTGATATTTTCAGTGTTATTATGCCCGGAGAATTTAAATCTTTTCCGAAAGAAAATTTATACAATGCCTTGTATTGGTGTAAAAACGGCAATGAAGTAGAGGCATAAGCATTATTTATTAAAGAGGAAGGGAAGCAATTTGCTTCCCTTTTTTTATTTGTCACATGTCACAGCTTCCACAGGAATTTCTTCCTGATGAAGAACCTGCGATCCGTATAATTGTTTATATCTGAAAGCGATAATCAATCCTATTAAAGTCATCCCAACCCCAACCAGAGACGGATAATTATAAGAATATCCTTTTTCAAGAGGCAAACCTCCCAAGAAAGCTCCCATTGCATTGGCACAGTTGAACGCTGCCTGCATAAATGCTGCGGCCATCATTTCGCTTTTGGGTGCGGCTTTCATCATCATAATGTTGATAGGTGCTGCTACCGACATCGATAAAGCCCCACAAATAAAGGTTAATGCCAATGATAAATAAGTATGTTCTGAAAGGAAAAATACACCTGCTAAAGAAACCATCATTAATGTAAGTAGCAAAACGCAGGTTTTTTCAGGACTTAATCTGTCGGATAAATAACCCCCAACTAAATTACCAACTACCATTCCGCCGCCGGCAAGAATCATGACGTACGCCATCTGGCTTTCTTTGATACCTGACATTACCGTCATTAAAGGCGTGATATAACTGAACCAAGTGAAAAGTCCGCCAAAACCAATGGCTGTAATCATCAATACAAACCAAGCCTGTTTTCTTTTAAGGAATTTAATTTCTTCTTTAAAATGCGTGTCTTCATTGGTTTCAATTACCGGAAGCCAAAGTTTCAGGAATAATAGGGCAATCAATCCGATCACGGCAACGATTGCAAAATACCATCTCCAATGGAAAGCATGCCCGATATAGGTTACCAAAGGAACCATCGCGAGATTCGCTACGGTGAGACCTGTGAACATTAAGGAAATATAAAAAGCTTCTTTTCCTTTGCCCGCCATTCTCGCAGCAACCACCGTTCCTACTCCGAAAAATGCACCATGCGGCAATCCGGAAAGAAATCTTATGATGAGCATCGTTGTATAATCAGGAGCTACTGCCGATAATGCATTGAAAAGTGTGAAAATCACCATCAACGAAAGCAATACTTTTTTGGGTGGAAACTTTACTGAATAACCAATAAGAATCGGAGCTCCGATCACCACTCCCAATGCATATGCAGAAATTAAATGTCCTGCTTCGGGAATCGTAATCTGTAAGGTTTTTGCAATATCCGGAAGCAGACCCATTACGGTAAATTCTGTTGTTCCAATACCTAAACCACCGATAGCCAGCGGTATAATTCTTTTATCTATCTTCATTTTTTATGTAAACCTTTTTTTGAAACTATTGTAGAAAGAGTTAATTATGATAATTAACTCTATTTTGAAAGTGCAAAAATCGTCAGAAATTATGATTTAAACTTTAACTCAGCTAACCTAAATTTGCTCCGTATTAACCTTTTTAATTAAATTTGAATTAAATATTAATCAAAAGAGAACATAATGAAAATTCAGAAAGAAATCATTGAGTTTGAAGAAGGTAAGTCTTTTAAATTATTTTCTCCATCACTGAAGAATTGCTTTTTCTGGCATTACCATCCGGAAATCGAGCTGGTATACGTAGAAGCATGCAACGGCATCCGCCATGTCGGAAAAAATATCTCGGATTTTGAAGGAAGTGATCTTTTATTGATTGGCTCTAATATCCCGCATCTTAATTTCGATTATAAAATACAGACCGAATGTAAACAGTTGGTTCTTCAGATGCGTGAAGATTTTCTTCAGAATATTATTCTTCCCGTTCCTGAATTTGATATGATAAAAAAATTACTGGATCGTTCTTATTTAGGTTTATCTTTTTCAGGAGAAACCAAAAGAATTGTGGTTGAAAAACTTCATCTTATCAAGGATAAAAATTCTTTTGAGTCTTTGATAGGTTTGATTAATATTTTACACATTCTCGCCCATTCCACCGAAGTGAAAGAATTAAACAATGAAGATACCAGAATCAAATGGTTTTTAAATGATAAAATCAGAATGGGAACGATCTACGATTATATTCACGAGAATTATGATAAAAATCCGAACGTGAATATTATTGCTGAAAATGTGAATCTGAGTACGCCCGCTTTTTGTCGGTATTTTAAAAAACAAACGAATATGACCTTCACTGATTTTGTGAATAATTACAGAATCAATCAGGCGAAATTGCTGCTTCTTCAAAATGAAGGCATAACCGAAGTCTGTTTTCAGGTGGGTTTTGAAAGTCTTTCTTATTTCAATAAACTGTTTAAAAAATTTATGAATGAAACGCCTACAGAGTTTAAGAAAAAACATTTGAGTAAAGTTGTATAATTATTTTTTGAACTTAAACACGAAAAGCACTAATATTTGCACAAATAAACACAACCGTCTGCGAGAGATTGCTTCGTCGCTTCGCTCCTCGCAATGACAAAAAAAATCGCTCCAAAAATTGAAGCGATTTATATATTAATGAATATGTTTCTCTGCGTGATAAGAACTTCTCACCAAAGGTGAACTTTCAACGTGTCTAAAGCCTAAGCTTCTTGCAAAATCTCCGAATTCATCAAACTCTTCAGGAGTAATGAATTTCTTTACCGGAAGATGTTTTTTCGTTGGCTGCAAATACTGACCTAAAGTAATCACGTCAACATTTGCATTTCTGATGTCCTCTATAGTTTGGAAAACTTCATGTTTTTCTTCACCCAAACCAAGCATTACACCAGTTTTCGTTCTTCTCTGTCCTGCTTCTTTTAAATATCTTAGAACCTCAAGGCTTCTTTCATATTTTGCCTGAATTCTCACCTCTCTTGTCAAACGTTTTACGGTTTCCATGTTGTGAGAGATCACTTCCGGAGCCACATCTACCAATCTGTCAAGGTGTTTTGTCAGACCTTGAAAGTCTGGAATTAATGTTTCCATCGTGGTTCCCGGAGAAATTCTTCTTACCGCATTTACGGTTTCCCCCCATAGAATAGAACCCATATCTTTCAAATCATCACGGTCAACAGACGTTAAGACGGCGTGCTTAATCTTCATTAATTTGATCGAACGTGCTACTTTTTCAGGTTCATCCCAGTTTACATCAAGCGGCTTTCCGGTTTTTACCCCACAAAATCCACAACTTCTTGTACAGATATTTCCAAGAATCATAAAAGTGGCTGTTCCTTCTCCCCAACATTCGCCCATATTCGGACAGCTTCCGCTTTGGCAAATTGTATTTAATTTATATTTATCAACCAAAGATCTTAATTCTCTGTAATTCTTACCAGTAGGCAATTTTACACGAATCCATTTTGGTTTTTGAACGGTAGTATCTTGAACTAAATTTTCCATTTATTTCTCAAATTGAGGTTCAAAGTTAGTGAATTTTTTATCGACTTCATCTACGATATGAATTGATGAAAATGATAATTTATTTTTAATTATTTATAGCCACGAATATTAGTTCATAAAATTAATTATCCTCAAACTCGTTATTCTTCAGCAATTCGGCTAAGACTTTTTTCGCTCGCATAACCCGAACTTTCGTATTGGCAACAGAAATCCCCAATTCATCAGCAATTTCTTTGATGCTTTTTTCTTCAAAAAATCTCAGTTTGATAATATCCTGATAATTGGCATCCAGAGATTCGATGGTCTTGATGATTTTTTTTTGTTCTTCATCTGAAATCATCAACTCTTCAGGAGATTTGGCATATTGATTCTTTACTTCATCTAAATTTTCCGTCGGATCTTGGTTTTCTCTTGATTTTTTCCGCCAAAAATCGATGATAGTATTTTGAGCAATCGTTAATACCCAAGTTTTAAACTGAAAATGCGGATCGTACATCTCCAGTTTTGAAAGAACTTTTGAAAAGACATTCACCGTGATTTCATCTGCATCATTTTCATCCCTTACTTTTTTCATCACAAAAGAAAAAACATCCACCCAAAAGATATTGATGAGCTTAGTCTGAGCTTTCTGGTCTTTTTCCTTTGCCTTACCGATGAGCTGGAATAATTGTTCGTCGTTCATTAATAACAAATATAATTGATTTTGGATAAAAATACAATGGAATTATTTCTATGAATTTTTTACTAACTTTTGTTTAGATGAACTGCTCCCTAGCCCAGATCGCAGCATTTGTTTGAGCTCATTTTGGTTGTTTTTTTTTGGGGGGGGGGGGGGGGGGGGGGGGGGGGGGGGGGGGGGGGGGGGGGGGGGGGGGGGGGGGGGGGGGGGGGGG
>NZ_JBDFPQ010000015.1:51132-81309 GCF_039672645.1 Chryseobacterium sp. C39-AII1
GGCAGCTTCGCTGCCGCGCCAAAAAACAACCAAAATAGCGAGTGCGGAGAGCTGGAAATAGCTTCTAAAGATAGTTGACAGTTGATAGTTACTAGTTGATAGTTTTTAGAACGTTTATCTTTAATTTATATCTATTCCTTTCTTAGCTTTTTACCATTTTCTTAATATCGAATTTCTTATCTTTGCACATTAAAATTTTAAAGCAGAAAATAATGAACTCTTTTATTGAAGAACTGAAATGGCGTGGGCTTTTTGCCGACATGATGCCGGGAACGGATGAACAACTGAACAAGGAAATGACCTCAGCCTATATCGGTTTTGATCCTACTGCAGATTCTTTACATATCGGAAGTCTTATTCAGATCAAAATTCTGGCTCATTTTCAGCAGCACGGTCACAAGCCGATTGCGCTGGTTGGTGGTGCTACAGGGATGATTGGTGATCCTTCAGGGAAATCTGCAGAGAGAAATCTTCTGGATGAAGAAACGCTGCTTCATTATGTTGAGTGTTTGAAAAATCAGCTGGCAAGATTCTTAAATTTTGACGGAAATGAAACCAATAAAGCAGAATTGGTAAACAATTACGATTGGATGAAAAATATTTCTTTCCTTGACTTTGCGAAAAATGTTGGAAAAAATATTACTGTAAACTACATGATGGCGAAAGATTCTGTGAAGAAAAGATTTTCTGGAGAATCTGGTGCAGACGGAATGAGTTTTACGGAATTCACTTATCAGTTGATTCAGGGTTACGATTTCCTACATTTATATCAAAACGAGGGCGTAAAGCTTCAGATGGGAGGTTCTGACCAGTGGGGAAATATCACGACGGGTACAGAATTAATCCGAAGAAAAGCTCAGGGAGAGGCATTTGCTTTAACCGTTCCTTTGATTACAAAAGCTGACGGTTCTAAATTCGGAAAATCTGAAAGCGGAGAAAATTACTGGCTTGACAAAAAGAAAACGTCACCTTATAAATTTTATCAATTTTGGCTAAATGCAACAGATGTTGATGCTGAAAGATTCATTAAATTCTATACTTTCTTAGGAAAAGAGGAAATTGAAGCTTTGATTGAAGAACATGGAACAGCTCCTCACGAAAGAAAACTTCAAAAGAAATTAGCAGAAGAAGTGACTGTTTGGGTTCACGGAAGAGAAGAATATGAAAAGGCTTTAAAAGCTTCTGAAATTCTTTTCGGACGTTCAACTGCTGAAGATTTAGTAAGTCTTGACGAAGAAATTTTCCTTGAAATTTTTGATGGTGTTCCTCAAAAAGAAGTCGCTAAAGCTGATGTGTTGGGAGTAAATATCGTTGATCTGCTTTCTGAAAAATCAGGATTTCTGAAATCGAAAAGTGAAGCAACAAGAGAATTGAAAGGAAATTCAATTTCTGTTAACAAAAATAAAATTAATGAAGTTTATACGGCTAACGAAGCTGATTTAATTGACGGAAAATTCCTTTTATTACAAAAAGGTAAAAAGAGTTATTTTATTGTAAAAGTAATTTAGTGAAAATAGTTTCGGCGGTTTTGTCTTTGACAAAACCGCCGAAACCTAAAATAAAAAACAAATCGCTGCAAGAGAAATCCTGCAGCGATTTTATTAATACAACTATTTCGAAAGTTATTAATTTTAGAATGTGTAAGATGCAGACGCAGAAAGGTATTGCCCGCTTGAAGTTCCTTCTTTCTTCAATTCTCCGTCTACCCAGATCTGAACTTTTAATGTGGATGAAGCACTTGCCCCTATTGCATTTACTGCTACATTAGCTCCATAAGCCCCTTTTTCAGATGTAATTTCAGGACTTGACCATGTTTCGCCGCTTAAGCTGCTTGCAGTGGTTGGATTTCCGTCGATTCCGTATACTGCAACATCAATGTTACTTCCTGAAGAAGCAATTGCCTTGAAAACAACTTTGTGTTGCTTTCCTGCTCCGTTTACAGGATTGTCGTCATCGCTGCTGCAAGAAGATACAAACCCGATAAACATTGCTGCTAATAATACAACAAACGTCCCCCTCAACAAATGATTTAGTTTCATTTTTTTCATAAATTTCCTTTTTTGGTTTAAATTTTTACTACTACTTAAGTCTATAATAAGTGATTTGGTTCTGCAAATTTAGAACTACAGCTAATGGCTTTCAATCCTCAAAAAACAGTAATTTTTTCTACCTAATTTCTGGTAGATTTTTATCTGAAGAAAATTTTATCTATCTTGTAAATTATTTGATAAATAATTGAATTTGATGGTTATAATGAGGCATTTTTCTCTTTTAATATTTGTTTTATTTTCATTTAGTTTACAATCACAACAAATTGTTCCGCTCAACGAAAAAAAATATACGGATAGTCTACAGACTGTTATTGAAACCCAAAGTAACGGAAACTCTAAGGCAACAGCCTATTTTCTTCTTTCCAACTATTATCGAAATACAGATACTTTAACAAGTAAAAAATATTTAGAATTAGGCAAAGATTTAACTAAAAATTCTCCTTTTTTAGCTGCAAAATATTATTATTATAAAGGACAATATCTTCTTGAAAAAGATAAAGAAAAAGCTGCAAATGCTTATCAAAAGGCAATTCAAGAGTTATCAAAAATAAAATCTGAAGAATCAGATTATTTTCAGGCGTTATCTTGGTACAACTATGGAGTTGCCGAAAAAAATAAAGAAGGTTATCCTTTTTTGGTGAAAACAATCTTAGAAAAAGCAATTCCCTTACTTGAAAAATATCCTGAAAGTAAAAAATTAGGCTTTTTATATTCTCAGTTAGCTATTATTCTTACCTATAATGCAGAATTTGAAAAAGCCGGAAATTACAATAAAAAAGCATTAGACATTCTTGAAAAAGTAGCTCCCAATTCATCAGAAGTATTTTTTGCGTATTTAAATACAGCCAGTAACTTCTGTTATCAGGCCAAAGGAGACGAAGCGAAAAAAAAACTTGATAAAGCTGAGAAAATTATTATCCAATATCCCGATTCTTCATTAAATGCTTCTTTTTATTATGGTAAAACATTGTATTTTATTACCAAACAAAAGCATGATGAAGCATTAATTTCTATTGATAAAGGTTTGATTTATGCTAAAAAATTTAATCTAAGTCTTTTGGCTCAGATGTTTTATTTTAACAAATATGATATTTTAAGAAAGCAAAAAAAATTCGGTGATGCAAAGGCTGTGCTGGAAAATATTCTGAAAGAAAAAACACTGATGGCCGACGCCAATAACAAAAAATCTGTGTATAAACAACTTTCGAGTTTGAGTGAAGAAATGGGAAATCCTACTGAAGCTTTAACTTGGGAAAAAAATTATTCAAAACTGAGCGACAGCTTAAATTCTGAAAATGTAAAACTGGAAATCAATAAGCTTGAAACGAAGTTTAACACGGCAGAAAAAGAAAGAAAAATTGCCCAAAAAGAACTGGAAATCAATAAAAAGAATCAATATTTATGGATATTAGGCTTAGCTTCTTTATTCTTAATTATTTTAATCATTTCCATTTATCTGTATAATAAAAAATTGGCTAAGCAAAGAGAAATCAATCATCAGCAAAACCTGAAAGAGATTCAGCAAAGAGAAGAATTAAACATCACCAAAGCCATTCTTGAAAGCGAAGAAAGAGAAAGGGAACGTATTGCTAGAGACCTTCACGACGGGCTTGGCGGAATGCTCGCCGGAATTAAAATTAATTTTTCAGCATGGTCTTCTACTCATCTTGAAACAGATCAGCACGAAGGTTTTAATAAAATCTTACATCAATTAGATAATTCCGTGAATGAATTAAGACATGTTGCGAGAAATCTAATGCCTGAATCATTATTAAATTTCGGACTGGAAACTGCTTTGAATGATCTTTGTGAATTTTATACCAGAAAAGATTTAGAAATAGAATTTCAATCGTTAAATATAAATAAAGATCTGCCGTTATCTATTCAGAAGAATATTTACAGAATCATCCAGGAATTATTGGCTAATGCCGTAAAACATTCGGAAGCGACAAATATTTTGCTTCAATGTTCACAATCTGACGAAAACTTTATGATTACCATTGAGGATAACGGAAAAGGTTTTGATGAAAATATTTATAAAACATCCAAAAGTATGGGAATCCGAAATCTGAAAAACAGAGTTGATTATCTTAAAGGAAAAATGGAAATCAATTCTGACAACGAAGGAACCAATATTAATATCGAACTGAACACCAATGCAATCTCATAAAATAAATATAGCCATTGTAGACGACCACCCGATCGTTATCGAAGGATTGAAAATGATGCTGAATAATCAGTCGATTTTTAATGTGGTTGAAGCATTTACTTCAGGGTTGGAAATTATCAATTTTGTACAATCAAATGAAGTTGATATTATTTTACTCGACATCACTTTGCCCGATTCAAACGGAATAGAATTATGTAAAAAGATTAAAATGATTTCGCCAAATACTTCCGTGATTATGTTTAGTAACCGCTCAGAAAGAAGCATTATTATGCAATGTATTCAGAACGGAGCGAGTGGTTATCTGTTGAAAAATACTTCTATCGATGAATTGATTGATTGCATTAAAGGCGCCCTTTCTGGAAATATTGTTTTCTGTAATGAAACGAAAGAAATCATCAGTAAACTTTCTCAAAATGAATTCATTATTCCACGTCTTACCAAAAGGGAAAAAGAAATTCTTAAAATGGTTGCCCAAGGAAAAACCAGCGCTGTTATTGCAGAAGAGTTATTTTTAAGTCCGCTTACCGTAGACACACACCGAAAAAATTTACTTCAAAAATTCCGGGCAAAAAATTCTACAGAGCTTATTACCTTAGCATTACAGCAAAATTTAATTGAAGAATAAATTAAAAAGCCGACTCAAAATGAATCGGCTTTTACTATTTAAATTTTTAAGTCTTTAAATTTTATAATTCTAAGAAACTGTGCGTAACGCTAGCTACTTTGTTTGTTCCTTTTCCAACAACAGTATCTGCTTTAGCAATTTCGCTGTCGATCCACATAAGGACGATCAGTTTAGAATCTGCATAAGGAAGATCTGCACTTGCAGCAACTCTTAACTGAGACTGGCTCTCATTTACAAAAAACTCATCGCTTTTCCAAGAAATTCCTGTAGCTGTATAATTTGTTTCAGCACCAGTACCAACTTGTGTTGCAATAGCATTGAATTTACCCGTAACCGGAGGTGTTGGCGCAGGTGTAGGACCACCTGTCACTATTTTTGTTTCAAATTGTACAATATGCTGTTTATCTTCATCGTCATCATCTTTTTTACAAGAATTCATAACAGTAGTTATTGAGAATAATGCGACAAATAAAAAGGAAAGTCTTCGTAAACTTTTAGAGTTGTAAAATTGCTTCATTTTTTCCAATTAGATTTTTAATGTTTCAAATATAAGTTTTTTATCAATATAAAAATAACTTTTTTGAAAATTTTCCAACAAAGATTTCTAAACAATATCAAATCAATAAATGTTTACCATGTTATTTCTGCTTATCTCTTGGAAAGATCAAACCCAAGAATTAGCCAGAATGTCATAACATTAGAAATGGTCTCATTTTTACAATATCAAGATAAATCATTATTAATTATCTTTGCGCTATGAATTTAGACTACATCGTTCGCGAACCCGAAAATATTACCCCCAATACCACTATTCTTTTTATGCTTCACGGCTATGGCAGCAATGAGCAGGATCTTTTCAGCTTCAGAGAAACACTTCCTGAAGATTGGATTATCGTAAGCTTCAGAGCGCCGAGAGAAACGCAATTTGAAGGATTTTCTTGGTTTGACATAGATTTTAATGCTCCAGAAAACTTTATTGATGTTCCGCAGGCAAAAGAATCTTTGAATTCTGTGTTGGAAAATATTTTAAAAATTGTAAATCATTACGGGATTACAGAAGGTAAAACTCACCTTTGTGGCTTCAGCCAGGGAGGAATATTATGCTATGCTTTGGCGTTAAAATATCCTGAAATGTTCAACTATGTAGCTTGTTTGAGCTCTTATCCGGAAGAAAAATTGCTGGATGATATTGTGAAAGATAAAAAGAAGTTGGAGCGTTTAAGATTCTTCGTTTCTCACGGAACGGATGATGCGGTAATCCCTATGGATTGGGGAAGAAAAGCTGCTGATCTTTTATATGATCTTAATTGTTATTTCACTTTTAGAGAATATATGAGCGGCCATGGTGTGAATCAAAAGAATTATATGGATTTGATGGAATTCTTTTCTAAATAATTAGCAAATACCTATCATTTAAAACAAATTATTAACATTTATATAAACATTCTCAACTTCGAGGATGTTTTTTATTTTTATTAGAGATAATTTCAGTAAATTCAATAGATGAAACTTCGGTATTTTATCTCAATGATAGCTCTATTTTTCAGCATTTTTTTTAATGCTCAAAATAGTTTTGAGGTAAAAGAAGGTAAAAAAACGACAATTCCGTTTAAACTTATCAATAATCTAATTTTCATTCCCATCAATATTAATGGTGTTGAACTTACCTTTCTCCTAGATACGGGAGTGGCTGAAACTTTATTATTCAGTCTTGAAAACACACAAATTCAGCTTGATAATATTGAAAAAATAAAGTTTTCTGGGTTGGGTGGCGATTTAAGTATAGACGGATACCGTTCTGATCGAAATATTGCTAAAATCGGAGATAATTTTGTGAATTATTCCATGACCGTTTTTATTATCGTAGATCAGGAGTTTAATATTTCTTCTCACGTAGGTATTCCGGTGAATGGCGTTATCGGTTATCATTTCTTTAAAAATCATAAAATTTCCATTGATTATTCGGGTAAAAAAATTACCATTTATAATGATGATACTTTCTTTAAGAAGAAAACGAAAAGATTTACCGAACTTCCAATTACCATCGAAAAAAGTAAGCCTTATATTTTGGCTGATGTTGAAATGACGAATGAAAAGAATCCTTCAAAATTATTGATTGATCTTGGAAACAGCGATCCTATCTGGCTCTTCCCTACTCTGATTAAAAATTTTGTTTATAACCGTCCGAATATTGATGATTTTCTTGGAAGAGGCTTTAATGGTGATATTTTTGGAAAGAGAAGCAGAATTCATAATTTTTATTTAGGTAATTTTAAATTTGAAAAACCGTTGACTGCAATGCCGGATGAATTCTCCATTCAGCACGTTCATTTGGTTGAAAACAGAAAAGGCTCCATTGGTGGGGAAATTATGCGGCGTTTCACTGTTGTTTTCGATTATCCTAATCAAAAAGTTTATTTACGAAAAAATAAAAATTTTGATGATCCTTTTCATTTTAACATGAGTGGACTCGATTTTAAACAAGATGGCATGGAATGGGCTAGTGATATTGTAAAGGTGGAAACGAAACCGTCAAACGGCGTAGAAGCCTATAACAGCAATAGTTTACAGTATAAATTTACTTTAAAACCTATTTTCTCCATTGCCGGAGTAAGAAAAGATTCGCCAGCCGATAAATCCGGATTAAAAAAAGATGATAAACTAATTAGCATTAATGGGAATAATACGGCCGACATGACGATGGAAAAAATTCTGGAACTCATGAAATCCTATGAAGGCAGAACCATTAATATGGTTGTTCAGAGAAAATTAGATAAATTAACAGTAAGCTTTACGCTAGAAGACCCAATACCTTATCAAGAATAATATGAATACAGAAGAAACAACATTAGATAAAATCCGTACCCGACCGAGGTTTAAAATGTTTACGCATTTAAGCAAAGAAGAATATGCCGAAAATCTAAAAAAATATTTGCTGGAACATAAAGATGAATTTTCAGGAAACATTAATAAAGAAGTGGCAACGATTTGCGTAGAAACGAAAGAAGATAATTACTGGAAACCTCAACTTGCCTTAAGAGTGGAGATTGAAGACGAACAAACCGCAATAAGAGGTGTTTTCGGACCTACTTCTGCGGTTTGGACATTTTTTATGTTTCTGTATTTTTCGTTTTCAATTCTGTGGATGACGTTTTTCACGATGTATTATGTGGAAAAACAGATTAACAGTCACGAATATCCTTGGGCGATACATGCTTCTTTTCTTATGCTAATTTTTATTGCTTTAACCTATGCAGCAGCACGATTTGGACAACATAAAGGCAAAGAAGAAATGCTGAAGCTAAGACAGTTTGCCGAAGAATCTACCTTACAGTTTGAAAAGAAAAATGAAGATTAAGGAGATTGTGTTTTAGGATTTTCCGGCATCTGCTGAATCATCGCTTTTGCTGCTTTAATGGAATCTACCACTTTTATCCTGTTATCCTGTTCTCTTATAATTTTATCAACATTGGGTTCGATCATTTTGGTCATTTCTTCCACCGAAACATTATTGGCATTAGGATCTTCCAATAAATTTCTCCAAGGTTTTCTTTTCCCCCATTTGTAGTCTCCGTACACCAAAACTGCTGTTCCTTTTGCCTTTGTAGTCGCTCCTCCAGGATTCAAAACCCAAGTATCTGCATAGCCGTACAACCATTTCGCATCTTTCATTAATAATCTTAAACACGAGTGTGATGCCGGATATCCCGGAAGATCGTACTGATGCCATCCGATACCGTCAAGATTAAAGATATTGAAGTTATATGGTAATTTCCATTCGCTGCTTACCGTAGAAATGGCGAGTTGCTTTTTCCAGTTGGCAAATGTTAAGCCTGTTTTTGTTTTAGCCGTTTTTTTACCCATACTTGTCGGGCCCCATTTTACCAAAGTTCCATCTGTATAAACTCCGTAAGCTTGAAGAGGATATGAAAATACAACAAACTTTTTCACACCACTCAACACATCAAGCTGCATTGGGAAAGGCGAATAAGACATTAGAGTTGTATCTATTTTTGCAGGAACGACTAACGTATCAGAGTTCCATTTATTTTTAGAATCTAATCGGTTTAAAGCTAAAATTGCATAACGCTCTCTTTCATTATATTTTTTACTGAAAATTGCGTAGGCAGAATCTCTCAGTTTTTTGTCTTTCGGAAGAACAAAAGCGTTGTAGAATCCGGTTTCCTGCATTGCCGGCGGCATAGATTCTTTTTCTACCACAGGAGAATCCTGCTTTATGGTATCTTTTTCAACTTCTTCTGGAGTATCTGAGATTGAGGTTGCTGTATCTGTAATTGCATCGCTTACTTTTTCGATTTCCTTTTTACAGGAAACTACAAAAAACGCAACAATAAGCGTACATAGAAATAATTTTTTCACAAGAATGTTTTTCATAAAAATAATGAGTCAATTAGTTTTGCTACTCAATACAAATATCAGACCTAATTTTTAATCCTAAAAATTATCCAAGCAAATACCGTAAAAAAACGGTAATTTTTTAAATCTTGATTAAATCAATAGAAACTGATTTACAATAACTTATTATTTTTAGCATAAGCTAAAGCTTCCGCAATATTATTAACTCCTATTTTTTCGAACAGTTTTTTTCTGTGGAATTTTACGGTATCAGCCGTCACAAATATCTTATCTGCAATTTCAGTTATTTTCAAGCCACTTGCCGAAAGACTCAATATTTCATGTTCTCTTTGAGAAAGCTTTTTCTTTTCTTCTATGAACCATTTATCGGCATCAACATCATAATTCCAGAGATCATCGCTTCTTTCTTTACTAATGACAACATTTCCTGAAGATTGTGCATTCGAAAGAGAAACCATACAGATTGCCTTCCAAATTTTCCCGTCTTCGGTAAGAAAAAACGGCGTTAGTTTATGATTAATTAAAACTTCATTTTTCCTTTCATTAATCAAACAAAAATCATAAGAAATAGTATATTTTTTTCTATCCTCAATCGATAGCTTTTCATAAAAATCAAATCCGGCCTTATTAATTTTCACCAATAATTCCAGATCTGCAGGTTTTACATTTTTAAAATAAAACGCGTAGCCTAAATTTTTCACTTCTTCCGAAGTCATTCCACATAAAAACAAAGGATTATCCGACACATATTCGAATGCTTTATCAAAATAATCAATAATATATAGACTTTGATATGACATTCTTGAAAATGCCTTTACGGCTTCCAGATAATCATTTCTCTGCGAATAGTCAATCTTAGCATCAGATTCTATTTCATTTTTTTCGTTAAAAAACCTGTTTATTTCTTCCATTAAGTTAAAATATGACGACTACCTGAAAGGGTAGTTTTTGCCATTATTAAACAAATCTACACAAAAGTGTAGTTCCTTACAATACAAGCAATTGTATTTTTGTCAATATTTCAAATATGGGTGGAAATTTTTAACCATAAAATCAAAGAGGTATAAACACAAATTTTAGGTAAAAAACTAATTCTAAAAGTTAGTTCAGAAAACACAAACCATGAAAACCCTTATAAACTAATCAATAATGCCGTCATTTCAGACGGTATTTTCATTTTTAAGATATAGTAATTTTGTTTTATATCGATTGTAATAAATTCCCCAAAACAGAAACCAAGGCAGATAAATAATCAAAAAGCTTATTGATACCTCTGGATCCAACTTTCCGTCCGACATGGAGAAAACGCTCCATAAAGTGATTAAAACAGGTAAAAGAAACCAACAAAGCCAAGACTTCAATCTATCTTCAAAAGGCTTTAAAATCGATAATAAAGCTGTAAAGGAAGATAAACTCAATACCATGTAAATTCCCAGAGAAATACCGTAAGCGAGCCCGCTCATGTCACACCTCGGATGATATTCTTCAGTGATCGGTTTTCTGGTAACATAAATTAAAAGAAAAAAGAAAATCCAGGAAATTATTACTGAAAATAAAAAAGTTTTAAGAATAGAGAATAAAATAAATTTTCGTTTGGTCATTATTTGGTGTGCTTTATTCTATTAAATATAGGAAAAATTTAGACATAAAAAAAGCCTCCAATTTCTAGAAGACTTTTTGCGATCCGGACGGGACTTGTTCTTATTTGAATCACTTTTGTTTTAATCTAGCTTATAGTTTGCAACTTGTAAAATTTTACGCAACTATATACTTAGATTTAGGGGTTATCCATTTTTATATTTGTCCTCCATTCTATTTAAAATCACTCTTCTCAGCCTCTCTTCATTTTCATCTCCCCAATACCCCAATGCAGAAATTATCGGAATTAAGGTCTTTCCAAAATCCGTAAGAGAATATTCAACTTTTGGGGGAACAACTGCGTAGATCTTCTTCGTAACAAGCTCGTGCTCTTCAAGTTCTTTTAATTGAATATTTAAAACCCTCCTTGAAGCATCCGGAATTTTACGCTGCAATTCACTAGGACGCAGATGTCCTTGATTGATAAACCATAACAGGCGGATTTTCCATTTCCCATAAAGGACTTCACCAATAAGGTCAAGACCACAGTTTAAATTTAAAGGTATTTTTCGTTCGTGCATACACAAATTTAGTTCAATGTACCAAATTGTACAATAGGGGAAAAAATTATCCCTATGCAATTCGATTTTCCGTTATTGCCTGAAAAAGTGATACTTCCGAAATTTGTATCAAAGAAATCGACAATGGAAAATCAATTTAATTACAACAATGAACTTCAAGGTAAAATCGCCTTGGTAACCGGTGGAACCAAAGGAACCGGAAAAGCAATTGCAGAAAGATTGCTACAAGGTGGAGCAACAGTTATCATTACCGCCAGAAACGCTCCTGAAAAAGGAAACGATAATCTGCATTTTATTTCAGCTGATTTGAGTAAGGCTGAAGGAACTCAGAAAGTAATCAGTGAAGTGCTATCAACTTACGGAAGACTTGATATTCTTGTGAACAACCTTGGTTCTTCATCAACACCAGCAGGCGGTTTTAATGTACTAAGTGATGAAGACTGGGAGTCAACATTACAAGCTAATTTGTTGGCTCCTGTTCGATTGGACAGAGGATTTTTACCACAAATGATTGAGCGCAAAACTGGCGTTATTATTCACATCGCTTCCATTCAGGGTAAATTGCCTTTGTATGATTCTACTTTGCCGTATGCAGCTGCAAAAGCGGGATTGAGAAACTACAGCAAAAGCTTATCTAATGAAGTGACACCCAAAGGTGTTCGTGTTCTGACTGTTTCACCAGGATGGATTAGAACAGAAAATGTCAAAGTATGGCTGGAAACCATTGCTCAAAATTCAAATATTCCTATAGAAGAAGCTCAACAAGGCGTTGTGGATGCATTGGGCGGAATTCCTTTTGGAAGACCTGCTGAACCGCAAGAAGTTGCTGAATTGGTTGGATTTCTTGTTTCGCCAAGAGCCAATTATTTAACCGGAACCGAATTTGTAATCGACGGCGGTACAGTTCCGACAATTTAGTATTCAAAGAAATTAATAGTAATCCTTAAAAATTTAATAAAATGAAATTACCAAATGTTATCTCAGAATTAGTGAAAGCACAAAACGAATTTGACAGTACAGCGTATGCCAATTGTTTTACCGAAAATGCAGAAGTATTTGACGAAGGCAAGACCCACAACGGAAAAATTGAAATTGAAAAATGGATTGACAAAGCCAACAAAGAATATGAAGCTACAATGAAGCCTTTAGACTATAACGAAACCGAAAACATCTTATCGGCGGAAACTTCAGGAAATTTTCCGGGAAGCCCGATTGTTTTGAAGTATTATTTTCAGTTGTCTGAAGGATATATTCAGTCATTGAAAATAACTGGTTAGCATTTTAACTGATAGAATTAATTAAAGCTGAAGTGAGAACCTCAGCTTTTTTGGTTTAAATTAAATTCAAATTATAAATCCTTCCAAAGGTTGAATATTTTGAAAGAACAGTCTAACTTTAGCGATTATCTCATAATTTGAGAAAAATTTAGAAATCAATTTGTCTTATCGGGATAAAGAGATTTTATAATCTGCTGGCGATTTGACAAAACAAAATCAATCAAGGTATTCAAAACTGTCCAAATTTCCTGAGCGTGATTGGTTAACGAAAGATAGGGATCATTTCAAAATGATTAAAGATAAAAAGAAAAAAAGCTTTAAAACATATGTTTTAAAGCTTTTTATACTACTTTAATATTGTAGTTGCGATCCGGACGGGACTCGAACCCGCGACCTCCGCCGTGACAGGGCGGCATTCTAACCAGCTGAACTACCGGATCAATTTTATTTTAAAAGTAAATTGAGAAAACTTTCTGCGATCCGGACGGGACTCGAACCCGCGACCTCCGCCGTGACAGGGCGGCATTCTAACCAGCTGAACTACCGGATCAATTTTATTTTAAAAGTAAATTGAGAAAACTTTTGCGATCCGGACGGGACTCGAACCCGCGACCTCCGCCGTGACAGGGCGGCATTCTAACCAGCTGAACTACCGGATCTAATTTTGTTTTAAAAGTAAATTGATAAACTTTTGCGATCCGGACGGGACTCGAACCCGCGACCTCCGCCGTGACAGGGCGGCATTCTAACCAGCTGAACTACCGGATCATTTTCGTTTTGTTGTAAGAACTTCGTTTCTTTTTTGTGATTGCAAAAGTACAACTTTTTTCCTTACTTGCAAATTTATTTCAAAAAAAATGCCTTCCAAAAGCGGAAAGCATTCATTATCAAATTTATTATTTTTACAAGTGAGCGCTTAATTTTTCCGCGATCACCTCTTTTGGAGTTACACCCACTAATTTTTCAACAACTTCTCCGCCCTTAAAAATTAGAACTGTAGGAATATTTCTGATACCATATTGCATAGAAATATCCTGATTGTTGTCTACATCTACTTTCCCAACTACTGCTTTTCCTTCGAAATCGTTTGCAACTTCTTCGATGATTGGTCCCAATGTTCTGCACGGTCCGCACCATACAGCCCAAAAGTCTACTAATACCGGTACTTCTGATTTTAAAACCGTTTCCTGAAATGAGCTATCTGTAATTTCTAAAGCCATTTTGTTTCTTTTATTTAAATTAATATTATATTCTGTTTGTAATCCTTAATTGGATATTCAAAATTACGATTTTTGACTAATAAGACTATCTATGCTCAACATTTGTATTTTCTATAACGAAATCTTTAGAGATCTCCTTCAGAGCATTTACAAAAGTATCGATATCTTCTTTAGTCGTTAAATGACTGAATGAAATACGAAGCGGCGTACAATGATCCATCTCATCTTCTGATAAAACCATCATCATAACCATTGATGGCTTAGAAGCTCCCGAAGAACATGCACTTCCCTGAGAAATTGCAATTCCCTTCATATCTAATTGAAGCCCGATTAAAGGGTTTTTATAAGGCAATAAAGCGCTTAAAACCGTGTAAAGACTATTTTCCTGCTCAGCACTTCTTCCGTTGAATTTAATACCCGGAATCTCGGCAGAAAGTCTTTCAGCTGTATAGTTTTTGATTTCCTGCATGTGGTTGGTATATGCTTCCATATTATTTAATGAAAGTTCCAATGCTTTACCCAATCCTACAATTCCTGCCACATTTTCTGTTCCTGCTCTTAAGCTTCTTTCCTGAGGACCTCCGGTAATAATTCCTTTCAAACCGCTAGATTTTCTGATAAAAGCAAAACCAACTCCTTTTGGACCATGGAATTTATGCGCACTGCAAGAAGCAAAATCAACCTGAATATCAGATAAATCTAAATTCATGTGAGCCATAGTCTGCACCGTATCTGAGTGGAAAAGAGCATTATTAGCCTTACACAATTCTGCGATCTTCTTAATATCAACAATATTTCCAATCTCGTTATTGGCATGCATTAAGCTCACCAATGTTTTTTTATCCGAAGCTTTCAGTAATTCTTCAAGCTTATTTAAATCAATATCTCCTTTTTCATTAGGACGGATGTAGTTTACCTCTACTCCTTTTCTCGCCTTCATATCCAAAATACTTTCAGAAACACATTTGTGCTCTAAAGGCGAACTGATAATTCTTTCTACTCCAAGGTGTTCAACGCTTGATTTTATAATCATGTTGTTCGACTCTGTTCCGCAAGACGTAAAAATAATCTCTGCGGGAGTTACATGAAGATAATCAGCAACCTGCCTTCTCACATTTTCAATAAGAATCTTCGCTTCCTGCCCAAAGCTGTGGGTGGAAGAAGGATTTCCGAAGTTCATCTTCATGGTTGCTACCATGGCATCGATAACTTCTTCTGAAAGTGGCGTAGTTGCAGCGTTATCTAAATAGATCTTATTCATTTTTATTTTGAAGATTTTAATTCTACAGAGGTGAAATTGTAATTTGATGGAACTGTAAAAATCACGTACGGATTAGAAATTACCTGTATTTCCATCCCGCCATGTTCCACATAGGGAACCTCAACATACAGTACATTATCTTTTACAGAAACACTTTTGATCTCAGTAATTCTGTGATCTCCGGATCTGAACATACCTGAATTATACAAAACAACTTTCTTATCCGTAGGAAATTTTATTGTTTTTTCAGGCGCGGGCTCACTTCCTTCAACAATTAGCTGAGAAGAGTTTCCTTTCAATGCTTTCTGAAATTCAGCATCATTTTTAATAATTTTAAAACCTGCCTCATCCGCACCACCTTGTGATTCGGAAGCGATGATTTCAGTTTTTGTCTGCATGTCTGATGACTTTTGGGATGGTGTGCTTGTACTTGTGCAACTGATTACCGCTGCAAAGCACAAAATAAGCAGTTTTTTCATTTTTACATTTTTACCACCCAAAATTAGTGAAAAAATTGATAATGACCTTCATTTGCCCATTTCAGCATTGGCTTGTCGCCGGAAGTATCTCCAAATGCTATGATTTTATCGTATTTATGGTCGTTTATTTCACTTTTTATCCTTACCAGTTTTTCCTTTCCGTTGCAGTTTCTACCAATAAAATTTCCTGTAAAAACCCCGTCTTTAAACTCGGCACGCGTAGAAACCAGCTGCATTTGGAATGCTTCAGCGAAAGGTTTGGTCCAAATATCAAGTGAAGCCGTTACCAGTAAGCTTTGTGTATTGTTTCTATCGATATTATTTATAAAATCTAATGCGTTCTCTCTTACGATTTTAGGATAATGTTCCTCAAAAAACTGTTTGGCTTTTTTCTCAATTTTTTCCTGAGACTGACCTTTAAGAATAGAACCGATAAAGCTCTTTTTCACCTTTTCTGTCTCAGCTAATTTTAATTTCAACAAAATAAAAAGTGGCACGTGTCTCAAAAATTGTACACGAAACTTAGCAGAATCGTAGAACTTAAGATACATAAACATGGTATCTTTGTAAGTAAGAGTTCCGTCAAAGTCGAAGCAATACAATTTTTTCATAGAGTTAGGGCTTAGGGTAAATGTTACGAGTTGTTAATTAAAGCATTTGCTCACCGAGCAATCAAAAATAAGCAAATTATTAAGAATAATTACAGATAAATTTTGAAAAGCAAATTCGGCAATAATTTATGTATTTATGTCAAACGCAGATAAGCTACGTTTTATTTTCTCATTAATTTTTTCACTTCAATAAACTCAGAATCATTTAAAGCATAAGTTTTGATTTCTTTCCCATTTTTCAGAATAATTGATGTTTCAAAAATCGTATAAACGGTTTTTCATTTACCAAAACCATCCGAATACTTTACAGGTTTCGGTAATTGTTTAAATTCCTTGATATCTTCAATCAAAATCTTTTTTGAAAAAGGTAAAAACTGATAGGAAATAATCAAATTATCCTGAGTTGCCTTCATAATCTCCGTTTTTAGAAAATAAAACAAAGAGCCTAATGCACCTATCAAAAATATTGAAATGAGAAGATAAACTACAATTTTCGAATCGTCATCCGGATGTATTTCCAGCGAGTGATAAATATACCCTGTTATTAAACTGAAGAAAATAAATCCCAAAGAAAAAACAAAAAAATTAATTGAAAGAAGGTTAGATTTAAATAAAATTTTATCTTTCAAAATAAAATTAAAGCTTTAATTTTTTAAATATAAATTCAGGAATATTTCTAATAATCATCATAATAATTGTCCAAATCGGCAAAACATATGCTACATTTTTCTGCTTTTTATATGCTTTAAAAATACAGTCAGCCGCCTGTTTCGGAGTTGCTGTTAATTTTGGATTTAAAGGTAAACCTTCCGTCATTTTAGTAGCCATAAATCCAGGTTTTATGGTAAGAACATGCACTTTTTTATCGAAAAGATAATTCCTCAAACCACTTAAATAAGCAGTAAAAGCAGCTTTAGCACTTCCATAAATAAAATTACTCTGTCTTCCTCTTTCACCCGCTACCGATGATAAACCGATGATCGTGCCAGATCTTCTACTTTCAAATTTCTGAGCAAAATAATTCATTACAGGAACCAGTTTCGAGTAATTAATATCGATGATTCTCTCTGTATTTTTATTATCATACAAGCCTTCTTCCGTGCCTTCACCCAAATATCCTGTAGCACAAAACAGTAAATTGGAATTAATGTATTCCAACTGATTGTAATCAATGGGTTTCATTAAGTCTAATTCAACAACTTCAGATTGTTGCAGAAATTTTACATCAATATGTCTTGCAAACCTTTCTGTGGTCTCTTTATTTGAGGTAAATAGATAAATTTTTTCAAACTTTTCGCCTTCCTGTAGTGCTTTTTCAACAAAAGCCTGCGCCACTTCAGACGTACTTCCTAGAACTATCATTAGCTGTTATTTATGATTCTTTTGTGCTGCAAAGACACAAATTTTGAGCTTTGAACATTTTTAAGATAATTGGTAAGAGACGATCTGCTCATGCTGTCTTTCGTAAGATAAATTTTACCGTTGTACTCCTGAACAATATCATCTAATTTTTCGATTAATTTTTTCAGTTTTGAATTTACTTTAAAATCCAATGCCAGAGAATATCCTTCAAAAGGGAAAGAGTTGTAAGCCTGGGGGTTCTCTTTTCCGTAAAGCTTCAAAACAGCTAAGAAAGAACCGTTTCCACTATTGGCAATCGTTTCCAGAATTTTTTTCATTCCTTCCTTTCCCGTTTCTTTTGGAATCATCATCTGATATTGGATGAATCCTGACTTTCCATAAATTTTATTCCAGTCATTCACGAAATCAAGAGGATAAAAAAAGGTTTCAAAATCGGTAAAGCTTTTCACCTCCTTTTTAGACTGTTTTTTATAATACAGAAAATTAAAAATTTTCACCGTTAAAGCATTCAAAACAAAACCCGGAAAATAAAAAGGAACCGTTGGTTCAAATTTTTTCTTTAATCGTAATGGATTTTTCTTGAAACTTTCTGGAAGCTCATGTTGAAAAGCATGTTCGCCACGCATCAAAATACTTCTTCCGATATTATTTCCTTTTTGAAGACAATCGATCCACGCAACGGTGTACGTCCAGCTTTCACTCTCTTCAAATAATCTAAATATTTCATCAAGATTTTCAGCTTTAATGCTTTCCTGACGAATATAAGCAGATTCTATATTTTTAAGCTTGAATTTTGCTGAAAGGATAATTCCCGTCAATCCCATTCCGCCAATGGTAGCCCAGAATTTATCTGAATTTTCGTCTCTTGAACATGTGATGATATCGCCATTTTCAATCATCAACTTAAAGTCGATTACATATTCTGAAAAACAACCTTCAGCATGATGATTTTTACCATGCACATCAGAAGCAATAGCACCTCCCACAGAAACAAATTTAGTTCCCGGAGTTACATATAAAAAATAACCTTGTGGAACGGAAATTTCCAATACCTCAGAAAGCAAAACCCCTGATTCGCATTCAATAATTCCGTTCAGACGATCAAAGCTTATGAATTTATTTAATCTTTTTGTTGAAAATATATGTTCTCCTAATGAAGAGTCTCCGTAACATCTGCCGTTTCCGCGAGCGATTACTTCATTATGATTCAGAACAAATTCTCGTATATTTTTGAAGCTGTCTTCAGACTTCATTTCTTTTTCCACAACGGGAAAATTACCCCAATTGGTAACCTTCTGTACAAAATTCGGCTTCATTATTTTTTAAAATAGATTTGGATTAAAAATGCAGCTACCCACAGTATCAGGGTAATCTGGATGTATCTGTCTCTGTACACAATTTTGGTTGGCGATTCTGTTCGGTTGTACACCAATGTTTGCTGTAAATACCTTAAAAAGGCAAAAACAACAAAAATTACAGTGTAAAAAACCCTTTCGTGAAATCTCGCCTGCACTTCCGGTGATAACGTAAACATCAAATAACAGATGATAGCCAACGTCACAGAAATAGAAAGGGCAATATCTGCAAACTGAACATTGTAACCATCCAGCGCCTTTCTTGTTTTTCCTGAAACCTGCGCGTTAATCAATTCTCCTCTTCTTTTCCCGATCGCTAGAACTAATGCTAAGACAAAAGTCAGCAAAATAGCCCATTGAGAAATGTTAATTCCCGTAATATAACCTCCAGCTAAAACCCTCAGGACGAAGCCAATCGCAATGATACAAATATCAATAATCGGAACATGCTTTAACCTGAATGTATAAGCCAAATTCATCACAAAATAAGTGACAATGATTGCTGCAAACTTCCAAAGATCTTCTTCAAAATAGTTTTGAGCCAGGAATACTAAGGCAATATCAACAACGATGATCCCTATAAGGATTCCAATCGCTTTTGATTTTGAAATAGCGCCGCTTGCCAACGGTCTGCGTCGTTTTTCGGGATGTTGACGATCGGCTTCAATATCATTATAATCATTTAAAATGTAAACGACACTTGCAGCTAAAGAGAAAATAATAAAAGCAAAAATACTTTTACTTAATAAGTCTATGTTCTGAATACTGCCGGAAAAAAATAGAGGGACAAATACAAACAGGTTTTTTACCCATTGCTCTACACGCAGCAGTTTTAGGTATTTCTTCATTTATGTGAAATCAGTTACAAAGGTAATAAATTCAAAATTATTGCATAAAAATACAAAAAAAACCGCCGAAGCGGTTGTTTACGAAAATATTTATATATTAAATTAATTACTGCCCTTGTTGAGCATCGTTAATCATTTTTTCATTTGCAGTAATAGCGAACTCTACTCTTCTGTTTTTCGCTCTACCAGCATCTGTATCGTTAGAAGCTACCGGCTTGCTTTCACCTTCACCCAAAGCGAATAATCTGCTTGAAGCAATACCTTTTCCAGCTAAATAAGCTTTTACAGAATTTGCTCTTCTTTCAGAAAGCTTCATGTTGTAGTCATCAGCACCTTTGCTATCTGTATGTCCATAGATATTAATGTTAGTATCAGGGTTATTAATCAAAACCTGACCTAATTTATCTAAGTTTGTTTTTGCTGTACTTGTAAGCGCAGAGGAATCAAAATCGAAGTTTACGATACTTTCATTCAACGTAATTTTAATACCATCTCCTACTCTTTCTACTTCAGCACCCGGCAAAGTTTCTTTAATTTCTCTAGCCTGCTTATCCATTTTGTTACCGATAACATTACCTGCAACACCTCCGATAATACCACCAAGCACCGCTCCTAAGGCTGCATTTTTACCTTTACCTACGTTATTTCCTAAAATACCACCAAGTACCGCTCCGGATGCAACACCTACTGCCGTACCTCTTTGTTGATGGTTTGAATTTTGAACTGCTTCACAACTTGTAAGCAATAAAGCTGATGATAAGAAAAGAGCTCCTATATATGTTTTTGTAAATTTCATTTTTTTAATCTTTTATGTTAATTATTTCATTCCTGTTCTTTCAAAGTTGTAAACAACTCTTACATTTTCTCCGTCAAAAGGAACATTTTGTTCAAGTGTAAACTGATCTGTTGTCTGATTTGTTAAAGTTAAAACATATCCAGCTGTATTTTGTTTAGCTTTAGTTCCATCAGCGATTTTCTTAAATTCGAAAGTACTTCCGTTTTTAGAATCAATTTTTATTGGCTGGGTAAATCCTGCGCCACAATTTCCACCACCAGTTACTGTAAAAGCTCCAGTCCAGTTATTAGGGATTAATCTCCAATGGCTTCCTACAAAACACTGAGCATCTATTCCTTCGTCAAAAGGCTTTATCTTAAACTTTTTATCGTAATTAATACTTACGATCTGCCAGTCTCCTTTCATTTTTAGAAATTCTGATCTCTGACTCTGGGCTGTTTTTGCATTATTAACGGCGGAACAAGACACTGCAAAAAGTGATGTTCCCAACATTCCTGCAAGTAGTAACTTTTTCATAATTGTTGTTTATTATTTTATATACCATAAAGTTATAAAAAAGCGTGCCAAAATTGAAAAATAAAAATAAAAAAAGCCCGAAAAATTCGGACTTTCTATGTTTCAACCTTAAATACAGGCAGATATATTATTTTTTAACAGTCTTTTTTACGGATTTTGCAGGCTTCTTCACGGGTGTCGATTTTCCTTTATAGAAGTTTGTGAAAGCATATTCTGCTGCTTTTTTCACATCAATAACACCGCCAGCTTGTGAAAGATCTCCAAAACCGTTTTCTGTACTTTTATTACTAGATTTCTCTAAAGACTCAATTACCTGCGCCGGAGTAAGTCCCGGCATATAAGCCAATAATACAGCCGCTGCACCTGCTACCACAGGAGAAGCCATTGAAGTTCCTTGTAAATATTCATACTTATCATGTGGAACTGTAGAATAAATTTCTTCACCCGGAGCAAAAACATTTACCATTTTCTTATTGAAATTGGAGAAACTTGCTCTTAGTTCATTATTTCTATTCGTACTTGCACCCACAACCAAAACATTGCTTACAAAAGGCTTATCATCGGTAATATTTTTGAAATTGGTAGGATACGCTAAATGTTCTGCAACATCTTCGTTTTCGTTACCTGCTGCTTTTACCAAAAGAACTCCTTTATCTTCAGCATATTTGAATGCATCCCAAACGACATTTTTTCCTGGAGAAACGGGTTTACCGAAGCTCATATTTAAAACTTTAGCACCGTTATCAACAGCATAACGAATGGCATTGGCAACATCTTTATCTCTTTCATCACCATTAGGAACTGTTCTTACAGACATGATTTTTGCCACTTTAGAAGCTACACCATACTGAACTTCTTTTCCTTGTGGAAGCCCCGCGATAATACCTGCAACGTGAGTTCCGTGTCTTGCATCTGGACCTTCATAATGATTGTTTCCATAAATTCTTTCAGAATAATCATCATAGTTATCTCCTACAATTTCTTTTCTGGGATCAAAATTAAGGTCATATTGCTGGGCTTTAGGAGTGTATTCTTCCAAAGCATCATTCATATCTTTTGTAATTTTAGCCTCGAAATCAGCACCTGACTTTCCTCTAAAACCAGGATCTTGAGTAAGTTGACTAAGAACTTGTAAAGCAATTGCATCTTTCTGCTCAGTCGGCTTCAATGTAGCAATTGTTTCAGAAGTTAGAGGTTTCCCACCTAACAATCTCATCATGTTCGGAATAGATTCCTTTATCATGGTAAACGTCTGCAATCCTTGTCTGCCTTCAACACTGTTTTTAGTAAACTTGTCTTTAGACTTCATGTACATTGCAAACTCTTCAGGCATTTTAGCTTGATTTGCTTTATTTTTTGTAGAATCGTCACCCTCGAAAATAGGTTTATATTTAGCAACAACACGAGTTACCTCCATATTATCTACATCAATATCGGCAGTTTTTCCACCAATGAAATTCCATCCGTGAACATCATCAATATATCCGTTTCCATCATCATCTTTACCGTTTCCGGGAATTTCGTTAGGGTTTGACCAGATATTCTTCACCAATCCAGGGTGATCTACCTGCACTCCACTGTCTAAAACGCCTACCACAACCGGAGTTGCTTTAAGCCCTTTAGATTCTAAATATTTATAGGCATTTTCTGTATTTACACCATATACTTTAGAAGTTGAAAAATCCTTATGATACCAAGTCATCAGGTCTTTCTCCTCTTTCGTGTCAGCAGTTTTACCTTGAGTATCCTGAGCGAATGCAAGGTTTAATCCCGTCAAAAAAACAGCAGCTAATAATACCTTTTTCATGTGAGTATAATTATTTAATATTTTTAATATAAGTCAAAGATTCCGGACCTTTGTTACAAACCAAATCTAAAATCGATAAATCTTTTAAAAATCCTAACTTATCCGTAAATGTCTGATAATATTCATCCATTTCATATTCGGAAGGTAATTTCGCAGAAAATTTCTCACGAAAATTAATCTCGTCAGGATTTTTGATATATTCTACATTCAAAGAGTGTGCCTTTTCTGTTTTTAAAATCTGCTGAATGATTTCTAACCCTTTAAGATTAAAATCTAACAGGAATTTTTCCTTTAAATCGAATATTTTTCTGAATTTATCTTCATAATATTCAAAATAAGGAGAACTTTGATATGCTGTTTTGATCGATTTCCAATGAAGAGTCTGCCAATCTTCACGATGAGAGATCTCAATATCTTTGAATTCTCTTTTCCCGTTATGCTGGATGGGAATAATTAATGAAAGTTTCCCATTTGCGCCATAAATATTAGCTCTGTTTCTGTACGTCTGCTTTGGAAAATTTTCAAACTGCTCAAAAACAACTTTATTTTCAGGATTTAAAAACTCTGAAAACCATGAAATTGGCGGTAAATAAAATACCGGTAATAATATATTCTGCATATTCATCATACAAAAATGAAGTATTTTTTCAAATACTTCATTCTATTTTTAAATTTATTTTAGCTCTTAATTGTCTTCTGATTTCTTCTTTCTGAAAACTTTCACAAAGTAATCCCACCCGAAGAATAAAATCAAAATCATTGCTGCAATCCACCAGTATGAAGTTTTATTAGCTTCTCCTGTATTGGTTGCTTTAAACATTCTTTCCCAACGGATCTTCCAAGGCGCCTGATAAGAAGAACTGGCATCCTTGAACGCCCCCTGAATACTCATCCAAGTAAACATTGGTTTTCCAACGATATTTTCTTCAGGAACGAAACCAAAGAATCTGGCATCTAAAGAAGCATCTCTGTTATCTCCAACCATCATATAATAATCCTGCTGAATAGTATACTGGTTAGTTTCTTTTCCGTTGATGAAAATCTTTCCGTTTTTATTTTCTAATTTGTTGTGCTCGTATTCAGAAATAATCCACTGATATTCTGGTAAAGTTTCCTGGTTGATCGTAACTACATCTCCTTTTTTAGGAATCTTTAAAGGTCCGTACCAATCCTGATTCCAAGGTTTATTGATTGGGAAAATAGATTGAGTAGTATCAATACTTTTTGTGTAAGCAGATCTGTCAGCATTCAATTTATATGAAACTGTTGCTGAATCTTTAGGGAAGATGCTTTCTTCCATACTTACCACGTTTGGTAAAATTTTAATTTCAGCTGCCGTTTTATCTGTTAATCCCTGGAAAGCATATAAAAATCCTTTATCCGTCTGCATTTCTCTTACCGGTAAAAACCCGTAAGTATTATATAAAGCTGGAATATCCAATTGAGTTCCCGTGTTCACTGTATAAGCATGCTGAACTTCCTGATCTCCTAAAACAGTTTCAGGTTTTCCGTTTACAAAAAGTCTTCCGTTTCTCATTTCGAAAGTATCACCAGCTACAGCGACCAATCTCTTTACATAAGGATCCTTTCTGTCAATTGCTGTATGTACAGAATCACGAGGGTAATTGAAAACAACAACATCATTTTTCTGAGGCTTGCTAAACTGGAAAATTCTTTCATAAGGAAGTTTGATTCCGTCCACGTAAGATTTAGGATCATCTTTAGGATTTCCTTTTTCGCCAGTATCCATTATTGTTCCCTGTAAGAAAGGAATTGCAACCGGACGCATTGGCAATCTGTAACCGTAGCTCCATTTATTTACAAAAAGGAAATCACCAACAAGCAACGTTCTTTCCATAGATCCCGTCGGAATCCCGAAAGGCTGCGTTACAAAAACGTGGATGATTGTTGCAAAAACTACCGCGAAAGTAATAGATCCAACGAAAGTATCTTTCTTTTTTGAATTCTTCTCTTCATCTGTTAAGAAAAGATCGTTTGCGTTTTCATCTTCTAACTCTACGTCTTTACCATAATTCACCGTTGCCATATAAATGAACGGAAGAATTACCGTAAGAAGCTGATCTTTAAAGAGAGTCTTCCCGAATTTTTTCATTAAATATAAATGAAAAACAGACATCATAATGGGTCCCACGATTGGCAAATACGATAAAATTGCCCACCATTTCGGATGTTTCGTCTCTTTTAAAATAATGAAATAATTGTAAAAAGGTATAAAAGCAAAAAGCGGATTATATCCTAATTTCTTGAACAGCTTCCAAGTTGAAGCCCCCATTAATACAGATAAAATGAGGACGTAGACTGTATAAGTTAAAAAATAGTTCATAAATTTTTGTGCCTAATCTATAATATGAATAATTGGTAATAAGCAATGAGTAATTTTTACTGCTTCCCATTGTTACCAATTAGTTTGCAATGTAGCGATTTTGTTACAAATTAAAGTCCCAAAACGTCTTTCATTCCGAAATTTCCTTTCTTTCCGATGATCCATTCTGCAGCAACTACAGCACCGAGTGCAAAACCGTTTCTGTTGTAGGCCGTGTGCTTGATCTCGATTTCATCTACTTCACTTCTGTAATAAACACTGTGGGTACCAGGAACTTCATCTTCACGAATCGCGAAAATCCCCAATTGGTTACCTTGGGTTTCTTCTAGTTTCCAAGCTTCAAATTTCGGATTATGCTTAAAAATTCCTTCTGCGATAGAAATTGCAGTTCCGCTTGGAGCATCTTTTTTATGTACGTGGTGAATTTCTTCCAACTGACAAGAGTATTCATCCACATTTTTCATTAGATCAGCCAGTTTTTCGTTTAAAGCGAAAAATAAATTAACACCTAAACTAAAATTCGATCCATATAAAAACGCAGTTCCGTTATCAACTGCTATTTGTTCTATTTCAGCTTTTCTTTCAAGCCAACCGGTTGTTCCACAAATTACAGGAACTTTATTTTCAAGACAAGCTTTTACATTTTCGTAAGCTACTTCTGGTAAAGAAAATTCGATGGCAACATCTGCACCGTTCAAATTTTCAGCAGTAGGAGTTTCTTTTAGTCGGGCAACCACTTCATGACCTCTCTTTGTGGCAATTTCATCAATAATTTTGCCCATTTTCCCATATCCTACTAATGCTATTTTCATATTTTATTTATCTGCTTTTTAAACAGCTTATTTATTTAAAATTCTATTCTATTTTAACGCAAAGGTCGCAAAGGTGTTTTACTACGTCGAATCTTCGATTTCACTTAACAAAGTCCGCGATAATTGGGAGAACAGAATTCATTATTAATTATTATTTATTAATTGTCTAGAATCTATAACTTAAACTTAAACCCGTTTTAGGAGGGTTAATCCCAAAATTATCCTGAATCACAGCAGGCGTTAGCGCAAGATCCGGATCATGACGACCTTCATAAAGATGGGCATCTACCACAGCATCCACAATATTTAGGATATAAATCAACCCTGTGATCGCAATGGCGTAATCTCTCTGTCTTTTTGCTCTGTCCTGTGCATTTCCCAACGCTACTTTATCTAGATTCGGGTTACTGTCCACAAATTCATTTGGCGTACCATTAAGCTTGGCAACGTAATATCCACGATATTTTTTATACTGATTATCATTCCAGATGGCAATTCCTGCCCCGACACCTACAGCACCCCAAACAATCGGAATTTTCCAGTATTTTTTATTATAATATTGTCCTAACCCCGGCAATACAGCAGAATACAAACCTGCTCTTGTAGGATTAAGCTTTGTGATTTTGGCTTTTTTCAGAGTTTTTGCATTCACCTTTTCAATATCCTGTACGATAGACGCTTCAGATTTTGTAGGCTTTTCCGCAGAGATACTGTCTTTCGGATGGTTTTCTACCCGAATAGTATCGTTGGGATTGACTTGTGAGTATGCCAACGCAAAAATACACAAGAAAAAAGTGAAAAGTAATTTCTTCATTTATTTAATATGAGATAAAATATATTCCAGCTCATCTTCATTTTTGAAGTCCAGAACAATTTTACCTTTTTTACCGTTTCCGGCTGTTTTGATTTCAACTTTTACATCTAAAATATCTGCAATCGTCTTCTGTGCTCTCTTATAATTGTTTGAAAGCTCAGCTTTTGCTCTTTTTGCAGCCGGTGATTTTGGATTTTTCAATGCAGTTGCCGCCTGCTCAGCCTGGCGCACATTCAGTTTTTCTTTAATGATAATATCAAATAAAACCTGCTGATGCTCTTCGCTTTCAAGGCTGATAATCGCTCTTCCGTGTCCTGCAGAAATTTCTCCGCTACGGATAGCATTCTGAATATCCGGACTTAACCTCAACAATCGGATAGAATTCGTAATGGTACTTCTGTCTTTTCCTACTCTTTGGCTAAGATTTTCCTGAGTTAATCCCACTTCATCCATCAGTCTTTGGTACGTTAATGCAATTTCTATCGCATCCAGATCCTCTCTCTGAATATTTTCAACAAGAGCCATTTCCAGCAGCTCCTGATCGTTTACCAAACGAATGTATGCCGGAATAGAAGTTAAACCTGCAATTTTTGTTGCCCTGAAACGTCTTTCCCCAGATATAATTTCGAATCTTTCGCCATCTTTTCTTAAAGTAATAGGCTGAATAACTCCTAAACTTCCGATAGATTTAGCAAGTTCGTTTAATGCTTTTTCGTCAAAATAAGTTCTTGGCTGAGCCGGATTCGGATAAATATCTTCAAGTGCAACCTCTACGATATTTCCCACAAATTTATCTGCCCCCTCATCAGTCGCTGAGTTGACAGATGCTTTGGATTCAGCACTTAAAATGGCACCCAAACCACGCCCCATAGCTCTTTTTTTGTCCTTCATAATATAATTGATAAGTGATACACTGTAAATGACTTAAAATCATTTTTCATGATACCTCTTTCTAAATTCTAATTTTTAATTCTTAACTAATTTCTCGTTCTTCAACAGCACTTCTTCTGCCAATTGGATATACTGCACAGCCCCTTTACTTTCTGCATCATAATTCAGAATGCTTTCTCCAAAACTTGGTGCCTCACTCAATCTTACATTTCTGCTGATAATAGTTTCGAAAACCATTTCCGGGAAGTGAGAGTTTACTTCTTCTACCACTTGGTTAGACAATCTCAATCTGCTGTCGTACATAGTCAAAAGCAAACCTTCGATATCTAAATCTTTATTGTGAATCTTCTGAACGTTTTTAATCGTATTCAGCAATTTTCCAAGCCCTTCCAATGCAAAATATTCACATTGGATAGGAATAATCACAGAATCTGCCGCCGTAAGCGCATTTACAGTAATCAAACCTAAACTCGGTGCACAGTCGATAATGATATAGTCATAATCATCTCTTACGCTTTCCAATGCTTTTTTAAGCATATATTCACGGTTATCTTTGTCTACAAGCTCGATTTCAGCTGCTACCAAATCAATATGAGAAGGCACAATATCCAAATTCGGAGTTGCCGTCTGCTTAATACAATTTCTGGTTTCCGCACTGTGTTCCAACAAATTATAAGTGGAATACTGAACATTATCTACGCCTAGCCCAGACGTTGCATTTGCCTGAGGATCAGCATCTATAATTAGTATTTTTTTCTCCAATACTCCTAACGCCGCTGCAAGGTTTACAGCCGTTGTAGTTTTACCTACTCCTCCTTTTTGATTAGCGATACCTATAATTTTTGCCATGATTCGAACTTTAAGGCTCAAAAATACACATTTTTCCGTGCTCTCAATGAACGGATAAATCGAAATTTGAGTTAAAATATTGTTAACAAGCAATTTAAGAATAAAAAAAATTATCCACAAAAAAAATTCTTTGTGGATAACTATCAAAATTTATTTCACATTAATTATTCAAACTGCATAGAGATCGGAAATTTAAAATAGCTTCTCACCGATTCGCCTTGTTTATTTTTCCCTGGCTTCCATTTTCCTTTGTTCGAGATCGATTTAATCGTTCTCATCGCTTCACTGTTGAAATCTGCATCTGCACCATTGGCTTTGATTCCTGAAATCGTTCCGTCGATCTCTACAATAAATGTTACTGTAGTTTTCAATACATCGCCGTTTCCTTCAATTCCTGAACCATCAAAATTGTTCATTACTTTAGTTCTGAATGAATTTATACCGCCTTCAAAAGAAGCTTCAACCGCCAATTCGCTTCCGCCAACAATTGCATTTTTATCCATTTTAGGAGGCTGCGCTACCGGAATTTGAGGAACCACAGGACCGTTTCCAATAGTTGGAGCAGGCGGAATGTAAGTATCTTTTACAGGCTCTCCTTTGAAATTATTCGTTAAACCAGCCACCGCATCTTCAGGAATTTTTTCCACAGGTTTTTCATCTGCTGTTGAAGAAGGAGTTGGAACAGAACTGTCAAACTGCTTCACATTGGGAGGAGCAAC
Source organism: Chryseobacterium sp. C39-AII1 (assembly GCF_039672645.1). Taxonomy (NCBI): domain Bacteria; kingdom Pseudomonadati; phylum Bacteroidota; class Flavobacteriia; order Flavobacteriales; family Weeksellaceae; genus Chryseobacterium; species Chryseobacterium sp. C39-AII1. Next base: position 80,476 of record NZ_JBDFPQ010000015.1, read on the forward strand.
AGGCTGAACCGGCTTTACTATCTCTTTTGGAGGATCTTTTTCCAAAGGAGTATCTTCGATAATAAAAGGGCGGTAAACTGGCTCTATCGTTTCTCTCGTTTCTGTCTTTTCAAAAGCCGAAATTACGAATGGAGAAATTGAAATTGCTGCCAATAAACTTACTCCGATAAAAAGTGCTTTGGTTAAAATTTTGTCTGATTCGTTTCTTAAAACATAGGCACCATATTCTTTATTTCTGTGCTCAAATAAGATTTCATTAAAACGAAATTCCTGGTTTGTTTCTAGTTGTTTCATCACTATAAATATTTAAACTGTTAAAAAAAATTGACTATTAACTCTGATAATAATCATCGATATTCGATGTTGTACGTTCAAAATTATTGCCAATATTTTGTTAAAAACCCAATTTAAAGCACATTAACAACTGAATTTATAAATTTATGGGTAGGTTGAGAGGTAATTTTTTAAATTTATCGTAATGGGAGTTTTGAAGGAATGAAATCTTTTGGTTTGACATTTAAAAATTTTTCAAACTTGATTTTTTGTATTTTTTTAAACGCAAAAGTCACAAAGTTTTTGTCTAAAATTCTTGTGGATATTTTTCGTTCGAAAAAGCGTTTCACTCAAAAAAAGAACATTGAATTTATCCTAGAAACTGGAATGACAAACGTTGAGATTATTTACGCTTTTAAATGTATGACTGCAATCCTAGCCCTGATGTTCTATGTTAAATTGCAAATTATTTAGGTTAAAATTTTAAAGTTTTTTTGATAATCCGGTTGATATTTCGTCTTATTCTTCACCACTCCAAAACAGATTCTCAAAAGTTTATTA
>NZ_JBDFPQ010000016.1:0-74674 GCF_039672645.1 Chryseobacterium sp. C39-AII1
CCAGATAAACCTACTTTTGCTTTTGTTTTTAAAATGCCTAAGAAATCTGACTGCCCTTCATAATCAGCCTTTGCAGCCTATGCTTAGATCCCTACGGCTGGCTTTGCCAGCCCGAACCGAATCCCTAAAAAAATAGCGAGTGCGAAGAGCGGGAAAAAGCTTCAAATAAAAAAATATAAACTGCTTTTCGATGGAATCAAATTGCTCCTAAAAAAAGATAAAATAATAATTCGACGAAGTCAAAAAGCTTCCAAATAAAAATGGCTATTCAAATCATTGAACAGCCATTTGTTTTACCTAAAATTATCTAAGCCAAAGAAAAATTTTCGGAAAGATTTTGTGTTTTCAGACCATAATCTTCTTTTATCATATCAGCGGCTTTTTCGCCAATCATAATCGTTGGAGCATTGGTATTGCCGGAAACGACATCCGGCATGATGGATGCGTCGGCAACTCTCAACCCTTTGATACCATATACTTTTAAACGAGGGTCTACCACCGACAGGCTGTCGATTCCCATTTTGCAGGTTCCCGTCATGTGATGATAGGTGGAACACGATTTCTTGATATAATCGATCACTTCCTCTTTCGTTTTGCCTTCACCAGGATAAATCTCACCGTCATTCCATTCTTTCATGGCTTCGGTTCTTCCCATTTCGCGACAGATTTCCACGCATCGATACAAAGCATCAAGATCAGATTCTTCGGAAAGATATTTTGGATCTATTTCAGGAGAAACGAATGGATCTGAAGAAGTTAATTTAATATATCCTCGACTTGCAGGTCTGATGAATCCGGCACAAAAAGTGAAGGCATTTTCAGGTCCGGTAAACCCAGGACTGTAATACGGAAGCCCCATGAATAAAGGTTGTAAATCCGGGAAAACCATTTCTTCTTTACTTTTCCAGAATAATTGAGCTTCCAAAAGATTAGCTTCGGGAGCCGGAATTTCTTTTTTAGCTTTAAAAATAACACTCGTCAGCAAATGATCCTGAAGGTTTTTTCCGACCCCTTTCAAATCTTTAACCACGGAAATTCCCACAGTCTCCAATTCTTCCTGATCACCAATTCCGGAAAGCATTAGAAGTTTTGCTGATTCTATCGTTCCGCATGAAACTATGACTTCTTTATCCGCAGTTGCTTCAACCAGTTCCCCATTTTTTAAATATTGAATTCCAACACATCGATCACCTTCAAAAAGTAATTTCTGAGCCAATGCATGGGTATGAATTTCCAAATTAGTTCGTGATCTTGCAGGATCTAAAAACGCTTTTGCAGTAGAACATCTCAAGCCATCTTTTCCAACGCTCAGATGATTCAGTCCGGCACCCCAGATTTCTTTATTAAAATCATCGGTTTCGGGATAACCTAATTCTTTACAGGCCTCAATCGCGCTGATGGAAATAGGATTCGGACGTTTGATTCTGCTTACGAAAAGTGGTCCGTTTCCTCCATGCACCTCATCTTCGCCTTCTTCATGCGTCTCTGATTTTTTAAAATAAGGCAATACACTTTCCCAGTCCCAGCCCACACAACCGTTGTAAGCCCAGTGATCATAATCCTGACGGTGACCTCGAATATAAATCATCCCATTGATTGAACTCGAACCGCCCAACGTCTTTCCCCGAGGCCAATATCTCGTATTTCCGCCCGCACTTTCCTGAGCAACGGTATGATATGCCCAGTCTCTCTCTGTATTCCAGATCGCCGGCCAGCCCGCCTGCGCCTGAACTTCAGGAACATGATCATCCGCTCCTGCTTCGAGAAGAAGTACTTTTATATTTTCGTTTTCGCTTAATCTATTGGCTATAACAGCGCCTGCCGAACCGGATCCGACAACTATAAAATCGTAGTTCATAAGTTTTAATTTGTTCTTTCTATTTTTTGCTAAAAATCATTTTTTAACGCAAAGCCCCCAAAGTTTTTTTTTAAACTACTGACCGCTTTTAAGTTCGCAAAGCCGCTCTGCTTAGCAAAGCACACGAAGATTTTTAGCCATTGTATTTTGAATAATTCTGAGATACTGATTACTTTTTAATACTGATCACTTTTGGAATGGTAACGGCTTTCAGGCCTTCCACACCGAATTCTACTCCATATCCTGATTTTTTTGCTCCGCCGAATGGTACAAAAGGATTAATCGCTCCATGCTGATTGATCCAAACTGTGCCTGCTTCCAACTGAGCTGCAATTTTTTGTGCTTCCTCAAGATCATCACCCCAAACCGAAGCTCCTAAGCCATTTTCAGAATCATTGGCTTTTTCTACGGCTTCCTCTAAAGTTTTATATTTAATGATTGGTAGCACAGGTCCGAACTGCTCTTCATCCACAACACGGCTTCCGTTGTCTACATTTCCGATCAGTGTAATCGAGATAAAATAGCCCTCTTGATCCGGTTTTTGACCTTTAAATAAGAAATCAGCATTATTATTTTCAGCATCATTCAGCAAATCCTGAATTTTATCAAACTGCATTTTGTTCTGTATCGGTCCCAATACATTATTTTCATCAGCCCCATTCCCCATCGGGATATTGGCGGAATAATCGGACAATGTCTTCACCACGTTTTCATAATCGTTTTCATGAACGTACAATCTTTTTAAACAGGCACAGGTTTGTCCCATATTTAAAAATGCACCCCAGAAAAGGTTTTCGATGTGTTTTGAAAGGTCAAGTCCGGGAAGAATAATTCCGGCATCATTTCCGCCACATTCCAATGTCAGCCTCGCCATATTTTTAGCAGATGCTTCAATCACTTTTTTTCCTGTCGCAATAGATCCTGTAAACATCACTTTCCCGATTTCAGGATGTGCAGTAAGATAAGATCCCACTTCTCCCCTTCCTGTAACTACTTGCAGAACATTTTCAGGTAAAACACGATTAATCACTTTAATCATTTCCAATGTGCTGAAAGTTGTATATTCCGATGGTTTTAAAATCACCGTATTTCCCATTCTCAAAGAAGGAATAATCTGCCAGATTGCAATCATCAATGGCCAGTTCCACGGGGCAATGGCTGCAACAACACCGATCGGTTTTCTGTACAAAATATCTTTTCTTGTATCATCTTCAAAAACAACTTCTTCGGGTAAATCCAATGATGCCGGAACTTGAGTCCAACCTACGCAGGCCTGCATTTCAAAATTAGATCCCGGTCCACTCAATGGTTTTCCCTGCTCACGTGTAATCCATTCTGCCAGGTGCTTAGAATTCTGCTGTAATGCTTCTGCCACCTTCAGCAATATTTCTTTTCTTTCTGAATCCGGTCTGGCTGACCATTGTTTTTGGGCAATTTTTGCATTCTTTATTTTACGATCTATTTCGTCTGCTGATGTATTTTCTACTTTCCCGATAACCTCTAAGGTAGAAGGGTTTAGCGATAAAAATTCTGTATTTACAGTTGTCGTTTCTTTTGCAAATGAAGTATTTTCCATTGTTTCGATTTATTTTGTATTTTACACACCCCGAAAATGACAAAAACATGACATAAATCATTTACTTATTCTCTATATTTTTTAACTTAAACTCTACGCTATAATGGAAAAGATCGAAGAAAGAACCGTTTTCAGCATTCCTTTCGGTGAATTGAATGTGTTTGAAACCAATGTTGTATGCCATGATTTCCCATTCTTTTTTGAGAAACCCGTGATCACTTTAATGCTGAGCGGAAATAAGATCATCAGAAGTGAGGAAGAAACTTTTGAGTTTAGGGAAAGAAGCGTATTTATTCCACCCTGTAATAAAGAATTAAGTATTGATATTCACCCTATTTTTCAGGAACCGACCAAATGTCTGGTTTTAAATATCGAACAGGAATATATCGACCATGTTTTTTCGGAAGTCATCGAAAACTGGCATCCCGACTGGGAGAAAACCGGAATTATGATGCAGGAAAATACCGTGAAAAAGTTTGTAAGTTCTGATGTTTCGTTATGGCAAAGTTTAACCAATCTTTACAACCGAAGAATTGACGAGAAAATGCAGGGTACTTCAGATTTTCTTTTAAGTCTAAGCTTAAAGGAGCTGATCTATGAACTGATGAAAACCAATGCCAAACATCTTCTTTTAAACAGCAATAAAACAGAAAATCTTCAAAACGGGCTTCAGGAAGTGGTTCATTTTATTAAACAAAACTATCGCGAACCGATCACCATCAAAAAGCTGGCTTCAATCGCCGGAATGAGCGAGGCCAATTTGTTTAAAAAGTTCAAGCATTCTTACAATTGTACACCTGTGGAATATATTATTGAGTTGAGAATAGAACGTGCCAAGCAACTACTCATCAACAATCCTGAAATTGATATCAAAAATATCTGTTTTGAATCTGGATTTAATACGTTGGAATATTTCTACCGAAAGTTTACGCAAATGACAGGAAAATCTCCGAAGAAGTTTAAAATTAGTTGATTTTATATTAATTATTTTGAACCATTAAGATTTGAGTTAAGAAGTTAAGAATATTAATTTAAGCTTCCCTTCTAAATTAAAATCTTTGATTTTCTTAATTCTACTTAACTCCTTAATTATCCCTTAATGGTTTATAAAAGAAAATCTAATAGAAAATTAATTTTACTTTTGTCTTGAAACAAAAAATTCAAGACTGGAATCATTCGCTAAAAATTTCAATGTATTCCTAAAATCCCCAAAACTTGCGCGAATTCAGAATTTTGCTTCGATTCCTAATTAGTTTCGTGCTTCGAACAGTGGGATTTTTTAACGGACTAAATTTCAATTTTCTTAACGCTACTGCTTCCTAAGTCAATGTATCAGAAAATAATCAAAAACCGTTAAGCTAATGAAACGGTAAATTCGGGAGATAGTGAAGCTACACCTTCTGTTATATTTTCAGGATGTGTGGTGAAGCCTTTTAATTTTGAGGTTTTTCCCTTTATAACTAAATCCAAAAGCTGCTTATCTGATAATTTTTTACCGAAGATTTCGAAATCCAGTTTAAATCCGCAATTTTTAAAATCAGAACATCCAACGGCTGTTTTGCCTTTCATTAAATGATGTTCTTTACATTTCGGACATTTGGTTTCTTCCCAGGACTGCAGTTCTTTTTTTACAGCGGGTTCACGTTTTTTCTTTTCCTTAACCTCTTCTTTTTCTTCATACAAAGTGATCACCTTCCCTTTTCCATCAACCACTTTTTTGGTCAGTTCCGTTACCATCTGAATCAATTCTTTCTTAAACTGATTGGCTTCATATTCACCACTTTCAATTTTACGAAGCTTTGACTCCCATTCTCCGGTAAGTTCAGGACTTTTCAGCAATTCGTCTTCAATCGTATCGATCAATTGAATTCCGGTTTGAGTAGCAATCAGATTTTTTCTTTTCTTCTCAATATATTTTCTTTTAAAGAGCGTTTCGATAATATTTGCACGGGTTGAAGGTCTTCCGATACCGTTATTCTTCAACATTTCTCGAAGTTCTTCGTCTTCCACCTGCTTTCCGGCAGTTTCCATGGCACGAAGAAGCGTCGCTTCCGTGTATGGTTTTGGCGGTGATGTTTTTCCCTGGTGAATCATCGGATCATGTGGTCCGGTTTCGCCAACAATAAATTCAGGAATCGTCTGTTCTTCTTCCTTTTCTTTTTCTTTATCCTTATCTGTGGGTTCCTCTTTCGGTTCTTTAGCGTAAACGGCTCTCCAACCTGGTTCCAGAATTTGTCGACCACTTGTTTTAAAAGGAATTGTGCCTACTTTTCCTTCTACCAATGTATTTGAAATTTTACATTCAGGATAAAAAACAGCGATGAAACGTTTGGCAATTAAGTCATAAATCAACTTTTCTTCCCTGCTCAGATTGTGCGAAGGCGGAACTTCAGTCGGAATAATGGCATGGTGATCTGTCACTTTTGTATCATCAAAAACCGCTTTTGATTTTGGAATCGGAGCTTCCAATAACGGAGAAATCAGTTCCTGATAAGGATACATTTTTCTAAGAATTCCTTCTATTTTCGGATATAAGCTTTCGGATAAGTAAGTCGTATCAACACGCGGATAAGTCACGTGTTTTTTTTCGTACAAACTTTGAATATAATTTAAGGTATTCTCCGCAGAATAGCCGTATTTTTTGTTGGCTTCCACCTGAAGTCCGGTCAAATCAAAAAGCCTCGGATTTTTCTCTTTCCCTTCTTTAATTTCAAAAGAGACGATTTCAAAAGGATTAACTTTCAGATATTCCAACCCTTTTTCGGCACGTTCCAAGGTTTTTAAACGATCAATCGCAGCGTTGAAAATAACGTCACGATATTTGGTTTTCAGTTCCCAATATTCTTCGGTGGTAAAAGCATCGATCTCCTTCTGACGCTGAACGAGCATCGCCAAGGTCGGAGTCTGCACCCTTCCAATTGAAAGAACGGCTTTATTTCCGCCAAATTTTTTCGTAAAAAGTCGTGTTGCGTTGATTCCCAACAACCAATCTCCGATGGCTCTTGCATTTCCTGCGAGATACAAATTTTTGTAATCTTCAGCAGGTTTTAAGCTTGCGAAACCTTCTTTAATCGCTTCTTCGGTAAGAGAAGAAATCCACAAACGCTGAATGGGTTTGTTGCATTTGGCCTTCTGCAATACCCAACGCTGAATAAGTTCTCCCTCCTGACCGGCATCCCCACAGTTGATGACCTCTTCACATTCTTCGACTAACTTTTCAATGACTTTAAACTGATTTTCCACGCCTTTATTCGGGATCAGCTTAATTCCGAAGCTGTTAGGAATAATCGGCAGCAAAAACAAATTCCAGGATTTGTATTGCGGACCGTAATCATGTGGTTCTTTCAGGGTACAAAGATGCCCGAACGTCCACGTCACACAATAGCCGTTTCCTTCCATATAGCCTTGTTTCGGCGTGGTAGCGCCCAATACTTTGGCGATATCTCTGGCAACACTGGGTTTTTCGGCAATACAAAGTTTCATGAATATTCGGAATTATTGAAGAGGGCAAAAATCGGGATTTTTTTTGGATTTTGCTAATTTGCTGATGGTTGTTGGTTGATGGTTGTTAGTTAATGGTTTAGCGTTAAGATAATTAAGTTTTAGTTAAAAAAAATGTTATGAAGAGAAAATTCTATTCCACATCGTTCACTTTATAAATTACATCGCAAAAAGTATATCTTACAATGGAAGAATGTAACCTTACATCGCAAGAAAGTAACTTCACATCGGAAGAATGTAATTTTACAACACAAGAATGTAAATTTACATTGAAAGAATGTAATTTTCTATCAAGAATATTTTAAATGATGTAGGAAGAATACTATATAATCTCAATAAAAATAGAGAATTATACAAACTCTCTAAAATATATTTTTGCAACACCTTCTATATAATTATTCTTCAAAGACTTTTCTAATTCTTGTTTTAATTTATTTGATTTTCTAAATCGTTGATTATAATACTTTGTTTGACTATTAAGAATCCAATAAGAATTAAATTTTGAATAATCAAAATTTTCTATATCCATGAGCCATTGATAATATTCTTTTTCTTTATGATAAACTTTATCTAATTGAGATTTTATTCTTTCATTTATTTCTAATTCATACTTAAAAACAATACTCATTATATTGTACAAATCTAAATTTTGATATGTATGAAATGGAAATTTTTTTTCATCAAAATTTGACATATCAATAATATTAGATAAATATTTATCAAACTTTAATCTATCTAAATCAATCAAATCATAAAGTAATAAATTGGTATATAATGAGAAATTAAAATCTTCATCCAAAATTTCATTAAATTTATTTTTTAAAGTATTTCTGGCTTCCAAATCCAATAAAGAAAAAGAATATAATAAATCTTCAAAATGTTCATTCTTATCATTTATACTTTTTAAATCGTCTATTTTTAAAACTTTAAGAATTAGTTTTTTGAGTTCATTGGGAGTACATATTTCAAAATAATTTTCTAAAACAGTTATATATTTATACCTCTGATTATTCAAAATAAATATATCAACTATTTTTTTTAAAGTCTTTTTTGTAATACGTGATTTTTCTCTTATCGCATATAAGTACAATCCACTAAAAGGAATTAGGTGATGCTTTGATAACTTTTTAAAATTATTTAAAACTTTTAATAATATAATTTCTTTTTGATCATATTCAATATCAATAAGAGTTGTGATTGCTACAATATTGTTAAGTATTTTATCTAATCTGATGGGACTAAAAATGCTTGAATATTTAGAAAATTCACTATACGAATTTAATAAATTATCTATTAATGAATTCAATTCCTTAACAACATCTGCGTGTACTCGAATAGTTGTAACTTCATATTTTTGTAATAGATATGTTAAAAATTCTTCATTTGCATAAAAAATCCAAAGCTCTAATGCGTACCATTCAAAAAATTCATATTTTTCAGCTTCAGGATTCTTCAAAGAATGGACAACAAATAAACTTTCTAAAATCTTTTTTGATAAATCAATATACTCTTGATAATGATTAAAAATGATAAAATTATGTTTTAGATAAGAATTGAACCTTAAAAAAGATGATTGTAAGTCACGATAAGCAGTACCAGATTCACTACCTCCGTGTTTATCTCGATAATAAAGTTTTTGAATTTTTAAAAAGCTTGTATCTATTTTATCAAATACATCATCATAAAATTTCTGTTCTTTAATATTTTTATATATGTCAACAAAATGTGGTGCATACTCTTTTACAAATCTTTCATCATTATCAAATCTTATATTCTCTAAGTTTTTGATAATTTCACTTCTATCCGATTCATAATAAAATGACTTGATAAAACCTCTCAATTTAATCAAGTTATATTTAGAAATTGTGAAACTAATAGGATTTTGGTTTTTATTTGCATCATTGTATATTTTATAAAAAACTTCATATGATTTTATATAATCTCCTAATAAATAATAAGTATAACCTCTTCTTAAAAGCTCGTAATTGGTATTTGCACTTTTTGTAATTAAAATTTCTTGTGTCTTTAGTAAGTCAAGTCTTTCTAAGCTGCATCTCTCGCAATTACACTCACCATGATGAAATAAATTATGGAGGCAAATTTGTTTTTTAAGAGTATTTCCAGACCATCTTATATGATAAATATTATTGACTTGAAAGAAGTCTACTATTTCTCTTAATTTATCATTTTCATCCAACTCAATACTATCCAAAGTTTTCAATTTATCATTTTCTAAAATGATTGAATTCATAAAAGAAAAAAATTCCTCATTATTCGTTTCAAACCCCAAATCTGAAACCTTCGTTCTAGCAGAATCTCCTTTAAAAGGATATAACTGATAGATTACATTTTCTGGAAGGACTTTTATTCCTTCAAATAGATTGATGGTGTATAAAATTTTATCAATCATCAACATATCTTTACTATGATTCTCTATTAAAGAATAATCAGCCTCTAAATTATTTAAACCTCCTTTTTTCCGTATCTGATTATACTTTGCATAGCTCCTTTTCTTTAATAAAACACTAAAAGTTTGTTGATTCAAGACATTTTCTAAAGGTATATATATTGTTATCGAATTTATTGATCTATTTTTCTGCTCAGTAATTCTTTCAGGTAATAATGGATCATTTTGGATATCATACCAATAAACTTTCGCATTATTAATATCACAAATTGTAAATAACAAAGCTTCATCCAATTCATAATAAAAATATTCTACATGTCTAATTGAAAGTGGAAATGAAATTTTACCAAAATTTTCATCAGTTTTAGTAGTAATTATTTTTAAATTCTCTGTCCCTTTATTTTGATTATATATATGATAAAGATGTTTAGGCTCTTTAGGAAGACTATCATCAAAAACTTCAAAGTAATAGTCAATACCCATATCCTCATCTGCTGTAGATGGATTTTCTTTCAGATTCTTATTATCGTCATAAAATAATTTTCTCAATTGACTAGTAAGTAAATTATTCGCTTCTTTTCTGATGTAGCCATTATCTTTTTTCTTCATTTTATTAAAATATATTCTATTTATAAATATATAAAAAAGACTCCCTTAAAAAGAGAGCCTATCAACAATATTATGAAACGAGGTTCATTATTTTAATTTTATTACATCGTCATCGGAACTTCCATTAAAAGGATTTCTGTGTTTTCTGATGTTGTTTTTATATTCAGATCGGCAATATCCCAAACACCAAAACCATCTCTTTCTTCGACTTTTTGGCCTTCGATTTCTGCACTTCCTTTCAAAATAAAAGCATAGACACCGTTTCCTTTTTTTCTGATCTGATAATTGATTTCGGCATTATTTTCAAAATTTCCTAAATGAAACCATGCATCTTGGTGAATCCAAACTCCTTCATCATCGGCATTTGGAGAAAGTATTTGCTGAAATTTGTTTTTACTTTTTGATTTGTCAAGTGTGATTTGATCGTATCGCGGAGTAACATTTCTTTTATTTGGATATACCCAGATTTGCAGGAATTTTACCAAACTGTCTTGGTTTTTATTGAATTCGCTGTGCATAATTCCGGTTCCAGCACTCATCACCTGAATATCTCCGCTTTTGATAATAGCAGAATTTCCCATGCTGTCTTTATGCTCCAAATCCCCTTCCAACGGAATACTGATGATTTCCATATTGTCGTGAGGATGCGTTCCGAAGCCTCTTCCCGCCTCTACTTTATCATCGTTCAACACTCTCAGCACACCAAAGTGCATTCTTTCGGGATTGTGATAATTGGCAAAACTGAACGTGTGATTACTCACCAGCCAGCCATGATCTGCCTTCCCTCTTGAATCTGCCTTATGAATGACAGAATTATCTTTAATTTTTGAATCGGTATTCGGTAAATGATTGTATCCGATAGGTTCCAACGGCTCGATCTCATCAATTTCGTTTTTCATTGTATTGCCCAATGAAGCGGATGCCACAAACATTCCTGTTCCCAATAATCCTTTCTTTAAAAAATCTTTTCTGTCCATATCTGTTAGTTGTTTATTCGTTTTGATAGAACAAATTTCGGAAGATTGAAATTGTTGGGCATTTAACTAGTTTAATAAATTTGAATTTCTTTTGTCTTGAAACAAAAGTTCAAGACTTGGAAACTTTCGCTAAAAAATATTTTTGTTCTCTAAAAACCCAAAACTCGTGCGATGTCAAGATTTGTTCTTCGGTTCTGAGTTTGTGTCGCGCTCAAACAGTAGAATTTTCTTAACGTTCACATCAGTAATTTTCTTAACGCTACATTTTCCTATGTCGGTTTGCGGTGTTAAATTCCCCTTCTTTGAAGGGGTGGATTTTTGTGCAACAAAAAGACGGGGTAGTTTTTAAGATTACTAAAAACCGCCCCGTCAAAAATTCTTTGAATTTTCGACACCCCTCCAATGGAGGGGAATTTATGTGTGTATATTTTCTTTGTGGGAAATTTATTTTTCTTTTGAAGCTAAACGTTTTCTGATTGTGCTGACAAATTCTTTGGAAACGCCAAGATAAGACGCAATATAATATTGTGCGACTCTTTGTGGAATGGAAGGATATACTTTGATGAATTCTAAATATCGGTCGGTTGCCGCTTTGGAAATCGTGTTCACCAAACGGTTTTGTAAAGTGGAAAGATTTCTCTGAACCAACATTCTGAACACTCTTTCAAATTTCGGAATCTCGGTTAATAATTTTTCTTTCGTAGTAGGATTCAGCATAAATATTTCTGAATCTTCCAGGGTTTCAATGTATAATCGGGACGGTTTCTGTTCCTGAAATGAAGCAATATCGCTGATCCACCAATCTTCAATGGCAAATAATATCGTTACTTCAAAACCGTTATCATCAAGGTAATACACCCTCACACAGCCTTTTTGGATATAGCCTTCAAACTGGCAGATTTCACCTTCCCTTAACAGAACGGTCTTCTTAGGAAACGTTTGGAGTGTTAATGAATCGGTGAAAAATTTTTCTTCTTTTTCGCTAAGTTCTATGAATCGGGTGACATTTTTGACGATATTTTCAGACATAAATTTAAGTTTACGGCTGCAAATTAGGAAAAAGTGTGTAAACTTCGTTCTTTAGCAGTCCGCTTCCTCCGCCATAATGGTCGATTACCTTCACGTCTTTATCTAAATTTTCACAAAAAGTCTTCATATTATTTTCAAATTCTTCATCCAATCCGGAGCTTAATAAAACAATATCTACCTGATTGTGTTTGATATATTCATAACAAAAATTTTCATTGCTTTGAATTTCGGCCGTCCAACCTTCATTATTTTCGATAATTCGTTTTAATGTATCTAAAATTTCCTGATTTTTTCCTATCACAAGGAAGTTGAGTGTTTTCATAAGATTTGTTGTTTGTTGATGGTTGAGAGTTTTTAGTTGATGGTTTTTGGTGTGTGATTTTTGACTTCAATATGAATGGAAATCTATTTTAAGTTCAGAGATTCCTTACTTAATTTTGAATGATAATTTCATTTTAAAATTCAGAGTTAATCATCCAACAAACATCAACTAAAAACCATTAACCAAAATTACATGTGTCTGCTGCCTGTAATTTTCAGTTCATTTAAATCCAATTGAGATTCCGCTTTTCGGATTTCGTCATCGGTGAAGTATTTTTCACGTTTTATATTGAATAATTCTTTCCTTTGAAGTGCGTAAATATCAAGCATAATTCGATGATATTCATTGATGTCATTTCGTCTGTTGGTACACATTTCCAACGATTCCAGATGACTTTGCTGTAAGGAAATATCATTTTCAATCGTATTCTTAAAATTTTCAACCAGACTGTTGGTTTCAATATTTGTTTTGTATTTCTCGTTCAGCCTGCTTAACGCCAGATTATCCAATCTTATCTGAATACTTGCCTGCTGCTCGTGTGATGGTAAAATAGGATCAATTTCTCCAATTTTGGTTAATTTAATAATTAAAGGAAGGGTTAATCCCTGAAAAACTAATGTTACAAAAATAACCACGAACGTGATGAAGATAATTAAATTTCGCATCGGAAATTCTGCCTGATCATTCATCATTACCGGAATTGACAATGCTGTTGCCAGTGAAACCACGCCCCGCATTCCTGCCCAACCGATTATCAAAGGATTTTTCCATCCCGGGCTCGGGTCTTTTCTTACTTTTTTACTCAGCCATCTCGGAACGTGTGCCACGGGATAGATCCATAATAATCGAACAACAATAACAATTAAACTGATAATTAAACCATATTTAATACCTTCCATTAAAGAAGTTTCTCCTAAACCATGGATAATATCAGGAAGTTCCAGACCAATTAAGATGAAAACCAAAGCATTCATCACAAAGATCAATGTATTCCAAACGCCTGTCATATTAATTCTTGTTACCCCCGTTTTGAACATCTCATGCGAACGGAATGACATGAATAATCCGCCACTTACGACCGCCATTACTCCCGAAAAGTGAAAATGCTCCGCAGAAAGGAATAAAATATAGGGTGTCATAACGGTTAATGCTGCATCAATCGCCGGCGTTGTTGGTAAAAATCTGTGAATTGCGTAGAAAATATGTGCTCCTACAATTCCGACAACTACTCCCATCCCAGCTACTAAAAAGAATTGTCCGGTTGCTTCCTGCATAGAAAACATTCCTGTCATCACCGCGGCTAAGGCAAATCTGAAAACAATTAATGATGATGCATCGTTAATCAAACTTTCTCCTTCCAGCATTGCAATCGTACGTTTTGGAACCTTTAACCCTTTTAAAACGGTTGTTGCTGCAACAGCATCCGGGGGCGAAACAATTCCTCCTAATAAAAACCCTAATGCTAATGTAAAACCAGGAATCAAAGCCTGTGAAGCAAATGCCACGACCAGCGATGTTAAAAACACCAATCCGAAAGCCATTAATCCGATGGTTCTTTTCCATTTCCAGAAATCGTTCCACGAAGTGTACCAAGCTGCTTCGTACAACAAAGGCGGTAGGAAAATTAAAAAGATGATTTCGGGATCAAGTTTTAGAACCGGAACTCCTGGAATTAAACTGATTCCCAATCCCGCCAATACCAAAAAGATGGGATACGCGATCCTGATTCGTTGTGCCAGCATTACCAGCATCATCACGATGAGGAGTAAGCCGAGTATTAAAAGTAGTTGTTCGTGCATATTTTATATTTTTCTTTTGTCTTGACACAAAAGAAACAAAAGGTTAAGACTTGGAATCTGAATGCTAAAAATAAATTTTCTAAACGCTTCAGCTTCCTATGTCGGTTAATTCTTTACTCTATAAATGAATGAAAAGCGAAGTTCGTTCCCTCTTTTCAAGGTTTTTGGTTTTATGTCCTTTTCCTGAAATATCTTCCACCAAAAGGATTTCACCGGTTTGGAATTCTCTGATCTCGCCCAATGATGTTTCAATTTCGATTCCACCATCCAAAAGTACAATAAATTGTTTCTGCGGAGCGCAGTGAAAATCATAATCGTAATCTGCAGAAACTTTTCTGAATTGTAATTTTTTAACGTCTATATTTTCAGATAAAAATCCGATATCGTCATGATCGATTAATGGAATTTCAAGATTTTCGAAGTGAGAGTCGCCGTTTTCGTCGCTGAATATTTTTGTGATTTTCATAATTTATTTAATTTTTCTTTTGTCTTAACACAAAAGAAACAAAAAGTCAAGACTTGAAATCTGAATGCTAAAAATTAAAATTTAATCCTAAAATTTCCAAAACTCGCACGAATTTATCATTTGTCCTTCGGTTCTGATTTTTCTTCGTGCTCAAACAGTGGAAATTTTTTAACGGTTTAAATTTTAATTTTCTTAACGCTTCAGCTTTCTATGTCTATTACTCTATTTTTCAATTATTTATTTAAAAATTAATTCATTTGCCAGTTCTATTTCTTCCTGATTAATGGAATGTCCGAAATTAGTATAGACTTTTTCCGTAACATCAGCATTCATTTCTTTTAAAATATTCGCTGTAGCGTACACTCTTTCAACGGGAACATGAAAATCTGGATTACTCGTTCCAAGGAAAATCGGGGTTTGATTAAAATCGCCTTTATAATTTTCACGATTGATCTTATCACCGATAACTCCACCAATAATCGCTGCTGCTCCACCAAACCTCTGAGCATTTCTTGCTAAAAATTCTAAGGTTAAACACGCTCCTTGAGAGAATCCGAAAAAGTAAATATTTTCAGTTTTTATGCCTGCATCCAAAGCAGTTTGAACTGTTTTTCCAATCGTTTCAATCGCTGATGACAACCAAGGTTCGTTTTGCTCAACCTGAGCCATGAATGAAAATGGATACCAAGTTCCGTTCGTTGCCTGCGGTGCTAATAAAGCATAATCTTCCACATTTAAATGTTGTGATAAACTTAAAATATCCTGCGCGCTTCCGCCTCTTCCGTGAATCATGATTAAAACTTTTTCAGCTTCCTTCAATGATTTTCCTCCTGTTTTTATATCTAAAATATGACTCATTTTTATCTGTATTTTTCTGTCGGATAATTAATTTTTGGTAAAACTTCTACCAAATGTTCTCTTTTTTCTTCAAATTGTGATGGCAGATTTAAATATTCACCTAAAGAAGCCCATTCTTCATCAACATCGAATCCCGGACCTGAAGTTGCGATTTCAAACAAAACGCCGCCCGGCTCTTTGAAATATACAGAAGTGAAGTATTTTCTGTCTTTCACTTCGGTATGTTCCAATCCGAATTTGTTTAATTTTTCAATCATTTCAAACTGAGTTTCAGCGTTGGGTGTTGCAAAAGCCACGTGATGAACGGTTCCTCTTCCTGCCAGACCTTTTAAAGCAGAAGGTGTGCAAAGCAAATCAACATATTTTCCCGGCGCATCTTCTGTCGCAAACCTAAATCGGTCTGAACTTTCGGCAATTAATTGATGATCCATCTGCGTGGTCAGTAAAGCCGCCGTTCTTTCATAAGCATCCAGCCAGATTTCAACATGATGAATTCCTTTGATGGCATAATCTTTAGGAATAAATCCGTTGGAATAGCCTTTTCTGCTATCTTTTTCATTGAAAACCAATTCTAATCCCAACCCATCAAAATCTTCCAGATAAATAAAAATTTCGCCAGAAAATCTCTGTTGTGGATGTTTAAAAGGAATATTAAACTGCTCCAAACGGCTCGTCCAATAATCCAATGCCTCCATCGATACTGAAAAAGCGGTGGTATTCAACATACCTTTTCCATGTCTTCCGTTCACCAGTCCTTTTCCGTACAGGAAAGTCGTCATAATGGTTCCCGGCGTTCCGAATTCGTCTCCGAAATAGAAATGATAAACGTCTGAATAATCAAAATTGATGGTTTTCTTTACCAACCGAAGTCCTAAAACTCCGGTGTAAAAGTCTATATTTTCCTGTGCGTCGCCTGTGATGGCGGTAACGTGGTGAAGGCCTGTTATTAATGACATTTTTATTTGATGGTTTTTGGTTATTTGTTGATGGTTGAGTTATTAGTTTTTACTATTTAGCTTCTTTGAACCAAACATCCTGATATTCTTCCGGATTGCGTTTGAATTGGGCATGAACATAAGGACATAACGGTACAATTTTCAAATCATTTTCTCTTGCGTAAGAAACCAGCTGGTTTAATAATAATTTAGCAAACCCTTTTCCGGCATATTCTTCGTCTACTTCGGTGTGATAAACCGTTAATTTATCTTTGATCACCGAAATATCCATTTTTCCTGCTTTTTTATCGTCTGAGAACAATTGAACTTCTCCTCTTGCGTTTCCTAAAACTACTTTTGTTGTTTCCATATTGTTATAATGTTTAATGTTTAGCTAAATTACCTAGTTTATTAATGATGATGAATGATCTATGATAACTTCGGTAGCACTTCTTCAATTCTTGCACGTAATCCTTCGTGTTGTTTTGGAAGTTTTAAGTTGGTTCCCAATTCGTTCAAAGGCTCATCAACAGTGAATCCCGGATTGTCTGTAGCAATTTCAAATAAAACACCACCCGGTTCACGGAAATACAATGAATAGAAATAATCTCTGTCAATTTTCGGAGTGATACTCAGCCCAGCGGACATTACTTTTTCACGGAATTCCATTAAAACTTGGTCATTTTTTACTCTGAAAGCAACATGGTGATTGGTTCCTGCCGCATTTCTTCCGGTTACAATTTTATCATTTTCAATAATATCAACAAGATTGGCCGTTTCGATGGCGTCGGTTGCAAATCTGTATCTTTCGCCTTCCTGTTTTTGAAGATCATATCCGAAAATATCAGTTAACACTTTAATGGTCGGATCAGCTTTTTTCAAAGTTAAAGTGATATTATGAAAACCTTTCAAAGCATTGTCATCTTTAATATCATCGGTTGTCCACACTTTTCTGTCATCCGGTGTTGAAGACTCAATGAACTGTAACTGTAAACCATCAGGATCTTTAAATGAAATAAGTTTTTCACCAAAAATCTCGCTTTCTTCAACTTGTACATTAAATTGTTGCAATCTGCTTTTCCAAAATTCCAGGCTTCCTTTTGGAACCGAATATCCGATGTGAGTTGCCAAACCAGATCCGTTCGTTCCTTTTCCAATACCTTCCCAAGGAAAAAATGTAAGAATTGTTCCCGGTGTTCCCTCTTCGTTTCCGAAATAAAAGTGATACGTTCCCGGATCGTCAAAGTTCACCGTTTTTTTCACTAATCTTACTCCTAAAACCTGAGTATAAAAATCTAAATTTCTTTTTGCGTTGTCTGCAATCGCAGTGATATGGTGCAGTCCTAATATTCTATTTTCCATTTTGTCTGTTTGTTTAATTTTGATATGACAAATGTAGGACGATTGAGAACCCTGCACATTTAACTAGTTTAATAAATCACCGAATCTGCTTTTTTTATGAAATTAATGTAATTTTGCATTTTGATAAGTGAATATTTTAAACCATTTAAATCCAATTTAAGATTTAATATCTAAACTTAATATATAAGGCATTTATTTGGTATATTCGCTATTAACAATAAAAATAGGATAAGAAATTGCATTGCTAATCAGCAGATTATTTCAGATTTAAAATACTGTTTAGCAAATAATTACCAACTTATCAAAACATTTTTTATTTAAAAGTCTACTTTTTTAGTGGACTAATAAAATTTATGCCTTATATTTGCAGACATAATTACAGAAGTCTATACAATGAAGGCAGAATTGAAATATAATTCAGATAAAAAACATGACATCACGAATATGATGTGCTGTTTTATGCCTGTTTTGAAATACAACTGTGGTTAACCTTACTTTTATATGACATATTTTAAAGGCCTTACCACGTTGTAAAGCCTTTTTTAATTTTAAAATGAACGTATTTATAATAAAATGATAGAGATAAAGAATATTTCAAAGACTTTCCATCAGAAAAAACAGTCTTTTAAAGCGCTGGATGATGTGAGCCTGAACATTGAAAAGGGCGACATCGTTGGAATCATTGGATTTTCAGGGGCGGGAAAAAGTACGTTGATCCGAACGGTTAATCTTCTTGAAAGACCCGATCATGGCGAAATTATCATCAATGGAAAAGATTTTACGAAATTAAATTCTAAACAATTAGCCAATGAAAGAAAAAAAATCGGGATGATTTTTCAGCATTTTAATCTTCTTTCTTCAAGAACAGTATTTGAAAATATTGCACTTCCTTTAGAGCTTGATCATGTGAATAAAACGGAGATCAGCCGAAAGGTTAGCGAACTTTTAAAAATTGTAGGCCTGGAAGAAAAAGCCAATGATTATCCTAAAAGTCTTTCCGGTGGGCAAAAGCAAAGAGTTGCCATTGCGAGAGCTTTAGCCAACGATCCTTATCTCTTACTTTGTGATGAAGCAACCAGCGCGCTGGATCCTGCAACCACTCAATCTATTTTGCAGTTGTTGAGAGATATTAATCAAAGGTTGGGCATCACTATTTTATTGATTACCCACGAAATGGAAGTCATTAAAACGGTTTGCAACCACGTTGCTGTAATCGACAAAGGAAAACTTTTAGCTAAAGGAACTTTAGGCGAGATCATCTCCAATAAAGAGAATCCTATCATAAAACAATTTTTAAATGCCGGTGTAATGACTATACCACAAGAACTTAATAAAAAACTACAAAAAGAACCTCAGGATGGATTATTTCCGCTTGTTGAGGTTGAAATTAATGATAGAGTGTCTGTTGAAGAATTACTGTCTATCGTTTATGATCAATATAAAATTCCTTACCAGCTTTTAAAGGCTGATGTAGAATATTTAGGGAATGCCAACTTCGGAAAAATATTGCTGCAGCTGAAAGGTAAAGATGAAGAAAACCAAAAGGCAATTTATCATTTCAATCAAAATAAAATTCAAAATACAGTAAGAGGATATGCTTAGTGATACGGTAATTTCGCTTTTGTCAAAGGGAATTTGGGAAACAGTTTTTATGACATTCGTGTCCGGATTTTTTGGATTTGTCTTAGGACTGCCCGTTGGAATTCTTTTATTTTTAACCCGAAAAGATCAGTTGCTGGAAAATGTAATTTATAATAGAGTTTTATCTGTTTTGGTTAATATTTTCCGTTCCA
Source organism: Chryseobacterium sp. C39-AII1 (assembly GCF_039672645.1). NCBI lineage: Bacteria > Pseudomonadati > Bacteroidota > Flavobacteriia > Flavobacteriales > Weeksellaceae > Chryseobacterium > Chryseobacterium sp. C39-AII1. The sequence continues at coordinate 19,493 of NZ_JBDFPQ010000016.1, forward strand.
TTCCTTTCATTATTTTGATTGTCTGGATGATTCCTTTTACAAGAAGTATTGTAGGCACATCAATCGGAATGAATGCCGCACTCGTTCCTTTAAGCATAGGCGCAGCACCTTTTATTGCGAGATTGGTTGAAAACAGTCTGCTGGAAGTTCCTCATGGTTTAATTGAAACTGCAAGAGCATTGGGAGCCACTCCCCTTCAGATCATCAGAAAGGTTTTGTTGCCGGAAGCACTTCCTTCATTAATTAACAATGCCACGATCACTTTGATCACTTTAGTCGGATATTCCGCGATGGGTGGGGCTGTTGGAGCTGGTGGATTAGGACAAATTGGTTATCAGTACGGATACATCGGTTATGATGCAGTCATCATGAATCTCGTGCTTGGTCTGTTGGTCGCGATCGTTTTTATTATTCAGTTTGCGGGTGACAGATTGGCGAAAAGGTTTGATCACCGATAGTTTTGGGTTTGAGCGTACTAGTGTTTGAGAGTATGAGAGTTTTAGAGTTTGGGCGTGAGAGCGCTTAAGCTTTACCATACAATATATGTGAATGTGAAATAGTGTTGATAAAGGGCTTCTTTGCAATAGCTTATTAGCCTTTATCATTTTTAAAAAGAAAATAATTTATAATGAAAAAAATAAAAATCTTAGGATTCTTTGCAGCAGGTTTATTGTTGTTTACCGCTTGTAATTCATCAAAAAAAGAAGATCCCAATTTCATCAAAGTAGGTGTTACTACGGGGCCTGAACAGGAAATTGCGGAGACTGCTAAAAAAGTAGCCAAAGAAAAGTATAATCTTGACGTAGAGCTTGTTGCCTTCAATGATTATGTGGTTCCCAACGAAGCGCTGAACAACGGAGATATCGATGCCAATGCTTTTCAGCACGTACCCTATCTGAACGAACAGTCACAACAAAGAGGTTATAAATTAGCAGTGGTAGGGAAAACCTTCCTGTATCCTATTGTTGCCTATTCTAAAAAAATAAAAAATATCAGCGAGCTTAAAAACGGAAGCACCGTTGTTATTCCAAATGACCCGACTAATGGTGGTCGTTCGCTTCTTCTTTTACAGAAAAACGGATTGTTAAAATTAAAAGACGGAATCGGATTATTACCAAAAGTAACCGATATCGTAAACAATCCGAAACAACTGAAAATCGTTGAAATCGAAGCTCCGCAATTGCCAAGAGTATTGGATGATAAAGAAGTTGTTTTAGCGATCATTAATAATAATTTTGCCGCTCAGGCAGGATTAGATGCCGAAAAACAGGGAATTCTTACCGAAGATAAAGATTCACCTTATACAAATGTTGTAGTGGCAAGACATGACAATCAAAATTCCGACAAAGTAAAGAATTTCGTAAAAGCGTATGAATCTGATGAAGTGGTGAAAAAAGCACACGAGATTTTTAAAGGAGGTGCCATCCAAGGTTGGTAGTTTTTAAGCAATAAGCCTTAAGCAGTAAGCTTTCTGCTTTGAAAATATTCTATTATTATATATTCAGACATTGTTTCAGATTATTGAAATGATGTCTTTTTTTTGTTTATCTAAAATTTATTTTTAAATTTGGAGAAACTATATTTTAGGAAAGCATTTATGTTTATCCTGTACAGACAGGCGAAACCCTGTCTATTTTTTATATTAATTTCTTGTTAAGCTTTACAAAAGCATTCAATATCATTTAATCTTGCCAGATCCATTTCAAAACTTGATGAGAAAATTGATAAAATATCTGTGGTTTTTTATAAGTGGAATGGCTTTGTGAAGCTTAAAAAGTTAATATTCAATAAAAACTTTGTGCCCTTTGTGTCCAAGGCTTAAGATTTTAATAATCTGTTAATCCATTGCTATCATTTGATGAGTGAAGCGCCATTGCGACCGAAAATATTCGGAATTAAATACTAAACCTTAGTGATCGATAGCGTTGAAAAAAAAGAAAAAGTCTCTTTTGTAATACTACGTCTAGATCCCTACGGGGATGACAAACTTTGTTGATATAAGCAAAGTTGATCTCACTTTTTGAAACTAAGCCCTTTTACTCCCTTTTTTTCTTGCGCTTTTATCTAAAATTTTTAGATTTCCAAATTAAGATATTGGTCATTAATAACCATTTATGAAATTTTTCATTTTCTCAATTTGAGATAATAAATATTTTTGCTATTTTTGTTACCAATCAAAAAAGGCTTTTATGTTAAAGAGAACTGCCATTGTAAGTTTATTCACCCTTATATCTGCTTCGTATATGGCTCAAACAAATACTACTTTACCCGTTTATTTAGATGAATCAAAACCTGTGGAACAGCGTGTTAAGGATGCACTTTCCAGAATGACGCTGGAAGAAAAAGTGGCAATGCTGCATGCACAGTCGAAATTCAGTTCACCAGGTGTTCCAAGATTAGGAATTCCTGAATTCTGGACAACCGACGGTCCTCATGGGGTAAGACCTGAAGTAATGTGGGATGAATGGGATCAGGCAGGTTGGACAAATGACTCTATTATCGCTTATCCTGCACTAACAGCACTTTCTGCGACATGGAACAAAAAAATGTCTTGGAATTACGGTAAAGCATTGGGAGAGGAAGCCCGTTACAGAAAAAAAGATATTATTCTGGGACCTGGAGTTAATATTTATAGAACTCCATTGAACGGAAGAAACTTCGAATATATGGGTGAAGATCCTTATTTAACATCGAAAATGGTCGTTCCTTACATCAAAGGAGTACAGTCGAACGGTGTTGCAACTTCTGTGAAGCATTTTGCGCTGAACAATCAGGAAATGTTCCGTCATACAAGTAACGTAAATGTAGACGACAGAGCATTGTATGAAATTTACCTTCCGCCTTTCAAAGCTGCGGTTACAGAAGGAGATTCTTGGACGTTGATGGGTGCTTACGACATGTACAAAGGTCAGTACGCGAGCCAAAATAAATATCTTTTGAATGATATTTTGAAAGGTGAATGGAAATATAAAGGCGTTGTCGTTTCCGACTGGGGCGCTGTAAATAATACAGAACAAGCTATCCACAACGGATTGGATCTTGAATTCGGAAGCTGGACAAACGGTCTTTCTGCCGGCACAAAAAATGCTTACGACAATTATTATTTGGCAAAACCTTATTTAGATTTAATTAAATCGGGAAAAGTAGGAACTCAGGAGCTTGACGATAAAGTAACAAGACTTTTAAATCTTGCCTATAAAACAACGATGAATAGAAACAAGCCTTTCGGAAACATTGCTTCTGAAGAGCATCGAGCTGTTGCCAAAGAAATCGGTGAAGAAGGAATTGTATTGTTAAAAAACCAAGGAAATGTACTACCTATAGATATTAATAAAGCTAAAAAAATCGCTGTCATTGGTGAGAATGCGATTAAAATCATGACTGTTGGTGGAGGTTCTTCTTCATTAAAAGTAAAATATGAAATGCTTCCTTTAGACGGAATTAAAGCGAGATTCGGAAAACAGTCTGATGTACAATATGCAAGAGGTTATGTTGGAGATATCGGTGGAGAATACAACGGCGTAAAATCTGGTCAGGATTTAAAAGATACCCGTTCTGAAACTGAATTACTAAACGAAGCGGTAGAATTGGCAAAAAAATCTGACTACGTAATTTTCGTTGGAGGTTTAAATAAAGCAGATTTCCAGGATAGCGAAGGAAACGACAGAAAAAGCTACGAATTGCCTTACAATCAGGATAACGTGATTGCTGCATTGGCAAAAGCAAATAAAAATCTTGCGGTAGTTTTGGTTTCCGGAAATGCTGTTGCAATGCCTTGGATCAAAGAAGTTCCGACTGTTGTTCAAGGTTGGTATTTGGGTTCTGAAGCTGGAAATTCAATCGCTTCAATTCTTGCAGGAGATGCAAATCCATCAGGAAAATTACCATTTACTTTCCCTGTGAAACTGGAAGATAATTCTGCTCACAAATTAGGAGAATATCCTGGGCAAAAAGATGAATTAGCGGCAGGAAAAGGAAAAGATCAGAAAAACCCGATCAATATTACCTACAACGAAGGAATTTTCGTTGGATACAGATGGCATGACACGAAAAAAATTAAGCCATTATTCAGCTTCGGACATGGTTTAAGCTATACAACTTTCGAGTTTGGAAAAGCTAAAGCCGATAAAACGACAATGTCTCAGGACGATAAAATTACGTTAACAGTTTCTGTAAAAAATACAGGTAAAAAAGCCGGAGCGGAAGTGGCTCAGCTATACATCACCGATGTAAAATCTTCTGTGGAAAGACCTTCAAAAGAACTGAAAGGTTTTGAAAAAGTATTTTTAAATCCTGGTGAAGAAAAAGAAGTAACGTTCACGATTGATAAAACAGCGCTAAGTTTCTTCGACGCTCAAAAGCACGACTGGGTAGCTGAACCGGGAGATTTCGAAGCACAAATCGGAAATTCTTCTGATGCTATTAAAACGAAGGTGAAGTTTACGTTAAAGTAATCTTACTTATATATTTCTAAAACCAGAGAGTCCTTTTATTGGGCTCTTTTTTATTTTTTTGAACATTTTTTCAGATTAATTTTATTGCGTTGTTGGGTAAAAATTGTTTTACCCAACAACGCAATAAAATAGTCACATTTATCAGGAAGAGAGGAACTGAAAATATCTAAGCCTTTTGCAATTTTTTTCTCTCCATTAATTTCAAAATAAAAACTTGGAAGTTCAATTTGATTTAATCTGAAATTAAATTTTCATTTAAAACCTCCATAATCAAAATTGTATCATTTATAGTTTTTTTTTCATAATCTTGCTTTTTCAACGACATTGTATTTTCTCTATGTTTTTGAGAAAAACATTTGAAATTTATAAACATACTAAACAAAATTAGCAATAGTTTAATCTGTTTCATAATAGCTAAAGTTTAGACAAATTAAATTAAAAAATTACAAAAACTGATATATTGTCAATCTCTGCTCTCCCGATTTCATCAAAATATTTTCATCAACCGCCCATTTCAAATCTCGGCTAGCAGTTGGAGCAGAGATGTTTTTAAATTGCTGTAAATAATCTTTTCTGCTGAATTTTTCTTCCCCAATCTTCTCTTTAAATAAAAATATTCTGTCTTTTGTACTTAAATTAATATTTTGAGATTGTAAAACCTGTTCTAAAGATTGCAAAATAATCGCCAACATAAATTCAATAAAAGGAGTCGATTGTCCCATTTTATCAGATTCCGAAAGCTTATTGTAATATTCCTGCTGATTTTCTTTGATTAAACTTTCAACGGGCAAATATTCAAAAACAGGATATTGCTGCATCAAAATCAATGTCTGCCAAAGTCTTCCCATTCTTCCATTTCCATCTACAAAAGGATGTATAAATTCAAATTCATAATGAAAGACACAGCTTTTGATTAAAATTAAATCTTTATCATTCTTTAAATAAGAAAAAAGATCATTCATCAAACCTTTTACCATCGTACCACTTGGAGCAAGATGTTCAACTTTTGAACCTTTTACTATCCCGACATTTGTTGTTCTAAATTTACCTGAGTTCTCCACCAAACCTTTCATTAAAATTGAGTGAGCCAACTCTAGGTCTTTGATTTTATGAGGATTAAAAATTTTCAAATCCTGATAAACTTCGATTGCATTCTGAACTTCAAGAATATCTTTTGCCGGGGCAATGACCCTTTTATTTTCGAGTAAAGCAGTAATTTGCTCCTCCGTCAAAGTATTTCCTTCAATCTCAAGTGAAGACTGAATTGTTTTGATACGGTTTTTCTTCCGAAGTTCTGTCGTCGGTTTATAAAGATGGTTTGCATTAATTTCTCCAATTTTTTCTGAAATAGAAGTGATTAATGTTAAAATCGTATCGGTAATTTTATAAGGTGGCTTCAAAATATGATAGTATCAAATGATACTATCAAAGATATAATTTTTAAATCAAAAAGCGCCCGAATTTCTCCGGACGCCTGCAATTGCAAAATTACAAGGAATTAAAAAATATAAATCTAAGTCTCGAAATAATGGATCACTCCAACTTCGGGATGATGTTTTTTCTCTGAATTAAAATCATGTTCACGGTTCTGGCTGCTTTCCAGAAACGAATTGCTGAACAAAACATACGACGGATTTTCTGCTAAACCGTTCTTCAACATTTGATGAGCCTCAACGATTGTTTTGCCGTATAATTTTCTAAAATTTCCGATGTTGTATTGCGAAAATTTACCATAATGAACGATAAATTTTAATGATAAATCGATCACCATGCTTAATGATGTACTCAATTCTTCCACTTTTTGGGTAAAAGCATTCTGCATACTCCTCAACATCTTTGAAATTTTTTGGTACGATGGTTTTTCATCATATCGATAAAATAAAATGGCATCGCCTTCGATTTCCGAAATTTCAAAATACTCATTATTCATATCAATGAGCGTAGAAAGTAGTTGTCTTACAATATATTCTCCGGTATAAAGTTTAGTATTGAATACAAATTCCGTAAACCCGCTGAAATCCGGAATAAGAATAATGCCATCTTTAATATTTGTATTCTCCATAATAGTTTTGGGGTTAAAATCCTGTTACCTCCTTAGACGTAACAGGATTGATTTTACTTTATTGCCATCCTCCGCCAACAGAGCGGTAAAGGGTTGTTATGGCATTTAATCGTTGAGCTTTCAGAGAAGCCAGATCTAATTCGGTTTGCAGTTTATTGGTTTGAGCCAAAATAACCTCAACATAAGTCGCTGAATTGTATTTAAATAACAAATCTGCCTTTTGCACCGCTTCATTTGATTTTTTAACTAAACCTTCTGCAATTTTCTCCTGTTCTTCCAATTTTTGAATCTGAACTAAAGCATCCGAAACCTCACCCACAGCTTTTAAGACCCACTGTTTAAAATTGATTTCCGCCTGTTCTGATACAATTTTTGACTGTTCGTATTGCGTTTTCAATTGCTTACCATTCAAGATTGGTTGTGCTAAAGTTCCCAATACAGAACCGAAAAGAGAACCGGGAATATTGAACCAATTACTTACTTTAAAAGCATTCAAACCACCTTGAGCAGTGATATTGAAAGACGGATACATATTGGCTCTTGCTACATTTACGGAAGAAACGCTTCTTCTTACTTCGAGCTCAGCACTTTTAATATCGGGTCTGTAACTCAACAATTCGGAAGGAATTCCCGTCGCGATATTTTCAGGTGATTGAACATTATTTAAGCTTGCGCTTCTTTTAATTTTATCTGGCATTGAACCTGTTAAGATACTCAACGCATTTTCCTGAGTGGTGATCGAACTTTCAATAGCGGGAATTGATTTTAAGATCTGATCTTTGACAATCTCCTGCTGTTGAACGGCTAAAGCCGTAGTTAAACCTAATTCCTGTTGCTTCGTTAAAAATTTCAACGTGTTATCAGAGTACGTTAAGTTAGATCTGGTAATTTCCAGTTGAGTATCCAGCATCAGCAGATTATAATATCCCTGAACAACAGTTGCTACCAACTGCGTTTTCACTGCTTTTGCTGCTTCCTGAGTTTTCAGATAATCTGCTAAAGCCTGTTCTTTTCTGCCTTTAATTTTTCCCCAAATATCTGCTTCCCACGAAATATTGATAGAAGTTGTGTAATCCTGCATGTATCGGCTTCCCATAAACTGTCCCGCCATCATTCCGTTCATACTGTTGTCTGAAGGTCGGTTCACGCTTGCATTGGCGATGGTTGCGCTTACGGTCGGCACATTTCCCCATTTGCTTTGATTGTAGGCTAATGAAGCAAATTCGATTTGTTTTAAAGCGACCTGTAAATCATTATTCTGAGCCATTGCCTTATCAATTAAACCTACCAGAACCGGGTCTTTGAAGAAATCTTTATAACTTATTTTAGCGATATTTTCATTGTGATCCTCCGTTATACTATCGTTTCTAAAGGCTTCAGGCATTTTCACTTCAGGCTGTTCATATTTCTGAACTTTACAGGCGATGGCCGTTCCTGAAATTAATGCGATATATGCTATATTTTTAATTGAATTCATTTTAAAAATCATTTGAATGAATAGAGGTTATTTTTAGTCTCCCACAGATTTTTTTTGATTGAGCAGATGATAAAATTAGATCAGCCAACTCCTTTTTAATCTGCGAGAATAAATACATTATTATATTTATTTAGATTATAACCTCTGTGAATTAATATTCCCAATCGGCTTCTGTCACCACTCTGCCGTTGATTTTCTCATGCAATGCCTGGAATACCACAAACAGAACAGGAACCACGAAAACTCCTAAGATTGTTCCGAATAACATCCCTGAAATTGCAGCATAACCAATAGAAAGATTACCCATTGCAGACGGGCCTACTACAAAAATCAATGGAATTAAACCTGTGATAAAAGCCAATGAAGTCATCAAAATCGGACGAAGACGCGCCTTTGCTCCTTCTACCGCTGAAGCAATCAGGCTTTTCCCTGCTCTACGTCTCTGGATGGCAAATTCTACGATAAGGATCCCGTTTTTCGCTAATAGACCAATCAACATCACCAAAGCGATCTGTACGTAAATATTGTTGGATAATTCCGCAAAAGTAATTCCCACAAATACCCCTGATAAACCAACCGGAATTGCGATCAATACCGCAAACGGAAGAATATAACTTTCATACTGTGCCGATAATAAAAAGAATACAAACACGATACACAATCCGAAAATCATCACCGACTGTGAGCTTGAACCCGCCTCTTCACGGCTCATTCCTTTATAATCATAGGTGTATCCCGGAGGAAGAACCTGCTTGCTCACTTCTTCAATCGCTGCCATCGCTTGTCCCGTACTGAATCCAGGAGCCGGCATCACCGTTAAATTTGATGAGTTGAATAAGTTGAAACGGTCTACCACTTCTGCACCGGTTACCTGTTTCAGGCTTACCAAAGTGTTTACAGGAACCATTTCGCCTGAACTGTTCTTCACGAAAATTCCGTTTAAGGATTCTTTATCCTGTCTGGTTTCCGGAGTCGATTGTACCAAAACTCTATAGTATTTCCCGAATCTGTTGAAATCCGAAGACTGAATACTTCCGTAATATCCCTGCATCACCCCTAAAACATCAGAAACGCTTACGCCAAGCTGTGCTGCTTTCACTTCATCTACCAACACTTCGTATTGCGGATACGTTACATCGAAAGTGGTATATGCCAATGCCACTTCAGGTCTTTGCATCAAAGCGCCCATCATTCCGTAAGAGATATTTCCTAAATTCTGAAGCTCACCGTTTGTTCTGTCCTGAAGAACCAGTTCCATTCCACTTGTGTTTCCGAAACCATCAACGGTTGGAGTATTAATTACAAGGAAATTCGCTCTTTTATCCTGAGAAAGCATTCCCTGAACCTGACCGATAATATCGTTGATATTGCTTACCTGACCTCTTTCTTTACCATTTTTCAGTTTAACGAAAATCGAAGCTGCCGAAGAAGACATCGAACCACTGAAAAGATTCAGTCCGTCTACCGAAATTACTTTATCTACCGCAGGATTTTTCATTAATTTATCTTCCGTATCCGAAACCACTTTCGACGTTCTGTCTTTTGAAGCTCCCGGAGCCAGATTGGCTGTTACAATGATGAAACTCTGATCTTCATCAGGAATAAATCCTTTAGGCGTTGTCATCGACATCCATGCGAACAATCCACCAAATACCAAAACGATAGCTAAAGCGATCCACTTTCTTTTCAATAAAAATAAAACAGCTTTTCCGTAACGGAAGGTCAGTTTGTTGAAACTCGCATTAAATCCGGCAAAGAAACGATCCTTGAAATTCATTTTTTCATGAGAATCTGCATGATGTTGTTTTAAGAAAATCGCACATAAAGCAGGACTTAAAGTCAAGGCATTAATCGCGGAAATTACAATGGCAATCGCTAATGTTAAAGCAAACTGCTGATAAAATAATCCTGTCGAACCACTCATAAACGCCACCGGAACGAATACCGCAGACATAATTAAAGTAATCGAAACAATCGCTCCCGTGATCTCACTCATCGCCGACATGGTTGCGGCCCGCGGGTTCAGTTTTTTATGTTCCATTTTAGCATGAACCGCTTCCACGACGACAATGGCGTCATCCACCACAATACCAATGGCCAGTACGAGGGCAAATAACGTTAATATATTGATAGAGAACCCGAAAACTTTCATAAAGAAGAACGTTCCTACGATAGAAACCGGAACTGCAATCGCCGGAATCAGAGTCGAACGGAAATCCTGCAGGAAAATATAAACCACGATGAATACAAGGATAAACGCCTCAATCAAAGTATGAATTACCTGCTCAATCGACTGATCTAAGGCATCTTTTGTCGCATACGGAATTTCATATGCCATGCCTTCAGGGAAAGATTTTTCAAGTTCTTTCATTCTTTCTTGAAGGGCAATCTGCACTTCATTCGCATTAGAACCTGCCATCTGGAAGATCGCCATCGTTACGGATGCTTTTTTATTATATTTCGAAGCAACGGTATAACTGTATGCTCCGAATTCTACTTTAGCAACATCTTTTAACTTTAAAACAGAACCATCGCTTAATGCTTTAATCGTAATATTTTCATATTGCTCAGGCTCGGTGAATTTTCCTTTGTAACGAAGGACATATTCCATGGCCTCTTTACTTCTTTCCCCGAATCTTCCCGGTGCTGCTTCTAAGTTTTGAGTTTGAATCGCTCTTGAAACATCAGAAGGTGTTAAATTATAGGAAGTCAGTTTATTGGGATCCAACCATACTCTCATCGAGTAATCTTTATTTCCGTAAACCATTGCATCTCCTACTCCTTTTACCCTTTTCAGTTCCGGAACAATATTGATTTTTGCATAGTTTTCAAGGAAAAGATCGTCCATTGTACCGTCTTTACTCGTTAAGGAAACCATTGCGATCATACTGTTCTGTCTTTTCACTGTGGTAATTCCTGCCTGAACCACCTCCGAAGGAAGCTGGTTGGTCACCTGAGCTACCCTGTTCTGAACGTTAATAGCCGCCTGGTCAGGATCTGTACCCAATTTAAAAATAACAGTAATTGATAATGAACCATCATTACTCGCCGTGGAGGTAATATAATCCATATTTTCTACCCCGTTGATGGCATTTTCCAACGGTGGTGCCACAGATCTGGCAATCGTTTCGGCATTGGCTCCGGGATACGCTGCCGTTACCATGACGGTGGGCGGTGCGATGTCCGGAAATTTTGTAATCGGCAGACTTACCATACCGACAATACCCAAGATGACAAGCAATACAGAGATAACCGTCGCCAGTACGGGTCTTTTTATAATTTTCTTTAACATGATTTTTTCTTACGATTTTTTCGGTTGAGCCGTTTTCTTTTGTGCCACGACAGGAGTTCCCGGCTGTAATCTGTCGAAACCGGTGGCGATGTACTGATCTCCGCCTTTTAATCCTTTGGATACGATGAAATTGTCGCCTGCTTTTCCGCTTACTTCAATCGGAAGCATGGCTGCTTTTCCGTCTTTAATGGTGAACACAAATGTTTTATCCTGAATGGTTCTCGTAGAAGCGATCGGTAATAAAATAACATTGCTGTAGAATTGATCCAATACAATTTTTCCTGTATTTCCGCTTCTTAAAAGATTTTTAGGATTGGTAAATTTTGCTCTTAGCGTGATGGAACCTGTCGTTTTATTAAACTGTCCTTCCACCGCATCAATTTTTCCTTTCTCATCATACTTTTCGCCACCGGAAAGCAATAAAGAAACCATCGGTGTATTTTTAATGATCTCGTTGATGCTGCTTCCTTCCGTTTGTCTTTGGAAATTATTAAAATCATTTTCACTCATGCTGAAATAAGTGTAAACATCATGAATATCTGACAATAATGTAATCGCTTCTTGATTGGAAGGCGTCATTAAACTTCCCAAACGGTAATTAAATCTCCCGATATAACCGCTAACGGGCGCTTTAATGGTTGAGAAATTAAGATTGATCTTTGCCGATTCAATGGTTGACATCGATTGACTTACCGCCCCTCTCGCCGCATTATAAGCCGCTTCTGCTTCTTTCACCTGAATATCAGAAACCATTTTATTTCTGAATAATTCTTTTTTACGGTCTAAATCTATTTTAGAAGTTGAAAGATTGGCCTGCGCTGTGATTAAAGCTGCCTGAGCGCTTTTTAATTGTTCCTGAAAAACACGGTCTTCAATTTTAAACAAAGGCTGTCCCGCTCTCACAAAATCTCCTTCATCAACGAAAATTTTGCTTAAATATCCCGTTACCTGCGGACGGATTTCCACATTAGAAACACCTTCAATAGAAGCCGCATATTCTCTTGAAACGGAAGCATCGCCCTGCTTCACAATTTCTACCGGAAGTTCCGGAGCCTGCTGCTGATAGGCCTGATTTGGATTATCTTTTTTACACCCGGTAAATACCAATAAGGTTACTCCAAGTATAATCGATTTCTGAATAGAAAATCTCTGCATAACACTTTTCCTTTAAATTTTACGGGGCAAAATTCGTTTGAAAAAAGTTTTATGGAAATACTCGAAAAACGTCTAAATTTGTCAAAAAGACTTCTAATTTTAATGAATTATGAGAAATATCATGCCTTTATAATTTGGGGGTTTGTGATTTTTGTATCAAATATTTTTCTTTTGTCTTGAAACAAAGAAACAAAAATTCAAGAGTTGAAACCTTCAGCTAAAAATAAAACATGTTTCCTAAAATTCTAAACTCGCGCGAATTTAACTGTAACCTTTTGATTCAAGTATAGTATAGCCTCGCACTCAAACATTAGAATTTTCTTAACGCTTCAGCTTTCTATGTCAATTTTTAAAAAGACATTGCTTCTAATAGAATCATTTTTCCAAAAGACATCATTAAAATAATTAGCAAAAATCTTTTGACTTTTTACTTTTTACTTTTATCAAAACAAATCATCCTTTTTATATTCTAAAGGAGATTTGCCGGTGTGTTTTTTGAAAAACTTGCTGAAAGCGGCCTGATCTGAGAATTTTAACTGCGAAGCGACTTCATTTACATTCGCATTGGAGTCTTTCAGTAAAATCTTAGATTCAATTAATAAAACATGATGAATGATATCTCTAGGAGATTTATAAATAGTTTTATTAATGACTTTGGTTAAATATTTTCGGCTGATAAATAGCTGATCTGCATAAAACTGAACATTATGCTGCTCTTTAAAATGTTGTCTTACAAGGATGAAAAAGTTGGTGGTGATCTCGTCTTCACGATAACTCACTTTATTTACTTTCTCGGTTTTCTTCATATAGTTATCCATCTCATAAATAACGAGAGAGAAGTGATGCCAGATCATTTCGTTGAAATAATAATTCTCTTTTTCGGTGTCATTTAAAGATTTAAGCTCATCTAAATGAAAATGTATTCTCTTATAAATTTCCGGTTCGTTTCGGATAATATTGGTGGGATCTTCTGAAAGACTTTTCAGAACATCATTTGATTTATAATTGAAACCTGCATTAGAAATAAAGTCGAGGGAAAAGAAAATATACTTGGCATTATAATCATCAGAGATTTCTTCTACCCAAAAAGTTTCTGCAATGGGACAAAAAATGATATCACCTTGCTGAACATCGTAACTTTTATCTGATAACCGGAAGCGAATGTACCCTTTTTCAATTAAAAAAACAGTAAAATAGTCGGAACGATAAGGCATATTGAGCTTCACTGAATAATTTACCTTATCGATATTCATCACCACGAATTCTTTTATTCTTAAATCGAATTCTACTTGATTTAATAATTCTTCGAAAGTAAAATGAGAAATGAAACTTTCTGTTTTCGGGATGAATTTTTTAGACATGAACGGTAAAAATTTAGGCGAAATTAATAAATAAAAAAGGGTAAACCATTAGATTTTTAATTGAAACCCTGAATCATATTGTTTGAGATTATTTAAAAATAAAGAAATGTCTTTTACTATTTGATGGCTGTGAAAAACTCCGTGAGGAAGGTCATTATTCAGAACAATCATCGCTATTTCTGTAGCGACAATGGCTGTTATTTTACCTTCATTGTTTCCGTTAATGCTTAGCTCTTTTATATTTCCTGAATTATTTTTTGCTATAATTTTTACGGCGTAAAGATCTGTACCTAAAGTGAAGTTATGAAAACTTTTAATCGCAAGATTTTGGATTTTTTCGTTTTTAAATAATTTAGTAATCTTTAATTTTCTAAGAATGGAAGTAAGATTTGTAAACCATTTTACATCAAAAGCCATTCTGGTTTCAACTTTTGGAATTTGTAAAGTATTTAATAAAACATGCTGATCTGAAAAATCAAAAAGATAGAAACTTCTTTTACCTAAAAGCTCGGTTTGAATTGGTTTTGTGAAGCTTTTCATGATTTTGTTCTTTCCGTTTTCTGAAAGTTGATATTGTGAATCAATATTATTGAAAGTCCATTTATAAGCAGCTTCGCCATGTTTTTCTCCTAATCCAAGAAGAACAAATATGTCGATGGAAGTTGTGTTTTGAAGTTCAGTAGTCGCATATTTTGCTAAAAGATTTGTAATTCCTGGGGCAAGACCTACACTTAAAACCACTGTCTATTTGTTCTCAATAGCCAATGATTTTAAATTTTCAATGCTTTTTAATGTTTTATACTGAGCAGAAATATCAATATAATGTATGTTTTTAGAGATGCAGTATTCAACAAAACTTATGTTAGGCTGATCTAAACACATGATGACCAACTGAACATCATTAATGATTGAAAAATCAGTTATATTATTGATATCTAATTGATAAGGAATGACTTTATGGTGAAGTTTCTCTGCTGTTTTTTTAGCCTTGGAAAGATTTCTGCCCGCAATGATAATTTGACTAGGAAATTTTTTCGATAAATTGTCTGCAATGATGCTTCCTACAGCTCCGTACCCTCCAACGATAAGTATTTTGTTTTTCATAGCAATAATCTTTTTGCAAAGATTATCATTGGGCATATGAATTTGTTATAAAATTCAGGGAGTATGTTGTGCAATTATGGAAAAGATAATTTGTGGGAATATTTTTTTATAATTGAACTTCTATTAATTATAATTTAAGATACTATTTTAAATATTGTCCTTATTAGAGGTATACTCTATTTTGATAAATATAAGATTTGATTTAATAAAAAAGCAAATTACGATACATAATATGCTTTTTATGGTTCTTATTTTATAGTTGACGGCTCTTGTTTTATCTTTTACCTTAGCAGTTTTAACTTTTACGATCTTGGGTTTATAATCAACATCATCAAGTTTATCTTATGTGATGCTCATTTTATACTTTACTGTGATCGTTTTATATTTTACATCAACAGTTTTAACTTTTACTACGCTAAGTTTATTATTAACGTTACTCAATTTAACTTGTACAATGTTCGTTTTGTTTTTTACGGCAACTATTTTATATTTAACTATGCTTTGTTTATTTTAAATTTTGAAAAATATATAAAAATCATTTCGTTAAAAAGTTAATGCCTCCATAGAATTTACAATTCAATAATTAATTCTTTATTATAACCATTGTATTTTTCATCGATATATCCGTGTGGATTACAAATGATTTCAGTATTTAAAATCTTATAGCGTGAAGGTGTATGAATATGCCCGTGAATCCAAAATAAGGGTTGATGTTCTATGATAAAACTTTCTAAATTTGAAGCATACGCAGAGGTAATCGGATCTTCTTTATACTCTTTCGGAACCGATTGCAGACTTGGCGCGTGATGGGTAACGACAATATTTTTGAATCCTTTTGAATTTTCCAGACTTTCCTGTAACCATAGTTTTGAGAACTGATGAATTTTAAACGTGTCTATCGTTCTCATTTTTGAATACGACGGATCTCTGGTAATTTTCTTGTAATCATTCATCTTAGATTGACACAACATTCCGTAATATCGTGGATCTCCAAAGATGGAAAAGTCCGTCCATAATGTTGCGCCATGAAAACGAATATTTTCTATGTCTACAAAAGAATTTTCCAGTACATGAATGTTTGAATCCTGGGCTGCAGCTTTTATTTTATTCAATGTTTTCGGATAAGAACCTTTATAATATTCGTGATTTCCAAGAATATAAATCACGGGCTTTTCTGGAATTTTTGTTTTCACCCATTCGATGCCTTTGGTTCCGAGATTGGTATCTCCGGCGAGGATCACAAGATCTGCATTATCGAAAGATAGATCTGTGATGCCAAATTCCTGATGGAGATCGCTGATGATTTGAATTTTCATGCTGATAATATGGGCAAATTAAAGTAAAATATTTTAGATTGTCCTATTTTTTTGCTCAATAAATGGCAAGTGTGATATTGATTTTATTTCTCCCTGATTTTGCAGATTATGCAGATTTTAAATTGTTTGAACATGAAGCTTATATCTGTGAAAATGGGCGGAAATTAAAAAAAACGTGAATTCGAGGCCAGTAAATTCCTTGAAAAAACAATTCGGAGACACCATTAGATATCTCCGAATTATTATTAACAATATATCAATGAATTATGAAACTGCCATAGTGGCTTTTTTTATTTTCGTTTCTTTCAGAATCAGATAGATTAATATTCCTAATGCGATGACAGCATAACTGATCAGAATTTCTAAACTTAAACTTCCGACGGCAAATTGTGATGGGAAAACTTGGCTCATTAAAGTCATAAAAGATAATCCGATTCCTGCTCCTAAAAAGTAACTTGTGGTGCTTAAACTGGAAGCTACGCCGTAATGTGCAGGCTGAATATCCTGAATTCCCAAGATTGATAATCCTGTGAAGCAAAACGTCATCCCAATTCCGGAAATGCACGCCGCTCCTAATAAAACAATAGCCAACGGATGCCCTGTGTACACTGAAATAAATAGTAATGATGAACCCAACAGCATAAATGACCAGCCCAAAATTCCAATCTGTGTGGAGCTTAATCTTTTAGAAACGTGTGGTAATATAAATTTTGAAACCAATGCCGACAAAATACTAAACGGAACCAATAACAATCCTGCCGATGCCGAACTGTGGTGCATATCTTTTTGTAACATCAATGAAATCAGAAATAAAAATCCAATGAAAAATGCTCCCAATGTAAAGAAAACGATATTTGCTACCATTAATGATCTTTGTTTTACCAATTGAAGATCAATCAACGGTTGAGAAATTGTTTTTAATCGATAAAAAACCAATCCTAACAGCAGAACAGATAAAGCTAAAGACCCGATAATGTAGAACGGATGTTCTTTAATTTGAATTAACTCGTGTGTTCCGTAGGTTAAACTCAGCAATCCTAAAACCAATAATATTCCTGAAATAAAATCTGTATTTTGAGGTTTTTCGTTTCTTTCGTCTTTTGGTAAAAATTGATAAGAAAAAATCAATGTAAAGAAAAGAATCGGAACATTGATAAGGAAAACCCAATGCCAGCTTAGATAAGTGGTGATAATTCCCCCGATCGACAAACCGCTTCCCGAACCAATAGCCGCAAAGGAACTGAAAATTCCCACCGCTTTGTTTCTCTCCTGCTCTTCTCTAAAAGTGTTGGTAACAATAGACATGGCAGACGGCATAATAAAAGCTGCGCCTAATCCCTGCAATGCTCTGAAGATGGCCAATGCTTCGAAATTTGTAGATAAACCCGCTCCCAAAGATGTCAGCATAAAAATTAAACCACCGATTAGGAAGATTTTCTTTCTTCCGATTTGATCTGATAATTTACCTCCGATAATTAAAAATCCGCCAAAAAACAATACATATAAAGTCTGCAACCACTGTACAGTAGAAGCGTTGATATTAAATTGCTCCTGAATGGAAGGAATCGTTAAATTAATAATAGCAATATCCAAAGCCTCCACAAATGTTCCTACTGATGCGAGTATTAATATTAAATTTTTCCTAGAGTTCATATCATTCAAATTTCCTGCAAAATTAAAATTAACAGAACGTTTATAAAAATTATATGTTAAATTTGGAACATATTTAATTTTAAAAACAATTCAAAAGAACAAATATTCTATTTAAGATTATTAAACTTTCAAAAACAGAACAAATGGCTACAGAAAATTATACTCCCGACGAAAAAGATCTTTCTATCCTGAGACTTCTGCAAAAAGATGCTAAACTGAGTGTAAGAGATATTTCAGCAAGAATTAACCTCAGCCCTACCCCAACCCATGAGCGCATTAAACGTATGGAAAAGGCCGGAATCATTAAAGAATACACAACCGTTCTTGACCGAAAAAAGGTAAACAAAGGCATGATGGTGATTTGCATGATTGCTTTGAATGTTCATAATAAAAAAACCGCCGGAAAATTCATTGAGGAAGTTGGAAAACTAAAAGAGGTCGTTGAATTTTATAACATCAGCGGAGATTTTGATTTTATGCTAAAAATTCTGGCTCCGAATATGGATGAATTTCATGAGTTTTTTGTGAATAAACTTTCTGAAATTGAAGGCATTGGGCAAACAAAAAGCATTTTTGTGATGAACAGCATTAAGGAAAGTGTACAGATTTTGTAAATGAAAGGAAATTAAATCATTACATTAAAATCATTACCATAGAGAAAGGATATAATGGTTTGCAATTAAAATCCGTAAATTTGCCGCATGAATAACGATACCATTTGTGCGCTGGCTACGGCCAATGGAATAGGTGCTTTAGGCATTATCAGAGTTTCCGGAAATGAAGCTTTATCTGTAGTTCAGAAATCTTTTCCTGGTAAAAACCTTGAAAAACAAAAATCCCACACCATTCACTACGGATATTTTATGGATGGCGAGGAGGCGATTGACGAAGTAATGTTGTCTATATTTTTAGCACCTCGAACTTTCACCACAGAAAATTCGGTTGAAATTACCTTCCACGGTTCGCCACATATTGGAAAACGTATTCTTGAAACTTTGATTAAAAATGGCGCAAGAATGGCAAAAGCCGGAGAATTTACACTTCGTGCCTTCATCAACGGAAGGATTGATCTTTCTCAAGCGGAAGCCATTGCCGATGTTATTGCGTCTGAAAATGAAGCATCCAGAAAAGTCGCTATCAATCAGTTGAAAGGTGGAATCACCAATGAAATATCATTTTTAAGAACAGACTTATTGAATTTTGTTTCATTGATTGAACTTGAACTGGATTTTGCAGAAGAAGACGTGGAATTTGCAGACAGAACAGCTTTGAATCAGCTATTAAATAAAATAGAATTAAAATTAAATTCGTTAATTGAAAGTTTTCAATACGGAAACGCAATTAAAAACGGAACTGCTGTTGCCATCATAGGAAAACCTAATGCCGGAAAATCGACGTTATTAAATGCTTTGTTGAAGGAAGAAAGAGCGATTGTAAGTAACATTGCCGGAACTACGAGAGATACCATTGAGGAAGTTTTACATATTAAAGGACATGCTTTTCGTTTGATTGATACAGCCGGATTGCGTGAAACAATGGATGAAATTGAAGCAATCGGTGTAAAAAAAGCCAAAGAAAAAGTAGAAAATGCCAATATTCTTGTATACTTAGCGGATGCAGCAACAGAAGATTTTTCTGAAGATATTGAAATGATAAAATCTTTGTTGAGAGAGGATTTGAAATTGATCATTTGTGCTACAAAAATTGATGAAGTTTCTCCGACAACGTATGAAAAAGTGGAAGATATTTTCAGAAATGAAATTGCTCACGAATTCGATTTTATTAAAATTTCTGCCGTTGAAAATCAAAATATTCAGGATCTGAAAAACGAATTATCTTCTTACGTAGAACAACTGAAAGCTTCTGAAAATAATGTAATCATTACCAATCAACGTCATTTTGAAGCCCTGCAAAAATCTTTGGACGCTATAAATAAAGTGAAAGAAGCCATAACATTTCAAATCTCAACAGAATTACTTGCTTATGAACTTAGAAATGCTTTAGAGCATCTTGGTGAAATTTCAGGCGAAGTAACAAATGATGAAGTTTTGGGGAATATTTTTTCTAAGTTTTGTATCGGAAAGTAACACATTTTCACATAAAATAAAACAGCCATTTCTCTTCGAAATGGCTGTTCATTTATACAAAATCATTTAACAAATCAAAAGTAGGCGGTATTCTCCGTCATTTTCGATGGGAGCTCTGTGAATACAAGGCAGAACTTTTTGTTGCGGATGATCTACGGCTAATCTCCAAAGATTTTTCAAACCTAGATTAATCGGTTGGGAATCAGGTTTGGGCTCAAAATGTAAATCAAAATAATTCTCTTTCAGAAAAGATTCAAAATCTTCTTCTGAGCCGTCATGCAATTCTTTAAGCTTTTCGCGAATTTCAGGAATCAAAATTTTTAGTATAGCCTGATCGTTCGGTAAAATATCACTCGACGCCCCATAATAGGTACATAAGAAAGTATCGGTTCCGATCGGAGAACGGTCAACATGATAAGAATACACATCGGTTGAGATAAAATCAAACTCATCATCTCGATCATAATTTTTAAGCAAATTAAGTGAAGGAGAAGCTCCGAAATCGGTTAGTGACTGCAAATCATCTAAGATAATTTTCCGGGCTTTACTACCCTTTTCAGATAATTCCAGCGCTAAAAGATCTTCAGCGAAAACTTCGGTAATATTATCTTTTAACTTAAGTTTAGAAACAATTTCTTTAAAATCTCCCTCTAAATTTCTCTCCCAGCATATTGCATTTTGGGTACCTTCAAAAGCGGTATTTATCAACTCAGCAAAGGAATAAACTACTTTTACCTGATTATTAAAGATTTCATTTTTCATGTATTCACAGATGCCTTAAATTAATTCTACAAAAATAAAGAAGAATTCCAAGCTAATAAATAATTATTGAGAATTCTACTAATTTAAGTTTATTTCTAAAGATTTAATAATAAAAAAATCAACCCAGAACGAGATGATTTTACTGTAATTGAAATTTACTTTAGTAATATGAAAGTGATTAGTGTAGATTTTTTGTAGGTTTTCTAGAGGCGGCTGGCTTCGCCAGCCGCCTCTAGAAAACTTAAAAATGAGCTCAAACAAATGCTCCTATCACGGCTAGGATCTCAGTCGTTCTATTCAAATTTTACCATTAGACACTACTTTTGTTTTTGTCCAAGTACTTGTATTTTCTCCAACCACTTTTTCCTTATAGCCTCATCAGAAGTCTTCACAATTCCCACATACGTCACTTTTCCAGGTTTTATTCCACAAAATTCTAAAACAGATTTTTTAAGCTGATTCACACTTGGTCGACCATAAAACCATCTATAATACCAACCCGGCTGATCCAAAGTCGTTATAATATGAGCAGACTTGCCTTTCAGCAGTTTGTCCCACAAAACCGAACTTTCACGATATTTAAAAGCCATTCCGGGAAGAAAAAGTCGATCAATGAAGCCTTTTGTGATCGCTGGAAGTCCGCCCCACCAAACTGGATGAATCCAAACCAAATGATCTGCCCATTCAATTTTTTCCCATGCTTCGAGCAAATCAGGTTCAAGTTCCATTCTTTTCTGATAACCGAATTGCAAATTGGGATTAAACTTCAAATCAGCAATGACAATTTCCTTCACTTCTACCCCCGATTCCAAAGCTCCTTTTTTATAAGCTTCAGCAAGACCAAAATTAAAAGACTTTTTGTTGGGATGACCATTAATAATTACGATTTTCTTCATGATTCAACCTGAATTATAATGGATGGATAATTCATCAACGATTCTAGTAAAGATGCTGATTCATGAAGCTGATGACTGAAATACACTTTATTTTCAATATCAGTTTTCAACAGTTTTTCAGTATGTAAAACAGCAGACAAAGCCGTCAGTTCCGCTTGCCCTTCTCTACTTTGAAGACTGATTTTCTTCGTTTCTTCTTTATTTTTAATGATAATTTCAAAAACAGTCTGATCACCATTTCCACTGGCTGCAAAAATCATTTTTCTTTCTTTTAAAGATAAAATATTATAGAGTTTTATTTTCTGAAAAGCACCCAAAATCCAGGTTACAAATTTTGAACTGTATGTCATTTTTACATTTACCGTCGGGATATTTTCAATTTGATTTAGAATATACAGATCGGGAACATCAAAATTATAAACCTGTCGCTTTCCAATTCCAAAAGAGAAATCAAAGTATTCGGAATCTAGGAAATGTTTTATCGAAACAGGTTGATTATTTTTATAATTTACAAAAGGGTTAGCTACATTTTCTGCCATAAAATGAGCCGAACTTTCACCTGCTTTATCTTTCACAGAATAATAAACAAAAAGTTTTACTTCATCAATAGATTTCATTTTCAACGAAGCAACATTCACCAAACCTGCCACAATTCCGCCCATCCAGCCAGAACTGAAAACAATTTTGCTATTTACGGAATGATTTTTCGCAAACTTATAAGCTTTCATCAAATCAGGAGTAGGTTTTGTGATATCTAAATAATCTATTTCATGATCGATAGCAAAACGAAGCACATGATCTTCTTTATCATTCACAGAAAGAATAATTAGATGAATATTTTTCTCTAATATTTTTTCAAAGGTTGAAATTTTAGTCACATCAATGAATAAATTATTTTCACTGTTTCCACCTTTTCTGCCACCGATAAAAATCGTAAGTTCTGGATTTCTTGAATGTAAAATTCGGGCAACGGTTTTACCCACCAATCCGGTGCCTCCGATAATTAAAATATTTGACTGCATTTTATTTTTTTCACAAAACTATTCAGTCACGACCTCAATCAACAGGACAAATGTCTAAAAAGAAATCTCTTTTCGAATTCGGCTCAAATGGCGTTGGGTAATGCCTAAATAAGAAGCCAGATACTGCAAAGGAATATCCTGAATATAATTAGATTGGTTTTCAAGCAAAGCTTCATAACGCTTTGCTGCACTATCTTTTTGAAGTTGGAAAAATCGTTTTTCAAGTTCCAGATATTCCTGTTCTGCAATTACTTTTAAAAATAAAATCCAATTCGGATTATCATTAGCCAACGTTTCAATTTTATCTTTTTTGATGATTAAAATTTCGGCATCTGAAATGGCCTGCATATTTTCCATGCTCGGTTTTTCAGAGATAAATGAAGAATAAGAAGCAATCAGATCATTCGGAAATCTGAAGCAGTACGTCATATCTTTTCCGTCATCAGCAATATAATAAGATCTGAAAATCCCGGATTCTATAAAAGCTATCTCTTTACATTTTTCTCCTTCACGAACAAAAAAATCATTTTTATTGAGTTTTTTTCTTTCAAAAAGCTGTAAAAAATCGCCGATTTCATTTTCTGAAAAAATATTGAAACTTTGAAAAAACTGATGGATCATTATTTTAAATTAAGTCTGAGGAAAAGTAATTTTCAAACAAAAATACATAAAAAAATCACCCCAGAACGAGATGATTTTACTGCAATTGAAATTTACTTTAGTATATATGAAAGTGATTAGTGTTGCTTTTTTGTTGATACAAAGATACCTTCAATCACATTCTTAGCATTCAGGATAATTACTAAAATTGTTTCCGTAAAAATACGGTTGTGAAAAATAAAAACGTCTTGCAATAAGTTTTACAAGACGTTTTTTATCTAAATTAATGAATAAGGTGAATAATATAATTCACAATTCATCATTAACTGTTCACTTTCTATAACGGACTTACCAATCCAAGGAACCAATCTTTCACCTCGCCTTCCAAAAATGGAGCTATTTTTTCTTCACATGTTTTGTGATAAGTATTTAACCAAGAAATTTCTTCTTCAGAAAGAATTTCTTTTACGATAGTATCTTTAAAGAATGGGCAGAAAGTCAATGTTTCAAACTCATAAAAAGTTCCGTGAATCGTTGTTTCAGATTCTTTTACTGCGATTAGATTTTCGTGGCGAATCCCGTAATCTCCTTCCAAATAATAACCCGGCTCGTTGGAACAAACCATTCCCAACAAAAGCTCCTGCGGATTCATATCTTTTCTGATATTCTGAGGACCTTCATGAACGTTCATAAAACTTCCGACACCGTGACCAGTTCCGTGGTTGTAATCTTTACCTTCCATCCATAAAGGAAGTCTAGCGATTGCATCAAGCTGAACGCCTCTGGTTCCTTTAGGGAATTTCACCATCGATAAACGGATCAAGCCTTGCAAAACCAATGTTGAATTTCTTTTAAAATCATCAGAAACAGCACCTAAAGCCAATGTTCTAGTAATATCCGTTGTTCCTTCAAGATACTGACCTCCGGAATCCACTAAAATACTTGCATCATTGGTCACTTCTTTACTGCCTTCACTTTTAGCGGAATAGTGCATAATAGCACCATTATCTTTATATCCAACGATGCTTCCGAAGCTTTCTCCCACGAAATTTTCACCTTCTGCACGGAAACCTCTCAGTTTTTCACCAATTGAAAATTCCGTCATTGTTTCTTTTCCTGCATTGTGAGTAAGCCAGTAAAGGAATTTCACCATCGCTACTCCATCTCTCACCATTACTTTTCTGAAACCTTCCAGCTCTGTTTCGTTTTTCTGAGCTTTCATCAAGTTTCCAGGAACTGCTGCTTTGATAAACTGATTATCAGATTTTAAAGCCTCATAAATAGATTGATTACTGTTTGGAGAAACCAAAACCGTTTGATTTTTATATTCCTTTAAATGATTGTAAAACTCTTCGTAGGGCATCATTTTCACAAAAGACTCATCCATTTGCTTTCTTGCTTCCACTTCCATTTTTTCTAGATCGGTAAACAGGATTGCATCATTTTTAGTAATGATGAGATAGCCTAAAAATACAGGGTTGCTTTCTACATCGCTTCCTCTTAAATTCAATGTCCATGCCACGTCGTCCAGACTTGCAATTACATGAACTGTAGCCTCCTGCTCTTCCATTTTCTGACGGATTGCTGCAATTTTATCAACCACAGATTTCCCTGCTCTTTCTACAGGATGCACAAAAATCGGATTTTTCGAAGGCGTTCCTCTATCCGTCCAGATTTGCTTCAAAAGAGGATTATCTACCAGCGTAATATTTTTAGCGTTTAATTTTTGAGTTAGCAGTTCCCAATTAGCATGAGCAGTCGCCAAAGCATTTACCGCTACTTTTCCGTTTGTTGGAATTTCAGAAATAATCCAGTCAATATAATTTGGAGTTCCTTCCATTCCATCTTTAAAAAGATCGATTCCTGAACCGGCCAATTCAATGGGAGCCTGCGTAAAATATCTTCCGTCTGTCCAAAGTCCTGCTTTATCTTTCGTTACCACCACAAAACCTGCTGAACCTAAAAAACCAGACAACCACGCTCTCTCCTGCCATTCCTGCGGCAAATATTCACTCATGTGCGGGTCTGCAGAATATACTATAAATGCATCAACATTATTTTTCTGCATTTCTTCACGAAGCGCAGCTACTTTTTCCTTTGAAGTCATTTTTCAATAATTTTTAAAGAGGTGAAGTTACGAATTTTTTGAGGCTCGAAAGAGAATTTTAGGAGTTTTTTAATGCCAGAATTAAAGCATTTTTTTAAGTCAATTTTCAATCTTTATCTTACTTTCTTTTTTATTAAGAGCTTTTTCCCGCTTTCCATTACAATCTTTTTTTTCAAAAAAGGATGTTCATTGCAATCGGGGCTAGGGTTACTGTTTTCCTCACTATATTTTGGAATTACACAATTGAAATTCCCCTTCTTTGAAGGAGTGGATTTTTGCATCACAAAAAGACGGGTAGCTTAAACAAAAAAATACAATTCAAATTTCTAAAACCACCCCGCTAAAAATTTCTTTGAAATTTTCGCCACCCCTACAATGGAGGGGAATTTTTAGACTGTATATATTTTGGCGAAAATTGATTTTTCATTGCATTTTGCTCCATTTACAAATAATAAAATAAATACAATTTCAGTATCAAAAAATGATTAAAAATTTTAATTATTTAAGACAAAACAACAGGAATTACATACCACAAATTGCAATTATTATTAAATATTTAACATTTTGGAAAGGTTCTTGCTTATATACACATTATGGAAAGTCAGAATTATAAAAATCACAGGAAATTTTATCCTCCACATCATTTCATTTATCTTCCATTATTAATTCTGCTGGAAGCTTTTGGAATCTTTAAGATTTTTAATGATGAAGCAAATCAATTAATTTGGATACTTTTTTCTGTTATCATATTCCTGATTTTCTATCTGGCAATTATGCTGAGGCAGCATTATGCGTTGGGACTTCAAAACCGAATGGTAAGACTCGAATTTAAGCAAAGATATTTTGAAATTTTCGGTCTGAGGTCTGATGAAGTGGAAGAAAAACTGAAATTTGGACAAATTGCCGCGTTGAGGTTCGCCAATGATGATGAGTTTAAGGAACTTCTGTATAAGGCTCTGCACGAAAATATTTCCGGTGATCAGATCAAAAGATCAATTAAAAAATGGCGACCGGATAACCACAGAATTTAAAATAATAAACACCAAAAAATAAAGAATTATGAAAAAATGGAGCTTATATAGTATGACCATATTATGTTTGTTAACATTAACAAGTTGTGAAGCAGTAGAGACAATCTTTAAAGCCGGAATGTGGTGGGGAATCATATTAGTAGTTGGCGTAATAGGCATCATTGCATGGCTATTTTCAAGGGGTAGGAACTCTTAACCAAATCTTATGGAAAATTCAGACTTAGACCTCATCACGCATCTGAAACCTTCTAAGATTGTCAAAATTATGAAAGATCCGGTAGCATCTGCAAAGGCGGTACATCTTATTTATACCACCGATGCAGAGACAGCCGGTATCACCCGAAAGAAAACCGGAAAAAAGTACTCTTACTACAGAGACGGTGAAAAAATCAAAAACAAAGAAGAAATTACACGCATCAACAAACTAGTAATACCGCCGGCTTGGGAAAATGTGTGGATCTGCGCTTTGGATAACGGGCATCTTCAGGCAACAGGTTTTGATGTTAAACACAGAAAACAATACCGCTATCACCCACTTTGGAGTGCCTTGCGAAATCACACGAAATTTTACCGAATGCTTCAGTTTGGCTATGCTTTACCTGAAATTCGGCTTCAGGTGGAGAAAGATTTAGCTTTAAGAACATTCGAAAAGAGAAAAATTCTTGCCTTGATCGTTAGTTTAATGCAACGAACCAATATCAGGATCGGAAATAATACGTACGAAAAATTATACGGTTCTTTTGGTTTAACCACTTTAAAGGATAAACACGTTCAGATAAAAGGACAAAAAATTACTTTTCATTTTAAGGGAAAAAAAGGAGTCATGCACGATATCGATCTTAAGAGTAAACGACTTTCAAGATTAATTCAAAAATGCAAAGATATTCCCGGAAAAGAGCTTTTTCAGTTTATTGATGAAGAAGGAAACCGTCATTCGGTAGATTCCGGAATGGTGAATGACTATATTAAAGAAATCAGCGGTGAAGATTTTACGGCAAAAGATTTCAGAACATGGTCGGGAACTGTAAGTGCATTAATTGCTTTTAAAGAAATTGGCTACGCTGAAACGCATACCGAATACAAAAAAAAGGTAAAAGAAGCTTTAGACATTGTCGCAAGACATCTTGGAAATACAAGTGCCGTTTGCCGAAAATATTACGTACATCCTTTGGTTATCAATCTCTACGAAAATAATTCCATCAAAAAATATCTTGATGAATTGGAACAGATTGAGGAAAACGACGGAAAAGCAGATCTTACACAAGAGGAAAAACTTGTGCTGAAGATCTTGGAGAATGAAAAGATGTAAGGTAAGATTTAAAATCAAGAATTCTCCCAGTAATTTTGAACATAATTATTACTTTTTTTATTTTAATTGAAATATCAGAATGAAAACATTACACTTTCTTACATTACGTATGGTGAAAAATCATATTTTTTAAACATACCTTATCAATTCGATTAATTTTATATCAGAAAGCTGTATTTTTTCTTTCCTTTAATTATCGTAAATTTGTATACCAACATATTTTTAAAATTAAAATAATAAAACGTAATATGTCAAAAGCAATTTCGCAAGTACCATTTGCAGTAAATGAGCCGGTAAACTCTTATGCACCGGGAACTCCAGAAGTAAAAAGCCTTATCGCTCAATACAAAAAAATGTGGGCTGAAAAGATAGAAATCCCAATGGTAATTAATGGTGAAGAAGTAAAAACTGGTGATACAGTTCAGCTTCAGTCGCCTCAGGATCATGCTCATGATTTTGGTTTTTATCACAGAGGAACAATGCAACATGTAGATGATGCCATCAACGCTGCATTGGCTGCAAAAAAAGAATGGAACGAGCTTGGTTGGGAACACCGTGCTGCTATTTTCTTAAAAGCTGCTGATCTTTTGGCGGGACCTTACAGAGATGTAATCAACGCGGCGACGATGATCGGACAATCTAAAAACGTTCATCAGGCTGAAATTGATGCTGCTTGTGAGTTCATCGATTTCTTAAGATTCAACGTAGAATTCATGACAGAAATGTATTCTGAACAGCCGGTTTCTGATGCAGGAATCTGGAACAGAGTTGAATACAGACCATTGGAAGGATTCTGTTTTGCGGTAACTCCGTTCAACTTTACAGCGATTTCTGGAAACTTGCCAACTTGTATGGCAATGCTTGGAAACGTAGTCGTTTGGAAACCATCTGACAAGCAAGTATATTCTGCAAAAGTAATTATGGATGTTTTAACTGAAGCGGGTCTTCCAAAAGGGGTAATCAACATGATTTTCACGGATGGAAAAGAAACTGCTGAGAAAGTTTTGGCACACAGAGATTTCGCAGGTCTTCACTTCACGGGTTCTACAAAAGTATTTCAGGGAATGTGGAAAATGATCGGTGATAATATCCACAACTACAGAACGTACCCAAGAATCGTTGGTGAAACTGGGGGAAAAGATTTCGTGATCGCTCACCCGTCTGCAAATGTAGAAGCTGTGGCAACTGCTTTGGTAAGAGGTGCTTTCGAATATCAGGGACAAAAATGTTCTGCAGCTTCAAGAGCTTATATTCCTCAGTCTCTTTGGGCTGATGTGAAAAAAGTAATGGAAACTCAGATCGCTTCTATTAAAATCGGTTCTCCGGAGGATCCTTCAAACTTCGTAAACGCAGTAATCGACAAAAATTCTTTCGAAAAATGTAAAGGATATATCGACAGAGCAAACGCTTCAAACGAAGCAAATGTTGTAATCGGTGGAAATGTTGATGATTCTAAAGGATGGTTTGTAAACCCAACAGTTATCGAAACTACAAATCCTCAGTACGAAAGTATGGTTGAAGAAATCTTCGGACCAATCTTATCAATCTACGTTTATGAAGATGCAAAATGGGCTGAAACTCTACAGTTGGTAGATTCTTCTTCTCCTTATTCATTAACAGGTTCAGTTTTTGCACAAGATAGATATGCTGTAAATGAAGCATTCAAAGCGTTAGAAAATGCATCTGGAAACTTCTACATCAACGACAAACCTACAGGTGCAGTTGTTGGTCAGCAGCCTTTCGGTGGTGGTAGAGCTTCTGGAACAAACGATAAAGCAGGTTCTAAAATGAACTTACTAAGATGGACGTCTGTAAGATCTATTAAGGAAACTTTTGTTTCTCCTAAAGATTATAAATATCCATATTTAGGGTAATAAATGATAATTGATCATTGATAAATGATTGACAAGGCCTCGAAATTTTGATTTCGGGGCTTTTTTTGTTTTCGGTTGATGGTTGTTCGTTTTTGGTTTAAAGTTTCTATTTAAGCTTAAATAATTGAATATTAACAAATTTTAAATCACTTTATCAATATTTTAGTAATTCATTCTATGTATTAGGAATAATAATTGAACTTTTACTAATACACCAAAAAATAAATATTATGAAAAAGTTATTAGTAGTCTTTGGATTAGGAATCATCGCAGTAAGTTGCGGAACAAAGGAATCGTCTATGTCAACAAGTAATACAGACTCAACAACTGTTATACAAAGTGCTCCTGCTACCACAGATTCGGCGGTTATGAGTACGACACCTGACACTATTAAAATAGATTCTGCAACAACTGTTAAATAATAAAAGTTTAACCTAAAATAGAAAGTCCGTAGATG
The DNA here is from genome assembly GCF_039672645.1 of Chryseobacterium sp. C39-AII1. Lineage (NCBI taxonomy): Bacteria > Pseudomonadati > Bacteroidota > Flavobacteriia > Flavobacteriales > Weeksellaceae > Chryseobacterium > Chryseobacterium sp. C39-AII1. The sequence continues at coordinate 49,512 of NZ_JBDFPQ010000016.1, forward strand.
AAAGTTCTGCGGATTTTTTTGATTGATGGATATTTTATTGTTTGTTTGATAGGATTATCATCCTACCCTATTTTAAGTCGTCCCTTCGGGACTTCTTATTGATTTAAAAATCTATTAAATGACTTTTTACTTTTTACTTTTTACTTTTTACTTTTTACTTTTTACTTTAAATCATTATATTTGATTAATACTAAACATCAAAAATATTAGACTATGAAAAAATTATGGATTGTAGGCGTTTTAGGCTTATTAACTTTAGGAAGCTGCGCTGATAAAAAAGAAAACAGAGAAGAGTTCAAAGCAGAGCACAATAAAGATTCTATAAGAAATACGATGGGAGATTCGGCGGTGGCCAATTCAGAACCAGCACCTGTTGATACACTAAAAAAAGATAGCACAGTAACGAAATAGAAATAAATCCGCAGAAAAAAATCTGCGGATTCTTACTTAAAAAAACTTGACTGAAAAATCGGGCAATCAACCCCGATTGTTGTATAGAAATTTAGATTCTATTAAAAATTATTCGCCTAAATAGATAAATGTATTTACAACTAAATACGCAGATCTGTTATCTAAGGCATTTCCTGTTCCACCTGTCGGAATAGTAGCCGTACCTGCCAAAGCATGAGTATGCGCTCCTGAATTAGCCGTATTTCCCAGCATTCCTACTCCACCCCATGATGTTGGTGTCGAATTTCCCTGATAATGCCCTGAGCCATTATTTCCGGTACTTGTTCCACCTAACAAAAATCCACCTTCATTAGACGTGTGATTGTGCGTTCCTGCACTTTCTGCAATACCGCTGATAATCCCTGTAAGATTAATATTCGGTAAATTCGAACGGGTAAGCACCAGGCTGTTTGTTCCTCCTTCACTTCCTATCATTTCATTTCCACTTCGTGTTTTTAGAACCCTATCTGTAGCATCTGGCAGGATTGAGGTAAATCCTAAGCTCATCGCCGAACTCTGTGCCGTTGGTGATAGAGTTGAAATAGATCTTCCGTTAAGTAAATACCAACCGTTGTGATCTATATTTTGTGCAGAACTTTTAATGTCTCCCCAAGATTGTACATTCAGTTTCTTAGGGTCTCCGGAAATCATTTTCTGCCATTCTGTTCCGTCGAAATAATACAACCCTGCTGTTGTAATATTTGCTGTTTTGGCACTTGATGTACTTACGGGTGCGGTTGCAAATACAATGACTCCCGCTTGTACACTGGTATACCTGTCGTCACCCATTCTTATTTGATCTCCCGTAAGTCTGGGTGGCAAAATGCCTTCTGCTGTAGAGCCGTCGGTTTTTTTAGCTACGACATCTAAGCTCGCCAATGGATTAGCAGTATTGATACCAATTTGCGCATAGGCAAAATTAGACAACACAGCCGCCATAGCGAATGTTAAAGTTGTTCTCATCCGTTTAACTTGTTACTAGTTTAAAAGTAGTTTCATGGTTGATACAAAATACATGTCAGTATATTTTATACCTTTTAGTAGTTTTTAGTTTAGTGTTTAGGTTGGTAATACAAGACATATTCTTTTAAACAAGAATAATTTTTCCGGAAAAAATGTGACAGGCTGCAGAATATAGTCTGTCTCGTAAAACCGTTGCAAATATATGAAAGCTATGATTTTACATAAAACAAATGCTTATCCGTTTTCAGGAAAATGATAAGAATAAGGATTTTAAACAGGGAATTATTTAATTATTTTCAGGAAAATGAACAGATCCCACTCAGGCTTTTTTATCATCCAAATGCTTAATAAAAGCGGAAGGCGAAAAATCTGTAACTGCCTTAAATACTGACGCAAACTTGCTGTGTGAAGAAAAACCGCATTCGTCTGCCAAGATGCTTATTTTGTACTGGCGGTACTTTTCATCGTTAATTAGCTTATCAACAATATAATTTATCCTTAAGCGGTTTACATACGTTTTAAAGTCTGCACTTTTATGCTGATTGATCACATACGAAAGATATTTGGTATTCGTATTAAGCTCGCCCGCCAAAAAAGGAAGCGACATATTCTTATTATTGTAAAGATTTCCTTTTTCAAAAGTTTCCAGAAGTTCCAGTAATTTGGTTTCAGTTTCGGAGGTCATCAGAGATTCTGTTCTCTTTTTTATTTCTTCACTCTGCCCGATTTCAACCACTGATATATTTGAAAAGTCATCAATTTCCACCGCTTCATTATTATATGCAAAACTTACCTTCTTTTGGTTTCTGATGATATCTTTAAATTTAGCAAACTGTCTTTTCTGTTTAGAATTATAAAAAAAATAAAGCGCAATTAATGATATAATTAAAATAACAATTACGATATTTTTAATAAGATTTATTTGATTTTGCTTTTTATAATAAACAGCGAAATTATCATAAGCGTCTGCAATGGTTTCCTGAACATTATTTTGATCATTTTTCAGGTTTACAGATTCAGTTTTAGGAATTTCAGATAAAGATGTTTTTTCCTGAGCAGAAATAAAGACAGCAAATATTAAGAAAAAAGCAAGTTTTAGAAGATTTTTGAGCATTAATAATAAATTATTACTTTTTGTTTTATAATAATTCATCATTTTCATAGTTCTTAGTATTGTTTTGCACAAAAATACTAATATTTTATTTTTCAGTGAAATATCTACGTTATTTAATTTTTTTTAACACTAATTTTCACTTTTAAATTGAATTTGGGAAGCTAATTTAGTCTTATTTAAACTAAAAATTTCATTGAAATAGATTGTAACTATTTAAACACATTACACGACATATGTGTTAAGTTAATTATTACATTTGTAACCATTAAAAAGTATTTATGAAAAAAATAGCAATATTCTCTTCATTATTCATCGGTGCATTGGCTTTTGCGCAAGGAATAAAATTCGAAGACAGCAATTTCGCAACCATTTTAGCTAAAGCAAAAAAAGAAAACAAATTGGTTTTTGTTGATGCTTACGCCTCATGGTGCGGCCCTTGTAAACTGATGGTAAAAAACATTTTCCCGCTACAGTCTGTCGGAGATTATTATAATTCGCACTTCATCAATGCAAAAATTGATATGGAAAAAGGTGAAGGAATTGGTTTAGCAAAAAAATATAATGTGAAAGCGTTTCCAACGTATTTATTCATTAATGGTGATGGAGAGGAAGTTCACAGAACGTTAGGTTATGTTGAAGAGAATGATTTTATTCAGTTTGCAAAAGATGCAGGAGATCCTTCAAAAAGATTAACCGCTTTAAAGCAAAAATTCGAAAACGGTGAAAAAGATCCTGAATTCTTGAAAAATCTTGCAGGTCTTACGATGTATAATGATGCGGCATTTGCCAGCAGAGTTATGGAACGTTATTTTGCCGCAAAAACGGAATATGATCAGGACGACATTCAAATGTTATTAATGGGCGCTCAGAACATAGATAGCCCTTTATATAAAATTTTCCAGACCAAAAAAGCTGAAATTTCTAAGGTGATTACACCTGAAAGATATGCAGACCTTGACAAAAATATTAAAATCAGCAATATTTTTAAAAAGTCATATAACGCAGAAGCAAAAACCTGGAATGACGATTATTTCTTAACAGAAGCTCAGAAATTTTTGTCTAAACCTGAAGCAGAAACAATACTGAAAAAAGCAAGAGCTAATAGAGCTTTAAGAGCAAAAGACATCCCGACTTACGAAAAGCTGACGTTGGAATTATACAAAGATACGACAGCTAACAGCTCTGAAGAACTGAATTCATTGGCTTGGAATTTCTTTGAAAATGTAAATACAAAATCGTCTTTGGAAAAAGCAGTTTCGTGGGCTCAGGAATCTGTTAAAAAGAATGAAAATTATGCTAATACAGATACTTTGGCAAATCTTTATAATAAAGTTGGAGATAAGAAAAATGCTAAACTTTGGGCTGAAAAATCTATCGCATTAGCAAAATCTACAGGTCAGGATTCTGCTGATACTGAAAAATTATTGCAAAGCCTTTAGTTTTAAAGTTTTAAAACATAAAAAATCCGAAGAACTAATAAGTTTTTCGGATTTTTTTATTGTATTCTGCCACGTACGAATTGCTTATTTTAAATTATTAGTGTATTCGTAGCATTTATTTTTAATATTGAAACAAAACACTTCCCCAAGTGAAACCACTTCCAAAAGCTGAAAGAAGAACCAAATCTCCTCTTTTTACTTTTCCTGCTTCAATCGCTTCACTTAATGCAATCGGAATAGAAGCTGCCGTTGTATTTCCGTATTTTTGGATGTTGTTGAAAATTTTCTCGTCCGGCAAACCAAACTTTTGCTGCACAAACTGAGCAATTCTCAAATTTGCCTGGTGAGGAATGAACATATCGACATCATCGATTGTTTTTCCTGCTTTGTCCAACGCTTCCTGCATCGTTTCAGGGAATCTCGTTACCGCGTGCTTGAACACAAAATTTCCGTTCATAATCGGGTAAACTTCCTTGTTCGTTACATTTTCGGGATCTTTTCTCATTCTGTCACTCCAACCGAATTTAGAACCCGGGAATTGCGTACACAAATCATCCGCAAATTTACCTTCAGAATGCATATTCATAGCTAGAATATCCCCAGCATTTTCATCTTCTGTCGCCGAAAGAACAACAGCTCCTGCCCCATCTCCGAAAATAACAGAAACCCCTCTTCCTTCGTCTGAAAAATCAAGTCCGAAAGAATGAACTTCTGCTCCAACTACTAAAATATTTTTATAGGTTCCTGATTTAATGAAAGCATTCGCCACACTCATTGAATACACAAAACCTGAGCACTGATTTCTCACATCCAATGCTCCGATGGTATCGCAACCCAACATATCCTGAAGCAAAACGCCACATCCAGGGAAATAATAATCCGGAGAAAGTGTTGCGAAAATAATATAATCGATATCTTTTGAAGTTAAACCTGCATTAGCAATCGCTTTTTCAGCAGCTTTATATCCTAAAAAAGCACTGGTTTCCTGAGAATCATATCTGTTTTTTCGGTGTCTTCTTTCTTTAATTCCCGTTCGCTCCGTGATCCATTCGTCATTGGTGGTCATTAATTTTGCTAGATCATCATTGGTAACAACGTTATCTGGAACATAAAATCCGATCCCTTTTATTGTACTTTTAATCATATAGTTTTTTAATTTTGGCAAAGATAAACTTATTTAACACATAGTATTTCAAAATATTAGTATTTTTACTTTATGCCAATTGATACGATTTACAGAGATTCCCAGTGCGAATGGGTAGATGTGGAGGCTCCTACGCAGGAAGACCTGAAATTTCTTCACGAAAGATACGAGATCAACAACCTTCTTCTGGAAGATACGATGGATCCGAATCACCTGCCGAAATATGAAGAAGACGGAAATGTGAAATTTTACCTTCTTCGTGAAAGTACTGAACTGGAAAGGAAAAACCTCAACACCATAAGCGATATCAGCACAAAAATCGGGATTTTCCTAATCGATAATACCATCATCACCATTCACAGGATGAAGACCAAAAGTATTGTTGAAACCAAGAAAAGACTTTCCCTTTCAAAAGATGAGACCACTCCGCAAAACATTGCGCTGATGATGGCTTTGCTAATTATGAAAAGTTTTGATGATGAATCGGTGAGTCTTCTGGAAACGATGGATAATATTGAAAACGAAATTTTCCTGAAAAATACCAATCACACTAATCAAATCCGAAGATTGTATAAACTTAAAAGAAAGTCTGGCTTAAATTCAAGAGTTTTGACAATTTCTACTGATGCTATTGATAAGTTTAAATTGCTTGGTTTGCAGGATTCTGAAGTGGTGGATTTAAAAGATAAACATAAAGATGTGGTTGCCGATTTCGATCATCTGAATATTCAGATTACCAACTTAATCGGGATGTTTTTGGCACTTTCAGACCAAAAAGCGAATCAGGTGATGAAAGTTTTAGCAATTTATTCGGTTTACTTTTTGCCGATTACTTTTATCGCCGGCGTTTACGGGATGAATTTCGATAATATGCCTGAACTTCACAATAAATATGGTTATTTTATCACCATTGGTATAATGGCTTTGGTGGTGATCTGTACTTTTATTTATGCAAGAAGAAAACAGTGGTAATTTTGGCTAAAGTTTTCTTGATTATAAATTTTATTTAATTGACTTTCATTGTATATATGACAACATCCCTAGCCCCGATCGCAGCATCTGTTTGAGCTCATTTTTTTTGGTTTCGGCGCGGCAGCTTCGCTGCCGCGCCGAAACCAAAAAAAATAGCGAGTGCGGAGAGCGGGAAATAGCTTCAAAAAAAATTAAACCATGAAACCTGAAACCCTAAAAACCATTCTTGAAGAAAATACGCTTTCGAAAGCCTCAAAAGACAAATTGCAGGCTCTTTACATAAATATTTCAGCTAAAGAATTTTCTGATTTGTTGGATGCCAATGGCAATCAATATGTTGAATTTGTACAGGAAGGCGGTGGCGTTTGGGGAAGTGCATTAGTAGGTTATTTGTATGGATTGGAAATTTTTGGAATTAGATTTCTGAAAGTAGCCGGAACAAGCGCCGGAGCTATCAACACAATGCTAATTGCGGCCTGTAAAACCAAAGAAGAACAGAAAAGTGATGTAATCAAAGAAACTCTTTTCAACTGGAATTTCGCAGATTTCATGGATGGTAAACCGTATGTGAGGACGACCGTTCATTCGATTTTAAACAATAAAAATTTCATTAAAATCAATGTTATTCTCGCTGTTATTTTAATGGCTACACTTTTGGTAATTCCATTTGCAACCCCTTCTGAAACTACGTTAAGAGCTAAACTACTTTTTCTGGTTCCTTTGATTCCTGTTATCATCGCATTGATTTGTTTTGTGAAATTTTACAATGATTTCAGGAAACAAAACAGCGGATTGAATCCCGGAAATACATTTCTTACTCAAATGACAGAAGTGATGAACGGTTTTGGAATAAAAACAGTTGCGGAACTGAACGAAAAATTTGTTCAGAAAGAGCATCAACTCAACTTAAACTATCGTTACGGAAATCAACAGGAATATTATCACAATGCTTTACAGAATATTGACGAAATCAGAGAAAATAATAAAGAGCACATTGACGAAACGCGATATAAAATTTTCTATGAAAGCATTGCCAATAATGATTATTATAAAGATAATCCATTTTATCAGTTAAAATCAGAATACATTGTCGTCACAACAGATATTAACGCTAAAATAAAGGTCGAATTGCCTACGATGGCCAATTTATATTGGTCTGAAGAGGAATTGAAACACATCAGTCCGGCAGAATTTGTCCGCGCCTCGATGTCGGTTCCCTTCTTTTTTGAGCCTTTTCAAAAAACAATCAATAAGAATGATGATTCGGTGAAATATGCCTGGAAATTCTGGATGAATACGGAAAAAGAAAATATTTATCCGGTCGGAGTTTTCATCGATGGCGGAAGTATTTCGAATTTCCCGATCGATCTTTTTCATGACAGTGAGGTTTTTTATCCGAGGATGCCTTTGTTCGGAGTTCAGCTCACAAGCAATTCTGACATCGCTTCCAGTAAAGTAAAAACGAGCGAGCAAATTATGAAAACTCCATTTTCCTTTGCCGGAAATATTATCAGCACGATGCAAGGGTTTAACGATAAATCTTTTTTAACCAAGCATACTTTTTATCATCTTTACAGCATTCAATCTGTAAATTGTGGCGACAGCAGCTGGCTGAATTTCTTTATGAAAAGAGAGGAAAAAGAAGATCTTTTTAACAGAGGTTTTCAAGCTGCCCTTGATTTTCTTCATCAGTTTGATTGGCAAAAGTACAAATGCGAAAGGATGATGCTTTCTATGAAAGAGAAAAAAGTGTTGAAGGAAGAAGATACGCCGACGGTGGGGTAAATAATTGAAATTAACTATGGATAAAGAAACACTAAAATATATCATTACCTATTATAGTAATTTAATGACTACTGACGAAAAAATTCATTTAAAACATAAAATATTCATCCCTGAAAATGATTATGAAGAATTTGAAATCAATATCGCAAATCGAATTATAAAAGAAAGTTCTCAAAAGATATTTTTTAATAATTGTCCGCAATGCGAAAAACTGGCACGAACACCTTTTGCAAAGCAATGTAAATATTGTGGTCACAGTTGGCATTCAGTTTCTTTTTAATCTTTAAACACACTTTTAACCCATGAAGAAAAAATATCTTTTCGTACTTCTCACTTTAGCTTTCATCAGTTTAATATTCATTTCAATTCCTATATTTCATGTTCTTAAAACAAAATGGAATGAATCTGACTTTCATAAAACTGAAATTCCTAAAGGATATACCAATGATGCAAGTGAATTAAATTTAACCAAAATCGACACCTTAATTTTGGTTCCAAAAACCAAACCTGAGATTGAAAACCAACTTCAACAGATTTTAAAATACGCTAAAGAAAAAAACCTGAAAGTTTCTATTGCTGGTGCACAACACAGCATGGGCGGTCACAGCATTTATCCCAACGGAATTTTACTTAATATGCTTCCCTACAAACAGATGGAACTTGATGAAAAAAATAACGTTCTTACGATCGGTTCGGGAGCACTTTGGGAAGATGCCATAAAATATTTAGACAAGCACGGAAAATCAATTGCGGTAATGCAGGCTTTCAGTTCGTTTTCTGTGGGCGGTTCGATGAGCGTGAACGGTCATGGCTGGCAAAAAAATCTTCCGCCAATTTCTTCGAGCGTGGTTTCATTTACGTTGATGAATCATAATGGTGAAATCCTTAATTGCAGCAGAACTGAAAATCAGGAACTTTTTAAATTGGTTCTTGGTGGCTACGGTCTTTTCGGGATTATTCTTGATGTAAAACTAAAAGTGGTTGATAACCTTGCTCTGCAATTTAAATATGTACGATTAAGCTCTGAAAACTATGTTCAATACTACAAAAAATTTATTTTAGACAATCCGAATGTAAATCTTGTTTTTGGAAGGCTAAGAATTTCAGACAAACATTTTCTTGAAGAAGCAACCATTAATTATTTTGAAAAAGTAAATGAAAGACCACTTTCTCTTCCTGCTCAAAACCTTAAAAATGAAGAAACAAAACGCCTTATTTTTAGAAGTACTGTGGACAGTGAATATGGAAAAAGACTTCGCTGGGACTTGGAAACCGGAATGAATAAAATAACTAAAAACACCATATTTTCCAGAAATGAATTACTTAATGATCATGTTTCTTTAATCGAAAATAAAGATCCTAATTCTACCGATCTTTTGCAGGAATATTTTATTCCTGAGAGAAATTTCAATCAATTCATTAAAGACATAAAACCCATTCTTAAAAATTCTGAATTGGATTTATTAAATATCACCATTCGTGCCGTGAATAAAGATAATGATAGTTTTATGAATTATGCCCGCGAAAATGTTTTTGGGTTTGTATTTCTCTTTAACCAAAAGAAAACAGATCAACAGGAAAGAGCAATGAAAGCCTTAACGAACAAACTATTGGATATCACTATAAAAAATGAAGGAACATTTTACCTTCCTTATCGTTTACATATTGACAAAAACAAAATGAGAAAGGTATATCCACAAACAGATTCTTTTTTTGAACTGAAAAGAAAATATGATCCTCAGGAGATTTTCGAAAATAAATTTTATCTTCACTATAAATAATAAACTATGAAATACTGAATCGATGAATTGGATTATTTCGAAAACAAAAATAAAATTTCATACTCTTTTGCATGAGATTTTAAAACCTATTTGGCAGGATTTAGCAGATTATGACTGGATTTTAACAGATTTAGACTTCATGTCTGATGAAAAAATTCCTATCGATTTTGATCATGATTATTTTGTTCTTAACACTCAACAATTTGAAGAAGTTTATCAATCTGACACTCAAATTATATGGGGAATTATTTCGGCTGTTCCTAAAAATACAGCATTGGACTTAAACATTATTTCGAGATTATCTGCGGAAGATGAAAATGCGTGGAAGTCTGATCAATTTCTTATTCAACAATCTATCGTAGAAATTATAGCATTTGATAGTTCTTATACCATCGCTAAATTTAAAGACAACTATCTGAAAAATTCAAAGAATACTTAAAAAAAGAAGCTATAGATTTAGAAAAATTTACTCAAAAATACATTAAATGAAAAGAAAATTACTTCATCGATATGTTTTCTTTATAGGGCTCTCACTTATTTTTATTTCTACACTTATGTTTTTATTTGGAGTGGGAATGTTTACCTCTAGAGGAGATTTTTCAAAATTTACCCTTACAATTGCAGAGTTTTGTTTTATCCTTTGGCTTCCATCTTTCATTTTAGGAATTATTATATGCCTTATAAGCTTATTATTGAAAAACAAAACCTCTAAACATCCAAAATAATTATCTTAAATATCAAATTAAAATGATGAAATATCTTTACTTACTACTTTTCACCTCCATTTTAAGCTGTTCAAAAACAGAAACAAAAACTACTGCTCAGAAAGAACTTCCTCAGCAGAATATTGCTATTTTGGTTGATAATTCGATAACGATGTGGGCAAAAGATTTTGAACCCAGCAGAATTGATGTCGTAAAAACTCTTTTAAAGAATATTATTAATCATAAGAAAGAAAACCAAGCATTTTCAATTGTTGTTTATTCAGCAAATTCCTATATTTTATGCCCTTTAACAAAGGATAAAAATCAATTATTATCTGCTATTGATAAAGCCGATAAAGGAATTATGGTTTTAAAACCTGGAACCAACTTTTCTCACGGATTGCTTAATGGGATTGCCTCATTAGATTCTGAACTTCATAATAAGTCGATTCTTCTGATTACTGATGGAAATGAAAATATAAAATCTTATTCGATTGATATTCCATTAAACGATGCGATTAGAAATAACATTACGATCAATTCTGTTGTGATGACCGCAAAAGATTATGCTCTAATGCCCGTAATGATGGATCTCAATAATAAAGTTACCTTTGATAAGGTAAAAGTAGAACCTTTTGACACCGTTCAGATTTCAAAAATAACCACCAAAACTGGAGGAAAGTTCCAAATCTTTTATACTAAAAAGGAACTTGAAGGATTTAATTTTCAAAAGTTTTTTGAAAATACTCAGAAAGCTAAAAGTGAAAATATTTCTTCAACTATAAATGATGCTAAACTGAGTAAAATTTACAAGGAAATTCAAAAAACAAATGACAGCTTAAAGTTGAAATTTCAATAATGTCAATATGAGTTATTTTTTTGGATTTCTGCGGTGGCTCCGCCACCGCAGAAATCCAAAAAAATATAAAACCTGAAACTATTTCTCATTCCACATCGGGTTCTTCTTCAAAACCTTCTCATAAACAGGGCAACTCTCATCATGGCAACCTTTTAAATATCCGGTACTCATTAAAAATTCATTCACAATTTCGCCACCGGTGAACTTGAAAGTTTTCTTGAATAATTTCATCCAATCCTGTAATGGTCTGGGATGATGATGTTCCAGCCATTTTTCAAAAGAGCCAAATTCTTCCTTTAATTTGATAATTGTTTTTGCATTTTCAATCGCCGCATTTACCTTCAATTTATTTCGGATAATTCCGGGATCGTTTAGTAATCTTTCGCGGTCTTCTTCTGTGTAAGCTGCTACTTTTTCAATATCAAAATTATCGTAAGCATTTCTAAAACCTTCTTCTTTTTTTAAGATCGTTTCCCAGCTCAATCCTGCCTGATTAATTTCCATTATTAATCTTCCAAAAAGTTCATTATCATCATGAATCGGAAATCCGTAATGATTGTCGTGATAATTTTTATGAAGTGCTCTTCTGCTTTCGGGCTCCATTCTATTGATGGCTAAACAATAACTCATTTCAGTATATTTTCAGTTTTAGTTAAGAACTTTTCTACAGCCTCATTAATGTCAATTCCGGTTTTGTTGGCTAAGATAATCAACCACCAGATATTTTCACCTAATTTATGTTCTAGTTCTTCAGTAGAATTTTTCTTAGACCAAGTTTTTTCGTGAGACATTACGTTTCTTCCAATCAATCCGGCATCGGTAAGATAGGCTAAAGCGTCCTGCTCTAAAGTCCATTCTTTACCATTTTGCTGAATTTCTAACTGATGATATTTCTCTCTTATTTCAAGAGATCGTTCTATGATTTTATAAAAATTGCTGTCTTCCATTTTTCTATAAATTAATTTTTTCAACCTATGTATGTGTTAATCATTACAAAGATAGGTTGATGGGTGACAACTGTTTGTCAGTAACAAAAAAATTCAACAGAAAAAGCAACTTCCTAACATCGAGAAATATTTTCAAAATTAAATCAATCATTTTCAATTACTTAAAATAATTAATAAAAAATTTAAAAATAAAGGAAATATTTAAATATATATTTGCAAATAATTATTTATTTCAACACATAATATAATTTTGCAAACATCTATGACTAAGGAAGAATATATCCCTTTTACCACTTCTGCTACTCACAATCATAGCAAAATTCAATAAAAGACAATTTCATTTTTCAAATTAAATTCTAAAAAGAATTATCAATTAATAAACTATTAAATTATGAAACAAAAGATTATCCTCATTTGCTCTCTTGTGGCTTCTGGTATCTCATTAGCTCAAGTGGGAATAAACACCTCCAATCCTCAGGGTACTTTCCACGTAGACGGAGCAAAAGACAATAATAATTCTGGAGCACCAACTGCAGCGCAGCAAGCAAATGATGTCATCATCACCAATACAGGAAATCTAGGGATAGGTACCACCACTCCTACCGCAAAAGTGGAAATAAATTCAGGAACGGCTAACACCAGCGGACTTAAATTTACAAACTTAACCTCTACAACACCAATTTCATCAGGACAAACCATTGGTGTAGATGCTTCCGGAAATGTAATTACTCTACCCAATCCTACCGCAGTAAGCGTTACACCTTATGAAGTTGCATCCAGCACAGGCGCAGACTTTAATGTGAATGACAGCTCTGATACATTGGTTTCAGGAACTACACAAACAGTAACTATTCCCACCGGTGGAAAAGCATTATTTATCAACTTTATGTTGGGAATAGATTTTACAACATTAGATGGTACCGGAGCCGGATATTTTAGAGCTATGTTATTTATCGACGGAGTGGCAACAAATACTTATCTTATTGTTCAGGAACCCGTAGGATCTACCTCAGCAACAGGAGGTCAACAACTCTCTTATACTTTAAATACCGTAAAATTTCTTACAGCAGGAAATCACACCCTTGATATTCGCATGAGAAGAACCGCCAACAACGGAACGGCTGCAGGAACAGTTACAGGATGCCGACCTATTTCAATGTCATTCAACGCTTCATACCTAAACTAATAATTTATGAGAAAAAATTTATTATTAGCAGCTTTTTTAGGATTTCAATCAATTTCCGCACAGATAGGAGTAAATACCAACAACCCGCAGACCGCTTTTCATGTAGATGGTTCCAAAGATAATAACGCATCGGGATCCCCTAGCAACAGTCAACAGCTTAATGATTTCACAATAGCCTCTTCAGGAAATCTAGGTATAGGAACAACAATACCCACTACGAAAGCTGAAATTAATTCAGGATTAGCAAATATCAGCGGATTAAAGTTTAGAAACCTTACTTCTGCAACACCTACATCTGCTTCCGGGCAAAATCTTGGAGTAGACGCGTCGGGCAATGTGATTACAGTACCTACCCCTACAACTCCTAGTGTTGTTACCGAAGAAGTATCAAACTCTACAGGATTTAGTTATAATGTAAATGATCTCGACTATACCTTGATTCCATCTTCACAACAAACTCTGAATATACCCGTAGGAGGAAAAGCTGTTTTTATCAATTTTATGCTGGGAATAGATTACTTCACTTTTCTTCCGGGAGGTGGTGCCTCTTATTATCAGGCTAGATTGTTTATTGACAATGCACCCACCAATGTTTTTCTCACCACTCAGGAACGTGTACAGGGAGGATCTCAGACTCAGTATACCATGAGTACCGTTAAATCTTTAACTGCAGGCAGCCATACCATAGATGTGAGAATGATAAGATCTTTTAATAATGGAGTTGCTTCTGGAGGAAATATGGTTTGTAGGGCTATATCAATGTCATTCAATGCTTCTTATATTAATAATTAAAAACCAAGAGATTCTAACAACATAAATCATTAAATATTTTCTAGTAAGTTCCTCAAATAATTGACAATAAATATTTAAGTTGAAAGAAAATAAATTTTAAAATTCATGCCTGATTAACAATTTACTACTAAATGGTTAATTAGCTTACTGGTATCCTTTTTTAAGGATACTTTTTTTATTTTTTTAATAGAAATAAAATTTTAAATAAAATAATCTGAAATAAAACCCTAGTTTTGTAAGAATGTCAAACCTCAAATTCTATATCAAACCATACAAAGCATTCATTACCTTGCTTGTTTTGATGTTCTCTTTATCGCCATGTTCGGTGAAAAGAGATGTTTTGGGAATTTTTGACATTCAGCATCTCAATACTTTAAACAAAGTAAAAACTACAGCAAGTTCCGCGAACAGTTGTATTTATTTTTCTGAAAAATCTTCGAAAGTTACTGCTTTAAAAGTTGCTAAAAAACTCGATAAGCATGAATTTATCATTGAATTATCTTCTAAAATCAATTCAGAAAAGAAGGTTTTTACGAATCATTATTCAGGATTTACCACAGGCAACAGTCCGCCGAAGTACATTTTATTTAAACGATTGAAATTGGATATAGCTTAAAATTTTCTTTACGCTATTTTTATTTTAATCATTTAAATACACTTCAATGAACAATAAAACAACGCATCAGTCCAATAATATGGCTGGTTTATTCACCCTATCTCTACGCCTAGTAATTGGGTGGACATACTTTTCTGCCTTCTGGCGCCGTTTAATCCTTGAAAATAAATTAATTCCCGATGAAGCAGGGTATATCGGAGAAAAATTCAATCATTTCCTGCCGAATGCTTTAGGCATTAAACCTATCATCGAATATCTCGTAACACATCCCGATGCTTTACAAACCTCAATGATGACCTTCACCATCGTGGAAGCCATTTTAGGATTATGCCTCATCCTCGGATTATTTACCCGACTCATGAGCATCGGAGTTTTTGCATTAGCAATGGGAATTCTACTGGGATCCGGCTGGATCGGCACGACTTGTCTGGACGAATGGCAAATCGGAGTTCTGGGAATTGCCGGTGGATTTACACTTTTTCTGACAGGAAGCTCCTATTATTCACTCGATCAATATCTTTTAGACAAAAATCTCAGCTTTACCAAGAGAAAATGGTTTTCTTATTTTGGTTCAGGAGTTTTGCCAATTGCTAATACTAAACGTTTTGTATTGATAGGTTCTTTATTGATTTTCGGACTTACCCTTTTCACCAATCAATATTTTCATGGTGGTGTTTGGGGAAAATTACATAACAAATCTGTAAAGCCAAAGATTGAAATTTCTAATATTTCATTCAATCATTCTTATCTAAGTTTCCAGATTTTCCGAACGGAGGGCGTAGATGTTTACGGCTCATTCCTCATCGGAATTCAACTATTGGATAAAGACGGAAATGTTTTGAAAGAACTCAATCCTTCCGAGCTTTCAACATTTCCGAAAGAAAATATCCTGAATCATTATGTGGCTAAAGTGAAACCAGGAAAGCACAGCCTGATTATTCCTTTGGGCTCCAAAGCAGATTTAAAGGTGAGTATAAATGATATTCCATCAGACAAAATACATTCTTTAAAACTCATTGATATCAGCGGAATTGAATGGACAGCCAAACTTGAATAAATATATTTCTTTAAAGAATTTTAATAATACCAAAGCCATTCTTCGAGTATCGAAATGGTACAACGGGGTTTTGAAATGGTACATCGAGGTTGAAGAACTCCTATAACGGGGTTTCGGAATGTGAACACGAGGTTTTGAAGTTCGACATCGGGGTTCTGAAGATCAATTTTGGGGTCTACCAACCCCGGCAACGAGGTTCTAAACCCCGTAAGAGTAGTCGTGAACTGCGGCAGGCCATTGTTCAACCCCGAAAGAGAGGTTCGAGACCCCAACGACACTATTAAAAACCCTGACGACAGAGTTCAAGTCTCCAAAAACGAAGTTTTGCAACCCCACCGACCGGGTAAGAAACGTAGAATTTGTCCTAAAAAAGTCCGTGATACTATTCACGGACTTCATTTTCAAGGTTTAAGCCTATAATTTATCAATAAAATCAAGATACATCGGAACGCTTCTTTCCACCCATTCCAATGAAGGGTTTTGTTCTAAACCAAAATAAATAAAAGGTTCTCTATAATCTGCCTTTATATATTCAAAAGTTAATTCAAAAGGTCGGGTGAGTTCTTTCATCGTATATTTATATTTTCCTGAAGCGCTGAAACCTTCATCATCAATTCCTGTAGAGATCGCCAGTGCAATCTTCTTCTCTCCTACTTTAAATCCGCTTTTGCTTCCGTATGCCCAACCGTATAAAAGCACCTCATCAAACCATTTTTTCAACAATGGCGGACTGCTAAACCAATAAAAAGGAAACTGAAATATAATTTTATCATAAGATTCTATCAGTTCCTGCTCTTTTTTAATATCAATCTTTTCGTCGGGATAAGCTTGATATAATTCATGCACTGTATATTTTTCCGGAAATTTATTCAGTTCTTCAATCCATCTTTTATTGATAACAGAGGTTTCCATATGAGGATGGATAACGATAATTAATGTTTTCATATTTTAAATTTTCATTACAAAAATAATAGGTGTAACTTACATTTCCGATAGTAACGCCCCGTTGTATGGTACTATAAAAAATGTAAGTAATGACTAAAATAAAAGAAACATCTACCAATTTTGCCAATAAAAAAGCTCTTGCTGACGAATGTCCCGAAGTTCATGCCTCGAATATGATCGGCGGACAATGGTCTTTAGCCATCTGTTGTTATCTCATCAATGGAAAGTTGAGATTTGGCGAACTGAAAAAGAAACTCGGAAATATTACAGAACGTATGCTTACTCTTCAATTGCGAAGGCTTGAAGATGATAAAATTGTCACCAGAACCGTCTACGCCGAAGTTCCGCCAAGAGTTGAATATGAATTAACCGAGGTTGGATATCAATTAAAACCAATAATTGATGAACTTGAAAAATGGGGAAAACTGCATAAGGAAAGTTTGCAGAAAGATTAATCTAAAATATATTCAGGAGCTTTATCCCGCTATCCACTTTATCTTTTTGGTTACGGCTTCCGCTTCGCTCCAGCCGCAACCAAAAAGGATGTCGTTTCTATCGGGGCTAGGTTTTCCTCTTTCATTTCAGGATAAGTCAAAAATCAAAAAAAATTCTCCTCTCACGGAGGGGTGGCGAAAATTCAAAGGATTTTTAGCGGGGTGGTTTTTTGCTATTTCAAACGATCTTAGTTATTATTTTCTGTACAAACTACCCCGTCTTTTTGCTTTCGCAAAAAGCCACCCCTTCAAAGAAGGGGAATTTAAAACCATAATAAGCTAAAGTTTAATATTCCAGCAAAACAAAAAACCTCCACAATTGCGGAGGTTTTATATGTATTTTGAAAAGATTTAGTGTACGCCACTCAAATCTATTTTTTCTTTACTTTTTCGTTCTTTCACGAATAGGATAAACGGAATACAAATTAAGAATATCACCCCTAAATAAAGGAAAACATCCATATAAGAAAGTACCGTTGCCTGTTTCGTTACGGAGAGATCGAGCATTTTGTAAGCGGCATTCATTGCGGCATCGGGAGTCATTCCTTTTGCCATGAAACTTCCTTTTAAAGCCTGCAATCTCTGCTGAACGGCAAAATCTGTTTCATCGAGGTGGGTAATCAGATTAACTCTGTATTTCTGACTGGCATTGGCAATAAATGTAGTAATTGCTGCAATCCCGAAAGAACCTCCCAACTGTCTCATCATCCCTGTAAAAGCCGCCCCCTGACCAATTTCCTGACCTTTCAATGTACTTAATGATAATGAAGTGATCGGGATAAATAATAATCCAAGACCCGCCCCTCTTACAATAAGCATCCAAAAGAAGGCATCCTTACCTGTATCAGGCGTTAAAATCTTGTAACCCCAGAAACTGTAAATAAAGAAAATAAACAATCCCAAAGAAACCAAAATCTGCTGTTTAGCACCTTTTGACAATAATCTACCGATAATAGGCATCATAAATGCTGTGGTTAAAGCTGCCGGAATCATTAAAGCGCCCGACTGAAGTGCCGTCCAACCCAAAATACTCTGCGTATACAAAGGAACAATAAAGGTAGAACCGTACAAACCAAATCCTAATACAAAGGACATTATGGTACCAATCCTTAAATTACTGTTTTTCAAAACCCTCAATTCCACAATAGGATATTTAAACGTAAGCTCTCGCCAAATGAATAAAATAAATCCTAAAACAGCTGACACGGTAAACAGAACAATCCATTCGCTGGCAAACCAGTCTTCTTCGTGTCCTCTTTCCAAAATATATTGAAGCGAACCAACTGTAATCGCCAATAAAGCAATTCCTAACCAGTCGACATCTGAAGCTTTACGTTTTTCAGCATATTTCGGACTTCTCACAAACTGAAGCGTCATTAAAGTCGCTGCAATCCCGATAGGAATATTAATATAGAAAATATACGGCCAGCTGAAGTTATCTACGATATATCCTCCCAGTGGCGGACCTAATGTTGGCCCGATGATTACCCCAAGACCATAGATCGCCTGAGCCATACTTCTTTTTTCAATCGGATAAGACTCCGTAATAATCGTTTGTGAAGTTACCAAAAGGGCTCCCCCACCAATTCCCTGCATTAATCTGAAAAATACCAGTTCCCAAATATTAGTTGCGTTTCCGCATAAAAATGAAAATACGGTAAATATAATAATAGATGCAGCAAAATAGTTTCTTCGTCCGAACTGTTGAGACAGCCAGCTCGTCATCGGTACTACAATTACGTTACCGATAGCGTATGCTGTAATCACCCAGCCGACTTCTGAAAGTGTAGCTCCCAAGTTACCCTTCATCTCGTTCAGGGCAACGTTTACGATTGTGGAGTCTACAATCTCAAGCAGAGCACAAAGAATCGCCGTAATCGTAATGATTACTCTTCGGGCTCCATATTCTACTAATGAATCTTGCATAGTTTTTTTAATATTTTATTGAATTAAGAGAGGAGGATAAAACTCTGTATTAAACTTTAAGTATTTAATAATTAAAAGATTAAAAAATTAGAGTCTGTGAAAGTTTCCTTTTACCTTTAATCTTAGCCTTAACCTCTATATTTCTTAATTTAAAAAAGTGAATTGTCAGTGATCATTCAACATTATTGTCGATCATTGCTTCATTTTCAACATCATTACTGATGGTCATCAGCACGGCCGGCATCATTTTCATCTATCAATATATCGTCTTCATTTCCACATCTACATTGATTTTCCTCTGCATTGTCATCAACTTCATGGTAATTTTACTACTTCATTTCCACATTTCATTGATTCTGTCTGCATTTCCGGCATCTCCTTCATCATCAGTTTAGTCTTTCGGCATTTTCATCTTCATTATCGACTTGCCTCTGCAAAACTGACAATTCTCTTATATTTAAAAAAGGTGAATTGTCAATGGTAAATCCATTTCATTCGTCAATTTTTACTCCTTCATTTTACATTTCACAATTAACCTGCTTCAGCAAAACTGACAATTCACTTATTTTTTTATTATTTTAAAGAAACTTCTGCTTTCACATTCATTCCTGTTCTTAATCTTTTTGCGATATTTTTATCAAGATTCACAAAATCAATTTTTACCGGAAGTCTCTGAACCACTTTTACGAAGTTACCACTCGCGTTATCCGGAGGAAGGATAGAGAATGTAGCACCCGTTGCAGGAGAGAAAGAGCTTACCACTCCGTCGAATTCCTGATCAGGAAATGCATCGATCTCGATTTTTACTTTTTGGCCTTCAACCATTCTGTCAACCTGAGTTTCTTTGAAGTTAGCCACTACCCATTTCTGGTCGTTTTTAATTAAAGCAAATAATTGCGAACCAGCCTGTAAATATTGTCCAGCCTGCGTTGGAACTTTACCAACATATCCGTCTTCAGGAGCAACAATTACGGTGTATGATAAATTTAATTTTGCATTTTCCACATCTACTTCTCTTTGTTTAGCTACAGATCCCGCAACACTGATTTGTTGAGAGCTCGCCGCCGTTTGAGAAGATGCGATATTAGTTTGTTGAGCGATTTGATTTCTTTGGTCAACCAAAACCTGTAACTGTCTGTCAGCCGATTGTTTTGCTGCCAAAGCCTGCTCATATTGCTGTTCTGTAATCGAGTGGTCTTTTACCAACACAGAATATCTTTTTAAATCCTGAGCGGTTTTCCACACGTTTACTTTTGCTGCTTCAATTTGTGCATTAGCTGTCGTTACCGCTGCTTGAGAAGAACCAATATTTTTCGAAGTTGCCGTAGTAGAAGCCTGTGCGTTTGAAATATTACTTTTTGCTGTTACCAATGCCGCTTCTGCTTGCTGAAGAGCCATTTTCTGATCTCTGCTATCCAGAATCACCAAAGTATCTCCTTTTTTCACGAACTGGTTATCTTTTACTTTAACCTCTGTTACATACCCGGAAATTTTAGAAATTACCGGAGACAGGTTAGAAGCAATCTGTGCATCGTCTGTTTCTTCGTGCCCCTGCCCGTAAGTGTAAGCGTTATATCCGTAGATTCCTCCACCGATCAAAACAACCGCCAAAATAATTGGGAAAACTAAACTTTTTTTCTTTTTAGGTTCAGTCGCTTGTGTATTATTATTTTCCATTGTTGGTATTGTTCTTAATTTATTTAATTGTTAAAGTTCCTGTAGTTTGTAATAGTTTTCTGTAGGCCAATGCCGCATCTGCTTTAGCATTGATTACGCCAACGTTTGCTGCGATCTGAGCCGCATCTGCATCCAGCAATTCCGTCATGGTTGCCAAACCGTTGTCGTATTTATTTTTTGTGATTCTGTAATTTTCGTTCGCCTGTTCTGCAGATTTTTCAAAAACAGTGATTCTCTTTTTAGAATAATCGGTGTTTTGATATTCTCTGTTTACATCAAGCTTAATATTATCATTCAATAGCTCATTAGATGCAGAAAGTTGTTTTTCTCTCGCCTGAGACTGTTTGTATGAAGAATTTTCTTTCCAGATATTAGATAAGTTGTAAGAAACTCCAATCCCAACATTTACGGCATTGTAAATCGTTAAAAATTTCGGAATATCCGCCGCTACATATCCACCTGTAAATGCAATAGAAGGAAGATTTTCAGCTTTTGCTGCTTTTGTTCCCAATGCTGCTGCTTCTCTTTGTTTTCCTAAAGCCTGAAGATCTTTACGATTATCTTTCGCTTCATTTACATAGAAATCAACAGGTTTTATGTCTGAACCTTCATCAATATAATTTTGATCAACCTCAATTTCTGTCGTTTCAGGAATTCCCAATAACAAATCCATATTGATATTGGCAATATTGTAATTGTTTTTAGCTTCCAATAATTGCAATTCTATATTTGAAGTCTGAAGATTTGCCTTTAAACGGTCGTTTCTCGCAATCACACCGTTATTTTCAAGTTTAAGGAAAGTTTCATCTCTCTTTTGAGAAGCTGTAAGGTTTTCTTCTAAAACTTTGATGGACTGATTGGCTTTAAACAAGTTATTATAAGCCTGAGCAACATTATAAGCAATCGCTATTTTATCGTTTTCTGTGCTCAATTTTGATGCTTCCACCAAATATTTCGCAGACTGAATTCCGTATTTTATTCTTCCGCCGCTGTAAATGGGAACACTTAGATTTACTGAACCGTAAGCTACCTGATGTACCTCAGGACTGCTTCCACCTTCCGATGAAACTCCCGGAAGTTTTATATTCACATTTGGTTTATTGGGAAGATACATATAACTCCCAGAAATTTTCAATTCTGGAAGTTGCCTGTTCTTCGCCTCTAAGAGATCAGCAGTAGCCTCTTCGATCTTCGCTGCATCGATCTTCAGATTTTTGCTGTTTTGGATACCCAACTGCACAGCTTCATCAAGAGTCAATGTTTTTTTCTCCTGAGCATTTGTGTTTGCAATCCCTACGAATAGGGCCAGTGCAAGGACTGAGTTATTTATTTTCTTCATAACCTAAAAGGTCTTTTAGTAAATATTTAATATGTTTATTAAGTTCTGTGTAATACTTTTCATCAAAAGTGTCTTCATCTTCCGTATCGTTAAGGAATTCTTTATACATTTCCTTTGCATTAGACGCGTAAAACAATGTTCCGCTCACGGTAGAATGCAGAAGATAGATCGGAGGATTTTTGGTGAAAATTCCTTTCTTCAAGCCACTTTCCAATATTTTTGAATACATGGAAATAAATCCCATTTTTGTCTGCTTCAAAAACTCAATAATATGAGGATTCTCTGCATGTAATTGCTCTCTTTGCATAATTCTGTAGAAACATTTATGGTTTCTTACCTTACCTGCAAACTGATCGACAATTTTTTCTACTTTTTCCCACTCATTGATGTCTGTTCTTTCAATAATATCTTTCGAAAAGAATTGCCCTTCATTCATCCTGTATTCCACCAACTTCTCGTAAAGCTTTTCTTTTGAACCGAAATAATAGGAAATCATAGAAATGTTTACATTCGCTGCTTTGGCGATCTCTCTGGTAGAAGTTCCTTCAAAACCTTTCTCAGCAAAAAGCTTTTCCGCAGCATATAATATATTTTCTTCTTTTGATAACATTCTATGTTCTGTTTTCAGGGTGCAAATTTACACAAGATTCCAAATAAATCAAACGATTGATTGATTTTTTAATTTATTTTTAATATTTAAAATTTTAAACTATTGAATTACATACTTTTATGGTTTATTTATAATATTAATTAACATTATAGATTTGGTAATTTAATATGATATTTTAAGTCAAATTTTCACCAAAATGAGCCTCTGCACTGCATTTTTAGAAATTTAACTTTAAAAATAAGTCAGGAAATAAAATTTAAGCTAATCAACTGACGATTTTATTTATATTTGAAACTATCAAAATTTAATATTGATCAAAAGGTTAATTTAAAATTTGAAATCATAAACTAATAGCAAGAAAACAATTATTAATCAATTTATATGAGACAAAAATTTATCCCCTTTTTATTTTCCGTTGCATTATTATTGAACTTGGGCTGTCAGGTTGATGATGAAATGGACGAAGAAATTCAAAATTTGTATTGTGATTCTTCAAACACAACCTTCAATCAGTTGTATAATAGTCTGGTAACTCCTACTAACCCAGGAACTGCACAAACATTAGATCTTGTTACTCACTCTTACACATTTAGTGTAACATCCAATAAAGTCATTTGTAAAGTGGGCTATCAAAGTGCACCTGCCATGAGCGGAACACCCTATTTGATTGAAATTTATGATAACACAGATGCTGTCACGGTTTACTCAGATAGTCACCTATTTTCCTCTGCGAGTACATCTTATGTAACTATAATACCGACAGTTATAAAGTCCGGACATTCTTATACCATAAAAAGAAGTCAGAATAATTACGCTGGAAACATTGTCAACACCATTGGAAGGTTAATCACAAATTCAACTTTTCCAGTGGTTCACGGAGATTTAAAAATTACAGGATCATCATTTTACGGAACCGGAGGTCCTCTTAATAACGGATCAATTCCTTATATCGATATTGTTTTCGAATAAAAACTAAAAACTCCGGCGATTTGCTGGGGTTTATTTTATGAATTTTTATGAATATATCTCGATAATTTAATGCCCAGATCTGTCCAGACAATCTTAGGATTTCCATTTCGGGTAAGATGCAAATCGGCAGTGCTTATTTCTTCCAAAATACTTTCAATATTGGCTCCGCTAATAAATTTTGAAAAGCCAACCCAATTAAAACCATTGGCATCAATCTTTTTATAGACCAAACTTTCAGACTGATAATTTTGAAGCAAAGCCAGCCTGAAAATCTCAGAGCAATAATTTAAAAAGTTCTTTTGCTTTTCACGATTCCAGCCTGCAATTTCACGAGCCCAAACGATAATATTTTTCAGAAACTGCGGTTTCTTTTTCACCATAAACGCGTCACGAACCCATTGCACAAATAATTTTTCAAACTCTTCATTCTTTGTTCCTGATTGTAATAATTTAATCGCATCATTCAAATCTCCTTGTGCTTCATGTACGATTTCTCTTACTTTTTCATCAGTTACATTGAAGTTCTTCTTTAAATAAACCTCGATATCTTCATTATTAATCCTCGGAACTTCCACCACCTGCGTTCTCGAAAGAATGGTCGGAAGAATATCATTGGTAGACTCTGCGGTAAGGAGAATAATGGTTTTCGCGGGAGGTTCTTCTAAAAATTTCAGAAATTTATTGGAAGCCGCAATATTCATTTTATCGGCTCTCCAAACGATTAGGATTTTGGTTCCGCCCTCAAAACTTTTAAGAGAAAACTTTTGATTCTGATCATCAATTTCATCTGCAGAAATGAAAAGCTGCTTGTTTTCAGACTCTAAAAAAGCCGTCCAGTCATCATAACTTGCATACGGTGAAGCCATGATCATCTCACGGAACTCTTCAAATTTATTTTTACTTAAAGAATTTTTGTTGTCTGTAAAAACCGGGAAACTGAAATGCAAATCCAGATGATTCAAATGCTCCACTTTTGAAGCGGCATGAGGATTTTCACCCTGTAAAACCTCTTTAGCATACGCCAAAACCATCGGCAACGTTCCATACCCTTCTTTTCCCGTGAAAAGCTGGGCGTGGCTCACTCTGTTTTCGACGATACTGTCTCTAAGAAGCTTTTTCAGATTTTCCTGTCCGGCAATGTTCTCCCAATTCATGTTCCAAAGATAAAAAATCTTCTTTCAACTTCTCAATTTGAAGTTTAATTTAATATGATATTACTTTAATTTCATTTGGAACTATTTGAATGTTGCTTTATTTTTTTTGAAGCCATTTCCAGCTTTCGCTACTCGCTTTTTTGGGTTTCGGCGCGGCAGCTTCGCTGCCTCTCAAACATCTAACGCCCGCAATAGATAGAGACCGAACTGTCTCACGACGTTCTGAACCCAGCTCGCGTG
>NZ_JBDFPQ010000017.1:0-70319 GCF_039672645.1 Chryseobacterium sp. C39-AII1
TTGATATTTTTGACATATAAAATTCTTTTTATTAAGAGGTTTTCTTCTGATCCACCATGGTAAAAGTGATGACCAAACAACGTTCTATCCGGATTTGGAAGAAAACAGCAGCAGGGGAATAAAATCGCGGTCGATATCTTAAGTATCAATTGAGCTTCTGTCTTTATCCTGCTGCTTTTTATCTTAAGTTAATTTTTTTAACTAAAATACTCCTTTATTTTTCGCAAGGCAAACTTACCATTGAAACGGCATCCTTTTGGGTGCGGCCGCAGCGAAGCGGAGGCCGTACCCAAAAGATATAGTGAAAAGCTGGAAAAGCTTAAAAAAAGAATATTCAGCATCAAATTTTCAAGGTAAAATCCTTTTTTTTCTGATTTTGCTTTTATAATTTAATAAACTTACATTTGCAAAAATTTTGGTTTCCAATTATTTGGAATGAAAAGGGAATCGGGTGAAAATCCTGAGCTGTCCCCGCAACTGTAAATCGCAATCAAAATTTCTACGGAAAACCACTGTGCAAACGGGAAGGTGTGGAAAAGCGAAAGTCAGGAGACCTGCCAAAATCTAACTAAAATAATTGCTTTCGGTGGAAAAGTGAAAAGGTATGAATATAAAAAGATCTTTAGTCCTGCTTTTTTCGTCTTATGGCTGTTTTCTGTTTGGTCAGGAAAAGGTGATAGACACGGTGTATGTTTTTGACAATCAAATGAACAAGGTAAAACTTTTTCATAAAGTACAAACCATTACACCACAAGATATTGAGAAAAATTCTACCAATCTTTCAGAACTTTTACGTTTTCAAACGCCTGTTTACATTAAGGAAAACGGTCGGGGTGCTGTTTCGTCGCCGTCTTTTCGAGGAACTACTGCTCAACAGACTGCTTTTGTATGGAACGGAATCAATATTAATTCCAATTTTTTAGGTCAGGCAGATGTTAATAATATTTCTTTCGGTGGTTTTGATCAGCTTGATGTGAAAGCCGGCGGCGGAAGTGTAATCTATGGAAGCGGGGCCATTGGCGGAAGCATTCACCTTAATAATACGTTGGATTTTAACAAAGGTTTTCACGCTTCTCTTTTTTCTGAGGCGGCATCTTTCGGAACCTTTAATAATCTTTTGAAAGGTTCTTATAGCAATGATAAATTCAGTTTTAAAGTTTCGGGAAACTATTCGGTAAGCGAAAATGATTATGAGGTTGAAGAATCACAGAATTATATCAACAGAAATGGGGAATACAATAATACCAACTTCAATTTTTCGGCAGCTTATAAAGTAGCTCCGCATCATCAGATTTCGTGGATTTCGGAGTTTTTTAACGGAAATCAGAATTATCCTGTCTTTTTTGAAAGCCAAACTAAAACGAAATATGAAACTCAGAATATACGAAGTTTAATTTCCTGGGACTGGACTCAATCAAAGTTTTCGAATTCCTTCAAAGCAGCGTATACTGAGGAAAATTTTCAATATTTTTCTGATATTAATAAATCTTATTTCAGCGGAGGAAGCGGTAAAAATTATATTGTAAAAAATGATTTTAACTATTTCATCACTCCCAAATGGAATTTTAATCTTATCTCTGAATTTCAATTAAACAAAGCCGAAGGTCTTAAACAATCTCAACTTGGAGATGTGAGCAGAAATGTAGGCTCTTTTGCTGCTTTGATTCGTTATTTCACCACAAAAGACCTGAGATTTGAATCTGGAATTAAAAAAGATTTTGTGGAAGATATCAGTTCACCCCTCCTTTTTTCTTTTTCAGGAAAATGGAATGCTGCGTCGTGGTACCATGTAAATTTAGATTTTTCTAGAAATTTCCGGTACCCTTCATTTAATGATCTTTATTGGCAGCCGGGAGGAAATCTAAACCTGAAGCCAGAGACTTCTTATCAGGCAGAATGGGGAAATCAATTTAAAATAGCCGATGTAAAATTGTCTTTAACGCCATATTATATAAGAGTTTATGATATGATCGTCTGGCAGCAGAACGGAACTCCTTATTATTCTGCGACCAATATTTCGAATGTAAGATCGTATGGACTTGAAGCCCTATTGGAATATTCAAAAAAAATAGGGAGACATAATTTTCAGTCCAGTTTAGGCTATTCTTACACCAAATCTATTGATCTGGAAAAAGATAAACAGCTGATGTATGTTCCTCTTCATAAATTTTTTGGAAATATTGATTATAAATATGATTTCCTTAGATTGTATGTTCAGGGATTATTTAACGGATTAACCTACACCTCGAGTGATGCTAAAAAAGAGGCTTCTTTGGATCCATATTTTGTAATGAATGCTGGAGTTTCCGGAACCTTTCTTAAAAACTATACGATAGGCTTTAAAGTCAATAATATTTTTGATCAGGTTTACTATACGATGCTGTCTTATCCTTTACCTAAAAGAAACTACAGCGTAACTCTAAATATTAATTTTTAAAATAGAAGATATGAACATCAGAAAAATTTTACCTTTTGTATTTGCTTCGGCATTGGTTTTCAACGTTGCGTGTAGCAGTGATAGTGACGAAATTGCCCCCGTAACATACGAAAACGGAATTCTTATAAGTGATGAAGGAGGGTTCAGCACACCTACTTCTAATGTATCATTTGTAAGTAATGATCTTGGAAAAGTTTATACTAAAATTTATTCTACCAATAACAGTAATGAAAACTTAGGTAATGTGTTGCAAAGCATCGATTTCAGTGGAGATAAAGCATACTTAGTTTCAAACGTTCCGAATAAAATTGATATTGTTAACAGATATACGTTTAAAAAACAAACTACTGTAACCAGTAATCTTGACAATCCAAGATATATTGCATTTTCAGGAAATCAATACTACGTTACTAACAATAACTTCTACGATGTGATGAAAATGAATGTGTACAATACCGCTGATAACTCTTTTGTTAAAAGCATCGACTTTCCTCGTTCTGCAGAAAAAATTGTAGAAGCGGGCGGAAATATTATTGTTCAGACTGATGGTGTTACCTACGAGACTACCGCTCCTTATGGAGAATTACCAACTGGTTACACAATTACAGTTATTTCTTCTTCAAATAACATTGATAAAGTGATCACTCTTCCCTCTAATGGAATTATCCGCGATTTGATTTCTTACAATGGAAAACCATATGTACTGGCTTCAGACAACACCAATTCTTATATTTATGAGTTGAATACTTCTGCGGGAACTTATCAAACGACTACGCTTACAGCCATTCCTCAAGCTCAAAAATTAAGAATTACTGACAATAAAATCTACTTTACCACATCAGGTAACAAAATCTATACGATGAACTTTGGATCTACCACGGTTCCGACGGCTCCATTAGCTACGTCTACAGGAAACCTGTATGGCTTTAATGTTATAGACGGAAGAATTTATGTTTCGGATGCTAATTATTCAGGAGACAGCAAAGTAAATGTATATGATGCTACTTCTGGTACTTTATTAAAAACTTTCGCAACGGGTATTGCTACGAATGGTTTTTATAAGAACTAACCATATTTTCATATAAAAACAGGCTCGGCGGTTTCTTCGAAACCGCCGAGCCTGTTTTTATTTCTTAATATAATATCTCAAAAATATAATCTCTAAAGCTCCTATCAACCACCAAATCGGAAACCTAAAAAAGGTATAAAGCAAGGTAAAATTATCAACATACGGTTGACCTTTTATGGCTTTTTGAATTTCAAAATCCATGGAAAAATTAGGAATTATAAATCCAAAAAATAAAAACGCAACCAAATATAAAATCCAATTGCGTTTTTTAATTATTTTATATTTCCAAACTCCGAAATTGAAGATGAAAATTAATGCTAAAATGATATAATCAAATGTTCCAAAAAACATTTTAAACAAGTGTTAGTCCAAGTTTTTCAGCTTCAGCAATCACAAAATTTCGAGCTTCTTCACTATCATTTCCAATTTCTCCTTCAAGAATGGCTTCCTTTACTTTTTCTTTTAAAATACCAATTTCTCGTCCAGGTTTAAGATTGAACATAGTCATAATTTCTTCACCGGAAATTGGCGGCTGGAAATTTCTAACCTGATCTTTTTCTTCCACTTCTTTAATCTTTACCGCAACATATTCAAAATTCTTCTTGAACTTTTCCTGCTTTTTAGAATTTTTTGTTGTAATATCGGCTTTGCAAAGCGTGAATAAAGCTTCCAGATCTTCACCTGCATCAAATAATAATCTTCTCAACGCAGAATCCGAAGCATCATCGGTAATTAAAGCGATCGGACGTGATGATAATTTCACCATTTTCTGAACATATTTCATGTCCGAGCCTAAAGGTAATTTCAGTCGTTGGAACAAAGTTTTCACCATTTTTGAGCCTAAAAACTCATGCCCATGGAAAGTCCACCCCGTTCCCTCAACGAATTTTTTTGTCGGAGCTTTTCCGATATCGTGAAGCAATGCCGACCAACGAAGCCATAAATTATCTGTATTCTCAGAAATATTATCAACCACTTCCAACGTGTGGTAGAAATTGTCTTTATGGGTTTGTCCTTCGACTTCTTCTACTCCTTTCAGATCGATTAATTCAGGAATAATTAATTTCATTAAACCTGTCTGTTCCATTAATTTTAAACCAATTGAAGGCTTTTTGGAAAGCATGATTTTATTGAATTCAACCATAATTCTTTCCATCGAAACAATCTTGATTCTTTCCGATTCCTGCTTAATTGCTTCCAAAGAATTTTCTTCAATCTGAAACTGCAAAGTCGAAGCAAAACGAATCGCTCTCATCATTCTCAAAGGATCATCGGAATAGGTTTGAGCAGGTTCCAAAGGCGTTCTCAAAATCCCTTTTTCCAAATCATCAATTCCGTTGAAAGGATCAATTAATTCACCAAAATTATCTTTGTTTAAAGAAATCGCCATCGCATTTACCGTAAAATCTCTTCTTTTTTGATCGTCCTCAATAGTTCCTCCTTCAACTTCAGGTTTTCGGCTGTCTTCGGAATAACTTTCCTTTCTTGCACCAACAAATTCCAATTCAAGATCTTTATATTTAATCATCGCCGTTCCGTAGGTTTTGAAGACAGAAACCTTCATTTTCGGATCGATTTCCTTTCCTACGTTTTGCGCCAATTCAATTCCGCTTTGTTCAGTCACAAAATCAATATCCGTTGAAGCTTTTCTTTTCATCAGTAAATCCCGAACATAGCCGCCAACAACATACACAGACTGATTGTTTCCGGCTGCAACCTCAGAAATTATTTTGAAAAGTTTTAGATTTTTATTTTGATTTAAATTGATGAACATTTTTTAATAGATGTTAGATATTAGATGCTAGATATTAGACTTACAACGATATGCTTTATAATTGTTAACTTATATCTAATGTAAAACCACTAAGAAATCCGATTTTAGGTTAAAAGCTAAATTTCCGACTTCTTAATGGTTAAATGGTTTTGCAAAGATAATTAAAATCTTTTCTTTTATTCGCGAAGAACTTTTATTCTGTTATCGCTCCAGATTTTGATCACCGAAGAACCTGAATATTTTGAAACAACGTCTCTATTTTCTTCCACGGCATAATCCACTAAATCGATCATTTCAGGAGAAATATCCGAGAATTTCAACGGACTTTTTTCTCCACTGAAATTCGCTGAAGTTGAAACCAACGGCTTATTTAATTTTGTGATTAATTTTTTACAAAAATCATTTTTCACCAAACGAATTCCTATACTTCCGTCTTCTGCCAATAATTCTTTAGGCAAACCTCTTGGGTTTTCGTAAACGATTGTTACTGGTTTTTCACTTAAATCAATGATTTCCCAAGCCATTTCCGGAACGTCAACCAAATCCTGCAATCTTTTTTCAGATTCCACCAAAATAATCATGGATTTATTTTTTTCACGCTTCTTGATGTCAAATATTTTGTTGACGGCTTCTATATTTGTTGCGTCGCAACCAATTCCCCAGATTGTGTCTGTTGGATATAAAATTGTTCCGCCGGATTTTAGTATGTTGATGATGTTTTCCATATTCAATAGGGGCGGGCTTTAGCCCGTCTTCAAAATTAAGCATTCATTTGGCTTTAGCCAAAACCTATTTAAAATTATATTTATCAATAAACTCCTGATATTCTTCCGTAAATGATTTCTTCTTATGATGATTTTCCTGATTTTTAATATAATTTCTAACAGATTCAACCATAGATTCTGAAACGGAAACGGCAAAATATTCATCCTGCCAAGCAAATTTTTCTTTTGTTAATTGGTTTTTATTGATCCAATGAGAAGATTCACCTTTCAATAATTGAACAACTTTTTCAATATTTTGATTTGAACCAAGAGAAATTAAACAATGGCAATGATCTGAATAACCATTGATCATATCAAGAAAAAT
This sequence comes from Chryseobacterium sp. C39-AII1, assembly GCF_039672645.1. Classification (NCBI taxonomy): domain Bacteria; kingdom Pseudomonadati; phylum Bacteroidota; class Flavobacteriia; order Flavobacteriales; family Weeksellaceae; genus Chryseobacterium; species Chryseobacterium sp. C39-AII1. The sequence goes on from NZ_JBDFPQ010000017.1 coordinate 6,370, forward strand.
TCCTTTTTCAGAAGCATTTTCTTTGATATGTTTCCATATTTTTATTTTTAATTCTGAAGTGTTGAAATATGGTATTCTATTTCTTGTCGAGAAAACGACATGAATATAAATTTTAATAAATGGCATTTGTGTTGTTTTGCCAAAAATATAAATTCTTTTTTTAAGTTTTGGCTAAAGCCAATTGAATTGTGTTAAAATTGAAAATGGGCTAAAGCCCATTCCTATTGATACAATTAAGCTTATTATTTACAACTTCACCAAATACCTTTCCTTAATAATATTCAAATGATGTATATTATGCCCAACAATCAATTTTCCGATAGTTTTCACAGAAATTTGATTTCCATTTGCGATTCCGATGTTATTTAAAACAGAAGGATTCAAAGTTTCCAGTAAAATCTGAGAAGACTTTCTCACCAATTGATATTCCTCCAACAAAGAATCTAAACTTCTTTCATTGGCAAAAGATTGATCTGCATATAATTCTTCATCAAAACCGGGTAATTCATTTTGATCACCTCTTGCGAAAGCTAAAATTCTGTATTGAAAAATCCTTTCTGTATCTGATAAATGCAAAAGCAATTCTTTCAAAGTCCATTTTCCTTCTGCATAAGCAAAAAGTGATTGTTCTTCTGTAAGTTTTGAATACATTTCAACGGTTTTTTCACCCGATTTCTTCAATTCTTCCAACCAATTTTCGGATGGAATATGATCTAAATATCTCTGAACGTATTTTTTAAAATCAGACATCGTTTTTTATAAATTTAACAATTTAGCAGTCTAACAATGTAACAATATTGGTAAACTGTTAAATCGATACATTGTTACATTAATTTATTTATTCGTCCATTCATAGAAATTCACTTCATCGTAAATTTCGAATCCGCAAGATGGATATAATTGATTTCCGATATCGTTAGATTTTCCGGTTTCAAGGAGAATTCCGGCTGCATCGGTAAATTTTGCCAATTCTTTTGAATCTTCAATCAATTTTTTTGAAAAACCTTTTCCACGGTGATTTCCGTTGACATATAAATCATTCAGCAACCAATAACGTTTCATTCTTGTTGATGAAAATAATGGATATAATTGAACAAAACCCACCAACTCCCCTTCACTTTCAGCGACAAAAATTTCAGAATCTTTGTTTTCTATTCTTTCCGTTAAAAACTTTTTGGCAGCAGATATATCTGAATCTTTATGATAAAAAATTCTGTATTGATCGAATAGTTCAGCTAATTGATCTATATCTTTAATTTCGACTTTTCTTGTCATAATTAATTTTAAAATTTTGTCAAAGCTCAATCGTTGAAAACAAAACTTTAACAAAGTAAATTATAAATGATGATCGTAACTCAGCACACGTTTCATTTTCCAGCTTTTTCCATCTAAAATCCAGAGAATGGTAAATTTTGCCAAGCTTCCTTTAATCCATTTTCCATTAGAAAGCTCTGCAAATTCATGTTCACCTTCCTGAATAAAGGCATACAAAACATTATTATTGTACAAAGGATAAATTTTCATACTGCTGGGAACCAACTCACGTTTTACTTTGTTGGGCCCGCCGCAAATATTATTTTTAATGGAAGCGGTGAAAGCTGCTTTTCCGGAAGTAATTCCGCCTTTGTCGTGGTAAAATTCAAGGTCGTCGCTAATGATAGAATCATAATGAGAAAGATCACATGTATTAAATCCGATATCGAATATTAAACTGTCTAATTTCTTTGCCTTTTTGTATAATTCGTCGGTATTTTTTACCTGAGAATATGCAATTTGACTTAAAATTAATAACAATAAAATCTGAATCTTTCTCATTATGGTTTATTTTGAATATTGTTCAACATTCTGTCATTCTGACGTTAGGAAGAATCTTTTTTGATAAACTAATTAAAATTCTATTTTCAAAGTTTGTCTTTCCGTAGGAATCTAAGCTCGAATCTTTCCAAACTATTTTCTAATACTATGCTTGGATCCTTTCAGGATGACAAACTTTGATCGTATTTTTCCGGCGTTTAAAGAATTGACTACAACTCTAGCCCCGATTGCAACGGCATCCTTTTGTGCAGCGAAGCGTAACAAAAGATATAGTGGAAAGCGGGAAATAGCTTCAAAAAAATTTAAATAGATTCTTCACTCCACTTTGTTCTGTTCAGAATGACAAAGCGTTACAAATTTCTTTTATTTAAGAAAAAGCTCTTTCCAAATCTGCGAGAAGATCTTCCGCATCTTCGATTCCTACGCTTAGACGAACCAAATCATCGGTAATCCCAAGTTCAGCACGTTTTTCAGCAGGAATGGAAGCGTGAGTCATTAAAGCCGGATGATTTGCCAAAGATTCTACTCCACCCAAAGATTCTGCCAAAGTGAAAACTTTTACTTTTTCTAAAAACTTGATCGCATCTTCTTTTTTACCAGACTTGAAAGTGAAAGAAACCATTCCTCCGAAATCTTTCATCTGAGCTTTTGCCAATTCAAATTGCGGATGAGATTCCAATCCAGGATAAATTACCTGATCAACTGCCGGATGAGACTCAAGATATTTTGCAACAGCCATCCCGTTTTCTGAATGTCTCTGAACTCTTAACGCCAATGTTTTAATTCCTCTCAACACCAAATAAGAATCGTGAGGTCCTAAAATTCCACCACTTGCAAATTGAATAAAGTGAAGTTTTTCTCCCAATTCAGCATCTTTAGCGATCAAAGCTCCCGCAATAACATCAGAGTGACCTCCCAAATATTTTGTTGCAGAGTGCATTACTATATCCGCTCCTAAATCAATTGGTCTTTGAAGATATGGCGTTGCGAAAGTATTATCAACTGCAACCAAAATATCTTTTCCTTTTGCAATTTCTACAACCGCTTTAATATCAACCAATTTCATTAACGGGTTTGTTGGAGTTTCAACCCAGATTAATTTAGTCTTATCTGTGATAACATCAGCGATTTTTGAAGCATCATCAAAATTCACGAACGTAAATTTCAACTGATATTTTTCGAATAATCTCGTGAACATTCTGTATGTTCCACCGTATAGATCATCAACTGCAACTACCTCATCACCAGGATTTAATAATTTTAAAACACAGTCGATAGCAGCCAAACCAGAACCGAAAGCCAGACCTCTCGCTCCGTTTTCGATGCTTGCCAAAGAGTCTTCCAAAGCCTGTCTTGTAGGATTTGCCGCTCTTGAATATTCGTAACCGGAATGTACCCCCGGAGATTTTTGTGCGAATGTAGACGTTAAAAATACAGGAACGTTCACAGAACCTGTTGCAGATTCGTGGTGTTGTCCTCCGTGAATAACTTTTGTATTAAAATTCATACTTTTTTGCTTTAGGCTTTAAGCTGTATGCAGTAGGCTTTTATTCTATTGCATTAAAGCTTAAATATTATTAAAAAGAAAAGCTGTATGCAAAAAGCTTACCGCTTACTGCCTACAGCTTATCGCTTATTTACATTTTTATTGCAGATTTAATCGCGAATTCCTCAGCGATTTGCTCGATCCATTGTGCCACATCTTCCTCTCCTGTAGCTCTCTGGTAAGTATTTCCAAGAGAAACGAAAATCTGATGCATGAACATTTTCATTTGGTCAACAGGCATTTCTTTCGTCCAAAGATCGATTCTTAAAGCTTCCATTGCTTTTTCGTCCCAAACAGAAATCATGACCGCTTTCGTTTCCTCCTTTTCTACTCCGCCATCCTGCGCATTCCAAGTCATTGTTTCCGGAATGTGGTTTTCATCTAATTCTACATCTATCGTAATCTGAGTTTTTCTCATAACTTTCTATTTATTTCTAAATTTTTAATTCTATTTTTCTAATTTCGGCTTATATCCCGATTGGTTAAAAATCACCGTTGCATCCATTTTCAGGAAATCTAATAATTTTGTTTCCGGTTTCTCTTTCAAATAAGATTTACAAATCTGCCATCCTGTATAAATCCCAATCTGAGGCGAAGATTCGTTATCTATCTCTGTATAAAATTTTGAAAACGGTCCCGGTGAAAGGAAACGTTCTTCTAATCTATGATCATCTCCGAAAAGCAGATTATTTTCAACAAAATAATTCCAGATATTCGCTTCATTGGCAACAGCCCAATCATACTGTTTTTGAGTATAATTCATTTTAAGATAATCTGGGAAACTCGGTAAAAAAGCATCCTGAAGAATCATAATTTTACCATTTAGCATCATTTGATCGATAAATTTCTGATGGTCCGGCGATTCTTTTACAAAACCTTCAGCAAAAATTTGAGAAACTTTCGGCACAATATTATTCGGATTCATCGATTTCTGAAAATACATTTCTAACCCTTTGTAATTGGCATTATTTTCACCCATAAATCCCGTCACATCTATAAACAGTAAGTTTTCTTTTGATTCATAAAAAATCGGATCCTGAACCATTTGTAAAGCTGAGGAAAATAAAAATACTTTCGGGCTTTTGAACTGCGGAAAATAATATTTAATATGTGAAAATAATTCGTGAAGCTCTTTCTGAAGTTTTTGTACATCAATCTTGGCAATGGCTTCTTTATACACTTTTACTTCCTGTGCGTCAGCTCTTCTTTTTCCGAAATCGGCATCAGAAACCGTTCCCTGAAACCAAGGAAATTTTGATTTAAACTGATCTAAAGGTACATTTTGATCATAAAACTCTTTGGAAATATCTGTAATCTCTACTTTTTCCGCCGGATTTTTCACTTCTACATTCCATTGGTTTTGAGATTCTTTCTTACAAGAACTCAATCCTAAAACTAAAATGAGAGAAAGCGCAATAGTTCTGAAAATCTTCATTATTTTTACAAAAATTTTGATTCACAAAAATACGGATTATTAAAACAATCGACATGATGAATAAGAAAATATTTGCAGCACTATCTATCTTCGCTGCAGTTGCTATGGTTCCCGCCCAGGCACTAGAATTCAAGGATAAAAATCTTGAAAAAGCAGTGGTTGAAAACTTTGATTTGAATAAGAACGGCTCCATCGATAAATTTGAAGGCGATCAAGTAACTAATTTGTTTTTAGTTCAAAAAAACATCACTTCTACAGACGATCTGGTACTTTTTCCGAATGCTAAAATGATCGTTTTGGATGATAATGCCATTCACAATGTCAACTTAAAAAACCTACAAAGACTTGATTTGTTTTCCTGCACGGGATGTAAAATTTCAACTTTTTCTGCAGAAAACCTTAAAAGTTTAGCTTCATTATATTTGGATAACAATTCTATTGAAACTTTTTCGTTAAAAACATCACCGAGAATCGATCAATTAACGATTTCGTTGAATAAGCTTAAAAGTATTGATGTAAGTTCGTTGAAATATTTAAGAAAATTAAACGTAGAACACAATCAGATTCAGAAATTGGATATTTCTAAAAATCTAAATTTGCAAACATTGAATATCGGTGGAAATAAAATGAAAGAAACCGACATTAAAAAAGGGGCAAAAACAGATTTTACCCTTTTTGGAGCCGAACAATAACAACCATGCGATTAGAAACAGAACGATTAATCCTAAGAAAATTAGAGGAAAACGATGTTGAGCGAATGTTTTTGCTTGACTCCAATTCTGATGTAATGAAATACATTGGCGTTGAACCTTTGACCGAACCAGATCAATCGCGAGAAGTTATTAAAATCATTCAGAAACAATATTCGGAAACAGGATTAGGAAGGCTTGCTGTAATTGAAAAATCTACAGGTTTATTAATCGGATGGTGCGGGTTAAAACTTTTAACACAAGAAACCAACGGTTATAAAAATGTATACGAATTAGGTTATCGCTTTTTGCCAGAAACTTGGGGAAAAGGCTATGCATCAGAAGCCGCAAAAGCATCGTTAGAATATGGTTTTCATCAGATAAAAGCCAATATTATTTATGCGTATGCCCATTGTGAAAATGAGGCATCTCTTCATATTTTAACAAAATTAGGATTTGAAAAAACCGGAGAATTTGAAGAACCAGACGGCATTTGCTTTTGGTATGAATTAACTTTGGAAAAATATTTAACAAAACAATGATATCATTAAGACCCGAAGAGGAAAGAGATTATGAAAAGATTTTTCAGGTAATTGAAGAAGCTTTTAGAAATGTAGAAAACAGTGATCATCAGGAACATTTTTTGGTTGAAAAACTGAGAAAATCAGAAGATTTCATTCCTGAATTATCTATTGTTGCCGATTTTGTGAATGACGATACGGGCGAAGAAGAGCTTGTGGGACATATTTTGTTTTCAAAAGTGACAATAGAAAACGGTTCAGAATCTTTTGAATCTTTAGCACTCGCACCTGTATCTGTAAAACCTGAATATCAAAATCAGGGAATTGGCGGGCATCTGATCGCTTTCGGACATGTTATTGCTCAGGAATTGGGTTTTAAATCTGTGGTTTTGATTGGCCATGAGAAATATTATCCGAAATTTGAATATAGAAAAGCAAGTGATTTTGGAATTACTTTTCCTTTTGAAATTCCCGATGCAAACGGCATGGCAGTTGAATTAGTAGAAAATGGCTTAAAAAACATAAAAGGAATGGTAAAATATCCTAAAGAATTTGGAATAGAATAAAAAATTTAAACATACAATGCAGACACAAAAAGTAATAGATCATATCGTAGCGTGGTTGAAAGATTATGCTGAAAAATCAAGAGTAAATGGTTATGTAATCGGAGTTTCAGGTGGTGTAGATTCCGGTGTTGTTTCTACTTTGGCAGCAATGACGGGTTTAAAAACCTTATTAATTGAAATGCCGATTCGCCAGAAAGAAGATCAGGTAAACAGAGCTTGGGAACATATGAATGATTTGAAATCGAAATTCCCGAATGTTGAAACAATATCTGTAAACCTTACTCCTGCATTTGAAGAGCTTTACAAAACGTTTGACGTACACGATGATCTTTATCCAAACGAAAAACTGGCTTTTGCCAACACAAGATCTCGTTTGAGAATGCTTACGCTGTATTATTACGGACAAATCAATGGTCTTTTGGTTTGCGGAACGGGAAATAAAGTAGAAGATTTCGGGATTGGTTTTTACACAAAATATGGTGATGGTGGTGTAGATATCTCTCCTATTGCTGATCTTTACAAAACAGAAGTCTACAAACTGGCAACTGCTTTAGATTTAGTTAAAAGCATTCAGGAAGCCATTCCTACCGATGGGCTTTGGGATGCCGAAAGAACAGATGAAGATCAGATTGGAGCAACATATCCTGAGCTTGAGAAAATTCAGAAAGAATACGGAACAAAAACTACGGATGATTATGAAGGAAGAGACAAGGAAGTTTTCCAAATCTTCGACAGAATGCATAAAGCCGCTCAGCATAAAATGAATCCGATTCCGGTTTGCGATATTCCTGAAGAGTGGAGAATTTAATGTAGCGATGGAACAATCCACCAGTTTACCAATAATTGTTACACTGCTAAACTGCTACATTGGTAAATTGTTATATTTAAAATTTTAACATGAACAGCAAAACACGTCCGTTATTTTTCATTTGTTTAGGTCTTCTTTTTGGAATGGCCGTGATGTATATTTATAATAATTTCATTGGAGAGCAAAAAACTGAAAATGTAAATCCAAAGATTGAATATGGTTCATCAACAGGAAATATCAACAATAACGATCAATCAATTGATGAATTAACGAATGAAAAAACGGTCATTAATTATGTGAAACAAAATCATCAGCTTCCTGATTATTACATCACAAAAAATGAAGCCAGAAATCAGGGCTGGAATCCTGCAAAAGGTAATCTTTGTGAAGTTTTACCGGGTAAGGCCATTGGTGGCGACAAGTTTAGCAATAGAGAAAAAACATTACCTCAAGGTGTACAATATTTTGAAGCAGATGTGAATTATCACTGTGGAAACAGAAATGCTGATCGTATTGTTTTCACTCAAAATGGTGATGTTTATTTAACAAAAGATCATTATAAAAGTTTTGAAAAACAGTAATGTTTGCTAACAAAAGTAATTTCAAAATAATATTTAATTAATTGAAACCTTATTGAGATTGCTTCGTTGATTTTGCTCCTCGCAATGACGAAAAACAAGAATACAACATTATGAATACAATATACATAGATTTTACTGAGATTGGAGATTACGAAGATTTTTACACTCAGCTTAAAGAAAAATTAATTCTTCCTGAACATTTCGGAGATAATCTGGATGCACTTTCAGATGTAATCACGGGAGAACTGGAAATGCCTCTTCACATTGAATTTGTGAATATGAGCGTAGATCAGCTGGAACTTTTTGAAGATCTTTTAACCACATTAGAAGATGCAGAAGATGAAGTTGAAGATTTCACTTTCACTTATTATCTTGAGCAATACGAAGACGATGAGGATGAAGAAACAAAAGACGAAGAATAATTTTAATTGAAATATTCAAAAAAACAAAACTCGCAGGAAATTCCCGCGAGTTTTTGGTTCAGCCTAATTTAGTTGTTTGGATTTTACTGCTTTATGAATTTTAAATTTTGTGAAACTTCCCCTTTCACGAAAACCTCTAACACATAAGTACCTTTTGATAAAGATGATACATCAATTTGATGTTCTACTGTATCAAATGTGCGTACATTTTGACCGACCATATTATAAATTCTTGCTTTTTCTATTTTACCAGCTCCTTTAATATAAATGATATCTTTTGCAGGATTTGGATAGATTGAAATCTTATCTTTCGCTTTTACAGCTTCATTTGTAGATAGATACGCTGTAATATCTAAATAAAATGCAACAATTTGCCCGGAAGAATTCGTTCCTACTCCTGCTATTTTCTTGCCATCCTTAGAAATTGCCAACGGAAGAGACATGGTAACTCCCTGTGTGCTAATTCCCAATCCCACTGCGTAATCATTAAGATTCACACGACCTCCCGTGGAAGTCCATATAAAGCCTTCTCCAGACATTGGGGGCGCTGCAAATGCTCTGAAATATCCGATAACAGTTTTGCCATCGGCAGAGATTCCCGTTGCCCCTCCTCTAAAGAAGGCTGAGGAATTTGGATGTGATATATACGTTAATCCGGTTGCGTTGTTCCAGACATACGGTTCTGGTAAACTTGCACCTATAATTGTATTTCCATCGGCAGAAACATCTCCTGCTTCGCCTACATATTCGCCATTATTGTCGGTAATAAAACTTTCAACACCATTTACCCACTTCGCTCCTCTTCGGGAGCCATTATCTTCATCTTGCCAACCAACAATCACATTTCCGTTAGAATTTACGGCGTTAGCCCTTGAACTTCTATTCGGGACAATGCTTCCTAAATCTTCTATTCCGCCTTCGGAAGTCCATTTTACGGCATGAGCATTAGAAGCTGTTAACCAACCCAAGCCCACAATAATTTCACCTCCCTGACTCATTCCCCATGTAGAACTTACGCTACCGTCCCAACCTGTGGGAACAAGTCCGCCTCGTGTCGTCCAAGTAGAAGTAGAAATGTCATACGTTGAAATTTCATTAAAACTTGTCGCACTGTTTGTGGTGGAAGACGCAATCTTAGTTCCGTCATTAGAAACCACTGTTTTTCCTGCTGCCGGATAGCCGTTGGCGATATTGCCAATTTGCATAAAACCATTCATGGCATCCCATTTATAAATTCCTCCTGCGGAAGTATGCATGCTCACCACTCCATTATCAGATACACTTCCAACATTAAAATTTCCCGACGCCATCACTGTAAGCTGTGCACTGGTAACTGAAAAGCCAAACACACAACAAGCATATAATACTTTCTTTGAAATGTTGTAAATCTTTTTCATATTTTATTGGATTTAATATTTCGAATTGGTGAGAACAATATTAGTATTATATTTACTCGCTGAAAAGATTTAGACTTACATAATTCATGAAATTTAAAAGAATTTAAAATTTAAATAACTAAAAATCAAAACTATACAAAAACTTTACTTTGAAGACAGATTTTAAGAAGACTGAAAAAAAACAATCAAAAAAAACCTTTTTTCATCAAAAACTGTGGAAAAAAACAATTCCTATTCTATTAATTTTACTGAATTCCGTTTTTATCAATGGGCAATCTGGTCCCGACTTTTCTATTTTAGCCGATAAAGCTTTTCAAAAATTGTATCAAAATCCGGATGACTGCATCAATTATTCTCTCAGTATTTTAATCAGCGATCAAAACAACGAGCATAAAATTGTCTTAAGAAACATCATTTCTCAAGCCTATGCGATGAAGGGAGATTATGTACAATCTGTAAATATTTCGAGCCAGAAAGATGATTCAGATAAAGAAAATTTATCTTATTTCATGCAGCTTTTTGCAGATTACAATCTTGCCGATCAATATCAAAATCTTGATCTTTACAATCAGTCTCAGAAAATAATTTCCAGTCTTTTAATCAATAAAAAGCTGCTTAACAGTGAAAATATTAAGATAAAAACCACTGTTGCAAAATTGTATCAGCTACAAGCTTTGAATTTCGGAATTAACAGGAACTATATATTAGCTTTAGAAAACATTGCAAAAAGTGACTCTTTTTTAACGGTTAATAATGAAGAAAATACGATTCTCAAAATTGAAAATAAAATTTTTCGGGCGGCCTATTTATCAAGGCAAAATAAGCTTGAAGAAGCTAAAAATCTTTTAGAAAACGCTTTACTCGAAGCAAAAAACACGAATTACAGCTACTTAGAAGCTTTAGCCTACGAAAATCTTGCGCGTTATTATTTTTCAAAAGAAGATTATCAGACCTCTATTGTTTATTTGGAAAAAGGATTAGCCGAGATTGAAAATTTACCTTTTAATAATTTAAAATCAAGGATTTACGAGTCTTTATCTAAATGCTATTTTGCGCTACATGATGACGAGAAACATCACTTTTACAATAAATTATATGTTGATTCCCGAACGAAAATTGATGCGAGTACAAAGGAAGGTATTCGATATATTGTAAAGCTTGTAGAAACGTATCAAAATAAAAATCTGGAATTTCAGCGTCAAAATGAATCAAAAAAATTCTGGTTTTTATTTTTTATTATTTTATTGATTGTTAGTGGATTAACTATTTGGTTTTTAATCATTAAAAACAGAAATAAAGATCTCAAAAAGCAGTTCGATTTTTTTGAGAAACAAAAGAAGTGGGAAAAATCACATGCGGAAATTTTAATTAAAAAAGAATCTGATGTGATTGAAAAAACGACTGATAAAGATTCTAACAAAATCTCTAAAGAAAAAGAGGAAGAAATTCTTCAAAAATTGGAAGAATTTGAACAATCTGATCGTTTTTTGAACAAAAACATGTCACTTTCAACACTTTCTGCTCAAATGGAAGTGAATACAAAGTATCTTTCTGAAGTTATTAATAATCATAAAGGCAAAAATTTCAACGGATATATTAACGAACTCAGAATCAACCACATTGCTCATTTATTAAAATCGAACCCATCATATCTTAATTATAAAGTGAGTTATCTTGCCGAAATCTCAGGATTTTCTTCTCACAGCGCCTTCACAACGGTTTTTAAATCTGTTACAGGCATGTCTCCCAACGTTTATATTCAGGAAATCAGTAAAAACAGAAATTTATGAAATTCAGGCTAAACATTTTCTTTTTTATATTTCTGTTGGGGCAAATTTCAATTTCTGCACAGGAAATTTCTTTTGATTCTGCAATGAAAAAAGCACGGTTAGAAATTTATGATTGTCCAGATAAAGCTATTTCTATTTCAAAAAATTTACTCGAAAAAGAGAAAGACGTTAAAAATATTACGGCAATTTATATGTTGCTTTCTACAGCAAATATTGCGAAAAGAGATTTTGATGAATCTTTAAAATTCATCTTAAAAGCTAAAGAATTTGCTCAGAGAACAACGGATCTGAAAACACAGGCAAGCGTTTTGGTTTCGGTGGCGATTCAATATCAACAGATGGAACTTTTCAGCAAAAGCCTGGAAACTTTAAACGAAGCCGATCTTTACCTGACGAAACTTCCTGATGATTTATTTGAAAAGCAAGTGGAAATTGCCCGCAGCTATGCCATTCGCGGGATGATTTATAAGAGCCAGTCGAATTCTGAAATTGCTCTTGAAAAATTTTTTATAGCTATTAAAAATTTTGAAAAAGTAAAAGATACAAAAGCAACATTTGCTAACGTGAGCGTGGTTTATTATAATATTGGCTATTGTTATTTAAATCTTCAAAAAATTGCTTTAGCCAAAGAAGCTTTTGAAAAATCTATAGAATATGCGCAGAAAAATAAAGCTAAAAGTCTGGAAGCCTTCGCATTGAAAGGAATGGCGGAAGTCTATAAGCAAAAACATGAGAATTCTACCGCGTTGGAACTTTTAAAAAAAGCAGAAGATCTCTGCAAAAACACCAACGATTTGATTTTGAATGAAGGCATTTTCAAGGAAATGGCAGATAATTATCTGGCGACCGGAAAGCCGCAACTGTATCAGCTTTACAATAAAAAATATTTTGAAATGCGATTCAAAAGGGAGCAAAATGAGCTAAGTTCTATCAACCAAGCTGTTGATAATCACAATAATGAAACTTTAAAGAAAAAAGAAGATCTAAAAAATCATTATCATTTTATTACTTTTTGTATTTCTATAATTTGTATTATGATTGCAAGCCTTATTCTGTTTTTTATATTAAAATTAAGGAAAGAAAATCGAGGTCTTAAACAAAAGATTCAGCAATTAATAAAGCAACAACAATAGCAGACTACCATTTTCTCTGGAATATAAATCATAAGGACATTTCTTAATTATATGTATTTTTTCAACCAAAAACCGTTAAAAACACACGAATGATTAGGTGAATATCAATTGTATGCAACATTAGTTGTTTATCAATATTCTGATCAAGAACTTTACCTGTCTATAATCCAAATCATAAACACACACAGGAATGAAAAATTCAATTACCCAATGGCTAGGTGCTTTATTGTGCCTTTGCCTTTCAGCTGCTGCATTCAATGCACAAATGGTTTACACGAACATTTATGACGGCGTTACCTACACGTCTCCCCATCCCTACAATTTAAATATTGTTTACTTTGTACCTAATGATGTCCCTTTAGATCCTACGTACAAGACAAGAGTAAGCAAATTGATGCTCTATGCACAAAGTTATTATAAGGATTACATGATTAAAAACGGCTTCGGAGCTAAAGAATTCGGGCTCTTCAAATCTAAAACAGATCCGAATATTGTTAAAATAATTGTCATTAAGGGCGCTCTTCCACATACTGCATATACGTATGCAGATTCAAGTAAAGAATCACAGGAAATTGGAGCCTATTTTGCGAGTAATCCATCTCAAAAAACAAGTAGTCATACACTGGTCCTTACAGCATTGCTAAATATTAATGCTTCCAATGTTCCTTTTTATGGATTAGGGAGAACCGCTTACGGATTAGATTATCCCGAATTTGATTTACAATATTTAAATAATCCCGATATATATGGGCAAAGGGTTCGTTCAGGGTTAGGAGGATTACTTCATGAACTTGGACATGGTATCAATCTTCCCCACAGTCGCCAAACCATTACTGAATACAACAATCCTAACCAAGGGATGAATCTTATGGCTTTAGGTAATCAAACATTTGGAAAATCTCCTACATTTATTAATAGTGCAGGATCAGCAATATTGAATACCTGCCAAATTTTCGCAAACGTACCCGGAAATTATTACAATGGAAATGATACAAAAATAACAAGTTTGAATGCTTCATTTTCTAACGGCAAACTCCATATTTCTGGCACATTTTATTCTAACAGAGTAGTAACTGGTGTTAATATTTATCAAGATCCTCATGCAACACCAAATACAAGTGCTAATAACCGCACTGCATGGTCTGTGAAACCTTCGGGTAATAGTTTCAGCATAAGTATGCCTAAAAGCGAACTATTATTACCTTCACAAACCGTTTATAATCTACAGTTTGAAATTATTCTAGAAAACGGAGAATATGCTTTTTTCTCATATCCTTTTAATTATAGTGAAGGTATTCCGGATATTATGAATGCAGCCTGCGTTGGAGGTACTATTAAAGTAACCACTCCTCTCACGGGAACAAATTGGCAGTGGCAGTATCAAAATACAAATGGGACATGGAGCAATTATCCTGACGGAACTGTAAATGGCTACGCCACATTTTCGGGAACTAAAACGAATGTAATGACCGTTTCTAATATTTCAAAAGCATATATTAACAACCCAAATACAGTACGAGCAGCAATAAAACAGGCGGACGGAACTACAAAATATTCCTCACCGCAAGTATGGAGAGTATACGGAATAAATACACAACCTGTTTCTGCATCGGCATGCGTAGGAGGATCGTTACAGTTAGCTGCTTCAGCAAAAGGAATCGCTTATCAATGGCAGTTTCAAAATGCGGACGGTACATGGAGTAATTATCCTGAAAAAACAGTCACGGGATATGCTACTTTCTCAGGAACCAGAACTCCTACCATGACAGTTTCCAATATTTCATCCTATTACGCCAGTCATCCCAATCAGGCAAGGCTTGTTGTCTATGGTTTAAATGGCTGCTATACCGCATCTAATACTGTGACATGGAAAGCTAATAATTGTAGTAAAGCACGAATAGCAGACGCTTCCGAAAAGCAATTAGAGGAGCCCACTGTTTATCCAAATCCTGTAAAAGATGTTTTAAACATCAATTTAGGAAATGAAAAAGAAGAGTATGAGATACAGATTGTCAATAGCTTGGGAACACCTGTATTCAGAAAAACAATATCTGAAACCACCCTATCTATACCTTTCTCTGATAAGCTAGCCGGCATCTACATCATACAAATAAAAAATGTAACAAAAGGAAATGTAAAATCATTCCGCATTATAAAAAAATAACTTTTTCTTATTTTATTAAAACTCACATTTCTAATGTGAGTTTTTTTATTTTTAATAATAAACTTTCTTTTTTCCGATTTATTAGAATTAATGAGGCATTTATGTGGTATTTATTAATTTTCAGGCAATAAGTTTTATCACTAATTTTATCGGAAATTAATATCTCAAATATGATCATCTGCGAAGAACTTTTGCTTTCTCATGGGGCTGAGCTGCAAAATTACAATTCGGGTGAATTTATTTTTGAAGAAGGGGCTACACCACGTTATTATTATCAGATAAAAAGTGGTACGGTAGTTATCAACAGTATTTTAGACGACGGGAAGGAATTTATTCACGGGATTCCTTTTGAAGGACATTGTTTTGCAGAAACTTACGTATTTCACAATTCAAATTATGCTATAAATGCCATTGCAGTTACAGCTTGTGAAATACTGAGAATGGAAAAAAATAAATTCTTTAAGTTTCTGATGAAGTATCCTGAGCAAATCTTTAACATCTATTCGTACACTGCGGATAGAATGCATTACAGATATTTAACCTCAGCGGCACTTTCTTTCAAAGATCCTTTAACCAAAATAGATCTGGTGATGAAATATCTTAAAGACTACTTCGGAGGTAAAGAAAAGCATTCTTTTCTTATTCCCTACACCCGACAGCAGCTTGCCTCGCTTACCGGATTACGCATAGAAACCGTAATTCGCACCGTGAAGAAAATGGAAAAGCTTGATATGGTAAAAATCGACAGTACGAAGATTTATTATTAAGCGAAAAAACAAAATCCCTGGCTTTCGTCAGGGATTTTTCTGTGAATATATGTTTGATTTTATTTCAACTACTTTCCGATTGCTTCTGTGATTGGATTTCCTACATTTCCGCTTGGAAACTGAATCTTCAATAAAGCTGAAACCGTAGGGGCAATATCTGTCATGAAATACGGCTTATTGCTTTCACCATGTTGAATTCCCCACCCCATAAATAATAATGGAATATGAGCATCATAAGAATTCCAAACACTGTGTGTAGTTCCTGTTTTAGCATAAGGTGGCAACATAGAATCGTGAGAAATCAACTGAATATCTCCACTTCTCTGTCTGTTGATTCCGTTGATTATTCTTTGTTTAATCGGCTCCGGAATGGTAGCTTCCTGAACTTCTTCCACAGAAACTGCATATAAAACCGTAGGGTCTTTTTGCAATTCTTTAATGGTGAAATCTCTTACATCATCCAGCTCAAGCTTATTATCAGCCAATAATTTTCTATCAAAATAAACCTGATAATTTTCAACAGAATTAATTAATTTATCAACCCCGAATTTATCTTTTAATTTTTGATTGATATTTTTCTCCATTCCCTCCCCAAAGAAACCTGTAGGAAGTTTATGCTCCTGAAGGAAACCTACAGAATGCGCTCCCCCGTGATCTGCAGAAAGAAAAACAGTATACTGACCTTTACCTACTTTTTCATCTAAATAATTGAAAAATTTAGCAAAATCCTGATCTAATCTTAAATAAACATCCTCAACTTCAATAGAATTTGGTCCAAATTTATGCCCTGCATAGTCTGTTGAAGCTAAATTAATTGCCAAGAAATCTGTCACATCATCACTGCCCATTTTTTCACCTTCTACAGCTGCTTCAGCCATTTTCAATGTCAATGTATTTCCAAAAGGTGTATATCTGATGTTATCTTTTCTATCCTGATAATCTTTAGCCAAATTGCTATAAGGGAAAGTTGGCGTTTTTGCACTTCCCAACAGCCCTTCCCAAGCCGAATTATCTGGTGAACTTTCTGTGTATTGATTAATCGGAAGCAAAGTATTCCAGCCATTTGCCACCAATTTATCAGGCAATGCCTGCGAGTTGAAAGATTTTACCCATTGCGGCAAATCGTTCATATACCAAGTGCTTGTGATGAAGTTTCCTGTAGAATCATCAAACCAAAAAGCACCTGTCGGCGTGTGCCCTGCTGGTAAAATAGATGCTCTGTCTTTCAGAGAAACCCCCACAACTTTTGCCTGGAAATTCGTTGCTAATCTCAATTCGTCGGTAACCGTTGTAGACCAAAGATTTTTGGGTGAATGACTTCCCACTTTTACATTGGTAGTTCCCACCGGTTTTACGCTTTCGTCTGTGGTGCAATATACATTTTTACCCGTTTCTTTATCTGTCCAGTCATTTCCTGCAATCCCGTGAATCGCCGGAACCGAACCTGTATAAATACTTGTATGCCCCAAAGCCGTTACCGTAGGAACATAAGGAATATGAACGTTGTTCAGAGAATATCCTGAGTTTAATAATCTTTTGAAACCATCGTTACCAAATTTGTTGTAAAAACGATACAGATAATCCCAACGCATTTGGTCTACTACTAAACCAACTACCAATTTGGGTCTTTCTAATTGAGAATTTTTGTTCTTCTGCGCATTGATTGTCATTACGGACAGAAAAGTAGCCGCCGCAATCGAAATTTTCCTAAGCATTCAGTAAAATTTTTATTGAAGACAAATGTAAGCCTTTTGAAAGTTTTGGAATATGAAATTTTATTTAAATTTAGGTAGCATTTATCTTATTTAAAATGATTATAATCAAAGGCTACTGGTTTTCAAGTAGAATTCATAAATTATCAATTTTAAATTTTCTTCGTATTAGAAAGGTTTTAAATAAATTTAATTAAATTTGAGAATGACAAAACATCATTAATATTCGCCCTCAAATATTATATTATAAAAACATGAAAATACTGAGACCGTTTCTTTTATTTATTTCCATTATCTTATTCGGATGGCTTTTTGTGAGCAATGCCAACGAGATCAATGTAGCAGCAACGTTAAATGATGCCGAAATAAAATCTGAAATCGCCAAAATAAACAGTTTTACAGATATTGATAAAATCAAGGAATATTCTATCGGAAAGATTAATTATCTGGAATCTGTTCGTGAAAAGAATTCTCAAAATGCAATTATCAGAACCATCATTATTTTATTTTTGGTATTGCTGCAAATTATTATTTACTCTACAAAAACTAATTTTTCGAGTTCAGAAGCAACAGATTTTTAGATTATTTTTTTGAAAATGTTCTTAAAATTTTTGTCAGCTTAAACTGTTCTGGTTTATTCTGGAACTCCATTTTAAAATAAACAACATGATTAAATTTAAATATGTAATCCTTTACGTTCAGGATCTGGAAAAATCTATGAACTTTTATAAAGAAACATTCAATACAGAAATAAAATTCATCACTCCTGAAAAAGATTATGGTGAGCTTATAACAGGCGACACTACTCTATCTTTTGCGTCTTTAGAATTGGCGAATTCTAATATTAAAGAAGGTTTCTTACAATCTAATGCTGAGAAAAAGCCTTTCGGAATTGAGCTCGGTTTTGTAACCGATGATGTAGAATCTTTGGTAGAAAAATCTTTAATCAATGGAGCAACTTTATATGAAAATATTGTAGAAAAACCTTGGGGACAAAAAGTAGCTTATATTAAAGATCTTGATAATTATTTAGTTGAAATTTGCACTGAAATTCATTAATCTTTAATCATCTTTAAACTATAAATTTTCCTTTCGCATGGAAATAAAAAAACTGGAAAAATTACACTTTAATCCAACAGAAAACTGGGGTTTTAATGGTTATGAAACAGATAAAATCTATGTAATTTCTGCTATTGAAATCGGAACTTCTTTTGAATTTAGTTTAAGAGAAAAAAATCAACATTACAGAAAAGTTTGGAAAACAAATTCTGATGATATTAATGATTTAAATAAAATTATTGAAAAAGGTCATTCTTTCGGAGCTTACCACGAAAACGAATTAATTGGATGGATTATTTGTGATTTCAGAGCTTGGAACAACAGTCTTTTTATCGAAAATATGTTGATTAGTGAAAAATTTCGTGGACAAAATATCGGAAGACTTTTTATTAAAAATATTAATCGCGAAGCCAGAGATCTCAATTGCAGAATCGTAGAACTTGAAACCCAAAATACGAACTATCCGGCGATAAAATTCTATAAAAAAGCAGGCTTTCAAATCACAGGAATCAATACAAAACTGTATAATAATTCTATAGAAACAGCTTTATTTATGAGTTATGATATATTATAGACAAAACCAATAGTTGATATTTTAATTTTTATTTTGTACCAAATAGTACAATTATATACCTTTGCTTCATCAAAACAGAAAACATGGCAGGCAGACCCAAAATATTTGACGAACAAGAAGCTGTAGAAAAAGCAACCGAGGTTTTTAGAAATAAAGGCTACGATACAGCTTCTGCAGACGAATTATTGAGCGCCATGGGAATAGGAAAAGGAAGTTTTTATTTGGCTTTTAAAGGAGGAAAACAGGAATTGTATATTCGATCAATTAAGCAGTTTGCAGGAAATTTCAATCAAAAAATAGCATTGGCTATTGAAAATTCTGAAGATAAAATCGATTTTATTAAAAAACTTTTCTTTGCCTTGGCTCACGCAGAAGATTGTGATATTGAACGGGGCTGCTATCTTGGAAATGCATTGGTTCAGCTTTCTGAAAAAGATGCTGAAATAAAAAAAATAACGGCAGAATTACTGAAAGGTTTGCAGAAAATATTTGCTAAATCCATCAAAGAAGCTCAAGATAACGGACAATTAAAAACTCAGCAAGATCCTGAAATTCTGGCTTGGCACCTTACCAACCTTTGGAACGGAATTCATGTTACCCGACGGATGGAAAGTTCGCCAGAGATGCTTCACTCGCTTATCGATATTAATTTGAAATTATTAGAGTAAGGCGGGATGATGGAAGCTGAAAGTTAAAATAATATTATCAATTCGATGAGTTATAAACTTCGATTATCAAACCTTCAGCTTCCAGTTTAGACAAAATAAAATTTTTTATAAAATTTTGTACCAAATGGTACAATTTTAAATTTACTAATAGTAACAAAAACAAATTATTATGAACATTACAAACAACACAATTTTAATTACTGGCGGAGGTTCAGGAATTGGTTTAGAAATTGCAAAAGCATTAAGTCCTGAAAATAAAATTATTATTGTCGGAAGAAATAAAGAAAAACTGGATGCCGTTGCAAAAGATTTTAAAAACATTTTTACCATTCAAGCCGATATCACGAATGAAGCAGACATCAACAGATTATACGAAGAAGTAAAAACAACGTTTGGAAACATTACTATTTTAATTAATAATGCAGGAAATGCTTATGTTTACAATCTTGCAAGCGATGGCGATATTTATAATAAAGCAATTGCCGAGTTTACGACGAACTATTTTGCACCGATTCGTTTAACAGATAAATTTTTACCGTTATTAAAAGAACAAAATGAAGCGGCCATTGTGAACGTTTCTTCTATTGTTGGGCTCGTTCCCGGTTCTCATGTCCCGACGTATTCCGATTCTAAAGCGGCATTGCATTCCCATACCCGATTGCTGAGATATGAGCTCGCTAAAAACTCTAATGTAAAAGTTTTTGAATTGATGCCACCTTTGGTAAACACAGATTTTTCGGTAGAAATCGGCGGCAGAGAAAACGGAATTCCGGCCTCGGATGTAGCTCGTGATTTGGTAAAAGCACTACAGGAAAATATCTATGAAATTCGTGTGGGAAATACAGAAATGGTTCACAATAACTTTTTTAAAGCGACAGAAGAAGCATTTGCTATTTTTAATAATTAGCCTGAAAATTAATTCAATATAGTTTAAATTCCTGCAGATTAAAAGAATTTGCGGGAATTTAAGCTTCCACAAACTCTCCTTTTTCATCTACAATTAAATTTCCCCAATTGGTAATCGCTTCTAAAACGGGAATACATGTTTTACCAAAATCGGTGAGGGAATATTCAACCTTTACCGGCGGCTTTTCACCAAAAACTTTTCTGGAAATCAATCCGTCTTTTTCTAATTGTTTTAATTGAATGCTCAACGTCATTTCTGTTACTGAAAATAATTCTTTTCTCAGTTCACTATATCTTTTCTTACCATCTTTCAAGTGATATAAAATAACGGTTTTCCATTTTCCTCCAAGAAAATCCATTGCCAAGCTCACCGAGCATGGATAAAGCTTTTCCCCGATTTTCACATAATTAGCAGTACATTCCTTTTTCATTGTTTTGATACCTATCCAATTAGATAGTTATTGCAAATGTAATAAGCTCTAAATAATTTTGCAACTATAAATTTTATAGTATAAATAAATATGGCACTAATTATTCTTGGGCATCCCAATATTGAAAGATCGATAGCCAATAAAACAATTATTGAAGAATTAGAAAAAAGTGATGTAGAGGTTGAAATAAGACATCTTTCACAAATGTATCCTGATTATAATATTGATGTAAAATCTGAACAGGAAGCTTTACTAAAACATCAAAATATTGTATTTCAATATCCTTTTTATTGGTATAATATGCCCGCTATTCTGAAACATTGGTTTGATGCTGTTTTTGAATATCAATTTGCTTATGGTTCGAAAGGAGATCAACTGAAAGGCAAAAATTTCATACCCAGTTTCACTGTTGGCGGGCCGGAAAGTGAATATTATACATTGGGGGAACATCATTTTCGGGTACATGAATTTTGTAAAAATTTAGAGCAAACCGCTTATTTTGCAAAAATGAATTATGTAGAGCCGTTTTACTTCCACGGAACGTCTGTTAATGCAGGCTATACAGAAGATGATGTGAAAAGAAAAGCCCTTGATCAGGCAACAAAATTAATTGAAAAACTGAAACGACTTAGTTCCTAAGGTATCAAACAAAAAAGACTGCAATGCAGTCTTTTTCAATATAATATTTAAATTTAATAATTATTCAGCAATCACTCTTACCATGGCTTTCACTTGTACCAATTTCTCCATCAGTTCTTCTCTTGAATCTGCTAATACATTAATGTGTCCCATTTTTCTTCCCGGTTTAGTTTCAGTTTTTCCATAAAGGTGAACGTACGTTTCAGGCAATCTTAATACATCTTCCATTCCTTCGTAAACTACTTTTCCTGAGAATCCTTCTGCGCCCACCAAATTGAGCATTCCGCTGTAAATGATTGCATCTGTATCTGCCAAAGGTAAATTTTTCACCACACGATACATTTGCTCAAACTGAGAATTGGCATTACCTTCTTGACTTTGATGTCCTGAATTATGCAGTCTCGGCGCCGTTTCATTTACCCAAATTTTGCCTTCTTTATCTAAAAATAATTCAATCGCAAAAAGCCCCGGAGAATTTACAGCAGCTAAAAATTTTTCAGTAATAGCGAGAATTTGATTTTCAATTTCTTCTGTTAAATAAACCGGACAAACATTGAAATCTAATAAATTTAACTTCGGATCTGCCACCATTTCCGTTACGGGAAATGTTTTTGTTTCACCATTTTCATTTCTTGCAACGATCACAGAAAGTTCTTTGTCAATATCAACCAATTTTTCAATAACAGAATCCTGGACCCAAAGATTTTTCATGTCTTCAGCCGTACGAATTACCTGTACACCTTTTCCATCATAACCTCCCGTATTCATTTTCTGAACAAAAGGCAAAGGCATTTTAATCTCGTCTGAACTTCCGTCCATCACTTCAAATTCCGGACTAGGAATATCATGCGCTTTATAAAATTCTTTCTGAAGGATTTTTTGTTGAATGGTTTTAATGATATTAGAATTCGGAACCACTTTTATTCCCTGATTTTCCAATTCAGCCAAAGCATCTGCATTTACGTGCTCAATTTCTATGGTAACAACGTCTTTATCTTTACCGAAATTTAAAACCGTTTCGTAGTCATTAAAATTTCCTTGAGTAAAGTTAGAAATGGTGTGGCAAGGCGCATCAGAAGCCGGATCTAATGTATAAAACTGATCGTCATATTTCAACGCTTCCTGAATCAGCATTCTTCCCAGCTGTCCTCCTCCTAAAATTCCTATTTTCATTTTTACTTTTATTTTTTTCTATTAGATTTAATTTTTGATTTAAATTTATTTAAAACCTTTTAAACTTGCTTAAACTTTTTTAGGAGCTTTTTCCCGCTTTTCACTATATCTTTGGTTTCGCTTCGCTACACAAAAGGATGCCGTTACAATCGGGGCTATGGTTGTCCTCGCCTATTCAACATCCGAAAATATCCACAAAGCGTCATCCTGAAAGGATCTACACACGAACTTTTCCATACTACTCTCTAATACTATGTTTAGATCCTTTCAGGATGACAAACTTTGAAAATAAAAAGTCCGTAAAGATTTTATTAAATTTTATCTATTTTTAAATATCCCAAGCCCATTGGGTTTTCCTGATTTTCAGCATCAGATTTTATCAATGAAATTGAATATTTTTCTTTCATTTCTTGAGGTAAAATATCGCTTACATTAAAAATATCATCGATGTCTACTCCATGCTTATCATCAATATGGCTTACGGCTCCTTCAAAACCCATCGTCTTGTAAAATTCAGTTGCTTTTGCTTTTTTCACAATATCTCCCATCGAATTTCCAACCATCAAATGTTGCTCATGAAATTCTTCGAAAAAACCTTTTTTATATCCTCCAAGATTAATAAAATACAGTTGCTCTTCAGAAGTTTTTGTTCCTTTTGCAACAATCTTCACTTGATAGCCATCGGCAAATTTTACCTCCTGATAACAGTCTAAATGTATTTTTCCGTCTGCCTCTTTCCAGAAATTTTTCATATCCGGAACAAGATCTTTAAGGCTTGCTGCAATACCGAAAAATACATCGTGCTGCTCAATATTTCTGCCTTTTGGCGTTGCACCAAGGATGATATAGAATAATTTTAACTGATTTTCCATCCTGCAAAAATACGTCAAATTTATCTTTTTATAAACGTTTGGCAGAGTACTGCAATAGTTTTATATTTGTAACATGTCAGAAATCATTATTCTCTTCCTTGGAGCAATTTCCGCGGGGCTTTTGGGTTCATTAACGGGTTTAGGAGGAGGAGTTATCATCATTCCTTTATTAACGCTGGGTTTCGGCGTTCCTATGCATTATGCCATCGGCGCTTCTCTTATCTCTGTAATCGGAACTTCTTCAGGTGCGGCGGTAGCTTTCGTAAAAGAAGGATTTACCAACATGAGAATCGGTATGTTTTTGGAGATAGCCACGACGGCAGGAGCTATTGTGGGTGCTGTAGTTTCGGGTGCACTAAATCCTAATACAATCGGAATTATCTTTGCTAGCATTCTTCTTTTAACAGTAATATTAAATCTTAAAGGAAAGCCAGACCATCAAAAACCTTTAATAAAAGGAAGTCTGGAAGATAAATTAAAATTATACGGAACTTTTCCTGATAAAGGGGTCGTGAAAAGCTATTCTGCAAGAAATACCATTCCAGGATTTTTGATGATGATGTTTGCCGGGGCAATGTCCGGGCTTTTAGGAATTGGTTCCGGAGCGTTGAAGGTTTTAGCGATGGATAATATGATGAGACTACCTTTCAAGGTTTCTACTACCACGAGTAATTTTATGATTGGGGTAACTGCTGTGGCAAGTGCTTTAATTTATTTTCAAAGAGGTGAAATTATCCCTGTAATTGTAGCTCCTGTATTAATCGGAGTTGTGGTGGGAAGTTTTATTGGTTCTAAAACTTTAATGGCTTCAAAGACAAAAAAACTGAAAACATTCTTCGCTATTGTAATCACAATTTTGTCTATTTATATGATGTATAACGGTATTAATAAAAGTTTCAGATAATGAAAAAAGACTTCACAGATGTGGATTTGAACCGCTCCGTCGGAAATCTTCTGAGACTGGGTGTAATTCTATCCGTAGTTACTTCTCTGATTGGTTTCGTAAAATTATTCATGGAAGGCTTTAAAATGCCTAAAAAATATTCAAGTCTGGCAATAGGAAATTCTTCAGATAAAGTTTGGGGACATTTTTGGAATTCTCTTTGTAAAGGAGAAGGTTCTGCGATTATTCAATTAGGAATTTTACTGTTGATTTTCACCCCGTTAATGAGAATTGTCTTTGCGCTAATAGGCTATTTAAAAGAAAAGGACTACGTATATGTTGTCATTTCTTCTATTGTTTTGGCAATTATGGCGATAAGCTTTTTTACAGGCTACGCACATTAATTTTCTTCAAATCATTTGGTTTATCAAATCACAAATATCCTTTCCAAATTATTTTCAATGAATAGATATGCTTTGTTATAGCTATATCAGCCACGAATACACAAATTAATGTTTAAAATTCGAGCATTCGTGGCATTAAATATCATGTAATTAAGCTTCATAAAATTCTAACGGCAACTGATCCGGATCTTGGGTAAAGAAAAATTCTTTACCTGTGAATTCATCTATGCGAATTTCTTCACAAACTAATCCTTTATTCATTAATTCTATTCGTTTTTCATTTACATTATCTACTGAAAATGCCAGATGTCTTAAACCACAAGACTCTGGTCTGGAAGGCCTTTCCGGAGGGTTTGGAAATGAAAATAATTCAATTACATAATGATCTCCAATTGCAAGATCAAGCTTGTAAGATTGTCTTTCTTCACGATATACTTCGCGGATGACATTTAATCCTAAAACCTCTGTATAAAATTTCTTCGACACTTCGTAATCTGAGCAAATAATAGCAATATGATGGATTTTCATTTCGATTTTTTAATTTTTCTGTCTTCGAAAATACAAAATCAAATTTTCTTTTTATTGAATATTTTTAAATATACTTGTTAGATAAATAGATGGCAGATTTTTCCCTCTTTTTACTCAGCCTATAAAGAACTTACAAATTTTTCATAATCACTTTTCTGCAAAACCTCTTTAGGAGTTAGCTGATAAATATCCGTCCATGATGAAACACCGTGCTTTTCGACATATTTTTCAATCATTCGAAAACCTAACCAATAATTCAAAGCTTTCGGAGCGTCAGGAAATAATTTTAATTGATCATTCCTTAAAAGCGGATTATTTCCAGATTCATCATCAAAAAAAATTTTCACATTGGTAAAGATTTTCTTTTCATTTTTCAGAAACCATTCCCAATCTTTTTTCGACATATTTTCCACCGCTTCATATTTCTGAATTTTCCCTTCGAAGAAAACCCAGGTAAAATAACAGGCGAAACCTTCATCGATCGTCTGACTTAACGCGGAATTTTTATAAGCATCCTGAGTCCTGAATTTTTCATACACCAAATGATTGAGCTCATGCGGCAATCCTTTTTCAATCATATATTCAGGATCGGCATTTTCATAATTCAGTTCCAAAGCAAACTGATCGGCATTGCAACCGCCGAAACCAATACCTGTTAACGGACTATACAAAATACTTACCGTCGCTTTTGGCTGATAAGGAACTAACTGACCAAACTTTTTAAGATTCGTTTTTAAAACTTTGTTGAGGTTGATGTTTAAAAGACTTTGAGCTCCTTCATCAAATAATTTTTTGTTTTTGGGATATAAATTTTTATTCCATTCGATCATTCCCGCAGCGTTATTAAATTTTGACGCATTTTCCTCACCAAAAATATTTGCGTAACAGCTATCCCAAAGCTTTTTATGAGGTTGATACACTTTTTCTGCGATCATTTCAGCATTAAAAGCACTGTCTTTATGAGCCAAAATTTGATATTTAAACAAATTTTTCACCACAATATCATTCACTTTTATACTATCTGCCAATTTTTCAACATTCTTTTCAAAAGTATTTTTGGGATCTAATTTTTGATTCATAGAGCTGAAGCAGACCGCTGCAATGGTGAATATATATAAAATGGTGCGTTTCATGATGTTAGTTTAGCTGAATATTAATTAAATGAATTCTTTCTAAAAATAATGTTTTTTTGAATTAATTATTCATTTTTTCAAATAAAAGACAACTGAAAATAGAATTTTATTACAAATAATGAATTTAAGACTTCATATTTTCATTAAAATTCAGCTAAGTAAAAAGCAGATTTGGCTACATCGGAAATTCTGACAATTCTGAACTTTGTTTCAATAAAAATTTAAAAAATGAAAATTATTGTAACAGGTTCTTTAGGGAATATCAGCAAACCATTAACGATAGAATTGCTTGAAAAAGGTCATGATGTAACGGTAATCAGCAGTAATTCTGAAAGAAAACCAGCAATCGAAGCCTTGGGAGCAAAAGCTGCAATCGGTACGATGGAAGATATTGATTTTTTAACTGAAAATTTCAAAGGAGCGGATATTATTTATGCCATGGAAGCTTTGAACGCTGGCGTATTTTTCAATCATGAAATTGATTTTGTTCAGGCAAATATTCAAATTGCAAAAAATTATAAAGAAGCTATTGAAAAATCGGGAGTGAAAAATATTATCCATTTAAGCAGTATTGGTGCTCATACAAACGAAGGAAACGGAATCTTGAAATTTCATTATGAAACGGAAAGAATATTGAATGAACTTCCTGAGGAGGTTTCTATAAAGTTCATGCGTCCAGTTGGTTTTTATTATAATATGTATGCTTTTATTCCGACCATTAAATCTCAAAATGCAATTATTCAAAATTACGGAGGAGATGAAAAAGAACCTTGGGTTTCACCTTTCGATATTGCTTCTGTGATTGTCGAAGAAGTGGAAAAACCATTTAATGGAAGAGAAATCCGCTACATCGCCAGCGAAGAAATTTCCCCCAACGAAATTGCCAAAACTTTAGGTGAAGCAATCGGAAATCCAGACTTGCAATGGATCACCATTTTGGACGAGGATTTATTAAACAATTTAATTAATATCAGAATGAATCCCGAAACGGCAAAGGGTTTTGTGGAAATGAATAAAGCACGAAGAGGAAGCATTTTATATGAAGATTATTACAAAAACAGACCCGTTTTAGGCAAAATTAAAGTAAAAGATTTTGCTGAGGATTTTGCGAAAGCTTATCACAATTAAATTTCTTTTGTCTTGAAACAAAAGAAACAAAAATTCAAGACTTGGAAACTTACACTAAAAATTAAAGCCTAATCCTAAAATTCCCAAAACTTGCGCGAAATTTAAATTTCTCTTTCAATTCAAAATTTTTCTCGCGCTTCGAACAGTGGGAATTTTTTAACGGATTATGCTTTAATTTTCTTACCGTTCCATTTTCCGAAGTCGATTAACTGAAAATCAATACCTTTATCTTATGAAACAGCCGGTAAGAATA
Source organism: Chryseobacterium sp. C39-AII1 (assembly GCF_039672645.1). Lineage (NCBI taxonomy): Bacteria > Pseudomonadati > Bacteroidota > Flavobacteriia > Flavobacteriales > Weeksellaceae > Chryseobacterium > Chryseobacterium sp. C39-AII1. Next base: position 34,367 of record NZ_JBDFPQ010000017.1, read on the forward strand.
AAAACCATCAGTGAGTTCCATGAATTTCGTGGATTGCCGAAGCCTGAGCATCCGCTCATCAGCGTGGTCGATTATAGCCTGATTAAGCATACCCAGGAAAGTGGTTCTGCGAGCTGGGTTCAGGATTATTATTCGATTTCCATCAAAAGAAATTCTCACGCGAAGATCAAATATGGTCAGCAAAAATATGATTTTGATGAAGGCGTGATGTTTTTTATGGCTCCCGGACAGGTTTTCAGTGTGGAAGTAACCCAAAATTCATCATCAAAACATTCGGGATGGATTTTATTGATTCACCCAGATTTTCTCTGGAATACATCTTTAGCTAAAAAAATAAAGCAGTATGAATATTTCGATTATTCAGTAAATGAGGCTTTATTTCTTTCTGAAAAAGAGGAAAATATCATTAAAAATATCGTTCAGAATATTCAGAGCGAATACCATTCTTCGATTGACGCATTCAGCCAAAACATTATTATTTCACAAATTGAAACTTTGCTGAATTATGGTGAACGGTTTTATCAGCGGCAATTTATTACCAGAAGAATTACCAATCATAAAATTCTGGATTCGCTGGAAGAGCTACTTACAGATTATTTCAACAATGAAAACCTCATCACAAAAGGTCTTCCAACTGTACACGGAATTGCCAAAAAACTGAACGTTTCGCCAAGTTATTTAACCGGATTATTAAAAGTATTAACGGGACAAAGCACTCAGCAGCATATTCATGAAAAACTGATCGAAAAAGCAAAAGAAAAACTTTCTACTTCTCAATTATCCATCAGTGAAATTGCTTATGAATTAGGGTTTGAACATCCACAGTCTTTCAGTAAATTATTCAAAAATAAAACGCAGGTTTCGCCTTTGGAATTTCGACAATCTTTTAACTAACAGCTTTAAAATCTTGAAAGTTTAATATATATAGAAAAATATATTTTAATTTTTAATATCTTGATGAAAATTAAAATAATCATGAGGATTATAAAAATTATTTCAGTACTCTCCTACTGCTGCATTTTGATTATGGGAATGATGATTGCTGTTCCGATGATCTTATTTTTGATAGGTACAGCCATAGATTTTAGAAACATAGATCAGGTTTTTGCCATACTGGGAATCGTTGGAATTGTTCTGACTTTTATTTCGTGGAAAGAAGGTGTTTTAAAATCAATTATTGCTTTCCTGTTTATGATTTCACCTATTATTTCACGTTTATTTCAGGCTCCTGTTGAATCGTTTAATTATTGGGTATTCACTGTCCCGTTGGCTATTTTCATCATTACTTACCTTATTGTTATTATTTTACAGATTAAAGAAAAATTGAAAACCTGATTGGTTTATTTTTTACATTTGAAAAGTCCAACATAATTTGAATTCAAAAAAACTAATATTTAAACCATTATGAAAAAAATTATTCTGTGCCTTTCTGCACTTGTTATCATTTCTTGCTCTAATCCTATGGACAAAAAATATAATGAAGCAACGCTCGGAGAAGATTTCACCGAAATTTCCAAAGCCGGAAAAATGAATCAGGACGAAGAAAAATTGATGGCAGCCTATCTTATTATCGCAAAATTCAGAAAATTACCTGTGGAAGGAAAAACGTACAGCGAAATTCTGAAAGAAGCAAAAGAGTTTAAAGAGCAAAAGAAATTTAATAACTAAGAGATCGTTTCATTAATCATCAAATAATCAACTGATATCTAATTCAATACATAAAAAACATAACATAATTTTAATATTTTTATCACTTTTAATTGAAATATATAGTATTTTATTTATTTTTACGTCACACTAAAAATAAAATAATAACTATGAAAAAAACATTTTTGTTAGCAATTTCATGTTTTGTCATGTCCTCATGCAACAATGAAAGCATCCCGACCATGAGTCAGGAGAATCAAACTACAGAAGCCATTCAGAATTTTAAGCGCGCTATTGTTACTGCGAATAATTCTAAAAATCTTCCTATTACAGAGGAAAGTCGCAGTAAAGAATTTCAATATCTACAAATGAGTGACGCACGAAAAGATCTCATTTTACCAGCTGCAAAGCATCTCATTAAATCTACAGGAATAAAGGAGGAACAAATTGAAAGAACGACTAAAGGTGATAAAGCCAAGATCATTTTATGGGCAATGGAAATTTTCCGAAATGATTATAAAAACACTTCTTTATAATCCTAAACTTTTAATTCAAAAATTCTTATGAAAAAGGTATCCCTATTCCTATTATTATTAATCGGCGCTTTTTCTTATGCGCAAAGTGGAACGATGACGATCTATAATTTCTCAGCTTACAATGTTACGTACCGATTGATAGGTTCCGATATTACTTCTTTTAATATTGACTGTCAACCTGTTGTAACAGGGTTTTCTGCAACACCTCTTGCTCCTTCCAGCACTGTAACTTATCCTTTATACAATAACAGCCATCTTCAAAACCCTGTTATTAATCAATGGAATGTAATTTCAGAAGAAATTGGTATTCCGAGCCAGACCTATAATGTAGCTGGAGGAGCTGTTATTCCAGCACAAATTGTGAATACAACCTACTGGCACTCTCTTGACCTTAACTTTTCTAATGGTGGCTTCATCAATGTAGGTGTACATTGCGGAGGCGGTGGTACCGGAATATTCAGCGGGACAACTACTGGTAATATAACGGCAAGCTGGAATGTTTTAGGAAACAACGTTGTTGTATTTATAAATTAAATTCTGACTACAATTAATATCAAATTAATCCAATATAAAAGTAACTATGAAAAAAACATTTTTATTTGCTTTTGCATGCTTTGTTGTTGCAACATCATGTAATAACGAAAGTATTCCAACCGTAGCACAGGAAAATCAAACAACTGAAGCTGTTCAGAATTTTAAACGTGCGATCATCGAAATGAACAATTCGAAAGACCTTCCGATTGTAAAAGAAAAACGAAGAAAAGGTTCTTCTTTTCCTGAAATGGGCGAACAAAGACAAGATATTCTGGTTCCTGCAGCTAAACACTTAATAAAATCTACGGGAGTAAAAGAAGAAGAAATAGAAAAAACTACCAGTGGAGATAAAGGGAAAATCATTGCTTGGGCGATGGAAATTTTCCAAAATAATTACAAAAATTCTTCTTTATAATTTTATCCTAAACTCATCAATATGAAAAAACTTTCATTATTCCTTTTATTATTAATCGGAACTTTCGCATATTCTCAGATTTATCCAATCACGATATATAATTTTTCTACTCATAATGTTAATTACAGATTGGTAGGAACCAATGACAATACACAACCTATCGACTGCCAACCAATCGTAGAAGGTTATTCTGCGATACCTTTAACTCCTTCAAATAGTGTATCGTATAATCAATACAATACAAGCCATTTGGGAAATCCACCTATTTATGAATGGAATGTAATATCAGATGCTATATCAATTCCCAGCCAGGTTTACAACGTATCTGCGGGAGCCGTTATTCCTTCTATCATCACTCACACAACAACGTGGCAATCTATTGATTTGAAATTCGACAACGGAGAATTTTTACAACTTGGAAGAGATTGCGGATTTGTTAATAGCAATCAAGGAGGATTTTCCGGAAGCACCCCAAGCAATATTACAGCAACATGGAATTATATAGGGACTCCAGGAAATGGAAATGTGATTGTATTCATCAACTAATTAATACAAAACATTTTTTATAATAAAAACGCATTCTTTTAAGGATGTGTTTTTTTTATAATCTTATTTTAAATAGCTTAAAATTTTCAATTCAAATAATTGATATTTATTAAGTTATTCATTAATTTTGAGGCTTTAAACTAATAATCCACGAAAATGACCTCAAAAGAGAAATTCATGGAGTACCTAACCTCCGCCGTTAAATATGGTAAAAATTATGCTCCATCTACCATTTACAATTACGGTTTAGCGATAGATGTTGTGTATCATGATATTAAAACGTATTTAGAAAATAGTTTTATTTCGCTATTCAACATAATCGATGTAGATATTCTTAACGATTACTTTAATAGATTTCATACTATTCCTCAAATTATAGAAGAAGAAAAAGTAAGTGGTACGAAAAAAAGTAGTGCTTTCAGAAGATATATAGAATTTTGTCAAACCATTGCCAAACCAAACTTCAATGTAAATCAACCTGATCTTGATGACGTGTATGAAGTAAGATCGGAAGACGGGAAAAAAATTATCATATCAAAAGCAGCTGAAAGAGATGCGCTATTGCGAAGTTTAGCCATCAAAATACATGGAACGAATTGCTTCGGATGCAACTTTAATTTTGTTGAACGATACGGAAAAGCCGGTGAAGGTTTTATTGAAATTCATCATACGGTAGCGTTGGAGCGTTATGAAGATTCTAAAGTCGTCAATCCGCAAACTGATCTTATTCCGCTATGTTCTAATTGCCATAGAATTGTTCACAGAAGAAAAGATTATGTGCTTTCTTTGGATGAGTTGAAGATCATTATCAATCAAAATTAAGTTTTTAAAAATATTCTAAGCTTGATTTTCTATTATGGTTTACCGTAATAAAGCGACCAAAAAGCTTTCTAGTTTTGAATCTTATAAAAAAGATTATGAATAAAAAACTCTATGTAGTACTTGTTTTCACAGCATTAATTTCCTTTAGTAGTAACAAAGAAGAGAAAAGTTCGGGTTCGAATGTCAATCACTCATCTCAAAATGAGAAAATCACACCTATTGAGCAGCTTAGAACTGAAGCATCAAGATTAAATGGAGGTGGTTCAATTAAAACAGTTGAATTAGAAAATGGAAAAGCTATACTTACTTATGTTAAAAATTACAAAGAATATAAAGATCTAAATCCTCAATCTCGCTTAACAGAAAATGATTTAAAGTCATATTGGTCAACAGGAAATGCGATAAAAAAAATGCTTGTTGGTAGTCCTGCAAGATTAATGAAAAATCTTGATTTCATTAATGAGGTAAAAATAATATTACCTTTTGAAAACAAAGTTTATGAAATTGATGTAAGAAAATCAGACTTGGAAAAATTTGTTGGAAAAAATATTTCTGAAATCAAAGAAAATTGGGTTAAAGAATTTGCAGATCCATATATTTATAATGAAAAAAAACGAGATCAATTCTTTGAGAAGTTTGGTCATGTAAATTAAAAAACTCCGCGCCCTTCGGGCGCGGAGTCTACTTATATAAAGCTTTTCATTAAAACTTCAAATCACCATTAACCTCTCTTACTGCTTTAGCAGCTTCAGCAAATTTCAATTGCTCATCAGCAGTTAATGTAATATTTACGATTTTCTCAACACCGTTTGCTCCGATAATTGCAGGAACACCCAGGCAGATATCGTTTTGTCCGTATTCACCTTCAAGCATTAAAGAACAAGGGATCATTTTCTTCTGATCGCAAGCAATCGCCTGAACCATTACAGAAACAGCTGCACCTGGCGCATACCAAGCAGAAGTTCCTAATAATTTAGTAAGCGTTGCACCTCCTACTTTAGTTTCTTCGATTACATATTTTTGTTGCTCATCATCAAGGAACTCAGTTACAGGAACTCCGTTTCTTGTAGCTTTGCTCAATAAAGGAAGCATCCCTGTATCACTGTGAGCCGCGATTACCATTCCGTCTACATCAGAAATTGGAGCTTCTAAAGCCTCAGCCAATCTGTACTTGAATCTTGCAGAATCCAACGCACCACCCATTCCGATGATTTTGTGCTTAGGAAGACCTGAAGTTTTATGTACCAAATAAGCCATTGTATCCATTGGGTTAGAAACCACGATGATGATAACCTCCGGAGAATGCTTTACCAAGTTAGCAGTAACCTCTTTTACAATACCCGCATTGATTCCGATAAGCTCTTCTCTCGTCATTCCAGGTTTTCTAGGAATCCCTGAAGTGATCACAGCAACGTGAGAACCTGCAGTTTTGCTGTAATCTCCTGTTGTTCCGGTAATTTTTGTATCGAATCCGTTTAGAGACGCTGTCTGCATCAAATCCATTGCTTTACCCTCCGCAAAACCTTCTTTAATATCTACTAAAACTACTTCCGAACAGAAGTTTTTCATAGCGATGTATTCCGCACAGCTAGCTCCTACAGCGCCTGCTCCTACTACAGTTACTTTCATTTGATTTATTTTTTAATTATTTTATAGTTTAGTTTTAATTTTGAAACTTCCCAAATTTAACAATTCCCGAAAAATTGAGCAATTTTTCGGGAATTTAATTGTATATAAAACGATTGTTTAATATTTTTTTAAGAAATTAGTTTACGTTTAATAAGAACGTATAAAGCTTTTTTGCGCCCAAAAGTACATCATTATACTTTTCTTCAGCAACTTCAGTATCCAGAACCTCTTTGAAGTTTTTCCACATCGGGCCTGTATTTTCCTGATAACATCCGAAGAAATTGAACGTTACATTGTCAAATCCTTCTGTTTTAGAAAGCTGCTTTGCAATAACGTTTCCACCCAAAGTAGAACCTTCAATTACATACATTGCTCCTAATGCTTCATGTTCGTTTTCGAATTCAAGAGTTTGAGAAGCCGTTCTGTTTTCCAATGCTAAACTTGAAAGATCCTTTTCAATTAAAGGAAGTTTTTTTCGATCATTCAATTGAAGTTTTTCAGAAAAATTACCAGAAAGGCTATTGAATATTTTGTCTTCACTGTGAAGAAGCATCAGATAATTGGTGTTGATGATTTTTTTATAATCATCTAAAGTGAAAGTTTTGTTAAAAATTTTCTCAGAGTTAAAAAGTTTTTCAGCAGCATCGTGATATTCTGCCGTGTTTTGTTTAAGATATTCTGATACCATAATAACGTTTTAAAAGTTTTCTCAAATGTAAGGCTTTTTAAACGTTAAAAAGAAACATGTACCTTCTTTATTGCTTTCATAATCAACATTTCCGCCGATTCTTTTCATAATTCGGTATACGATAGATAAGCCTACTCCATTTCCTTTAAATTTTTTCGCATTATCCATCCTGTTGAATATTTTAAACATCTTATGTTTTTCCTCTTCAGGAATCCCGATTCCGTTGTCTGAAATGCTGTACATCACAAAATCACCTTGTACAAGACCTTCGATGATTACTTTGGGTTCCTCTTTATGAGAAGAATATTTTACCGCATTATTGATAATATTTAAAAACACCTGATGAAGCATCGTTTTATCTGCCAAAACATCTGGACAATTTTTAATAATAACCTCACTTGCCGGGCTGTCAAACGTCATTTTAGCATTTTCAGCAATCTTCAGAATAGTAGATTCAGTTTGAATAACTTCCAGTTCTATTTCGCTGTGTTTAGCACGGCTCAGTTGCAAAACATCATGCATCATCACCGCCATATTATCAATCTCCTCAATAATAGAATTGATTTTGCGTTTGCTTTTGTCTGAACCGTCCGTTAAAGAATTCAACAACATTTGGGCATTCAGTTTCATTACCGTTAAAGGCGTTCCCAAATCGTGAGAAATTGTATACGAAAAGCTGTCGAGTTCTTCATTTACCTGCTTCAGCTCTTCATTCAACTGTTTAATGACCGTATATTGTTTGTGAGACGTCTCCAAAATGACATCACGAATTGCATGCGCGGCACTTATATTGCGAGAGTCCCATCTTTTAGAGCTTCCTTTAATATTTTCCGTAAAAGCATGGAAAGAAGTTCGTGGCGAAATAATATGTTTTTCTTCTCCATTTTGAGAAAATACGCCAATCGTTTTTTCAGGATTTCCGGCCCATTTGATGTGCTCATCAAACTCTTTTCGGAACCAGATCAACAGCTCATTTTTATCTCTGTCGATGAAATAAATAATAATTCCCGCCGTATTTTCGTTGATATCTAAATCGTGTCTGTATTTTTTCAGAAAATTACGGCTCACATACATACTTTCGTTTGTATTTTCGTGTGCCCACTCTACAATTTTTTCGATTGCAGAATTTGTAGGGGTTAATCCTTCTTTTACAATATCTTGATGAGAAATAATGGCCAATCCGTCCGCTTCCGGAAGATCTTTTATTTTAGAAATATTTTCGACTAAAGATTCGAAAAGGGTATTATATTTTAAAAATTCAGACTTTAATTGAGAGGCTTTTTCATTTAATGCCAATTGATAATCTAATTCTTTTTTAGATTTGAATGACGAATAGGCATTGGCTGCCAAAGCGGTAAAAATTCCCGCCTGCACTCTGTCTTCTAGATCAATATGTTTTGCTTCGGAATTCTGGCAAGTGACCAATCCCCAAAGATGATCTTCAATAATAATAGAAACACTGAAACTTGAAGACGCCCCGGAATTTTTCACGTACTGCCCATGAATAGGCGACATTGCCCGTGACGCGGCAAAAGTAAGATCTACTGTTTCATTTTTTCTGCTCACTAACTTTACAGGCTCAGAATATACATCGCTGAAAATTCTTTTTCTTTTCTTAAGATAAAGTTCACGAGCCTGTCTCGGAATATCAGATTCAGGATAATGAAGCCCCATATAGCTTTCCAGCTCATTATTTGTTTTTTCTGAAATTACTTTTCCAGAACCGTCCATCATGAATTTGTAGATCATCATTCGATCATAATTCACGATTTTGGAAAGGGTACTCAAAAGCTGATCCCAAATTTCCTGTTCGTTATCAATAATATAAAAATTATCATATTTATTATTGATTCGTTTATGCGGGTTTTCCTGTACTTTTTCAAATTCTAAGAAAATATTTTCTCCCGTACGAAAAACAGAAAAATGATATTGTTGATTTTCAACAAAAATTTTATCAAAATATGTGATATTTTCTCTTGCCGTATTGGCTTCGAGATCAGAAAAAATATCAGATTCGAGGATACTTTTAAAAAGTTCGGGAAAGTCTGTAACTTTTTTACCGAAAAGCAGTTCGAAGTTTTCCAGCTTGAAGATATCCCGTATATTTTCACTGAAAAAGTTGATGGAATGAGTAGCTGCGTCAATGCCAATCAGATAACCAAAACTTTGTATGTACCCAGGGATATGAATGGGCTCATCATGACACTCTACAAAATTCATATATTTCTTTGATATATCAAAGATAACGAATTTTTTCCAGCTGTATTACCTTGTGGTATCACATTCTTAAAAATGTTAAAAATGCGTATAAAATGCCCCAGACCTATAAAATCCAATACTTTTGAACGATAGAAATAATTTGAACATTTAACATTTAAATGCATATTTCATTACAAATTACAAAAAAATTAAGACTCTTTCAAGTTAATTTTTACAAATATGATTATTAACATAAATAAAATATTAATTCTTTAAAAATTTATGTTAATTAAACAAAAATAGTTAAATTTATTTCACCAAATCTTGAAAACATAAAAAACACTTGAATCTTCGTTTGAAAATTCGAGACATACTTTCACTTAAAGATAATATTATGAAAAAATTCCCTTTAATTCTTTTTTCATTCGTTTTTTCATTTGCAATTTGGAGCGAATACAAAGCCTGTACAAGAGTTGTCTACAAAGGTCCGGAAAATACTGTTCTCACCGCCCGTTCGATGGATTGGCGTGATGAAATTCCGGCCAATTTATGGATTTTTCCTAAAGGCATAGACCGCACCGGAGAAGTAGGGCCACGTTCTGAAAAGTGGAAATCTAAATACGGAAGCGTTATCAGCAGTTCTTGGGACATCGCTTCATCAGACGGAATGAACGAAAAAGGTCTGGTGGCGAATCTTCTGTGGCTTGGCGAATCTGAATATCCAAAATTTGATCCCAAAAGAGGAAAAAAAGGGATTGCCATTTCGCTTTGGGCACAATATTTCCTCGACAATTTTGCAACCGTGAAAGAAGCGGTAGATTATGTAGCGAAAGAACCATTCATTATCGTAAGCGATTATATTCCAGGCACGGAAAGATTTACCACCGTTCATCTTTCTATCTCAGATGCTTCGGGTGATAATGCCGTTTTTGAATATATTAAAGGTAAACTAGTTATTCATCATTCTTCAGACTATAATGTGATGACCAACTCTCCTATTTTTGAAGAACAATTGGCTTTAAACAACTATTGGAAGGGCATTCCGGGAACTGTAATGCTTCCCGGAACGAACCGTGCCGCCGACCGTTTTGTAAGAGCCTCTTATTATATCAATGCTATTCCGCAAACTTCGGATACCAGAAAAGCCGTAGCAAGTGTTTTCAGCGTCATCAGAAACTGTTCTGTTCCGTACGGAATTTCCTCTGAAACGGAACCTAATATTTCTTCTACAAGATGGCGTTCTGTTTCTGACCAAAAAAACCTTACTTACTATTTTGAAACAGTTTTTACACCCAATACATTTTGGGTTGATCTTAAAGAGTTTGATTTGAGCCCGAAAGGTAAAGTAATGAAGCTAGATTTAAGCAACTATCAAACCTATAACGGAAAAGCCAACAACAGTTTTAAAGAATCACAGCCTTTCAAATTTTTAGGACTGAATTAAATTTAAAAACTCCCTTTTCACCAAAACACAAATCTTATGACTTTTTACCCAATTAAAAAGAGTCTGTTATTTTGCCTGATGCTTCTCTGCTGTAAGGCAATTGCACAGATTCCTGATTCTGTAAAAACAGAACCAAAGGAAGACAATATTAAATATCCTCAGCTTCAAATTAAAGGTCTTTTTCAGGCCCGATATCTCGTAGGAATGACCAAAGATGTTGATGTAAACGGACTTCATCATGCCGATGGCAGCGGCACAGATAACAATTTCATGATTAAATACATGAGGGTTCAGATGCGTGCCCAAATCAGCAAACGGACAGAAGTTGTGGTTCTTGCCAATCTCGCAGATTTTAAAAATGATCCGAAATCAAGAGTGCTTGAAAATGCGTACCTAAAATATACTTTTAATCCAAAATTAGCCATTACCGTCGGGCAGTTTAGACCTTGGTTCGGGATTGAGGAAACCTATCCTATTGATATTATTAAATCGCTGGACTGGTCTAACCAATACACCGAATTCGGGAAATTAGGCTGGACGAGCTTTCAGATCGGGCTTTCCGCAACAGGACAATTGGAATTAGGTGAAATTCCGTTTCAATACGCTGTTTCTGTCGTGAATGGAAATGGAAAAAATCAGGTCAATGATAATGACAACGGAAAACAATATTCCACAAGATTGGTTTTTGGTTTAGCTAAAAAATATAATTTAAATCTTGGTTTAAATGGCGGGATAGGCGACGTTTTCAGCAAGAAAGTCTATGCTGTAGGAATTGATCTGAGCTCGTTAATTCATTTTGATCCTAAATGGAGCTTAGATATGCAGCTGGAAGCCAAACAGGCTACCAATCACCCTTTGTATTTTGCTGTAGATCCTGAGCTAAGACCTGAAAACCCTGATGAATATTTAATTCGAGGGGCTTATTTCCTTCCGAATTTGCGATATGAAATCAACCATAAAAACCTCAGCGCCTTTGAACTGTCTTGCCGTTATGAATATTTGGATACTAATTTCAGATTAAACTCCAATCCCAGACAGACCATTACGCCAATGTTCGGTTTAGAATTTTTGAAAAATTATGGTGCACGAATTCAACTGGGAATGCAATTCGACAGGTACAAGCATCAAGTAGAAAATACCTCTCAGTATAACAACAATCTATTTATTGTTCAGGTACAAAGTAGATTTTAAATTTTAAAACTAACTATTATGAAAGAAATAAATATTAAAGCTGTAGCAATCACTTTTGCTGTCGCTCTTATCATATGGTTTATTCCCGCTCCGGAAGGCGTTACAGACAATGCGTGGCATTTATTCGCCATTTTCGCAGCAACCATTTTAGGAATTATCTTAAAAGCTGCTCCGATGGGAACCATGTGTATGATGGCCATTGGATTTACCGCCCTTACACAGGTTGTAGCTCCGGGAGATGCAGGAAAATCAATCACAAAAGCACTTTCAGGATTTGGAGATAAAGTGATTTGGTTGATTGGAATCTCTTTTTTTATCGCAAGAGGATTTATTAAAACAGGCTTGGGAAACAGAATTGCCTTTTTATTCATCCGAGTTTTTGGCAGAAGTTCATTGGGTTTGGCCTATGGTTTAGGTTTGGCAGACGTTTGTTTAGCTCCAGCCATTCCAAGTAATACGGCAAGAGGTGGCGGAATCATTTATCCGATTATGAAATCGATGGCGATAAGTTTCGATTCTGTTCCTGACAAACCTGAAACCCATAGAAAATTAGGAGCATATTTAACATTGAACAGCTATTATATGAACCTCATCGCCTCTTCCATGTTCCTGACAGGAACGGCAAGTAACCCGATGTGTCAGAAATTTGCAGCAAATCTGGGAATTAATATCACTTGGATGTCTTGGGCAGCCGCAGGTTTTGTTCCGGGATTGGTAGCGTTTTTTGTAGTGCCTTTGGTATTATACAAATTATATCCGCCTGAATTGAAGAAAACGGGTGACGCTCCGAAAATGGCCGCTCAAAAATTAAAAGAAATGGGACCGATTTCTAAAAATGAATGGCTGATGCTATTAGCATTTTTCATTTTATTGGCTCTTTGGATTTTCGGTGGTGCTTTATCGATTGATGCAACCACAACGGCTTTTATTGGTTTAACATTACTTTTATTAACCTCAGTGTTAACGTGGGAAGACGTAAAATCTGAAAAAGGAGCTTGGGATACCATCGTTTGGTTTGCCGTTTTGGTGATGATGGCGAGCTCATTAAACGAATTAGGATTTATCGGATGGTTCAGCGATTTAATTAAAATGAAAATTGGTGGAATGACCTGGACGGTCGCATTTCCGGTGATTATTCTCGTCTACTTTTTTAGTCATTATATTTTCGCGAGTGCGACAGCCCATGTTGCAGCCATGTATGCCGCTTTGTTAGGAGTTGGTGTTGCCGTTGGAATTCCTCCGATGTTGTTGGCGATGATGCTTGGTTTTTTAGGTTCAATTTATGGAGTATTAACCCATTACGGTCACGGTCCTGCTCCCGTATTTTTCGGAAGCGGCTATGTTGATTTAAAAGCATGGTGGCTTCGCGGCTTGGAAATCGGAATTGTTCTCTTAATAATTTACATGGGAGTTGGTGGACTTTGGATGAAAGTTTTAGGGTATTATTAAAAAGTTGGAAGTTGGAAGCGGGAAGCTGGAGGTTTTATTAGTGCATATTAGCATCACTTTTCATAAACTTCCAGCATCCATCTTCCATCTTCAAGCCATTAATCAAAAATCAAAAAAACATGCTGTCAACCTTATCACGAAAAATGCTGATGTGTCTTACAGGGCTTTTCCTGAGCTTCTTTTTGCTGATTCATTTCTTGGGAAATCTTCAGCTTTTTTTACCGCAGGAACAGGCGCATCTTCAGTTTAATGCCTATTCGCATTTTCTGTCGGGCAATATTGTCATTAAACTTGTTTCCTATGTTTTGTATGCAAGTATTATTCTTCATGCGTTGGATGGTTTAATTATTACATTGAAAAATAAAAAATCAGGAGCGAATTACAAATCCGATCGACGAGGAAGAGCCAGTAAATGGTATTCTAGAAATATGGGAATTCTTGGAACAATATTGTTGTTTTTCTTAGTGATTCATTTTCAGAATTTTTGGTATGTCTACAAATTTGGAAATCCGCCATTGGATGAAAACGGAAATAAAGATTTGTACATTCTGGTTGTCACTGTTTTTAAAGAATGGTGGTATGTTATTATTTACGTTATTTCGATGATAGCTGTATGTTATCATTTAATTCACGGAATTTACAGTGCTGTCAGAACGTTGGGATTGTTTCATCCAAAGTTTGTAAAATGGTTTAAAACCGTTGGAATCGCTTATTCAATCATCATTAGTGTTGGATTTGCCTTAATGCCGATTTATGTATTCTTCACGTACCGTTAAATTGAAAAATCATGATGTTAAATTCAAAAATACCGGAAGGTTCTTTAGAACAGAAATGGGAAAATTATAAAAAAACTGCCAAGCTTGTCAATCCTGCCAACCGAAAAAAATTGGATATTATCGTTGTCGGAACGGGTTTAGCTGGAAGTTCTATCGCTGCATCTTTGGGCGAAATGGGCTATAATGTGAAATCCTTCTGTTTTCAGGACAGCCCGAGAAGAGCGCATTCTGTGGCGGCTCAAGGCGGTGTAAATGCGGCTAAAAATTATAAAAATGACGGTGACAGCGTTTACAGAATGTTCGTTGACACCTTAAAAGGCGGCGACTTCAGAGCGCGTGAAGCCAATGTTTATCGTATGGCTGAATGTTCTTTAAACCTCATCGATCAAGCTGTTGCACAAGGTGTTCCGTTTGGAAGAGAATATGGCGGTTATCTGAATAATCGTTCTTTTGGTGGTGTTCAGGTGAGCCGGACTTTTTATGCCAGAGGACAAACCGGACAACAATTGCTTTTAGGAGCTTATCAAGCTTTAATGCGACAAGTCGGCAAGAAAAGTGTACAGTTATTTTCAAGACACGAAATGTTGGATTTAGTAATGATAAACGGAAAAGCAAGAGGAATTATTGTTAGAAATTTAGATACCGGAGAAATTGAAAGACATTCCGCTCACGCCGTTGTTTTGGCGACGGGCGGTTATGGAAAAATCTATTATTTATCAACCTTAGCGATGGGCTGTAACGGTTCTGCGATTTGGAGAGCGCATAAAAAAGGAGCGTTGATGGCTTCTCCAAGCTGGATTCAAGTGCACCCTACTTCATTGCCGCAATCGGGAGATTATCAATCGAAATTGACTTTGATGTCCGAATCTTTACGAAATGACGGCAGAATTTGGGTTCCTCTAAAAGAAAATGAAACCCGAAAACCAAACAATATTCCTGAAAATGAAAGAGATTATTATCTAGAAAGACGTTATCCCGCTTTTGGAAATTTAGCACCAAGAGATATTTCGTCAAGAGCTGCAAAAGAAAGAATTGATGCCGGTTTCGGAATTGGTCCCTTGAAGAATGCCGTGTATCTTGATTTTTCTAAAGCCATTAATGAACAGGGAAAAGAAAAAATTCAGGAGAAATATGGGAATTTATTTGATATGTATCTTAAAATCACAGGTTACAATGCTTACGAAGAACCGATGATGATCTCCCCTTCTGCGCACTTTTCGATGGGCGGACTTTGGGTTGATTATGAATTAATGACGACCATTCCCGGATTATTTGCGTTAGGAGAAGCTAATTTTGCTGACCACGGAGCCAATCGACTGGGGGCAAATTCTTTGCTTCAGGCTTCTGTTGACGGTTATTTCATTGCACCTTATACCATTGCGAATTATTTATCAAATGAAATTCATACCGGAAAAATTTCAACAGATGATATTGAATTTGAAAAAGCCGAAAATGAAGTTAAAAAACAAATTGAAGGTTTTATCAATATCAACGGAACAAAAACGGTTGATTATTTTCATAAAACCTTAGGAAAATTACTGTATGATTATTGTGGTTTAGCGCGAAATGAAGAAGGTTTAAAATATGCCATCGAAGAAATCCGAAAACTCAAACATCAATTTTATAAAGACGTAAAAGTTTCCGGGCAAGGCAATCAAATGAATACCGAACTCGAAAAAGCGGGTCGCGTTGCCGATTATTTTGAAATTGGCGAGCTGATGTGCTACGATGCGTTAACACGAAATGAGTCTTGTGGAGCGCATTTTCGTGAAGAATTTCAAACTCCCGACGGTGAAGCGTTGCGGAATGATTCTGAATTTCAATTCATATCGGCTTGGGCTTGGAAAGGAGAAAATAATGAGCCTGAATTGATAAAAGAGCCTTTGATTTTCGAAGAAATACAGCCGACTGTAAGAAGTTATAAATAATATTGAAGTAAAAAGGTAAAAGTAAAAAGAGCCAAGTGCTTGAGGTGAAGATATTGACAAGAAGCCATTGATATAAAATACACTTGCCATTAAAGATTACAAAAAACACAGAACTTATGGATTTACACCTAAAAATATGGAGACAGAGAAACCGACAAAGTGAAGGAAAACTTGTGAATTATGATTTAAAAGAACTCAATCCTCACATGTCTTTCCTTGAAATGCTCGATACCTTAAATGAAAAATTAATTAAAGAAGGCGGCGAACCCGTAGAATTCGACCACGATTGTCGTGAAGGAATCTGCGGACAGTGCGGAATGATGATCAACGGATTGGCTCACGGGCCTTTGGAACATACGACAACCTGCCAGCTTCATTTACGTTCTTTCAAAGATGGCGAAACGATTGTGATTGAACCTTTTCGAGCGTTGTCTTTTCCCGTTAAAAAAGATTTAAAAGTCGACCGTTCTGCGTTTGACAGAATTATTTCTTCGGGCGGATTTGTTTCCGTGAATACAGGTCAAGCTCCCGATGCAACGGCAATTGCAGTCAGTCATCAAACTGCCGAAGAAGCCTTTGATTCTGCTGCTTGCATTGGTTGTGGAGCGTGTGTTGCGACGTGTAAAAATGGAAGTGCAGCGTTGTTTACCTCAGCAAAAATTACACATATGGTTTTGCTTCCTCAAGGCAAAGAGGAAAGAAACAACCGTGTTTTAAATATGGTTAAGCAGATGGATTCTGAGCATTTCGGGCATTGTTCAAATACCGAAGCCTGTGAAGTCGAATGTCCGCAGGGAATTTCTGTGCTGAATATTGCCAGAATGAATTATGAATACAGCAGAGCGCTGTTTTTTAGGAAAAGATAATTGGAATAATTTGATTTTCAAACATCATTTTATCAAACCTTATAGGTTTTAGAAACCTATAAGGTTTAGTGAAAGTTGATTTAGTTCTAAATATTCTTAAACTTCTTTATCGAAATACAGCATATAATATTTTCCATTTTCATCTTCTCCGGTAGCCAGTTTCTGACGGTCACCGTGGATGTAGATGTGGAAATTTTTATCTAATTTAATGATGCTTTTGAAATGTCTCTGTGTTTTCTTTACTGCAGATTCATTGATGGGGAATTCTTCAGCAATATTAATCTGCATATCCTGCTCATAATCTGTTTTAAAATTATTAAAACTTTCGATTACGTGCTCATCGCCCAATACTTCATTGGCAAATTCATCCAGTTTAAATTCTTCTTTTTCTTTAAAGAAATTGATTGATTTATTTAAGAAATCCGCCTGATCCGCTTTAGAAACTTCAAATTCCTGAGGTAATTGTTTAGTGATATAATCTTTATACACCATTAATGCTTCCTGTGTATGAAAATATTCATCATCACGCTGTTTTACCTTTAAGAAATCCTCAAACCAATAGTACATATCTCCGTTTTTGTTGTTATCAACCACAGAAAGTACATATCCGGTTTCTTTATCGTTGTTATAAATTAAAGCCGCTTTATCAATTTTAGACAAACCGATTCCCTGATCTTTTTCAATATCAAACGTTTCATCCTGAGGAGAAATTTTAAGAAAAGATTCTCTTTTTTCAGTTTTGAAAATTCCGATCTTGTCGACTCTTTCTGTGCCTTCTCTTTCGTCTTCAAAATAAACGATAAACAATTCTCCACCCTGAACTCTTGGATTTTCCGCCGCTTCAAAAAGGTGTTTTGCAATATTTTCAGATTCCCAAAGAAACTTCGATTTGTCATCAAAAATCTCAGACACCGAGCTGTAAACAGGGTTATTCACCAAATAGGTATCGCTGTAAAAATGGAATGTTTCCTCCGACTTGAACGAACCTAAAAAATAGTCTTCCAGCAGTTCTGCCATTCCTTCTTCCAGTTGCAATTCTTCCTGAGAAAGCGTTAAAGATTCTCCGTTGATTTTATTTCCGACTCTGTGTACTATGATTTTTGAAAACATCTCTTGAATATTTTGGATTGCAAAGATATTCATTCTATCCTTTCCAACATAAAAATAAGATCCTTCTTTCTGTTTCTTTTCATTCTGATAAAAACCCTATCATTTTGACAGGATTTTTTTAACTAAAATTCAATTAAACAAAAATTAAAATACTGATTTATTGATATTTAATTAAAACAAATTGTAAAGGTACGCCATTGGTATCATGTCTTTCAAAACGATAGAATATGAATTATTTAAAAGCCATTCAGGAGATCTCGGAAGTGATCCCATGTATTGAAGAAGAACTGGAAGAAAATAAAACACCAAGCTCATATAGCGTGATCCATACTTTCAACGATCATATTAAAAAGATGATTCGGCAAAATGACCGAAATCTATTGTTCAAATGTCTTAAAAAGATGAATAATATTTACCGCGACGGCGACATTATGCTAAAATACGCCGTTGAATGTACGTTTATTTATTCTCTGGACAATTCAACTGCTTTTTGCAGCGAAGAATACCGAAAAGTGATCTTTAGTCACATTTCTCAGGAACTTCAGAAAATACATTCGAGACAAATCTACAGCCATGGCACATAGTAAAAATCAGGTTTGTTACATTTTTAAAAACTTTCATTACAAAAGCACCCAATTCATCAAAATAAAAAACCATTAAAAATCAACTATTTATGAAAAAAAAGATCAGAAAAATATCCGACTGGAAAACCTTCAAAACTACGACCCGCAGACACAATTTCGAGATATTAGCAACTCACATTGCCGTGATTGTAGGAGTATTTATTTTTGCGGCTTGCCTGTAAAGTTTGGTACAGTTTTCGCGGAAATAAATTAGTTCTGAAAAATATTAATTATGATGAATGTAAAAATGCAGACTATTAATCAAAAAATAGCTATTGAATATTTAAAATTTTTCTATGCACCCCTAAGAGGCGAAATATCACAGTTGTCTGTGCAGGATAACTTTCCGGGCGTTATTCAGGCGACCGTAAATTATCTGAAAAAGCTTTTATTAGAAGCAAAAGTAAGCATCATTGCCCACCACATCAAACTGATGGATATGATCTACAAAGGTGGCGATTCTTATGTAAAAGGAATGATTGAAAACCTGTTCGTAAGGTCATTTGAAAGCTTTAAAAAGCATGCAAAAATTCAGCATTGGAAACTGCTTTATCAGTATATGCCAATCAGTTTCCAGATCATTTATAATGATCAGCAAAAACAGGATAGAATATTCTTTGGTAAATAAAATTTAATTTAAAAATTCCTCGAGCATATCGAGGAATTTTTTTATTTTTTCACAAACACATTCTGGATGGTTTGCTTTTGTTCTGTATTTAATTTGGCTCCTTTTTCCAGTTTAGCAAGAAAAGCTTGCACTTCGTCTGGGGTTGCCGGCGAACCTAAATTATCTCCCTTCTGATCAAAAGAATCGGCAAGTACAGTTCCTTTAGGATTCAGAATCAACCAAAATGGTAATCCTGCATTCTGACCTTTATATTTGTTCATGATTTCCTGTCCGCCCGGATTTTCCAAGGCTTTCTTCTCGCCTCTTTCCTGAACATCTATATAAACCGTGACAAAATTTTTGTCGAAAATCGGTTTTGTTTCCGGAAGATTCATATTATGCTCCATCAGTTTACACCATTTACACCACGAAGCGTGAAAAACCAATAAAACATTTTTATTGCCAGCTTTGGCTTCGGTCAATGCTTTTTTCAGCACAACATCTGCCTTTTCCTGCGCAAAGTTGAGTTGAAACAGGAACAATCCTAATATGATTACTATTTTTGAGAATTTCATTTTATAATAATTTTGAATTTTAAAACTATACGAATGTAGGTATTTTTCTAAATAGTAAAACCATTGAAAAATTTATCTTATACATTTTTATATATTTATTGAATGAAATTACCACTTATTTTAATCTTGATAATCCAATTTACTTTTGTGGACGCTCAACTTTCTCAAAAAACAATAGAATTGGCAAAACCTTTAGATACAATTTCATATGCAGAATCTTATAATATTGGAATTGACGGAGAGAAAAGTAAAATTTATGGATACTTTCAAAAATTATCTGCAAGCGCTACCAATGATGAGCTTTATTATTTGGCTCAAAATGGCAGTAATTCATTAAAGTTATATTCTAGTCAAGAATTATTTAAAAGAAATGATAGAAGATTTTTAGAAATTTATAAATATTATTTTGAAAAACCTTTAATAATGAAATATCAATCAGGATGCGTCGGAAATATTGAAAATATTTCATCTTATTTAAATACCGAAGTTCAGGCTGCAGAAGAAATCATCTCACTACGTGATTTATTACTTAAAAGTAAAAAAGATGCTTTTAATAATTCTCAATTACAAAGTATTTATGAACATGGATATAAAAATCTTACACAAAAAAATATAGAATTTGTTTTGAATGAAATTAAAAAAATCAATGCCCAAAACCAAAATATACACTCAGGCAGATAATACAAAGTACCAAAAGTGTAATTCCGACATATAATTTATCTTTTTCCAGAATAAAACTCACTAAAGAAAGCAACAATCTTACAAATGGCGTAAGAAACAAAATAATGATGGCCACATAAATAATGCTGCTTCCATTCATTTGCTTAACACCTCTGAAAATATCTCCAATCACGGCAAAAATACTTTCTTCCTTTTCTTCAAAATGAGAATAATCTACCGTATCGTTTGCGTGATTGAAAAGATACACAAGGCCACCTAAAATCCCGATGAATAAAACGGTACGAACACCATATTTCAGGACGTTTCCTACGAGTTTTTTTATAGTATCGTCTGTAACTGTCATTTCTTAAATTTTTCCTTTAATTCCACTATAAATCATATTCGCTGCTAAAAAGAAGATGATAAAAGCGAAAATTGTTCTTAATTTTTTCGGGTCGGTTGCCATTAATATTTTAGATCCGATCATGGCGCCTACTAAAACGCCGATCATTACGGGAAGGCAAATATCAGGAACGATATAGCCTTTCTGAATATAGATCACACAACTCGCCAAAGCCGTAACTCCCATCATGAAATTACTCGTGGTAGTCGATACTTTGAACGGAATTTTCATAATCGTGTCCATCGCAATTACTTTGAAGGCACCGGAACCAATTCCTAACATTCCCGAAAGCATTCCTGCCAATCCCATCATTCCGAAACCGCCTAATACATTCTTTGTTCCGTACTTTACTTTCGTTTCTTTATTAATCGGATAATCAGAAGGCAATTTTAGTGCAATGGCCATTTTGCTTGAATTTTCCACAACTGCTTCTCCTTTTTTTCTTAAAGAATTTCCGGCAGAAAAAATTAAGGCACATCCGAAAAGAATTGCAATAAACGAACTTGGTGCTGCGCTTGAGATCAATGCTCCGGCTACCGCGCCTGCTGTGGTTGCAATTTCGAGGAACATTCCTAATCGCATATTGGCAATTCCTTCTTTTACGTACGCTGCTGCGGAACCTGAAGAGGTTGCAATCACCGATACCAAAGCCGCCCCGATGGCATAATGAATATCTACGCCTAAGACAATTGATAAAAGCGGAATGACAACAATTCCACCACCCAGACCGGACAGTGAACCGATGACTCCTGCGCAGACAGAACCTAATAAAACAAAAAGAGTAAACAGCAAAACGCTCATAGTATAGTATTTCCCAATAAATTCAGGAGCTGTTATTAATGAAAAAATGATTAATAGGATTCTGAAAATCGTAAGCGATTAATGAAAATAACCCGCTGAATTTATTTATTAAGATTACAAAATTAGGCAAGGATTTAGTTTTTGTGAAATTTAATGTGGGATTTTAACAAAATTTTAAAGTTTCTTAAATAACTAAATTCAAGAATAAGAATTTGGCTGGAAGATGGAGGATGGAGGCTCGTTGAATTCTTCATTTTCTGATGATGATAAAAAATAAGGAAAAAAGGAAAGACTTTGATTTTTATAACTCTACACAACTTCCATCTTCCAGCCCCCAGCTTCCATATTCTATTATATTATTTAACTAAAACCTTACTAAAACAAAAAACGCTACAAACTTTCGTTTATAACGTTTAAAACTATATAAGTTACATGTGATTAAAGCATTGATATTGGTTTTTAAGGATTCTGCTCATATCCTGCAATCTGAATTTGTGATAAAGGAATCTGATATAGATAATCGTTGGTTGTAATGGTATAATTATAATTAAGATCTGCAGCCGCCTGATTAATTACCGAAACTGCGATATTCCAACGTACTAAATCGTGCCAGTAAACACCTTCACCTGCAAATTCTACTCTTCTTTCTTTACGAAGTGCCGTAGTAAAATCGCTGCTCGATATAGACGCTGAAAGTGGTGCTAAACCTGCTCTCTGACGAATTCTGTTTAAATGAGAAACTGCCGTGGTTGTATTTCCTTCATTATTTAAAATCTCAGCATACATTAAAAGAACATCTTCATAACGGATGATCGGAAAATTAACAGGCCAGTCGTAACGGTTGGTCAAAACAGCGCCTGCTTCACGGAATTTAATGAAATAATTAGCAAAATCCGGCTGCCCGTTTTGAGCGATGAATTGAGTTTTCAGTGTTACTGCCTTTCTCAAATCTCCCGGTTCGTAAGTATTTATCAAAGACTGAGAAACTCCCAGTTCATTAGCACTGTATAAACTTCCCTGTGCGTTGTATAAAGGATCTGCAGTTCCAAAAGTTGGTGAAACATAGCTTGGAAGATACGATCCCTGTGATACACCTCCACTGATATGCTGAATTTCGAAAAGATGATATTTATTATCGTTGGCACTTTTAAACAAATCAGCATAGGTAGGTGCAAATGTTACATATTGACCCTCTCCCTGAATAACAGTAGACAAATGATCTTTCGCTTTGGCCACATAACTGCTGTTGTTTAGCGGAAAACCTGATCCTGTAAGATAAATTCTTCCCAACATCGCATGAGCTGCCGATTTTGTAATTCTTCCTTTATTTTTAGCATCATAGGTATTTTTTAACCCAGCGATGGACGCTTCAATTTCTGACGTAACAAAATCATAAAGTACTGGCAAATCTGTTCTCTTTATTGTTGCAGCCTCATCCGGAGTCACAGGCTTATCAACCAAAGGCACTTTTCCGAAATTTCGCATCAATTCAAAATAGGCGTAAGCTCTTAAAAATCGTGCTTCAGAACGATATTGCTCCTTTGTTGCATTATCAGCAAACGGAACGGCATCAATTCTTGCCAAAATCATATTGGCATACGTAATCATTTGATAAGCATCTTCCCAAAGTACTTCTACTTCCTCCGTTGAAGAAGTATCCTGAAAACGGTTGATCGCGTAATAATCTCTGTTTCCGTTTTGGGTAAGTGCCGTAAAGTTATTGGAACGGACTTCGGATGCCAGTAAATAGAAATTCACATCAAAACCACCTCTTGAAGAAGCGTTGACCATTGAAGAATAAACGCCCGTTAATGCCTGATTGATCTGTAATTCTGTGGTATAGAAAGAAGTTTGAGTAATGTTATTTTCCGGTTCCAGCATCAGATCTTTTTCACAGCCTGTCATCACAGACAAGAATGCTCCAAAGATTGCTATTTTTCCGAAGGTTTTGATATTTTTAGGGTAAGAAATTTTCATTGTTAAAGATTTTAGAAGTTAAAGTTTAAGCCCAACATATACACTTTTGCATTGGGGTATGCTCCGTAATCGGTACCGTCTGACTGCACAGCTTCCGGATTATAACCACCGTAATAGTGATCTTTTCTCCACACATTTTCTAAACTCGCATAGATTCTAAGATTTGCAATTTTCAGCTTGCTGGAAAGATCCTGCGGGAACGTATATCCTAATGTTATGTTTTTCAACTGAATATAAGTAGCATCATACAGCCATCTTGTATCAAGCAAACTTCCCGTTGTTCCATCCAGTCTTGGGGTTTTTCCGTCACCCGGATTTTCATCCGAACGCCATCTGTTGGCCCAATTTCCCATGACGTTTGTGGTTGTTCCCATCCCTGGTCTATCGATTGCACGACCTAGCAAGGCATAGCTGTAACCTCCTTTCTGTCCCTGGAAGAATATCGAAAGATCCCAGTTTTTGTAAGAGAAAGTGTTGGTAAGTCCCCAATAATAATCCGGCGTTGGCCCTCCGATGATATGACGGTCTTTTTCATCAATCACTCCATCTCCGTTTACATCACGATATTTTACATCTCCTGCGATGGCACCTTTTGTTTTAGCCACATTTGCATTCGCAATATCTGCTGAAGATAATACCCCGACGGCTTCATAAAGATAAAATGAATTAAGCTCCTGACCCACCTGTATAATATTGGTACTATTGCTGAAACCTGTATAAATAGGCGCATTATCGCTACCTAGCTGTAAAACTTTATTATTATTGAATGCAATATTGGCTGAAGTATTCCATTTAAAAGTTCCTACGAAGTTTTTAGTATTTAAATCTAATTCCAATCCTTTATTTTGAACAGAACCTACATTCCCCCATACATCCGGATATCCCGAAACAAGAGCCACAGGCTTCTTTAAAAGTAAAGCATTTGTTTTCTTTATGTAGTAATCTGCCGTGAAATCTATTCTGTTGAATAAACCTAATTCAAAACCAAAATCAGATGACTGTGTTTTCTCCCAGGTTAAATTACGATTTTCAATGGTGTTTGGAACTAATCCGTTTGATATAGATCCGCCAAAAGAATAATTTCCTCCCGTTAATGTTCCGAACGCTCGGTAATCGCCTATTGAATTGTTTCCGTTTTCTCCCCAGCTGTATCTTAGCTTAAGGTTGCTCAGCCATTTTTTATCTTTTAAGAAATTCTCCTGATCAATTTTCCATCCAGCACCAAATGCAGAGAATGTTCCCCAAAGGTTATCCCATCCAAATCTTGAAGAACCGTCTCTACGAATACTTGCAGATAGCATATACTTCTTTTTATAATCATAGTTTACACGACCGAAGTAGGAAAGTAATACCCACTCTGAAGCGGTATATTCAGAATTCAGGACTGAAGCCGACTGTGTGAAATTAAAGGTCTTCAAATCATCATTCGGGAACCCTTTATTTCTGTTGTATTGGGTTGTTGTTCTGTAGTTCTCACCACTGGTTCCCGCCAGCGCAGTAATCGTATGATCTCCGAACGATTTTCTATAATTTAATAAAGCCTCTCCTAAATATCTGTTATAATTTATCGTTCTTCGGCTTCCGATACTTACCTGCCCCGGAATATTGGTAATAAGATCAAAAGTTGGAGTATAACCATTATTGATATTAAAATTGTTCGTTGCTCCTCCGGAAATTTTAAAATTTAATTCAGGTAAAATATCATAAGACATGTATAAGCTGGATAATAGTCTGAATTCGTTGGTATTGTTGGTCGTATTTTCCATTACACCAATCGGGCTTTGTGTAGAACCAGCCCATCTGTATCGGGTATTATTCCAGAAATTGGTATAAAGACCTGCACCAACTTCCGCAATCGGAACCATGGAAAGCATTTTATGAGCTAAATTATCTTTTCCGTCAACAGATGCTCCGTAGCTTTGAGAATAACTTGGTCGAAGGGCGATTCCCATTTTCCATTTATCTGAAATATTTACGTCAACAACAGCACTTAAATTAAATCTGTTAAACCCTGTATTGATCGCCAGACCTTCCTGATCGAAATAAGATCCGGAAACTAAATATTTTACGTTTTTATTTCCTCCACGAACCGACAACTGATAACTTTGGATAGCGGCCGGACGGTAGAAAGCATCCTGCCAATCGATATTTGCCACCTGATTGGTTCCCCATCTCGGATCAACCATATTGGCGATGTTTGCTAAATTGTAATCGGTTGCATTAGCTAATTTAAAATAATTTGCTCTTACGGCATAACTATCCGATGCGGAATGTCCCGGTGCCAAAGCAACCCAACTTTTATTGATAGATTCAGTAGCATAATCAATCCATTCTGCACTGTTCATGATGTCTAACTTCTTTTCGATCGTCTGAACACCATAATATTGTGAAAAGCTGAACAATGGTTTTCCCGAAGCTCCTTTTTTAGTCGTAATAATAACAACCCCGTTAGAACCTCTTGATCCGTACATCGCTGTAGATGCCGCATCTTTCAGTACATCAATAGACTGGATATCATCCGGTGAAACGTTTGCCATATCATCAACAACCATCCCATCAACTACATAAACAGGAGAATTGCTCGCGGAAATAGAAGCCGTACCACGCACACGGATTTCCAAAGGTTCGCCTGGTTTTCCGGTTGTTGCACGGGTTTTAACACCGGCAATCTGCCCCGTTAATGCCTGATCTGCTCTCGCAATCGGACGGTTTTTAAAGCTTTCTGCACTTACTCTCCCCACAGAACCCGTAACCTCACTTCTTTTTTGTGTACCATAAGCAACGATAACGACCTCTTCTATATCTTTGGTTTTAGAATTGGTTTTTGTACTATCCTGACTCTTGGCTGTACCGGAAGTTTGATTTTCCTGTGCGAAGATAAAACCTGTGGTACTTAACAAAATACCTAGAGTGACTATAGATTTCTTCATTCTATGATTCGTGATTATTAATTATTTAAAATATGCTTTCGTAAAAATTAAAAACGTTTGAAAAATTTGCCTTGAAAAGACATGATATTTTTCATATTTTCGTTTTTATAAAAGTATACTTATCACGAATTTCTGCTATCCTGTAGTCACCTGTTAGTATTTTTGGTTACATAAATATTATGAAATAATTAAATTTTGTTGATATTTTTAAGTTGAATTTTTTCAGAATTTGAGATTTACTTGCACTAAATAAATACTTTAGTGTACCAAAGCAAAAAAAACTTAATAGTGCTTTTATTATTAGCACGTAACAAAATTAAGTTTTATTAAAAATTAACATGCAATACACTAAAGTATATTGATCAGCTTAATTAATAAAGTACGACTAAATACCAAACTCTTTACGTATAATTTCAGCGCCTGCACTTAAAGCTTCAAGCTTACCTCTTGCTACCTTTCTGGATAACGGTGCCATCCCACAGTTGGTACTTGGGTAAAGATTTTCAACATCTACAAACTCAAGAGTTTTACGAAGCGTATCAGCTACTTCTTCGGGGGTTTCGATCGTGTTACTTGCCACATCAATTGCGCCCACCATTACTTTCTTCCCACGAACGAGCTCAATTAAATTTAAAGGCACATTTGAGTTGTGGCATTCTAACGATACGATATCTATATTCGAATTTTTAATTTTAGGGAAAATTTCTTCGTATTGACGCCATTCTGAACCCAATGTCTTTTTCCAGTCGTTATTTGCTTTGATACCATAACCATAGCAAATATGTACCGCAGTTTCACATTTTAAACCTTCAACAGCTCTTTCTAATGCAGCCATTCCCCAATCGTTTACTTCATCAAAAAACACATTAAACGCAGGTTCATCAAACTGAATAATATCAACGCCTGCATCCTGTAATTCTCTAGCTTCTTCGTTGAGTACTTTCGCAAATTCCCATGCCAGTTTTTCCCTGCTTTTGTAATGGTCGTCATACAGCGTATCTACCATTGTCAGTGGGCCAGGCAATGCCCATTTGATAGGTTTATCTGTCTGTTTGCGCAAAAATTTAGCATCCTCAACAAAAACAGGTTTTTGACGGGCAACTTCACCGACAACGATAGGGACACTCGCATCATAACGGTCACGAATTTTTACGATCTTACGATTTTCAAAATCTACACCACTTAAATGCTCGATAAAAGTGGTTACGAAATGTTGGCGTGTCTGCTCACCGTCACTTATGATATCCACTCCTGCCAATTGCTGTTCCTGTAAAGAAATCCGCAAGGCATCCTGTTTTCCTTCAAGCAACTGATCGCCTTCTAATTTCCAGGGTGACCATAGTTTTTCAGGGGGTGCAAGCCAGGCAGGTTTGGGTAAGCTTCCCACAATTGAAGTGGGCAATAATATCTTCATAATCAAATAATTTTAATGTGTTGTATTAAGTTAAAGGGCGAAATTGGCAGACCATTCTTCCAAGATACTTTTGTAAGGCTGAATAAAATGCTTTTCTGTAAATTTCCCTTGATCGATGGCCAACTGACTGCGCTCTTCCCGGTTGTAGACTATTTTTGTTAAAGAATGATCCTGATTTTTCAAACTAGGTTTATAGCACAGTCCTGCAACAGAATTGGCATTATAAATCTCAGGTCTGTAAATCTTTTGGAACGTTTCCATGGTACTGATGGTACTTATTAATTCAAGGTTTGTATAATCCGCCAGTAAATCGCCAAAGAAAAAAAACGTTAAAGGTGCAGCGCTGTTTTGTGGCATAAAATAACGAACCTGCAAGCCCATTTTTTTGAAATACTGCTCCGTTAATGAAGAACTGTTGGGTTCGTATTCAAAGCCTAATATCGGGTGATGGTTTCCTGTGCGCTGATAGGTTTTATTATCAGATACACTCAGGCATATAACAGGCGGTTTCGTAAAGCGGTTTTTATAACTTTCTGAATGTACAAAATGTTTGAAGATATTACCGTGCAATTCACCAAAATGATCCGGAATGCTAAAGTTCTCTTTATCCTTATTATGCTCTAAAAGCAGTACACTAAAATCGTAATCGCGTACGTAAGACGAAAAGTTATTTCCAACAATACCTTCAATACGTTTGCCTGTTTTATGATCTATAATATGTGTTTTTAAAATTTCAATCGACGGGAATGTTGCCCCGCTACCATCAATATCTATATCAACAGAAACAATTTCCAGCTCAACCGAATAGCGATCGCTATTCGGATTATCCCAGCTCGCCAACGCATTAAAACGATTATTAATCATATTAATGGTATTGCGCAGGTTTTCCTGACGGCTCTCCCCTCTTGCTAAGTTGGCAAAATTGGTTGTTGTTCTCGTACTTTCAGCCGGTATATAATCCTCATTGAAATAAATACTCTTCAGTGCAAATGTAAAATCAGTCTTAACAATATTCCGGGTGTCTTCCATATTTTTATTTTCGTTTATTTTTTAATCTTCTGACAGGATCGCTTTCATTGAATTGAATGCAGTTATTTTTCCTTACAAATTTCAAAATAAAAGATGAATTAAACTGATTTAAACTAAAAATAAGGAAACTATTCTTTTAATATAATTATGAAAGAATATTATTCTATTTCATAGGATAAAAATTAAATAAACAGAAAATTATTCTTTAGAATATCGATGATGATTGTTATTTTGAATTGATTAACGCACTTTAAAAAGATAACTTCCTATGTAAATTGATCTTCTGTACTTATTTTAAACAAAACGAATTGGATAGCATATAAAAACAAAAATCCCCACAAACCTTTGTCTATGGGAATTTTCTATATTTTGTTAATTGTTATTACTCAATAACTATTTAACCTCTTCAAAATCTGCATCTTGTACATCTTCTGCTCCACCTGCATTTCCAGCATTCTGAGCTCCTGCGTTCGCACCTTCAGCACCTTGTCCAGCTGCGTATAATTCTTCTGAAGCTGCCATCCAAGCTGCATCTAAAGCTTCAGTTTTAGCTTTTACATCATCCGAATTTTTAGCTTCAAAAGCTGTTTTCAATTCTGCATGAGCTGCTTCAATTGCCGCTTTTTTGTCAGCAGAAAGTTTCTCTCCGAATTCTTTCAATTGTTTTTCAGTCTGGAAGATCAATCCGTCAGCTTTGTTGAAGATTTCAACTTCTTCTTTTCTCTTAGCATCTGCCGCAGAGTTTTCCTGAGCTTCTTTTTTCATTCTTTCGATTTCTTCGTCAGAAAGACCTGAAGACGCCTGAATTTTGATAGACTGCTCTTTACCTGTACCTTTATCTTTAGCAGAAACACTTAGGATACCATTTGCATCGATATCGAAAGTAACTTCGATTTGAGGAACTCCTCTTGGCGCTGGTGGAATATCCTGAAGGTCGAATCTACCGATTTCTTTGTTATCGTTGAACATAGATCTTTCACCCTGTCCTACTCTAATGCTTACAGCTGGCTGGTTGTCAGAAGCAGTAGAGAATACTTCAGATTTCTTAGTTGGGATTGTAGTGTTTGCTTCAATTAATTTAGTGAAAACAGAACCCATAGTTTCGATACCTAAAGAAAGTGGCGTAACATCTAATAAAAGAACGTCTTTTACATCACCTGTTAATACACCTCCTTGGATAGCTGCACCAATTGCTACAACCTCATCCGGGTTAACACCTTTTGAAGGTTTTTTACCGAAGAATTTTTCTACTTCTTCCTGGATGATCGGGATTCTTGTAGAACCACCTACCAAGATTACTTCGTCGATATCTGAAGTAGATAAACCTGCATCTTTCAATGCTTTAGCAACCGGCTCCATAGATCTTCTTACCAGATCTGCAGATAATTGCTCGAATTTAGCTTTAGTTAAAGTCTTCACTAAGTGCTTAGGACCTGTAGCTGTAGCTGTAATATATGGAAGGTTGATTTCAGTTTGTGGAGAAGAAGATAATTCGATTTTTGCTTTTTCAGCAGCTTCTTTTAATCTTTGTAATGCAATCGCATCAGATTTTAAGTCAACACCTTCTTCAGCTTTGAACTCATCAGCCATCCAGTTAATAATCACATCATCAAAGTCATCACCTCCTAAGTGTGTATCTCCGTTTGTAGACAATACTTCAAATACACCATCACCTAAATCTAAGATAGAGATATCGAAAGTACCACCACCAAGGTCATACACAGCAATTTTTTGATCTTTATGAGACTTATCTAAACCATAAGCTAACGCAGCAGCAGTTGGTTCGTTGATAATTCTTTCTACTTTAAGACCCGCGATTTCACCCGCTTCTTTAGTAGCTTGTCTTTGTGCATCGTTGAAGTATGCAGGAACAGTGATTACCGCTCTTGTAACTTCTTGTCCAAGATAATCTTCAGCAGTTTTCTTCATTTTCTGAAGCGTCATTGCAGAAATTTCCTGTGGAGTATATTCTCTATCGTCGATTTTTACTTTTACAGTATCGTTTGGTCCAGATACTACTTTATAAGGTACTCTTGTGATTTCAGAAGCATCATCTTTAAAGTGAGTCCCGATAAATCTTTTGATAGAGTAAACAGTTTTTGTTGGATTCGTTACAGCCTGTCTTTTTGCAGGATCTCCTACTTTTCTTTCACCATCTTCTGTAAATGCTACAATAGAAGGAGTCGTTCTTTTTCCCTCTGCGTTAGGAATAACAACAGGGTCTTTACCCTCCATCACAGCAACACAAGAGTTGGTTGTTCCTAAGTCAATTCCAATTATTTTACTCATAATATTTATATTTTTTCTAATTTTTAAATTAATTTACATTCAGTATTTCTCAATATCTGTACCATTCATTTTTTTATGACAAATTGACATATAAAATAAAAAACCCCGATTTTATCGGGGTTTAAAAACACAAATACGAGAAATAAGATAACCTACTTCTTAATGAATTTCATAGACTTAACAAAATTTCGGTCATTGTACGTTCTGACATAGTACACGCCGTTTGCAAGATCTTTTATATCTATTTTGTCAGTTTCATTTTTAATAAATGCTTTTCTCACCAGTCTACCTTCCGAATTAAAGATTTCAACTTCATCAACTGCAGCTAAAGGAGAAGCGATAGAAATATAATGACTGGTAGGATTTGGGAAGATATTAATAGAATTCGCTTTTTCTACCTCGCCAACAGCCAATACAGCACAAGCATTGGAATTTAATAAACTTGCTCGTGGCCCAATCATCGTATTTTGAGTAATGGTTTTCTGATCGTTGGTAAAAAGAGCCATGTTTGCATCATCAACATAATCCATATAATTCATAAACATTGCTCCTGTAGGCACCGTTACACAAGTATATGTATTATCTGGGAATACAGGGCTGTTATAATAAGCATCAAACGTCGCTGGAGTGTCTGCACAGCCATCATCTGTTGTACAATTGCCGTCTCCCCACGGGTGATCGAGACCGAAATAATGCCCAATTTCATGAGTTGCAGTTCTGCCTTTATTAAAAGGAGCTACTGCAGATCCAGTTGTCCCAAAATACTGGTATCCAATTGCTAAACCATCATAGTTTTCTCCGGCAGCATCTGGTAAATATGCCCAACCTAAAAGTCCATCAGGCAATTCACCTACCCAAATATTAAGATATTTTGTAGGATCCCAGGCAGACATTCCGTTGGATTCATAATAATCATTTTCAAAATCAAAGCTAGAGGCCACTGATTTTCTTTCAATTCCATTAGTGGGAGATCCATCTGGTTTTTTCGTTGCCATACAGAATGCTAGTTCTAAATCTGCCCCCATTGGCTGGAATACAGGAGGTACAACACTACTAAAATCAGAATTTTGTTTTCTGAAATCCTGATTCAAAACGGCAATCTGAGAAGCAATCTGAGCATCGGACACATTTTGATTAGGATTTTTATAAATAACGTGCACCACAACAGGAACTGTAACAACTGTTTGAGTAGATTTTTTTACATTATTTTTACTCGTCAGGAAATTTCTTAGATCTGCTTTTCTTGCAAGAGCCTGAGGATTTTTTTCAAAAAACGCTTTCATTTTTTGATCTGTTGAGCAACTTCTTTGTGCATAGGTATTCACACCAAGAACACCCACTAATAAAAGTAAATATTTTTTCATCATTTATTGATTTATTGTATTTTTATGATTCAAATATAATTGATTTTTTACCATTTAAAATACCTTAAATACAAATAAATCACCCGTATAAATTAATTATTTTGAATCATATAAAAATATTAATCAAACTTTAACTTTTTCATCGATTTTTAATAACTTTAGTCAATTACAATGGAAAATTAAAATTCATGCAATCACAAACGATTTAACATATTAAAATTTAATTAAACCTTAACGTTAAAAAGTCCTGTAAGACGCGATGAATCATTATTTTTGATAAAATATAAACTAACGAATGTCATTACATTTTAATCCGCGAGATATTACCTGGCTTGCCTTTAACGAGAGGGTTTTGCAGGAGGCTATGGACGAAAAAGTTCCGTTGCATTTAAGAATCAGATTTTTGGGAATATTTTCCAACAATTTAGATGAATTTTTCAGAGTGCGGGTTGCAGGATTAAAACGTGCGATGGATTTTAAGGAAAAAGTAATCGCGGAATCATTTTATCAGCCGCCTTCCAAAATCCTTCAGAAAATCAATGACATTGTAATCAGCCAGCAGCAGAATTTCGATAAAACCTGGAAAAAAATCCAGAGCGAAATGGCTGAGCATAAGGTTTATATTAAAACTTCAAAAAACTTAACGGCAAAACAGAAAGAGTTTGTAAGAACTTATTTTGATGAAGTGGTGGAATCTAATGTGATCCCGATTTTACTTCACGAAAACACGCCAATGCCTTATTACAGAGACAAAAGTCTTTATTTGGGCGTGGCGATGAGGAAAAAAGACTGGCAATATTCCAGCAATTATGCAATTATTGAAATTCCGTCGCGTTTTGTCGGGCGATTTGTTTTGCTTCCAACCGAAGATCCTGAAGAGAAAAACGTGATGCTTCTGGAAGATGTGATTACTTTTAATCTTCCGCATATTTTTTCCTATTTTGGATATGATGAATTTTCAGCTAATGCTTTTAAAGTCACGAAAGATGCAGAAATGGATCTGGATAATGACATCAGAACCAATTTCGCAGAAAAAATTGAAAAAGGTTTAAAAAACCGAAGAAAAGGAAAACCGACGCGTTTCGTCTTCGATAAAGACATGGACAAAGCTTTGCTTGAATTGCTTATCCGAAAATTGAATTTAACCAAGAAAGACAGCATTATTCCGGGCGGAAAGATTCATAATTTCAAACATTTCATGGATTTTCCTGATGTTTTTGAAAAATATGAACGTCCTGTTGAAAGAACTTCTTTCACCCATCCGGCTTTTGAACATGGCGAAAGAGTAACTGATGTTATTTTAAAACACGATGTTTTGCTCACTTTTCCTTATCATAAGTACAATCCGGTGATCGATCTTCTTCGTGAAGCGGCGATGGATCCTGATGTAAAATCGATTCAAATTACAGCGTATCGTTTAGCAAGCAATTCAAAAATCAGCAATGCGTTGATCTATGCGGCTAGAAATGGTAAAGAAGTAACGGTGATGCTGGAACTTCAGGCAAGATTTGATGAAGAATCTAATTTGGAGTGGAAAGAAATGTTCGAGCCCGAAGGAATTACAGTTTTAATCGGACTTCCCGAGAAAAAAGTACATGCCAAATTGTGTATCATTAAAAAGAGAGCTCATAATAAAACCATACAGTATGGTTTTGTAAGTACCGGAAATTTTAATGAAAAAACCGCCCGTATTTATGGCGATCATTTGATCATGACTTCTGACCGAGGCATTATGGCAGACATTAATAAAGTCTTCAATGTATTAAAAAAACCGAAAGAAGATTACCTTCCCGTTTTGAAAACTTGTAAAAATTTATTAGTTTGCCCTCAATTCATGCGTGAAAAGATCGTTCACCATATCGATAAAGAGATTGAAGAAGCAAAAGCCGGAAGAAAAGCAGAGATGATTATCAAGGCTAATTCTGTAAGCGACAGGGCTTTGATCGAAAAATTGTACGAAGCAGCTATTGCCGGAGTGGTGGTAAAAATGATTGTGAGAGGAATTTACTGTGCCGTAAACCAAAAAGAGTTTAAGGAAAAAATAAAGGCCATTAGCATTGTTGACGAATACTTGGAACACGCGAGAGTGATGTATTTTTACAACAAAGGTTCTGAAGATATGTATATTTCTTCCGCCGACTGGATGACAAGAAATTTGGATTACAGAATTGAAGCAGCCGCCAAGATAACAGATAAAAATCTTAAAAAAGAACTGAAAGATATCTTAGATATTCAGCTTCGTGATAATGTAAAAGCCCGTATCTTAGATAAAAAACTGAGCAACGAATACATCAGCAACGACAAAGAAAAATGTCGCTCTCAAATTGAAACATACAAATATTTAAAAGGTAAAACGAAAGCAAAATGAAAATCGCAGCCATCGACATTGGGAGTAATGCAGCCAGACTTTTAATCAATGAAGTTAAAATAAATAACAAACAACCGGAATTTATTAAGCTTAATCTTTTAAGGATCCCTTTGAGGCTGGGTATGGACGTATTTACCCACGGAAAGATTGGTGAAGAAAGAGAAAAAATGGTGCTGGATTCTATGAAGATCTTTAGCGATCTGATGAAAATCTATAAAGTAGACCATTACAGAGCCTGTGCGACGAGTGCGATGCGCGATGCATCCAACGGAAAAAGCATTATTGAAGAAGTAAAGAAAACCTCAGGAATTGAAATTGAAATTATTTCTGGAGACGAAGAGGCAACTTTAGTATTTGAAAATCATGTTGCAGAAGGGCTTGATAAAGAATTTGCCTATTTGTATGTAGATGTTGGCGGTGGTTCTACCGAGCTTACTTTCTACGAAAACGGTAAAATGAAATATGAAAAATCTTTCAATATCGGGACTATTCGATTGCTTAATAATTTGGTAACTCCGAATAACTGGCAGGAAATGAAAGAGGAAATCAGAAAGAATATCAATAGTAAAAAACCAATTTTGGCCATTGGTTCAGGCGGAAATATCAACAAAGTTTTCTCCATGAGCAAAACCAAAGACGGAAAACCGATGTCGCTTACTCACCTGAAAAAAGTGTATAAAGAATTCGACCATCTTTCTGTAGATGAGCGAATGACAAAATATAATATGCGTGAAGACCGAGCTGATGTTTTGGTTCATGCATTGAAAATTTTCAACAACGTGATGTCATGGTCAGAAATCAACCGAATTTTTGTTCCGAAAATCTCTGTGGCTGACGGATTGATTCATAATATTTACAGCAAATTACAGGATAAAAAGTAATTTCACAATATAGAAAATTGAGAAAGCCGGTCGTTTTGATCGGTTTTTCTTTTTTTAGAAGCTATTTCCAGCTCTCCGCACTCGCTATTTTTTATTTTTGGGGGTTCGGCGCGGCAGCGAAGCTGTAGTCTTGGTCGGAAGAAATTCCGACCATTTAAGTTTTAAAAACTTTATCTGGATTCCCTCCGGCAAAGATGATTAATATGGCAGTAATCATATCCCTTAGTTCCATCGCGATTCGTCTTTTAGCCG
>NZ_JBDFPQ010000018.1:0-66741 GCF_039672645.1 Chryseobacterium sp. C39-AII1
AAATGCTGGTACTGAATAATGTGAGAAATAAAATTGTTCACAGAGTTTTTGCCGTAATAAATCAACAAAAACCCTATGAAAAAAATTATATAAATAGCTTGGTTTTGTCATAGAAATCAGCATGACATTTCTAATACTAACTGTTTTATTAGCAATTCATTTGTAGCGATGTCATGCTGAGCGAAGTCGAAGCATTTTTTATTAAGTTTTCTTTTGTCTTAAAACAAAAGAAACAAAAATTCAAGACTTGGAAACTTCCGTTAAAAATTAAACTTTAATCCTAAAATTCCTAAAATTTGCGCAATGTCAGCATTGATTCTTAGATTGAACATTTGTGTCGCTCTTCGAACAGTGGAAATTTTTTAACGGATTAATTTTTAATTTTCTTAACGCTTCAGTTTCCTAAGTCTTTAAATATTGCACCAAAAAAATCCCTGAAAAATTAATTTCAGGGATTCTATTTTATTTATAAATGGAATTTATTTTTTGTTTAACGCTTTAAATTTAAAGAAAGAAACAGCCGATAAAAGTGCCATTGAAGCTAATCCGATATACACCCAAGCCGGAACCGGAACCGGATCTCCTGCTGCGTAAGAATGCAGACCGCTTAGGTAATAATTAACTCCGAAATACGTCATAACCATTGAACAGAATGCAAACATTGTCGCTACATGGAATGCCCATTTGCTTCTTAATCCCGGAACTAATCTCATGTGCAATACAAATGCGTACACCATGATCGAAATGAAAGCCCAAGTTTCTTTCGGGTCCCAGCTCCAGTATCTTCCCCAAGATTCATTTGCCCAGATTCCACCTAAAAAGTTCCCAACTGTTAATGCAAATAAACCAATCGTTAAAGACATTTCAGAAACAATAACCAATTCCTTCAATGTCGTATCATGTTGAATTTTATACGTTTCTTTATTTGAAATAATATAGAATACCAATGAAATTACGGCAATAATCATCGACAAGGCAAAGAAACCATAACTTGAAGTAATAATCGCAACGTGAACGATCAACCAATATGATTTCAATACAGGCACAAGTGGCGTAATCTGTGGATCAAGCGCTGAACCTCCGTGTGCAAACCCCATCATAATAACCGCTACCATAAATCCGGCTGCAGGAATCAAAGCGTTTGAATTTCTATATAAAATTAAACCAGCAGTAATACCTACCCAAGAGATAAAGATGATAGCTTCATAACCGTTACTCCAAGGTGCGTGACCAGAAATATACCATCTCGCCACCAATCCTAAGAAATGGAAAGCATAACCAATAATCCCCAGTACGATAATTACTTTGATCGCTTTATTTAAAACTTTATTTTTCTTAAATAAATCAACAAAACCAAGAATGAGAAGCAAACCTCCAACAATTGTATAGAAGATTAATAATTTAAAGTTGATGTTTACTTTATTCATGAAAACCTCAAGATCTACTTTAGATTTTGAAGGAACAACTGCTTTACCCCATTTTTGCTGATAATCTGAAAGTTTTGATAATTCAGCATCAGCTTTAGACCAGTTTCCGTTTTGTTGAGCCTGTAAAACTTCTGCAAAATAAGGCCCCATTACCTGCTGAGATTCCATATCTGGTTCGAACTTTTGATCCAACCAAGAATGCCATGTATGATTCGCATCATTTTTTACAGGAACAATTCTCATAAACTGTCCGCTGAAAAATTCATTAAAAATCTGAACTCTTTCGTTTACAGCAATTACTTCTTTATCATAATTTGTCTGTTCAGACGGTTTTTTACGGAAAGCAGCATTGTAATCACTTTCAAGAATATATGTTAAATTTCCGTTTTTATCTGCCGGGAAAAGGTTCATTAATGACGTGTAATCGTCATCATTAGCCTTTGTTTTTTGCTTTAATGCATCACCACCTTTTGAACCTATTTTAATCATCGGAACCATCGTCCAGCTTGGTGTATCTGTATTTACCGATAAAAACCATTGGTCTGCAGTAAGCGATTTGCCGTCCGTTCCTTTGAACTCATCTTTTTTATACAGTTTTCTTAAAACATCCAAAGCTTCGGTGTTGATAGGAACAATTCTTCCTTCAAAATTCTGAACTAAAAGATGTCCGAATTTTTCAGCATGCTCCGCGCTGATCTTATTTCTTGCAATAATTTCATCCGCAGAAA
This sequence comes from Chryseobacterium sp. C39-AII1, assembly GCF_039672645.1. Classification (NCBI taxonomy): domain Bacteria; kingdom Pseudomonadati; phylum Bacteroidota; class Flavobacteriia; order Flavobacteriales; family Weeksellaceae; genus Chryseobacterium; species Chryseobacterium sp. C39-AII1. The sequence continues at coordinate 2,156 of NZ_JBDFPQ010000018.1, forward strand.
CCACTTTCATTTTACCAAAAGGCTGTGCGCCTTGAGGACGAATTGTTTCAGAACCTGTATCGTGTGTATGACCATCACCTTCAACGTGAATATGCTCTCTGCTTCCGTCTGTAGTACCATGTGTTTCAATTTTCTGAGCATTCAAACCTAAGCTTAAAAGCAATAAAACAACAGCAGCCGTTTTCTTTTTGTTTACATCTTTCAGCATTTTATTTAATTTCCAGAAGTGAGTTCCTTTCCAGAAGAACATGAAGAACATTCCTCCAAATAAAAATGTATATCCGATATAAGAAATTAAAGTTCCCCAATAATCGTGGTTTACAGAAAGTACTGTTCCCATTCTGTCCGGATCGAAACTAGACTGGAAGAAACGGTATCCTTTATGATTCAAAACGTGGTTCATATAAATTTTAAAAGGCGTTTCTTTTCCTTCGTCGATAATTTTAATGTGGCTTTCATAAGCACTCGGCGATGAGCTTCCGGGATAAGTCTCCATCACGAAATCATCTAGTTTAAGTGCAAAAGGAGTGTTGTAAACTTTAGGTCCGAAACCTAACATGATATTCAAACCATCCATTGTGATTTGTTTGAAACCATTCGGATTTCCTTTTTCAACTGATAATTCAACCAATTGTTTTGTTTTTGGCCCCTGAATTTCAACTTTCAACATATCAGGGACATTTTGGTCTTTTTTTCTGTCACCTTCAATCGCTAACAGTTTTCCTTTTTTAAGACCTTCAGGAACCACCAGTTTCAACTCATTGATCGTGTATAAACTTCTCATTGCCAAAGGCTGGAATTCGTCTTTCGTTGTATTTCCTGTCGCCTGCGTTGCCATCGTCATATACGTTGCATCTACAGGAGTTTTGATGAACAATTTTCCACCTTCATTTCTAAATTCAACTGCGCCATCAATTGCTCTGTTGAAAGTTACCAATGTACCGTTGATTGATTTAGTTTCTCCCGGTTTGATGTAAATATTCTGTCTTCCGGTATTTCCTGTTGAAACCAGGTGAAGATATTCAGCACCGTTAGGATCAGCCAATAAACTGTCTTTTTTTCTCTGAATATAATCTTTAGCTTCAATTTTTACCGTTTTTCCGTGGAAATCATAAGTCGCATTGAAATCTTTATGCAACGGAGACATCATATAAGGAATATCTTGATAATCAAGAGCATCACCTTTTTCTTCGATTTTAATTTTAAAGAAATTTTTGTCGGTTACAATTTCGTTAGATGTTTCCCCTTCACGAATGTGCATTGTACCTTCAAAACTGATGTATCTTGTGATAGCACCTCCAACGAAGATCAATACAAATGCTAAGTGGAAAACCAAAATCGGCCATTTTTCTCTTTTCCAAAGTCTATATCTTCCGATATTTCCGATGAAGTTGAGAATGAGCAATAGCATGATTAATTCAAACCATTTTGCTTCATAAATTAGGGCTTTTGCCGTGGGCGTTCCGTAATCATTTTCAAGGAACGTTGCATAAGCCATCGCGAACGCGTAAACCAGCAACAATACAGCCATTGTTCTGGTTGAGATAAGAATATCTTGGAGCTTCTTCATGATTTATATACTTGACATGCAAAAATAAGCATGTAAAATAACAAAGACGTTAAAAAAAGCTGTTTTTTATCACTTTAGCCCCTGTTTACGCTATTTTGAATCATTCTTAATAAGCGAATTTTAATTGAGAAAAATTTAAATTGTAATCTCTAAAAAATATGAATTCATAATAGCTATTCCAGTTATTGAGCAATTCTATTTCCAAAATATTTAAATATGACTTAAAATAATAATATACAGCATGTTACAGCACCAAAGGAGATAGATACCTTATTGTAAAGAAAATTTAACCTGAAAATTATTTACCTAAGACAGTTCTTTTTCTGATTTTACTTAAAAATTCATGAGAAATCCCAAGATAAGAAGCAACCTGCTGTTGGGTTAGTCTTTGTTCCAAAGTTGGATATTTTTCAAGAAACTCGATATAACGTTTATCTGCTGTTTTATGCATTAGAGATAAAATCCTTCTTTGCAGCGAAATAGAAGTCTGCTGATTCATGATCCTGAAGAGTTTTTCTACTTGTGGCATAGTTTCGTACAACAAATTCTTATCTTTTTTAGAGATCATCAACACCTCGCTATCTTCCAGTGCCTCAATACTTAAAGTACTTGGGACATTATTGATAAGGCTATCGAGATCTAAAATCCACCAGTTTTCAACAGCAAAATATAAAGTTTGCTCCAAACCTTCTTCGTTCATAAAATATACTTTAAAACATCCGCTCGTTACAAAACCTTCAAAAAGGCAATATTCTCCTTCGCTAAGAACAACTTCTCTTTTTTTAAATTTTTTAAGCTCAAAAGGAGCCGAAAATTGTTTGAATTCTTCTTCAGAAAATTGAACACGTAATCCGATGTTTTTATATAGTTTTTCCAGCATTTTATCTTTTTTAACGAATAAAGATACCAATAATTATTGGTATCCTTACTTATAAAACTAATCATTTGTGTTTTGTTTTATTATTTTCCTTTAAGGTAATCTTGCGTGTTTACAATTTTAGCATAAAGGTTATCCAGTGCAGAAATACCCGCAAGGAAAGATTCGTGAACAGTAGCAGCCGGAACCACTTCACCATTCAATTCTCTGTCTCTCGTCGCACAAGCATCACCAATTACTGTATTGTTGTACCCAAGATCGAAAGCAGCTCTTGTTGTAGACTCTACACAAACGTCTGTCATCATCCCTGTAATTACAAGATTTTTGATGCCCTGAGCTTTAAGATATTCCTGAAGATCTGTTTCTCTGAAACTGTTTGGATAATGTTTGATGATTACTTTCTCATCCTTATTAGGTGCTACCAAAGCATTGATTTCCGCTCCCGGAGTGTTTGGTAAAAAGAAAGTAGCTCCTGCGTTGGTTGCAATATGCTTGATATGAATGATTGGCATTTTTTTAGACCTGTAATATTCCAACATTTTCTTTGCGTTTTCACCCGCTTCTTTTGCACCTACCAATTCCATACTTCCGCCAGGGAAATAGTCATTTTGCACGTCTATAATTAATAATGCAGTATCCGATTTAGTATTTTTCACATTGTCTGAATCATGACATCCTACTAAAACCATTAGCATTACAGATAATAATCCTAAGAATAGTTTTTTCATTTTTATTGAATTTGAATTAAATTTTAAATTATTGACCATTTACAAATTGTGCCGTTGTTTTTACTTTAGCGTATAATCCTCCAAGAGAATTTAATCCCGCCAAATAAGACTTCTGAACATTTGCAGCACTTACTGTTTTTCCGTTCAGCGTTCTGTCTCTCGTAGCTGTAGCATCTGTGATTACAGTATTATTGAATCCGAAATCGAAAGCAGCTCTTGTTGTAGAAACCACGCAAACATCCGTCATCATTCCGGTGATTGTAAGGTTTTTAACCCCGATACTTTTCAGATATTGCAGCAAATCTGTATCTCTGAAACTGTTCGGATAATGCTTTACAATTACTTTCTCTCCTGATTTTGGAGTAACCAATGCGTTGATCTCCGCTCCGGTAGTATTTGGTAAAAAGAAAGTAGCTCCGGCATTCGTTGCAATGTGCTGAATGTGAATTACAGGCTTTCCTTTCGCTCTGTAAGCAGCTAGCAATTCTTTTGTTTTTTGCCCTGCTCCGTCAGCATTTACTAAAGTCATTTTTCCACCAGGAAAATAATCGTTCTGAACATCGATAATCAGAAGCGCACTGTTGTCAAAATTTGTACTTTGAGCAAAAGCATTCTGCAAAACAGACGTTAAGAAAACACATGCGACCACACAGGTCTTTAAAAGAAACTTCATCATTTGTGTGAAAATTTTAAATTAATTTTTATAATAGCTTTTAAATCATTTCAAATAATCTTCAGTTGTCATTACATTCGCGTAAAGTCCGCCCAAAGCCGTTAACCCGGCAAGATAACCTGTATGAATGTCTTTTGCTTCAACTGTTTTACCATACAATTCTCTGCTTTCAGTAGCACAAGCATCGCCGATTAAAGTGGTATTAAAACCGTTATCCATCGCAGCTCTTACTGTTGCATCTACACAAACATCAGTCATCATTCCGCAAACCACAAGATCTTCAATTCCCAAAGCTCTCAGGTAGCTTAAAAGTTTTGTTTCTCTAAAACTGTTCGGATAATTTTTCTGAATAATTTTCTCATCCTCTAACGGTTTTACACAATCATTAATTTCAGCTCCGTAAGTATTTGGCAAAAAGAAATCAGCACCTTCATTGGTTGCGATATGCTGAATATGGATAACCTCTATTCCTTTTTCACGAGCATCTTTCAGTAATTTACCCGCATTTTCACCTGCGATTTCCGGTTGATATAAAGTATGTGTTCCTCCAACGAAATAGTCGTTTTGAACATCGATAATTAAAAGTGCGTTTTTCATAATGATTTTATTAATTATTTAATTTTACACTTGCAAAGTTATACCGTGGAAAGCGCAATACATTTGAACTAGTTCAAAAAGTGATTTATGCAAACCTTCTTTATAAAATTATCTATCATTAAACTTTTTTAAAAAGGATCTTGTAAAAGAAAATGCGAAATATTCCGTTTAATTCTTAAATTTGGCCAATGCAAAAGAATCTTTATATCATCATCATATCATTTTTTCTTGTGAGTTGTTATACGTATCAGGTAAAAAAACAGCATGATCCAGCCGCAGCAGAAACAAAAGCCGGATCAAAAAAAACAGCTACTGCGAATAATGATATTGCCCTTCAAGCAAAAAGCATCACGGCAGCGCCTCAAAATTTAAGCTCACCACAACCGCCCGCTCCTATGAGTATTCAGGAGAAATTGACTCCCAATAAAAATGTGAGAATTGAAGTTGATGGCAAAACTTACAAAGTAATCGTGGATCGTTGGGAAAGTGACAGCTTGGTTGCCCATCCGATTCGTAGTCCTAAAAAAATTCTGAAATTCCATAAGAACCAAATCAATAGTGAAAAAATTGCTGAAAAACGTTTTTCACAACCCATTGCAGATATTATTACTGTGGCAGTTTACACCGGAATTGGCGTTTTAGTTTGGTCGCTTTTGAAATAAATTCATTACAATTTATACAATATCGAAAGTCTTTTAAAGTTTTAAAAGACTTTTTCTTTTGTTGGCTAAAATATTGTATTCAAAATCTATTCTAAAAAATAAAGACATCATTCAGACAAGTTAAAAAAGTTTTACGCTACAGTTTAAAACATATTTTTACTATTTTTAAATCAAAACAAAGGAAAATTTAGACTGACAATTCAATTATTTTAAATATTTTTAATCAAAATTATTCAGAGAAAACAAAACGAAAAAGCCTTTTGTGAAAGGCGAAATTTACCATTCTTTTTAAATAAAAAAGATTCTTTGAATGTTGAAAAAACACTAAATTTGCCCACATTATATTATGGATAAAAAGACACAAAACACGCAGCAGGAATCGCCTGATAAAGGCAAATTTTTATCAAAGCCACGAGTATTTTCGGGGCTCACGTTTATTCTTTTTTCTATAGTTCTTACGTTTTCATTTGTTTCTTATTTAACAAACTGGAAGGCAGACCAAAGCCAGGCAGGAACTATGCTCGATAAAAGTATAAAATCTTCAAATATTTTTGGAAAATTGGGAGACTGGCTCGGAAATATTTTCATTTTTGAAAGTATCGGTGTCGCTTCTTTTATTATAGCCTTTTTATTTTTGGTTTTCGGAACAATTATTCTGAAAAAGAAAATCTTCAAACCTTGGAAAACCGTTGGTCACTCTTTGTTTTTCATTTGCTGGCTTCCTATTTTATTCGGAGCCATTACAAAAGGGCAAGGCGTCTTGAGCGGCGTTTACGGATACCAAATTATGGATTCTTTGAATGCCATTATCGGAAGTTACGGCCTTTGGCTAGTTTTGATTTCGAGCATTATCTTGTATTTCGTATTGGAATTTAATTTAAGACCCAGCTCGATTAAAAATAAATTCAACGAAATCAACGAAAATACCATTGGAAAAGTAAAATCGATGATGCCAAGTTCTGATGCAAACTTTGAAGCAGACGAAGAATTAATCGAAGAAATTGAAACGCCAGAAGAAATTCAACAAGTAAAAGCTGAAGAGCCCAAGGTAACCGTAACAGAAGTTGTTCAAAAACCGGCTCCTAAATTTACAGAACCGGAACCAGTGAGCGTTCCGAAAGGATTTCCTGAAGTTCCGGTTTCTACCAATTTAGATACGATCGTTACGCCAAATCATACTTCATTTGAAGAAGACAATAAAAATGATTTTTCAAACTCGATTAATTTAAACGTAAATACAAAACCTAACTTTCCGACATCAACTCCGGAACAGGCTTTTGATCTTCATCCAACGCCTACTCCGACTTCGGTTGCAGCAGTTTCAACAGCAGTAAAAGAGGAAATTAAATTTAATGTTGAGGTAGCTCCGGTTATAGATATTTTAGACGATTCCGACAAAAAATCTCAGGAATTGGTAGATCAGCACGGTCTTTACGATCATAAGCTTGATTTGGCTAAATTCCAGATGCCACCTGTTGAATTGTTGAAAGACTACGGAAACGAAGAAATTTCTATTAATAAAGATGAATTAGAAGAAAATAAAAACAAAATCGTTGGATTGCTGAAAAACTTTAACGTAGGAATTTCTGAAATTAAAGCTACGATTGGGCCAACTGTTACTTTATATGAAATTGTACCGGAAGCGGGAATTCGTGTGGCAGCCATTAAAAAACTGCAGGATGATATTGCGTTAAATCTTTCGGCATTAGGAATCAGAATTATTGCTCCGATGCCTGGAAAAGGAACGATTGGGATTGAAGTACCAAGAAAAAACCCTACGATGGTTTCTATGCGTTCGGTGATTGCCTCGCAGAAATTCCAAAATACAGATATGGATTTGCCTGTTGTTTTCGGTAAAACGATTTCGAATGAAATTTTCATGGCCGATCTTTCAAAAATGCCTCACTTACTAATGGCGGGTGCAACGGGACAAGGTAAATCGGTTGGGATTAACGCAATTTTGACTTCCCTTCTTTATAAAAAACATCCAAGCGAACTGAAATTCGTAATGGTGGATCCTAAAAAAGTGGAACTTTCTTTATATTCTAAAATTGAAAGACATTATTTAGCGAAACTTCCTGATGCGGAAGAAGCGATTATTACAGACACGAATAAAGTAATCAACACGCTGAACTCTCTTTGTATCGAAATGGATACGAGGTATGATTTGCTTAAAAATGCTTTCTGTAAAAACTTAAAAGAATACAACAAAAAATTCACGGAAAGAAAATTAAATCCTGAAAACGGTCACCATTATTTGCCATACATCGTTTTGGTAGTGGATGAGTTCGCCGATTTGATCATGACAGCCGGAAAAGAAGTAGAATTACCAATTGCCAGATTAGCACAGCTGGCGAGAGCGGTTGGAATTCACTTAATTGTTGCAACACAAAGACCCTCTGTAAACGTAATTACAGGTATGATTAAAGCCAACTTCCCTGCGAGAGCGGCATTTAGAGTAATTTCGAGTGTGGATTCAAGAACGATTTTAGATTCGCCGGGTGCAGATCAGTTGATTGGTAAAGGAGATATGCTTTATTTTAATGGAAATGAAATTTTAAGACTTCAGTGTGCTTTTGTAGATACGCCTGAAGTTGAAAGATTGGCAGAATTTATTGGCGAACAGAAAGGATATGCTTCGGCATTTATCCTTCCGGAATATGTTTCTGAAGATTCTACAAGTACGGTAAGTGCTTTTGATCCAAATGAAAAAGATGCGTTGTTTGAGGAAGCAGCAAGAATTATTGTTTCGACTCAGCAAGGTTCGACGTCTATGCTTCAGAGACAATTAAAGTTAGGCTACAACAGAGCAGGAAGAATTATGGATCAGCTGGAAGCTAGCGGAATTGTAGGCGGTTTTAATGGCGCAAAAGCAAGAGAAGTTATTATCAGCGATCTTCATTCTTTGGAACAGTTTTTGGAAGACCTGCGCAGTTAAGCATAAATAAAGGATTTAGATTTAACCTTTAAGACTTATAAAAATCTAAAATTAAAAGATTAAGAAAAAAATGAAAAGTATTATTTCAAAAATTATATTAGGAAGTTTTGTTGTGGGAGCCGTTGGTTTTTCTAACGCACAGAAAATTGATGCGAAGGCTAAACAAATCTTAGACGACATTACGGCAAATTATAAATCTAAAAAGAATTCGTATTTCAAATTTTCATTCGGAAGCGGTGTAAACGGTCAGGTTGCTAAAACAGAACCCGGAATTTATTACACAGCAGGCGATAAATACAAACTGAAGATCATGGATACTGAACAGATTTTTGACGGCAATAAAATCTACAACATCAGCGCCGATGATATGGAAGTTACCATTGCCAAGCCTAACGGAAGCAGTACCATGTTCTCTCCTATCAATTATCTTACCACCTACAGAAACGATTATAATGTAACGTACGGAGGTAAGAAAAACGTAAATGGCGTGAATGCAGATTTCATAAAACTGACTCCTGTAAAAGCAAACGGATTAAAATATGTTTATCTTTTTGTAGATTCAGCGAAAAAGCAAATGGTAAAACTAGAACAACACGGAAACAATAAAGATGTTGCCGTAATTGCTATTAAAGAATACAAAGAAAATCAGGAATTAGATCCTAATATGTTTGTTTTTGATAAGAATAAGTTTAAAAATTACGTGATTACAGAATTGTAAAATAAAGAAAGTGAATAAGGCAGATGAGCGATTTAGCGTAGAAGCCATTTTCTTTCATAAAAATTTCATAAAATATAAGAGCTGCAAAGAAAACTTTGTGGCTTTTTCATTAATTTTGGCGCATGTTAAAAATACTAGATCGATATATCATAAAAACCTTCTTTGGACCGTTTTTCTTTATATTCAGCGTATTGTTTTTCATTTTTATTGTAAACATTATCTGGGTTCAATTGGGGCAATTTATGGGAAAAGGATTAAGCTACTGGCAAATCCTTAAATTACTTTTTTATCTTGGGGTAAGCGTCGTCAGCTTGGTACTTCCGTTGACGATTCTTTTGGCAAGCATCATGTCCTTCGGAGAATTTGGAGAGCGGTACGAGCTTGCCGCGATGAAAGCCGCCGGAATCTCACTAACACGAGTAATGCTGCCGTTATTTGGCGTAACCACCATTCTCGCTATCCTACTCTACTTCTTCTCTAATAATATTATTCCGGATTTCCAGAAGAAGGCAAAGAATATGCTTTTTAACATCGCACAAACCAAACCCGCATTGAATTTCACTCCCGGTCAGTTTCTCGATCAGCTTCCCGGATATATGGTGAAATTTGATAAGATTTATGGTGAAAACGGTGAAAACATAGAAGGGGTTTTCGTTCATAAAAAAGCAAGTAACTACGAAAATCAACAGACCATCGTTGCTGAAAAAGGGAAATTTGCTCCGGCTGCCAATAAGAACTTTTTGAAATTGGTTTTATATAACGGATATATTTATGAAGACAATATTAAAGGTGGCGACGCAAGGCAGAAACAACCCGATCAGGCGATAAAATTCGATACGTTGGTTTCGCATTTCGACATTAGCGAAATCATTAATCAGGCCATTGAAAAAGAACAAATTACAGACGATTATCGTTTCAATACCTATACCGAGCTTAATACGACCATTGCGAAAATCAAGAAAGATAATCAGACGTTTTTTACCACGGTAAGCAGCGACGCTATGAATCAGGCTAACCCTGTAATTGGCTATATGGATCAAAATAAGTCTAAAGCTAAACCCAAACAGCAGGTAAAGCTAGACACAGTAAAAAGCAATAAAAAGCTTGAAATGATTTTTAATGCACATAGCAGACTGGATAATCTAAAAAATACGGTGGATGGGAAAACTACTGAGATCAAACAAAATGTAAAATACTTCAGTAAAGTTATTATTTACCAGCAGAGAATTCTTTCTTATTCTGTGACGTGTATTATTTTCTTTTTGATTGGAGCGAGTTTAGGTTCCATCATCAGAAAAGGAGGAATGGGAGTTCCTGTGATTATTGCCATCGTTATTTTCATCATCTTTTATGTAATGAATCTCGGAATTGAAAATGTTGCATGGGGCGGAACAATGGATCCTTATCTTGCGGCATGGCTTCCGAATATGATTTTGCTGCCATTCGGAATCTGGATGACATTTAAGGCACTTACCGACTCTCAGTTGTTTGATGCTGAAAAATACAAAGCATTCTTTAAACCAATCAGAAAGCTGTTTGTAAAAAGCGAAGAACACAAACGTTATCAATAATTATTTAATTAAAAATTTCGAAATAATAGTAAAAGATTCAGAGTTTTCTGGATCTTTTTTATGGTATATTAATTTTATTTATTTAATCTTTAATTAAGGATAAAAAATTATCTTTGTCCGAATTTAAAATTAATAACATGAAGAAATTTTTACTCGTGGGTTTATTAAGCCTTGCTTCTTTCAATGCTTATGCTCAGGAAGAAACTGAAACATACAATGGTGAAAAATATGGTTATATCATCGATAAAGCCGGAAAAAAAGTAGACGGGGTTGTACAATTATATGGTGGTTATTCCAGTCCGTGGCAGAATCAGGTGAAAGTTAAATTTGCCGCAGTTTCAGACATCGATAAAACGAAAAACAGAATAAAATTCAAAACGTATGATGCCGATGATATTAAAGAATATATGCTTTTTGAAGGTGATACGCCAAGAGTTTTTCAATCTATAAAATATACCAATACCAGAGAAGCACTTAACAGCTCTGAAAGCTCTACAGGATTGGGCGCAGGTTTTAAAGCCTTAAATAACCTTACAAGAACCTCTCAGTTTGCAGAATTGGTAATAGAAGGTAAGATTAAAGTATATAAATTATACGGTTATCCAACGGCATTACTATCCAACAGTTCGCAAGCTATTACCAAGCAGGAATCTGACAGGCTGATTAACAATCCTAATTATGTTTATTCAAAAAAAGGAGGAAAAGTTGAAGATTTTACGCCTGCAAAAGTAAAAATAGCGATTGCAGACTGCCCTTTCACCAAAGGAAAAATGACAAAAGGTGAATATGGTTCTTTAAAAAATGAAGAAAAGCAAAGAACTGGACTTGGAAAATTCATCAGAGATGAGATTAAAAATGCAACCGTAGACAAGTTATCTATTGTAAACGAAGTAATTTATGATTATAACGAAAACTGTAAATAGACAGTTTAATTTTAATAAAAATAACAGCAGTTTCGGTTTTGAAGCTGCTTTTTTCTTTATCTGAAGTATATTTTTTTCGTATTATTGGGCAACCAAATTTATTATATGAAAATTGTAATCACAACACTTTGCCTCGCATTGGTTATTTCATGCCAAAAAGAATCAAACTCGGCTATTAAAAATAAACCTTCAAAAGATAGTTTGACCGTTAAAAATGATTCAACCCAATCAAACGAAAATCCTCAAAACATCGATGAAATCAAGAAAGAATTTGCTCTTCTCAACAATAAATTATTAGCTAAAGAACTCGATTCAACCGGCTTTGATTATAACTGTGAAGAAATAGAAGGTGACGTGTATTTCTATTATGAAAACAAGAGCCTGAAAATGGTAAAACACTTTTTTTCGGATAGTCACTTTTCTTCTGTCACAAAATATTATGTGAAAAATGACAAGGTATTTTTTATTTTTAAAGATGATACATTATGGCAATTTGATGGTGGAACTCCTGAAAAACCGATTACAAAAGACAGTATCAATCAACAAAGGATTTATCTGCAAAACGATAATCCGATCCAGTGTTTAGAGAAAAACTTCATCATCAGATCAGCCGGTAAAAATGTAGATCCCGAAACGGTTCCGAATAAAGAAGGAAAATGTGATGTAAAAGAATTGATGAAAACCTACCAAACCATTCTGAAAAATAAAGATAAAAAAGACAAAGTACTTTGCTTATAAAACAAAAAGAGGTTCCCAAAGCGGAAACCTCTTTTATATTTTCAAGACTGAAAATTATACTTTCATAATTTCAGCATCTTTTACTTTCAGATGATCATCACAAGCTTTCACATATTTATCTGTAAGCTCCTGAATAGTTGCTTCAATCCCTTTAATAAGGTCTTCAGAAACACCGTCTAACTTTTTAAGTTCTTTCAAACCATTTTGTCTTGCGTTTCTTACAACGATTTTTGTATCTTCAGTTTCTCCCTTAGCCTGTTTTGCCAATTCACGTCTTCTTTCCTCTGTTAAAGGCGGTACATTAAGGATAATATTTTCCCCGTTGTTAGAAGGTGCAAAACCTAAGTTTGAGTTAATAATTGCCTTTTCAATAGCGTTAATCGCTGTTCTGTCCCAAGGTTGAATAGAGATTGTCATGGCATCCGGTACAGAAACGTTAGCCACCTGATTAAGCGGAGTCGGAGCCCCGTAATACTCTACCATCACATCCTGAACCATTGCTGTAGACGCACGCCCCGCTCTGATTCTTTGAAATGCATGATCCAAGTGCTTAATAGCTGCTTCCATGTCCTGCTGTACAGATTCTACTATAAGATCTAATTCTTCCATTATATAATAAAAATTTGATAAATTACACATTTATAAATGATTCAAGTAAAAAGAAACAGGTTAAAACTACAAAGTTCATTTACTTATTAACTTTGTAGTTTTTATTCCACTTGGCTCTTTTTACTTTTTACTTGGCTCTTAACTTATAAGTCAACTAAAGTACCAACATTTTCTCCGTCTACAATTTTTTCTAAATTACCATCTTTATTCATATCAAAAACAATGATTGGCAATTTATTTTCGTGGCTTAACGTGAATGCTGTCATATCCATCACTTTAAGGTTTTTAGCATAAACTTCGTCGAAAGATAAAGAATTATATTTTACCGCGTCAGCATTTTTTTCAGGATCGCTGTCGTAGATACCGTCTACTCTCGTTCCTTTTAAGATTACATCAGCATCAATTTCGATCGCTCTTAATGTTGCCGCTGTATCTGTGGTAAAATAAGGATTTCCTGTTCCTGCTCCGAAGATCACTACTCTTCCTTTTTCAAGATGTCTTACCGCTCTTCTTTTGATGAAAGGTTCCGCCACTTTGTCCATTTCAATAGCAGATTGAAGTCTGGTTTTCACTCCTGCATCTTCCAAAGCGCCTTGCAAAGCCATTCCGTTGATTACTGTAGCAAGCATTCCCATATAATCTCCCTGCACTCGGTCCATACCTTTTGCAGCACCTGCAACACCACGGAAAATATTTCCTCCTCCAATTACTATGGCAACTTCACAGCCTTTTTCTACCACTTTCTTGATTTCAGCAGCATATTCCTGCAGCCTGTCCGTATCAATACCGTATTGTCTGTTACCCATTAAGGCCTCACCACTCAGTTTAAGAAGGATTCTTTTATATTTCATCTTTATTTTAAATAACTTTTTTTCGTTAGAATGCGTCAAAATTTGACTTTGCAAATATAATCATTAATAAGGTTGATTTTATATTATAGATTATAAATTTTAAAAGTGGTGTTTCATACCTTTAATAAAGGCTTTTTCTGAATTATTATTGAAAATTTTTCTCCTTATTTCTTTTTCAAGAAGCTATTTCCCGCTTTTCGCACTCGCTATTTTCCTGGTTTCGGCTGCGGCTGGCAAAGCCAGCCGCAGCCGAAACCAGGAAAATGAGCTCAAACAAAGCTGCAATCGGGGCTAGGGATTGCCCATCAATTCAAAATCAGCCAAAAAATACAATGTTTTTCCTCCCGATTTCCACTTCAAAATCAAATGAAAACCACAATTTTCACAAAACTTAACTATTTACGTATAAATAATGTGATAAATATTTTGAAAAGTACGAAAAAGGATTATTTTTGCATTAATAATAAACTGAATTGAAGAAAATTGTCATTTTTTCATTATTTCTGTCAGGAATTGTTTCTTATGCACAAACAGGAGCAAATGTTTATCCTTTCTTAAACATTCCTGTGTCTGCAAGACAGGCTGCCTTGGGTGGAGATGCAATTACCATAAGAGATTATGATGCTTCCTTTGCGATTGCAAACCCGGCGTTGTTAAATAAAGATTCTGATAAACAGCTTTCTGTTAACGGAGCTGCATATCTGGCAGACTCCAAATACGGAACCATAGCCTATGCCCGAGACTTTGAAAACGGTCACATGGCCACCGTCAATGCACGATATATGAGCTACGGGAGTATCCCGAGAACAGATGAAAGCGGTTACGAAAACGGAACATTTTCAGCTTCTGATGTTGCTATCGGAGCAGGATATGCTTACCAGTTTGAAGAAGACTGGACGATTGGTGGAGGTCTAAATTTCATCACTTCAAAAATTGATAATTATACTTCTTCTGCCATCGCAGGAACTGCCGGAATCACTTATCACAATAAGAAAAGTAAGGAAGTTGCCTCTTTAGTTTTAAGAAATTTCGGATATCAGTTTAAATCATTTAACGGCACAAGAGAAAACCTACCTTTCAGAATCGATCTTGGATATACAAGAACGTTGAAGGCAATTCCTTTGGCGATTACTATTACCGCTCACGATTTGCAGGAGTTTGATATTTCTTCCCCCTATAATGTAGACGGACAGGAAGTAAATGTAGGAAGAAAAATCGCCGATCACTTTTCTGTGGGTGCAGAGCTATTTCCTGAGAAAAATTTCAACATTCGACTAGGTTACAATGTAAAAAGAGGAAATGAAATGGCCGTTGCAGATCAAAGAAACTTTTCCGGACTTTCCGGTGGTTTTGGGATTAAGCTTGCGAGATTCCGTTTAGATTATGCGCACATAAGATATCATAACGCTTCGAATGTCAATCAGATAGGTGTTTCGGTAGATTTAAGCAGCCATGCAGGATATTAATTCAGATCCTATTGATAAACAATATAAAACAAAAACCTTAAGAGATTTTCTTAAGGTTTTCTTGATTTTAAAGAAAAATTTTTGAAATTTGCGGTATGAAAAAACCTGTAATTGCTATCGATGGGTACTCGTCTACCGGAAAAAGTTCAATCTCAAAAATTATTGCCGATAAATTAGGACTTATTCATCTTGATACAGGGGCTCTTTATCGTGGGGTTACCTGGTTTGCATTACAAAATTGTACCGATCAAGCAGGATCTATTGATTTAAATAAGTTATTTTCAAATTTAAATCAAATTGATCTTGAATTTAAAAATCAGGAAGGAGGATTAATTCTTTTCCTTAATCATATTGATATTTCAAAACAAATCAGAACCAACGAAGTTTCAGACAATGTAAGTTTGGTTGCCAAGCAAAAAGAAGTGAGAGATTTTCTGTTGCAGTCCCAACGTAATTTAGCCGAAAAAGGAGGAATTATTATGGATGGAAGAGATATTGGAACGGTTGTTTTACCCAATGCAGATTACAAGTTTTTCCTAACAGCAAGCATCGATGAAAGAACTAAAAGAAGATTTCTCGAACTGAAAAGTTTAGGAATTGAAGCAGATGAAGAGCAGGTAAAACAAAATCTGATTGAACGTGACAAAATAGACAGCGAAAGAGAAATTGCGCCATTACGTCAGGCAGAAGACGCTCTTGTCATTGATAATACGAATCTGACGAAAAAAGAAACAATAGACGCTATTTTATCTCACATCGAAAAGATTTAACAACTTTTATTACGACATTTGGCTCCTTTGGTATGTTAATTGTAGACTTTATCAGTGTAAAAACTAATCTTTATTAACTATTAAAAAAACGAAAAATGTCTAGAAAAGGAAACAATACAGCGGGTATATTGGCAGGACTTCTTGCAGGTGCTGCGGCGGGTGTAATTTTAGGAATGCTTTACGCTCCTGAAGAAGGAAAAGAAACAAGAAAGAAAATCAAAAATAAGGCGAATGATCTTAAAGATCAGGCTAAAGATAAATACGGTGAGGTTTCTGAAAAAGTAAAAGATCAATACAATAATATTTCTTCTACTTTCAAAGAAACAGCAAACAGTGTAGCACACACAGTAAAAGACGGTTACGATAAATACAAAGATCAAATTGTGTCTCAGACAACTAACGTAGTAAAAGATGTAGAGGCAGAATTAAACGATCTTAAAAAATAAATAATTTAATTTCTGATTAAATTATTAAAAGGGACTTTGGAAATTAAAGTTCCTTTTTTTGTAACTTTTAAAAAAAAACAATGATAGAGACTATTAAAGAATACGCATCGAAGAGAATTGACCTCTTAAAAATTGAGGCAACCGAAAAATCTTCCCTTTCTGCAGGAATGATTGCCTATTTCGTAGTACTGCTTGTTGCTTTTGCCTTTTTTATTGTTCTTTTCAATTTTGGAATAGCATTTCTTATCGGTAAAGCACTGAATAATACTTCTTTCGGCTTTCTGATAGTGGCTGCATTTTATTTTGTAATCATGATTTTTATCGTTATCTTTAAGAATAAGATTGTAAATACTGTGGCAGACAGTGTTATTAAATTTTTAAACCACTAAACTATGGGGAGAAACTACGAAAATTTAAATGAATTAAGAATAAAGAAAAAGCTGTTGAAGGGGGAAATTGATGATCTTGAAAATCTTTTGACATTTAAAAACACAAAAGAAAGCTTAAGCGCCTTTACAAACGGACTGACGGATCAATATCTTCAGGAAAAGGTAGGCGAAAACGGTGAAGAAAAAGTGGTAATCCGCAAAGATGTTATCGCCAAACAGGTTACCTCAGAAGTAAAAGATATTTTACTGAGCAAAAATACAGCAATGGGCATTGCAGGTTCTGCCTTTTCAGGAAACGCTTTAGACGGCGTAGTAAGATTGGGCGTAACTGCTTTGGTAGGAAACTATGCTAAAAAGAACATGAAAAGCTCTAACTGGAAAAAGAAACTTTTAGGTGCTGCCATGATTTATCTTGCCCCAATTGCTTTAAAATATGTAAGAAAACAACTGGAGAGCTACCAGAAAAACAAAAGTGTTTCCAGTATGGAACAGCTTATATGATGTTTTAGAGTTATAGCGTGGGAGTGTTTGAGTTTAGAAAGAATGAAAAACTCTAAAATCCTCTGACTCTATAACTCTAAAACTCTATTTTCACTATCGAAAGAGCTGTCCTAAAATAATCCCTGCTGCCATAGAAACATTCAGGCTTTCTGTAGATTGCGACTTTCCAAATCTTGGAATCATTATACTTTTCTTAATTAATTTTTCTGTTTCTGGGCGCATGCCTTTTCCTTCATTTCCTAAAATAAGGTTGATTTTTTCGGGTTTTTCAAATGTATAAATATTTTCGCCATCCATATCGGTTCCTATATTTATATTTTCTGTTTTTGAAAGATATTCAACCAAATTAGTATAAACCATATTGACTCTAGTAAAAGAGCCCATACTCGCCATAATTACTTTCGGATTATAGAAGTCTACAGTGTCTTCGCTGCAGATAATTTGTTCAATCCCAAACCAGTCTGCGAGGCGAATAATTGTTCCTAAATTTCCGGGATCCTGAATGCCATCCAAAACCAGTTGAATATTTTTATCTTCAAGTTTTTTTTCTTCATTTAAATAACAAATCGCCACAGAATCTTTCGGATTTTGAAGAAAACTAATTTTTTTCAACTCATTTTCAGAGATATGAGTAATTGGTACATCTGTACGGTCTAATTTTTGCGGATCCGTAGAGAAAATTTCTTTAATTTTAAAGTTAGATTCAAAAAGTTCACAAATGATTTTATTACCTTCAACCAAAAACAAATTGTATTTTTGTCTGAACTTCTTTTTATCTAAAGACTGTAAAACTTTTATTGTATGAGCTGTAAGCATTATAAGAATTCTCCTCAAAAGTATTATAAAATTATTTCATTTGCAACATTTGTTGGTCTCTTGTATGCTTGTAGTACGACGAAGAAAGTTCCTGATGGCGAATATCTGCTTACCAAAAACAGTTTTGAGTTTGAAGATAAGAAAGAAAGTTTTGATGATGAATTAAAAAATTATGTTCAGCAAAAACCCAATAAAAAGCAATTGCTCTTTATGCCTTTAAGCTTATTGCTTTATAATGCTGCCAATCCTAAATACGACACGCTTCTTAACGAATATATGACGTATCCTAATGAAATGAGAAATCAGAAATTAAGAGATTCTCTTTTCATTAAATACAATATGAAAAGTAGTATTGGAAAAAGCTTATTGATGGATAGGTTATATCACAATTGGGGAACTCCTCCCGTAATTTTAGACCAGACGAGAACTGAAAAAAGTGCAGAATCTATCGAAAAAAGGTTAACGTACAGAGGTTTTTGGGATGCTGAAGTAAAATTTAAACACAATTTAGATTCTACAGGGAAAAAAGCTGCTGTAAATTATTTCATCAAACATAATGATGCTACTTATATAAAAGACTATTATTATAATATTCCGGATCCTAAAATTAAGTCTGTTTATGAACAGTCTAAATGGGAAACTAATATCAGAGCCGGACAGGTTTTAGACCAAACCGTTCTTGAAAAAGAGGTAACAAGAGTCAATGATTTGATGCGGAAAAATGGTTATTATCGATTCAATAACTCCAACGAGGAAGTTTATTTCGTGGCCGATTCTTTGAAAAGCAGAAAGCAGGTTCCTTTAACACTGGAAATTCATAGAGATTCTCTTGACACTCCTTACAAAGTGGCAACTATTGGAAATATTGACGTTGCTATTGTAGATGATGCCAGTGATTTTCCAAATAATACAAAGAAAGACAGTTTAAGAAGAGTTCGATTCCATAAGATGAATGATAATTACAAAAGCTCATCATTATGGCGTGCTATCATTGTTGACAGCAAGCAGGTTTATGATCAAAAAAAGCTTGACGTAACAAAGAGAAACTTTCTGACTATGAACAACTTTAGCATATTAAAAGCTAGAGATTCATTAAGACATGGCGGAGGAACTGCTCCGAATGACAGTATTGTTGATGTTTTGTATTTGTTAAAACCTCTTCCTAAATATGAATTGAAAGTAGGAACAGATGTTAATTATTCCCAGCTTTTGAATTTGGGGATTTCTCCATCTATCGATTTGACAACCCGAAATGTTTTCAGAGGTATGGAAAATCTTTCTACAAGTTTATCCGGAACATTTGGATCTATTCGAAGTACTCAGGATATCAATAAGAGAGTTTTAGCATATGAAATTTCGGCTCAAGGATCACTTAATTTCCCAAGGCTATTACTTCCGTTTGATTATTACAAATTTATCCCAAAAAGATATACCCCTACTTCATCTATTATTTTAGGAGCATCAATTCAAAATAATATTGGCCTGGGAAGGGTAAATTTTAATACAGGCTTAAATTATCAGGCGAATGTAAATGATCAGGTATATCACAAACTAACGTTGTTTAATACACAGCTGAGTTTAACTAAAAATAAATCAGCTTATTATGATTATTTCGTAAATGATAATGCGATCAGGGAAGAAATTTTCCAAAATTATTTCGCCTACAATACCAATGTAAGAGACGAGTTTAAAGCAGGTTTACTTACCAGAGATCAGGTTTCACAATTAATAACTGAAGACAATCTGTATCATGGAACTTTAGATGCACAAGGGCAAGATCTTTATACCGCATTTATCGGAACTTTGGTAAATAAAGACAGACAAACTCAGGATGTAATTATTTCATCTATGATTTACAATTTTGTCTATAATGAAATTGGTAAGAAAGATTATCCTAATGCCTTTTACTTTAACGGAAAAGTAGAATTGGCAGGAAATATTTTAAGTGCTTTCAACCAAAAAAGAAACGACGGTGGCGGTATTGTGACACAACCACAAAGAACCATTTTCGGAATTCCTTATGCACAATTTGTGAAATTTGATATTGATACGAGAAAGTATTTTAAATTTAACAGAAATACCCTAGTTCTTCGTCAGTTTATCGGCGTCGGAATTCCTTACGGAAATTCTAAAGATATGCCAATTGTAAGATCATATTTTAATGGTGGATCTAACGACATCCGTGCTTGGGTGGCTTTCGGCGGTCTTGGTCCGGCTGATTCTCAGGTCGATGAGAGAGTTCGAACGTATAT
The DNA here is from genome assembly GCF_039672645.1 of Chryseobacterium sp. C39-AII1. Classification (NCBI taxonomy): domain Bacteria; kingdom Pseudomonadati; phylum Bacteroidota; class Flavobacteriia; order Flavobacteriales; family Weeksellaceae; genus Chryseobacterium; species Chryseobacterium sp. C39-AII1. The sequence goes on from NZ_JBDFPQ010000018.1 coordinate 22,251, forward strand.
GACTGATAATATTAAATTAACCACCAATATCGAATTAAGAGTGCCTTTTACGGATATGTATGAAGGAGCATTATTTACGGATATTGGTAACACCTGGAGTCTTAAAAACTACAACGATGGTTATGGAGATGAGTTTAAATTTAACAAATTCTTAAGCCAAGTGGGTATCGGTAGCGGGTTCGGATTGAGGGTAAATGTTGCTTACATTACTTTAAGAGTCGATTTAGCCTATAAAATTTACGATCCGAACAAACCAGATGGAGAAAAATGGAGATTCAATAATTTTAATCCATTCAAACCTACATTGAATATCGCGTTTGGATATCCTTTCTAATCCGGCGAAATTCCCAATGCAAAATAAACTACAGCAACCGTTCTGGCGAGTATCTCTCGGAACTGGTTTCTGTAGTAACTTTCTGGTTTTGTGACATCTTGAGCATCAAAACCTAAGGCATTCATGCTATTATTTCTTGCGAAAAGCAATGCTCTTAAATTATGGAAACCTTGTGAAACGATAATCACATTATCTTTCTTGTAAACATCTTTACAGCGTAAAATACTTTTATACGTATTGAAACCTTTCGGATCTTCAATAATAATATCTTCGGGCACCCCTTCCTGATATATGAGATACTTTTTCATGGCAGCAGGCTCATTGTAACCTGTACTTTTTTCGCCGCTTACAATAATTTTCTTAATTTTTCCGTGATGATACAACAAAGCCGTTGCATCCATCCTTTTTGTAAAATAAGGATTGGAAACACCGGATCGCATTTTCGGGGAAGTTCCCAAAACCAAAGCAATTTCTCTAGGCGGAATTTTAGAAATTTTAGTGTACGTTCTTCCGTCCGTCAATGCAAAAACCCACGCATTGGCAAGACATATCAGAAGAATACCAATTTCGATTGATATAAAACCTAAATTAAATATGTTTCTTATGATTCTCAAGTCAAATCAAAGTTAAGCTTTATTTTTTTAGTTTTCGCTATCGACATACAAGCTAAAATATGACCTTTCGCTTCTTCTTTTTCCGTTAAATATTCATTTTCCAGCAATTCCACCTCTCCTTCTTCCAAAACACATTCACAACTTCCGCAGATTCCTGATTTGCAAGAATATGGAACTTCAAATTTCTGAACCAATAATTGTTGAAGAATCCTTTCTTCATTTGTCGGAAGCTTCGTTTGATAGTCCTTTCCAAGCATTTTAAATTCTACTTCCACATTTTCAATCAATGGAAATTCTTTTTCTACAGGATAAATATCGTCATTAAATTCCTGAAAAAGCTCAAAGTGAATATTTTTCTTCGGAATTCCATGATGATAGCACGCATTGGCAAGAGCTTTAATCATTTCACCTTTTCCGCAGATCAAAACATCATCTACAGCGTCCCAAATAGTAGACTCTTCATCGGTATCATCTAAATGCAGAATTTGATTAATAATTAAACCCAATTTTTTTTCGTCAAGCCTTCCATAAAAGAAATGATTATCCGTTTTCTCTCTCGAATAAAAATAAAAAATCTGCAGTCTGTCACGATAGGTTTTCGCCAGATTATCCAGAGTTTCTCTATAAATTAAATCCTCTGAACTTTTATTTCCATAAAATAAAAACAACCTTGTCCTAGGCTCGTTATGAAGAATATTTTTAAAATGACTTAAAATAGGTGTAATTCCAATTCCTGCAGCAAAACCTACAATCGTTCGGAATTCGCTTGGCTTTGATATTAAAGTAAATCTTCCATTAGGTTCACTAACCAGCAATTTGTCTCCAACATGATAATTTTTAAATAGCGCTGAAGTTGCTCGTTCAGGCGAATTCACTTTTATTCCCAACGCTATTTTTTTCTCGTAAGGCGCTGAAGTCATTGAATAATCATTAATAATTTCTTCCCCGTGAGATTGAAATTTTACACTTACAAACTGTCCTGCATCAAACTCAAAATTCTCCTTCAAATTCTCAGGAATTTCAAACTCCAGAGAAAAAGTATTTTTGGTCAGTTCTTCCTTTTTCGTTATTTTTAGCCAATGAAACTGCGTCAGTTTCCCTTTATAGATTTGTTGTTCCATACTTCAATTCAAAAATAGATAAAAAATAATTTATGAAGAAGATAATTTTATCCACGCTTGTTCTGTTTGCCTTGGCAAGCTGCAAAAAAGAAAGCCAGAAAAATGATGCCACAACAGCTACAGATTCTATTTCTGTGACCGAAAATACAGATGCAACAAGCAGTACATTTACTTCTCCGGAAATTGCGCCCGAAAAAATAGGTGATTATTTAGCTAAAAATAACGACACTTTATATGTAACGAATTTCTTTGCAACATGGTGCGGACCGTGCATGAGAGAGATTCCTCATTTTAAGAATAAAATAAACGAATTAAAAGGAAAACCTGTAAAATTTACTTTCGTGAATTTGGATGAAAAATCTGAATGGAATGGCGCTGTAAAAAAGTTCGCAAACGAAAATGGGCTTGCTGAAAATATTGTTTTGCTTGACGGACAAAAACTTGATGAGAACTTCTTTCCGAAAAACTTCAAACAATGGGACGGAGGATCTATTCCTTTTACCTATTTTAGAAAAGGTGATAAAACGGAAGAATTTTTAGGAATGATGACAGAAGGCGAATTGGATAAAAAAATCAATTCTTTATTACAATAAATTTGACTTTTTAGAATGTCAACTCAATTCAGAATCCTGTGTTTGCTATTATTGGTCGCAATTATTTTCATGGCAGTTATCAATTTAAACACAGGATTTTTAAGTTTAAATTTTCATGATTTTTTTTCAGAATCTTCCAATAGTCAGATTGCAGAAATACGAGTAAACCGTGTTTTAGTTATGCTTTTGGCTGGAATTTCAATTCCGACGTCTGGTTTTCTGATGCAGGAATATTTTCAGAATCCCTTGGCGGGACCTGACATTTTGGGAATAACTTCCGTAGCGAGTTTATCGGTGGCATTTTATATTTTTTTTTCACATGATATTCTGATTCCGGAATTTCTTCAAAACAGTTTTTTAAGTTTAGCGGCCATTGCAGGAAGCTTATTATTAATGCTGGTTTTGCTTTCAATGTCAAATAAATTTCAGGATAAATCTTATCTAATTATTTTTGGTTTTCTGGTTTCAGCTTTTGCGGGAGCAATTGTTTCGTTGCTGCAATTTTATGCTGAAAATCAAAGCCTGAAAAACTATATTTTATGGTCTTTTGGAGCGAATAATATGGTAACGAGGAATCAGATTTATGTCTTATCGATTTTAGTTTTAATCGGACTATTTATTTGCTTTAAAACAATAAAGCCCTTGATTGGAAATTCACTGGGAACGTCTTATGCGCAAAGTTTGGGCGTGAATTTAAATCAGTTAAAAATATTCATCATTGCCGCCTCTTCTCTACTTTCAGCTTCTATTACAGCATTTTTAGGTCCTATTTTATTTATTGGAATTATTGTTCCGCATTTTTGCAGACTCATTTACAATCCCTCAAAACTTTGGCAGCAATGGATTTTAAATATGTTTTTAGGAATGTTGATGATGTTGTTTTTCTCAATCATTGCCGAAAAATCTCAGATTCCTTTGAATGTGATAAGTTCCGTTTTTGGAATTCCTGTAATTTTGATGATGCTTTTGAGACAGAATAAAGTATGAAAGTGAATGGTGAATGAGTGAATTGTTAATTTTAAAATCTCTCGCTGATTTGGCAGATTGCGCGGATGATTGAGAATAATTTTTTATTAATAAAAAACGTCAATTTGTCATTCCGGAGGAATCTAAACTAACTTTGTAGAGATGCTTTCAGCATGACAAACGAGACTTAAATAAAAATCAGCGTAATCGGCAAGATCTGCGAGAAAAGAAATAAAAACTCTCTAAATCCGGGTAAATAAAAATTAAACAAAATGTACCTACAAATCAACAAAGCAAACATCGGCTACAATAAAACCTTAATTTCAAATACCAACACCCATGTGAATTTAGGAGAAGTATGTCTGTTGATTGGTAACAATGGTGTCGGAAAAACCACTTTAATTAAATCTATTTTACATCAGATCCCGATTTTGGGTGGAGAAATTTCTATCAATAATAAAAATATTAAAAATCTTTCCGTTAAAGAAATTGCTGAACATATTGCGGTTGTTTTTTCAAAATCTATTGTTCCACAAAATTATACGGTTGAAGATTTGATTTCGTTGGGAAAATATATTTATTACCCTTTTTATTTTGAGCTTAAAAAAGAAGATCGTGAGGAAGTTTCGCATATCATCGAAGAGCTTGATTTAATTCAATATAAAAATACTTTACTTAAAAATCTGTCAGATGGAAATCTTCAAAAAGCCTTTATCGGACGAGCTTTAACGCAGAACTCTTCTATCATTATTCTTGATGAACCAACCACTCATTTGGATGAAAAAAATAAAATCATCATTCTAAAAACGCTTCGAAAATTAGCTCAGGAACAAAACAAATTAATTCTTTTTTCTTCTCATGACTGGCGTTTGGCAAAGGAATTTGCAGACAAAATTTGGTATGTAAAAGACAATCATTTGTATTCCGGAATTGTTGAGGATGTTTTGCTTCAACATGATGAATTGATCAACGCTTCTTTATTTCAAATTAATGACAAATTTGTTGCGCCAAAAATCGTTGCTCCGGATTTTTATAAAGAAATGTTGTATTCTTTGCTTCAAAAAAACTTTCAAAGAGACCTTTCTGCTCTCCATTTTGAGTTTCAAAACAACTTTTGGTTAATTTCTAATGATTCTTTAAAACAACAATGCGAATCTTTTGAAGAAATTATTAATTTCGTGAAAACCATTTATTAATCCACTCTTTTCTTTATACATTCCATATACTATGCATGCATAGTATTATGCAAATCATACAATTTAATTCATTTACAATCAGATTATTAACAAATTTTAACGTTAATAAATACTATGCATGCATAATATTTATTATATTTGAATATAACCATTTCAACAAATTTTGATGGACAATAACAAGGATAAAATAGAAAATGTAGATCTAATTTTGAAGCAGACCTGGTTAGCTGTTTCGAAAATGTATACAGAATTAGCTCAGGAACACGATTCTACGGCTGTACAAGCCCTTACTCTTCTTAAAATCGACCCGAAAGAAGGAACAAGAAGTACGAATCTGGGACCTAAAATGGCAATCGAGCCGACTTCCCTCACAAGAATCATTAAACTTCTCGAAGACAACGGATATATCTATAAGGAAAAAACCACCACAGACAAACGTGAAGTAATCATTAAACTTACAGACAAAGGATTGAATTCCAGAAATATGTCTAAAGAAGTCGTCGTGAATTTCAACAAAAGAGTGATGGAAAAAATTGCTCCTGAAAAATTGGAAACTTTTAAGGAAGTCATGACCGAAATCATGAAGATCGCGACAGATTTAAATAATAAAAAATAATATACAAATCAATAAATCAAATGAAAAGAAGAATCAAACACGTTACAGTTCTTGGTTCAGGAATTATGGGAAGCGGTATTGCAGCGCACTTTGCCAATATTGGTGTAGAAGTTTCGTTGTTGGATATCGTTCCTTTTGAACTCACTGAAGCAGAACAGAAAAAAGGTTTGACAAAGGACGACAAAGCGATAAGAAACAGAATCGCTTCCGAAAACTTTGAAAAACTGAAAAAAGCAAGTCCGGCTCTACTCTATTCTCCGAAATTCGCAGATAGAATTAAAGTTGGAAATTTTGATGATGATTTACCAAAAATAAAAAATACAGACTGGATTATTGAAGTTGTAGTTGAAAGACTGGACATCAAAAAATCTGTTTACGAAAAAATCGAACAGTTCAGAAAACCGGGAACTTTGGTTTCTTCAAATACTTCAGGTATTCCAATTAATATGTTGGTGGAAGGAAGAAGTGATGATTTCAAACATTATTTTGCAGGAACACACTTCTTTAATCCTGTAAGATATCTTCCTCTTTTAGAGATTATTCCAACCAACGATACAAATCCGGAAATCATTGATTTCTACATGAATTACGGAGCAAAATTCTTAGGTAAAACAACTGTTTTAGCAAAAGATACTCCAGCATTTATCGCCAACAGAATCGGAGTTTTCTCAATGATGGATTTGCTTCATAATGTTCAGAAATTAGGTTTAACCGTTTCTGAAGTTGATAAATTGACAGGTCCAGTTATCGGTCGTCCGAAATCTGCAACATTCAGAACTGCGGATGTTGTTGGTTTGGATACATTGGTGATGGTTGCAAACGGCGTTCGTCAAAGCGGCGCGGAAGCGAATGATTTTAACGATGTTTTTACGCTTCCTGATTATATCCAGAAAATGGTTGATAATAAATGGTTAGGTTCAAAAACAGAGCAAGGTTTCTACAAAAAAGTGAAAAATACAGAAGGAAAATCTGAAATTCACGGATTAAATCTTGATACTTTAGAATACGAACTTCAAGGAAAATCTTCTTTCCCAACATTAGAATTAACTAAAAATATTGACAAGCCGATTGATAGATTTAAAGTCTTAATTGGCGGAAAAGATAAAGCCGGAGAGCTTTACAGAAAGTCTTTGGGAGCATTATTCGCTTACGTTTCGCATAAAGTTCCTGAAATTTCTGATGAAGTTTACAAAATCGACGATGCAATGAGAGCAGGTTTCGGTTGGGAAAATGGACCTTTTGAAATCTGGGATGCCGTTGGTGTTCAAAAAGGTATTGAATTGGCTAAAGATGCAGGTTATCAGGTTTCAGACTGGGTTAAAAATGTTGAAACTTTCTATAAAGTTAATGATGAAGGACAAACGATTTATGTTGATAAAAATTCGGGAGAATACAATAAAATTCCGGGACAGGATGCTTTCATTATTTTAGATAATATCAGAAAAAACAAAACACTTTGGAGCAATTCAGGTGCTGCAATCGAAGATTTAGGCGACGGAATTATCAACTTCGAGATTCGTTCTAAAATGAATTCTTTAGGAGGCGAAGTATTGGATGGATTGAACAGAGCCATTGATTTAGCTGAAAAAGAATATGACGGTTTAGTGATCGGAAATCAAGGTACTAATTTCTCTGTTGGAGCGAATTTAGCGATGATTTTAATGATGGCTATCGAACAAGATTGGGACGATTTGAATATGGCGATCGCTTATTTCCAAAAATCGATGATGAGAGTTCGCTACTCTTCTATTCCGGTTGTTGTCGCTCCTCACGGAATGACGCTTGGTGGCGGTTGCGAAATGACTATGCACGCCGATAGAGTTGTCGCAGCAGCAGAAACTTACATTGGATTGGTTGAAACCGGAGTTGGTGTAATTCCTGGCGGTGGCGGAACGAAAGAATTAACATTGAGAACCTCAAGAGAATTCCACAGCGATGATGTTAAAAACAACAGACTTCGTGAAGCTTTCATGAATATCGCAATGGGGAAAGTAGCAACTTCAGCTTATGAAGCCTACGACATGGGAATTCTTGAAAAAGGAAAAGACATTGTCTCTGTAAGTAAAAACAGACAAATTGCCGAAGCTAAAAAGGTAGCAAAACTATTAGCTGAGCAAGGTTATACTCAACCAATCGAACAGAAAGTTAAAGTTCTTGGTAAAGATGCTTTGGGAATGTTTTATGTAGGAACCGATCAAATGTTAACCGGAAATTATATTTCTGAGCACGACAAGAAAATTGCAGATAAATTAGCTAACGTAATGGTGGGAGGAAATCTTTCTGAACCAACCGTTGTTACCGAACAATATTTATTGAATCTTGAAAGAGAAACATTCTTGCAGCTTTGCGGGGAAAGAAAAACATTGGAGAGAATTCAGTATATGTTACAAAATGGGAAACCTTTGAGAAATTAATGGCGAGCTCCGTAGGAGCGAACTGTTAATAGCAGAATAATTTTAGAAAACATCGAGCCTCGTAGAGGCGACCTGTTAATTCTTATGGCAAATACATACACACAAATTTATATTCAAATTGTTTTCGCTGTCAAAGGAAGACAAAATCTGATTTCAAAAGAAAACACAGAAGAATTACATAGATTTATTACAGGTATTATTTCTCATAGACATCAAAAATTATTCGCAGTTTTTGCAATGCCGGATCATATACATATTCTTGTAAGTATGAGTCCAACAGTTTCAATTTCAGATTTAGTAAGAGATATTAAAGCGGGTTCATCAAAATTCATTAATGAAAAAGGATGGATGAATGGAAAATTTAATTGGCAGGAAGGATACGGAGCTTTTTCTTATTCTAAAAGCAGTTTAGATTCTGTTGTTAAATATATTTTAAATCAAGAAGAACATCATAAAAAGAAAACATTTCAAGAAGAATATTTGGATTTCATGGAAAAATTTGAAATTGAGTATGATCCAAAATATTTATTTGAATGGATTAAAGATTAACAGGTCGCTCCTACGGAGCTCCGCACAAACCGCAATTGGATTGCTATTAACAGTAAGCCTCTACGAGGCAAAAACTTTTAAACTAATTTTTAATTAACAAAAAAATGTCAAAACAAGCATATATAGTAAAGGGTTTCAGAACTGCCGTTGGAAAAGCTCCAAAAGGAAGTTTAAGATTCACAAGACCCGATGTAATGGCGGCCACCGTGATTGAAAAATTAATGGCTGAACTTCCGCAATTAGACAAAAACAGAATCGATGACCTTATCGTAGGAAACGCGATGCCAGAAGCTGAACAAGGCTTGAATATGGCACGCTTGATTTCCCTGATGGGTTTAAATACAGATAAAGTTCCAGGAGTTACCGTAAACAGATATTGCGCATCCGGAAGTGAGGCGATTGCTATTGCTTCTGCGAAAATTCAGGCAGGAATGGCTGATTGTATTATTGCAGGAGGAACAGAATCAATGTCTTACATTCCGATGGGAGGTTATAAACCAGTTCCTGAAACGGATATTGCCAAAACCAACCCTGATTATTATTGGGGAATGGGCTACACGGCAGAAGAAGTTGCAAAACAATACAATATCACAAGAGAAGAACAGGATCAGTTTGCGTTTGAGTCTCACATGAAGGCTTTAAAAGCGAATCAGGAAGGTAAATTTGCCAATCAGATTGTTCCGATTCCTGTTGAATATAATTTCTTGGATGAAAACCAGAAAATGCAGACTAAAAAGTTTGACTTTTCGGTTGATGAAGGTCCAAGAGCTGATACTTCTTTGGCTGGTTTAGCTAAATTAAGACCCGTTTTCGCCAACGGAGGAAGCGTAACCGCCGGAAACTCTTCTCAAATGAGTGACGGAGCCGCTTTCGTAATGGTAATGAGTGAGGAAATGGTGAAAGAATTAGGATTACAGCCTGAAGCAAGATTAGTCGCTTATGCAGCAGCCGGACTTGAGCCAAGAATTATGGGAATGGGACCAATTTATGCGATTCCAAAAGCATTAAAACAAGCAGGTTTAGAATTAAAAGATATTGAATTAATCGAATTAAACGAAGCATTCGCATCACAGTCTGTTGCCATCAAAAAAGAATTAGGCTTAAATCCTGATATTTTAAATGTTAATGGAGGCGCAATTGCTCTTGGTCACCCACTTGGATGTACAGGAACGAAATTAACGGTTCAGCTTCTTGATGAAATGAGAAAACGAGGAAACAAATATGGAATGGTTTCTATGTGTGTTGGAACGGGACAAGGAGCAGCTTCAATTTTTGAGCTTCTTTAAAGATAAAAAGAGAATAGACTGATAGATAATAGATTAGAAACATACAAGAAAAAATGATGAATGATTTTAAAAGACACAATTTTAAAAAGCTTAAAATTTAGAAAATGGGTATGGAATTATCAAGAGGAACATTAGATCTACCGATACTTTTCCAGCTTATGAAAAATATGGTTTGAAAAGCCAAATGGATCGATGCTCAATTTCCATTCCTTCAAATATAGCCGAAGGTTCAAGCAGAACAAATAAGTCTTTTAGTCATTTTTTAGATATTTCTTTGGGTTCATCTTTTGAATTGCAAACTCAAATATTGTTAGCAAATCATAGAAAATATTTATCTGATGAAAATTGCGAAACCTTTGAAATAAAAATTGAAGAATTTCAAAGAGCAACAATGGTATTTCAGAATATGCTTAATAAAGACTAAAAGATAATAGACTGATAGAACATAGATAATAAAATAACTTTTAAAGAGTGAAAAAGTCTATCCTCTATCCGTCTATTATCTAAAAGTCTCAAAAAATAATAAGAAAAAAATCAAATATTAAATGGGAAATATATTAAAAGGTGGAGAATTCTTGATTAAAGAAATTCCTGCAAACGAAATTTTCAGTTTGGAAGAACTGAACGAAGAACAAAAAATGCTTCGCGATTCCGCGAAAGAATTTATAGATAGAGAAGTAATTCCTCACCATGATCGTTTTGAGAAAAAAGATTATGCATTAACGGAACAAACAATGCGTCAGTTGGGCGAAATGGGATTGCTAGGAATCACCGTTCCAGAAGAATATGGAGGTCTTGGAATGGGATTCGTCAGTACAATGTTGGCTTGCGATTATGTTTCTGGAGGAAACGGTTCGTTAGCAACGGCTTACGGAGCTCACACAGGAATTGGAACGTTGCCTACTCTACTTTACGGAAGTGAAGAATTGAAAAAGAAGTATCTTCCAGATTTAGCAACAGGAACAAAGTTCGGAGCATATTGCTTAACCGAGCCGGATGCAGGTTCTGATGCAAACTCAGGAAAAACAAGAGCGAGATTATCTGAAGATGGAAAACATTATATCATCAACGGACAAAAAATGTGGATTTCCAATGCAGGTTTTGCTGATACTTTCACGTTGTTTGCTAAAATTGATGATGATAAAAATATCACAGGTTTTGTAATCAACCGTTCTGAGTTAGAAAATCCTGAAAGCTTAACTTTCGGTGAAGAAGAGCACAAATTAGGTATTCGTTCGTCTTCTACTCGTCAGGTTTTCTTCAATGATATGAAAGTTCCTGTTGAGAATATGTTGGGTGAAAGAAACAACGGTTTCAAAATCGCTTTGAATGCATTAAATGTAGGTAGAATCAAGTTAGCTGCTGCAAACCTTGACGGACAGAGAAGAATTTTAAATCACTCTATTCAATATTCAAACGAAAGAAAGCAGTTTGGAGTTTCAATTTCAACTTTCGGAGCGATCAGAAAGAAAATTGCTGAAATGTCAACCGGAGTTTTTGTAAGTGAAGCTGGTTCTTACCGTTTAGCAAAAAATGTTGAAGATAAAATTGCAGAATTAGTTGCAGGAGGAATGGATCATCAACAAGCTGAATTAAAAGGAGTTGAAGAATTCGCAGTTGAAGCTTCAATTCTTAAAGTTTTTGTTTCAGATTTAACACAGGTTACGGCAGACGAAGGAATCCAGATTTATGGAGGAATGGGATTCTCAGAAGATACTCCAATGGAATCTGCTTGGAGAGATGCCAGAATCGGTAGAATTTATGAGGGAACTAACGAAATCAACAGACTTTTGGCTGTTGGAATGTTGATCAAAAGAGCAATGAAAGGAGAATTAGATTTACTTTCTCCAGCAATGGCGATCAGCAAAGAATTGATGGGAATTCCATCGTTCGAAGTTCCTGATTATTCTGAATTCATGAGCGAAGAAAAAGCAATCATCGCCAATCTTAAGAAAGTGTTCTTAATGGTTTCAGGTGCTGCGCTTCAAAAATATATGATGGATATTGAAAAACAACAACATTTATTATTAAATGCTTCTGAAATTTTGAATCAAATCTACATGGCAGAATCTGCTGTTTTGAGAGCAGAAAAACATTTCTCTGCTGACTCTGTGGAAGCTGCAATGGCTCAATTAAATCTTTACAAAGCGGTTGAAAAAATCATTACATCGGCAAAAGAAGGAATTGTTTCTTTCGCGGAAGGTGACGAACAAAGAATGATGCTTTCTGGATTGAGAAGATTCACGAAGTATACAAACCATCCGAATGTAGTTGCTTTAACTGAAAAGGTGGCTGCGCATTATATTGAAAAAGGACATTATTAATAAAATGTTTTCACAAATAAAAAACCGGAATTTACTTCCGGTTTTTTTATGATTTTAAAATTCTTTCTGACCTATTTCGTTGATCTCATTATAATTTCCTTTAGGATCTTCACCATATTGATTTCTTCCTTGTGTTCCTTCTGTGCAGTATAATATTAGTAGCCAAATCCCACCAATAATAGGAATAAATGAAATAAGCAGAAACCATCCGCTCTTATCAACATCATGCAATCTTCTCACAGAAACCGCTAAGCTTGGAAGGAAAGTTGCAAGAACATACAACAAATAAATATATCCATAAGGAATTTGTTCGTTAAATCTCAATCCCAAAAGATTATCTAAAATTGTAGCTACAATAGCGAAAATCATGTTGAATAAAAGATACATCCAATACTCTTTTCTTCTTGCTCTTCCGTTAAAATCAGCGTACTGTTTTAATACTTTTAAGTACCAATTCATAGTTTTTAATTTTTTTAGTTGACTTCAAAAGTAATGATTTTTCTTTCTTAATAAACATTATTTTAAATACGATTAAAAATAAATGAAGTTCTAGTTAATCAATTTTCTGTTAATTAGAATAACCCAGTAAAAATTATTTTTTACAATAAGTAATAGATTTTAAAGCTTTTATAAAGAAAATTTTTATTAATTTTAAAGAAAATTCAAACTGATGAGACTTTTATTATTCCTAATGCTCTTACTTTCTATTTCTGCAAATGCACAAAGAAAGAAAATTGATCCGCAAAAAAAATCGGATAGTGCCAAATTTAAAATTTCAAGAGATACCGTTAAAACAGAAATCAAAAGAAAAAATCTGAATAATATGCCTGTTTTTAAGCCTAACGATAGTATTTATTCAGGCTTAAAATCAAGCAATAAAAATCATTCTCAATATAAAATTCTGAATGCAACTCCCAAAGAAAAAGAAAAAACATCAAAATAAACTAAAATCATAAACTTTAAATATCAAACAATGGGAAAATTTATTATCTCTAAGAGAACAAATGACGATTATCAATTTAATCTAAAAGCTGTAAACGGGCAAGTTATCCTGACTAGTCAGGGATATAACTCTAAAGCTTCATGTGAAAACGGAATAGAATCTGTAAAGAAAAATGCTCCAGATGATTCACGATTTGAAAGGCTTACGGCAAAAGATGGTCGCTGGTATTTCAATCTTAAAGCCGGAAACGGACAGGTGATCGGAACAAGCCAGATGTACGAATCTGATAATGGAATGGAAAAAGGTATTGATTCGGTGAAAAACAATGCTCCAAATGCTTCTGTAGAAGACGATACAAATAATTAATTGATAAATAAAGCCTCAAGTTTTGGGGCTTTTCTTTTTGCAGACTTTTGGAATGCTTAAAATAAATCCAATAAAATCTTTTGTTTCTTTTGCGGTTAAATTTAAAATAAGTTTGATAATCAATACTAATAAAACTTTATTCCATCAATTAAAAAGGTCTTAAAAATATCATTTAAAATGCCTGAGAAGAAAGGTGAAACAAAACATGAATATTATGTAAAATAATTCCTGAAAAAATCTTTAGAATGTGGTGGCATTTTTTATTTTTGTACTCTATTTTCCAATTGGGATGACAAAAGAAGAATTACTAAACAAAGCTATAAAAATCGCCGATAAGGCACATAAAGGTCAGAAAGACAAATACCATGCGCCGTATATTGCTCACGTAATGAGAGTTATGGAATATGGTAAAACGATGGACGAAAAAATTGTAGGCGTTTTACATGATGTGGTTGAAGATCATCCTGTAGAATTCAGTCTGGATTTCCTGAGAAACGAAGGTTTCCCGGAATATATTGTTTTCGCCATCAGCTGTTTAACAAAATTTGATCCGGATGAAAGCTATGACGAGTTCGTAAAACGTACCGAAAGATCGCCCCTTGCCGTTGCTGTAAAATTAAATGACCTTCGTGACAATATGGATCTTCGAAGAGTGACGGGTGAACTGGTTCCGAAAGACATCAAAAGATTTAACAAATACCTGAAAGCCTATCATTATTTGATTGACAAATATTAATCTGCTCCCGGGAAATGATACGTCTTGGCAGGAGGATTAGTATCGTCTATATTGATGTTTAAAGCAAGATATACAAAATGTACGTTTTTGTTGCCTTTTGCCTCAAATTCTCTTTGCCAAAGATAACCGCCCAAGATTCCGAAGTTTTCATCGATTTGATATCCAAAACCGCCGTAAACTCTGTTTCTTGCAAAAGCAGGTTTCATAGGGGTAACTACAAAGATTTCATCGTAAACATTGGCAAAAACAGTTCCCGGTTTGATGCTTTTAGCATTCAAAGGCACAGAAATATTAAGACGATAACGGTAACGCATTCTTTCAGAGGTTTTATCGTTTTTCGGCTCATTAAACCACGACTTTTCTACACGAAGTCTGTTCTCGAATTTTACAATTCCTTTTTTGAAATCGATCACATCCTGAAGCCACACACGGAATTCTTCTTTGTTAATCGCATGATCTTTATACGTTGCATATCTTCCCAAACCAATGAAAGGTTTGTGATTTTTAGTAAGATTATAGCCTAAACCACCTTTTATTTCGTAATAATCAGGATAAGAATATTCTTCAATACCTCTTGATTGCCCTTCTGCATAGAGGAAAAATTTGGGATGAAATTTGTAAGTCAGAGTCAGGGCATTGAAGCTGGAGACATGCTCCTGAGCTTTGAAAAATGTAACACTTAAAAGTAAACCAAGACTTACAAACAGTTTCATTTAAAAAATTTTTGCAAATGTAATTGAATTAACAATTTCGTAATATTAACTTTAATTCATTCTCAATTAACATTAATTTAATATTGAATATTATAGGTAAAACCAATATGAAACCACCTTTGCGGCATTTTCACACCAAAAGCTTCAGAATATTTTGTATTTGTTAAATTGTTGATTAAAACGTAAATCGAAAAATCTTTTTGGTTGAAAGTCAGCTTTTCATCCACCAAATTATAACTCGATTGGTTCAGTCTGTCATTATATCGATAAACAACTTCATTGGTAAAATGTTTCAGGAAAGTAGTCTGTAATTTAGCAACAACTTGATGCTTTAAATTATCTAAAGTATATCTTGAAACAAAATCCTTAGGTTGCTTAAAATCATTATCTAAATAAGTATATCCCAATGAATATTTCAGCCAGCTCATCAACTGATGATTCACCTCTATTTCTACACCTTTCGTTTCGATATCGCCAACGTTTTGAGCATACCAAATAGGATCATCGATCGTCATTTTCATCCAATCGATAGAGTTATTAGAGCTTCTTAAAAATCCGCTTACTTTTGCTAAAAGGCTCTTGGTCTGGTATTGATAACCAACTTCTGCATACAAGGCATTTTCAGGAACCAAAGCTTCATTTCCCTTTTCTGTATTGCTTGAATAATAAAGATCGGTAAATGTAGGAACTCGGTGAACTTTAGCGACATTTCCGTAGACTTTATTGTTTTCATTGAAATTATATCCTACATCTAAACCGGGATAGAAAAAATTGCCTTCATTAGAATAATTTGCCCAAGAAATTCCCGGAGATATATTCATTTTTTTATCAAAAAAAGAAAAATAATGCTCAAAGAAAACCTGAGAAACAAAACGATCTCTATGTCCTAAATTATTACTTGCCAGAAATTCTTTTCTTAATTCTACCCCTAAACCCGTGGTTCCCAAAGCCCAATTATAGCTGGAATTCACCTCTCCGCCTACATTATTCCCGATGTGCATATTTCGGTAAACTTCGGGTTTATCTCTGATATACAAATACATATCCTGCCCTCTTCGCCAATACACATTCGAATTGAGTTTAAACTTTCCAAAACTCTGTCTGTGAGCCAAACTGATGATAGAAGCCTGCATTTCCTCATATTGCTCTGTCGCTTTTGCTGAAGAATAGAAACCATTTGCACCAAACTTTTTTTCCGAAAAACCAGCCTGCAATCTCAAATCTCCATCTTTGATCTTCAACTGACTCTGATAAAAAGCATTCCGAATATCATAATCCGTATTATGCATATATCCCTGCGAACTATTTGAATTTATATTCAATGAATTAGAAAATTTTTCACCTCCCAGATTGGCATTCATTCCAAACCCATAGGTTTCATAATCACCTGCTTCGGCACTAATCTTTACTTTTTTACCCTGATCAATCTTGGTGATAATATTAATGGCTCCCGCATAGGCATTTTGTCCGAATCTTCTTGCAGCAGGACCTTTTATCACTTCAATTCGTTCAACATCTTCTAAGTCCACAGGAATATTTAAGGAATTATGCCCTGTTTGAGAATCGTTCATTCTGATTCCGTTGATGAGAAGCAAAACCTGCTCAAAAGAACTTCCTCGGAAAGCCACATCACTTTGTACGCCGTTGGCTCCTCTCCTTCTAATATCCATTCCGGCAACTTGCTGAAGCATTTCATCGATACTTTTGGCAGGCGAATTCGCAATTTCTTCCTTTGTAATCACCGTAATATTTTGATTAGCGGATTTATAAGGCGTAGAAATAAATTTCCCCTGAATTTCAATCGTTTCGATGTCTGAACTTTTTTCCTGAGCGCTCACGAAAATTGCCGAACCCACGAAAAAAATACTTCCTAGTTTTTTGATCATACCCAAATAGTTTATTGCAGATTAGTTTCTTTTTGCAAGCCCCAAAAGTACTGGAGTTCCATAAGATTAGAAAATGATAATTGTCATAAAAAAAGATGCAGTATGATACTGCATCTTGGGAAGTAATGTAAATTATTTTATCTTTTTCTCATTAAATGTGTAACTAGATCTCTGAACAATTTTCTCATTTCTATATTACATATTTATGAATACAATTTTAACAAATTTTAAAATACCAAACAATACCATAGTCATAAAAAGTAATAAATATCATAAATTTAACATTGACTATCAACAATTTGCAGTAGAATCTTTCTTTTGATTGAAATATTTCAAATTTCCAACCCTTTAAAAACCTTATTGTTATGAATCTTTCAATTTTATAATATTTCTCTGTTAAATGTATTTTGAATTAACTCCTATTTTCTAATGATTTAAAATATTTTTCAACTTTAACATTTTATAATTAAAATCTAAATAATTTCACTGTGAAAATCCTTATTATCTGATTGTAAATGCTAATGTCAATTCTAAAACAGGGAGTGTAATTTATGATTGATTCATATTAAAAATCAATTGAATCAAATCATAAAAAATCCGCTAAAAATTCGTATTTTTGTTAGTCTTAATTTTACTATGGCTAATACAACAGATATAGATATTAAAAAGCAGATTTTCGTTAAGAATGCACACCTTAACAATCTGAAACACATAGATGTTCTCATCCCGAAAAATAAATTAATTGTCATTACAGGAGTTTCCGGAAGCGGAAAATCTTCATTGGCTTTTGACACTATTTATGCTGAAGGACAGAGAAGATATGTCGAGAGTTTGAGCTCTTACGCCCGTCAGTTTTTGGGAAAATTAGAGAAACCGAAAGTTGATGATATTAAAGGTTTGGCACCTTCCATCGCGATCCAGCAAAAGGTAATTTCTTCGAATCCACGATCAACAGTAGGAACTTCTACGGAAATTTATGATTATATGAAACTTCTTTTCGCAAGAATCGGGAAAACCTATTCTCCGGTTTCGGGTGAAGAAGTGAAAAAAGATTCAGTGACGGATGTTGTGGATTTTATTAAATCTTCAAAAAAAGACGTTTCGTTTTTACTGACTGCACCTTACGAATATGACGCTGCCAATTTTGGTGAAAATTTAAATGTCTTAAAACTGGCAGGTTTCACAAGATTAGAAATCAATGGAAATGTAGCTGGAATCGAAGATTTGGAAAGTTTTGGTTTCACTCCCGAAAAAGGAATGGAAATCAATCTCGTGATCGACCGTTTTTCGTATGAAGAAGACGAAAGTTTCCTTCAGCGTTTGGCAGATTCTATCCAAATGGCTTTTTATGAAGGTCGTGGCTATTGTTCTTTAAAAAATACAGACACAGGAAAAATAAAAGAATTTTCAAATAAATTTGAGCTTGACGGAATTGAATTTTTAGAACCAAATGTTCATTTTTTCAGCTTTAATAATCCTTATGGTGCTTGTCCGACTTGCGAAGGTTACGGAAAAGTGATTGGAATTGATGAAGATTTAGTCATTCCAAATAAAACATTATCCGTTTTTGAAGATGCGGTTGCTTCATGGAAAGGCGAAAGCATGAGCGAATGGAAAAAAGATTTCATTAAAAAAGCAAAAGACTTCCCTATTCATAAGCCTTACCATCAATTATCCAAAGATCAGAAAAAATATCTTTGGAAAGGCGACGGAAAAAGCACGTTCCCTTCGATTGATAATTTCTTCAAAATGCTGGAGGAAAATTTATACAAAATCCAGTATCGTGTGATGCTTTCCCGTTATCGCGGAAAAACGCTTTGCCCGACTTGCGAAGGTTTGAGATTGCGTGAGGAAACGACTTGGGTAAAAATCGACGGACATAATATCCAGTCGATGATTGAGCTTCCTTTGGATGAACTTTTTCCTTTAATTAACAGTTTAAAATTATCCGAACACGACCAAGAAGTTGCCAAAAGATTATTATACGAAATCACCACCCGACTTGAATTTTTATTAAAAGTTGGTTTAGGGTATTTAACGTTAAACAGAACATCAAACACACTTTCAGGAGGCGAAAGTCAGAGAATTAATTTAGCGACAAGTTTAGGAAGTTCTTTGGTGGGTTCAATTTATATTCTGGATGAACCGTCAATCGGACTTCATTCACGAGACACGGAAAATTTAATTGAAGTTTTACAGAATCTTCGCGACCTTGGAAATACCGTTATCGTTGTAGAACACGATGAAGACGTAATGAAAGCTGCCGATTATATCATTGATATTGGTCCGGAAGCAGGTTATCTTGGTGGCGAACTGGTTTTTGCCGGAGATTATAAAGAACTGAAAGATGCAGATACTTTAACTTCGAAATATTTAACCGGAAGATTAGAGATTGAAGTTCCGAAAAAACGAAGAAAAGCAAAAGAATGGATTCATATAAAAGGCGCTCGACAAAACAATTTAAAGAATATTGATGTTGATGTTCCTTTGGAAAGCCTTGCTGTAATTTCCGGAGTGTCAGGAAGTGGAAAATCTACTTTGATGAAGGAAATTTTAACGAATGACATTCAGATCCAGTTAGGAATGGGCGGAAAAAAAGGAGATTATGATGCTGTGGAATTTCCCAAAAAGCTGATTCAGCATATTGAATTGATCGACCAGAATCCTATCGGAAAATCGTCCCGTTCGAATCCTGTAACATATTTAAAAGCTTACGACGACATCAGAGATCTTTTTGCGAAACAAAAGGTTTCAAAAATGATGGGTTACAAGCCTAAGCATTTCTCTTTCAACGTTGATGGCGGAAGATGCGACGAATGTAAAGGGGAAGGTGTGATTAATGTTTCGATGCAGTTCATGGCAGATATTGAGCTTGAATGTGAGGTTTGTAAAGGAACCCGTTTCAAAAATGAAATTTTGGAAGTAAAATACGACGAAAAAAATATTTCGGATATCCTTCACATGACCGTTGATGAAGCCTTGGAATTTTTCCGAGATAATCATGAAGATAAAATTGCAACCAAATTGAAGCCTTTGCAAGACGTTGGTTTGGGATATTTGCAGTTGGGACAGAGCTCTTCCACCCTTTCCGGAGGTGAAGCACAGCGTGTGAAACTGGCTTCGTTCCTGGTAAAAGGTGTGACAACGGATAAAACGTTGTTTATTTTCGATGAACCTTCTACAGGTCTTCATTTCCATGATATTCAGAAGTTGTTGAAGTCTTTGCAGGCTTTGATCGATTTAGGGCATTCTGTGATTGTTATTGAACATCAACCGGATATCATTAAATCTGCTGATTACATCATCGATATTGGCCCCGAAGCCGGAAAACATGGCGGTGAAGTTGTTTTTACCGGAACACCGGAAGAGTTAGCAAAAAATAAAAAATCTCACACAGCGAAATATATTAAAGAAAAGCTGGAGAATTAAAATAGAAAGAGAGTCGTTTTGGCTCTCTTTTTTTGTTTAAATTGTCCTCTTAACAAATGACTTTTATGAATTACAAATATTGACTGGTTATACTTTGAAATATTTGCAGGAAAATTAAAATAATAAGCATCTAAAAAACTTTAAACTTTAACATTAAATTCATAAAAGCAATTAAAATATTCACTACATTTACTATGTAATAAATCTGAAATGAACTCAATTTTTGCTTTTTTCAGCTTTGAAATTGCAATTAAATTTATAAAAATTTAAGCACAGCATTGTCGGCTGTGCTTTTTATTGTTGTCTAATTAAAAAAATGAGATGTTTTATCTACTGAATCCACTTCTAAAGAGTGGATTCTTTTATTGGATTTTTGAAGGTTTATCAAATATTAAGCTCTGTAAGCGCTTTTCTACAACTCGATGCAATATATTGAATATCGTTTGGATCTAGCTCTGAATGTAAAGAAAATCTCAGAATAGGTCTTTTTCGTGCAGTAGCAGGCGAACAAAATGGAGCACCAAAGATTCTTTCATTTTCCAGCATTTCTTTTAAATGTAGAAGATTATTTTCAGATTTAGCCTTAATTCCCAAAATTTGCGAGTTACTTTCGCTTACATCAATTCCCAATTCCTGCAAATGATCTTTTAATATTGTAGAATAATTTACCAATTTAGATCTTCTCTCATCACCCTTTTGAGAATCAACTAAATCCAGTATTCCTCCTAAACCGGCAATATCGAAAGGCATTAAGGCCGAACTGAAAATCTGTGGTTTTGAGGTAACATTAAAGAAATCTGCAAAATCATGAGGGCACAAAATCAATCCGGCACGTGAAGCAAAAGTTTTGGCAAGACTTGCTGTTCTGAATAAAACGGTTTCCTGAATTCCTAAACCAACGACTAACCCTTTTCCATTCGGGCCGTGTGTACCAAAAGAATGAGATTCATCAACAATTAACATACAGTTTTTTGATCTTGCACTTTCAGCAAGTTGAGGTAAAGGCGCTATGCTTCCATCGGTACTGTAAACCGCATCCACTACAATAATTCCGGAGCCCAATGCATTAATTTTCTGCATCAAATGATCTACATCATTATGAGCAAATTGCACTGCTTTTCCTCCGCCTAAGCGGATACCGTTCCAAATGCTCATATGCGCCATAGAATCAATATAAACAGGGATATCCATATCTTCAATTAAAGTTTGCATCAATCCTAAATTGGCAACATATCCTGATTGGCACAAAATAGCACTTTCCGCTTCAAAAAATTTGGCAAATCTGTTTTCCAATTTTGCCTGTGGAGCTTCTCCATGAATAAAAGAGGCAGACATAAGAGGCATATTAGAAATTTGAGTCAGTATTTCAGCCTGGCAATTTAAAACGTGAGTCTCTGTAGAAAGACGAAGATAATCGTTGCTTGTAAGGTTGATTGATGATTCTTCCGGCATTCTTCCTCGAATAATATGCCGCCCTTCCCATTCTTTTTGCAGACGATTGACATAAAAATCATCCATCTTTTTGGCTATAAAATCTGGATATTTCCTGTGATTTTCTGTAATTACTGAATGATTAAATTGAGTTTCCATAATTAAAATATTTGTATTAGCTAATAAATTTCAATCCCTATCTATACATATATTTGAATTAATTTGTTCATTAAAATTACAACATTATGATAAACAAATATAGATTTACTGTTAAAAATTCATTAAATGATGAATTAAAAAATAAATTCTTTCGTTAAACTTTCCTAAAAATGATAAAATTTACCATTCATTCTTTTATTTTTACTCCTCAAAAAAACTAATGAAACAAATTATATCGGATATTGTTTTTCTTACAGACAAAGTGTTATTCAGGCTCAAATTAAAAACTGCGGTTTTAAACTTATTAAGAATGGATAGACACCAATCAGAAATACAATGTACAATGTGCAATGAATAATTTGTAATTTTAAACATCGGTCTCATAGTTCAACGGATAGAATAGAAGTTTCCTAAACTTTAGATTCAGGTTCGATTCCTGATGAGATCACGAGGAATAAAATTATTATATATTAGCATTACATTCACTTCACAAAATGAAAAAAAATATAATAACCATTTTATTTCTTGGAATAATTTCATGCAAACAGGAAAAGAAAGAAACGATTAAAGACGAAAATATAGCATCATCGGAAAGTTTTCAAATTCCTGACAGTTTATCTAAAAACAGCATTTTTATAGAAAAAAATAAAGATGGAATTTTCAGATTGAGGGTTCAGAGTAAAGAACAGCGAGGTAAATATTTTTTTGCAGACACCGCCAATATTCTAAAGGCTGAGCAATATCGTTTTGAAAATAATCATTTCATTAAAACTAACAGCGTTGACCTTGAAAAAACAGAATGGTCATATTTTGAGATTGACAGTACAAATATTACATTTAAACAGCTAAATAGCAAAAATTATTTTCTTGTTTCTGCAAATACAACGAATATGGGAAAAGCTGTTCCTAATCAAATCGTTCAGTTTTGGGCAATCAATAAAAATGATGTGAAGGAAAACTATAATTTATTGTATTCCGGTTATCCTTCCGAGTTTTGTAATGAATGTATAAAAGGTGACTTTGCAGAAAATGAGAAACTTAACATTAATAAATCTGTAAAAAACTTACTTTATCAGTTTGCCAAAAACTCTAAATTGATTTATCATCCTAAACTCAGCGAAAAAAATCCGAATAATTATAAAAATTATCAGGAAAAATGGGAGACAGATAATGGTCAGGATTCTCATTTTGGTGCAGGATATATTGGCGAATTAGATAAAATATATTCAACATATTACCAGAAAGATTTGTTTTCAATCTTGGGAACCCCTGAAATGACTATCGAAAATGATCGCTATTTTGTGGGAACTTATTTTCGTGGAAACCTTTTAGCTTACGATAAAAAGAAAAAGCTATACTTCCCTGTTATTGTTGAAAGCTGCGCTGGTTTTTGTAATAAAAAAATTGAATTTGTAAACGATCATACTTTAAAAATCACTTATGAAGATGACTCTTCTTTCGAGATAGATTTAAATAAAATTATTTTTGACACCTAAAATATAAACTATGAAAATGAAAATTGCAGCTTTTGCAATCGCACTGTTTTCTTTCGGGAAAATATCTGCTCAGGAAATAAAAAAACATCTTTTTAAAGGAACAATTGATAAATTTCCTGTAACCATGTATTTGGTAGAAGAAATTTCCGGCTGCCCAACAACACATTATACGGGAATGTATAAATACGACAACGTAAGCAATTGGCTTTATCTGGAGATTTCTGATGATGAAGAAAACCGTCTCGTTATGGTAGAAGGCGGAATTACAGGAATTATCAGCGTTAAAAAAATAGGCGAAACATTGAAAGGTTTCTGGATCTCACCCGACGGAAATAAAAAATTGAATGTAAATTTGAAAAAAATACCAACGAACAGCAAAACAATTAAGCCGTATGAAGAAAAATACGACAACGTAAATTATGAAATGAATGATTGCTAAACTGTTTTTACATTAATCTTGAAATTTTATGAAAAAAATTATATTGAGCTTGGCTTTAATTTCTTTAGCATATTCTTGTAAAAAGGAAGAAAAAAACGAGCAAAAAACTTTAGAAAATACAGCAACAGCCACAACTAAAACCAGTTTTCCTTTACCGCCAGTTTATATGGATTCTTCAAAATCTGAAGAGGAAATTTTAAATCATATTAAACAGAGAAAAGAAGAGATTATCAATATTTTAGAAAATTCATCATCACAAAAAAATAATCTGATCTACGAAAATTATAAAAAAGAAAATGACTCTGCTTTAGCCTTATTAACATTAAAGGAAACTCACCTTTTGGAAGAATTTTTCACGTTTTATGACTATAATCCTGATACCGATAAACATATTATAAAAGTTCCGGAAAAGTATAAAAAACTGGTAGACAGGTTTAATCAGGTCGGAATTGAATTTTGGGATATTGGTGAAGCAGATACTGAACTTCGAATGTTTCCTGATTTTTATTTTAAAATTTTTAATGGTAAACTGACTGCAGATTATCAGAAATATCTGGAAACAATAACAGAGGAAGACAAAGTACTTTTTCAGTCGGATGCCGCCATCTCGATTCCTTGGCGTGATGTGGCAAAACGTGTTGAGGTTCGGGAGAAATTTTTACACGACTATCCTACTTCTAAATTAAAAAAAGTTATTGAAAGAGAGCTTCAGCTTTATAGATATGCTTATATTTTAGGTTTGGATAATACGTCAACACAAAATGACGAAGGCGGTTTCACTACTGAAAATCTTCAGGAATTTCATCGATTTATTAAAGAAAATCCTAATAGCGAAACCACAGAAATCATTAATCAATTACTTACAATGCCAAAAGACAGAGAAAAAGTATTTGATTTTGTAAATAAATGGTTAAATTATCCTTACGGCAAGCCTTTAGATTAATTAAAAGACTGTTTATAGCTTAAAGGCGTTGTATTCGTCTTCTTTTTAAATAATTTATTGAAAGATTGTGAATGCTCAAAACCCAATTGATAGGCCACTTCCGATACCGAAAAATTCGTTGTGGTAAGGTACTCTTTTGCCTTATCAATGAGTTTTTCGTGGATGTGCTGTTGGGCATTTTGTCCCGTCAGATTTCGCAGCATATCACTTAAATAATGCGGCGACAAATGTAAGGCAGAAGCCAAAAATTCTACAGTGGGCAAACCATGAGTTAAGGTTTTCTGCTGATTGAAATAATCGTTGAGAAGATCATCCATTTTAGTCAACAGATCATGGCTCACCACTTTTCTCGTGATAAACTGTCTCTTGTAAAAACGGTTGCTGTAATTCAGTAAAACCTCGATATAAGAGATGATAACATCCTGACTTACTTCATCAATCGCCGTATTCAGTTCATCTTTAATATTGTTTAATAAACCTACAATTAACGTTTTTTCTTTGTCTGATAAATGCAGCGCTTCATTGGTATCATACGAGAAAAAGCCATACTTCTTAATATTTTTAGCCAAAGTATAATTTCTCAAAAAATCGGGATGAATAAACATGGTATATCCGAAATATTTAGCATTATCATCGGTCGCCAATACCTGATTGGGAGCGGTAAACATCATTCCGCCTTCATTAAAATCATAATATCCTTGCCCGTACCCCATCTTTCCGTGCTCAGAAAATTTATAGGAAATTTTGTAAAATCCTAACGTAAAACTTCGGTCAAGATAGCATTTATCGACTTCCATCTCAGTATTATTCACCAAGCTGATTAACGGATGAAGCGGCTTCGGAAGCTGCAAAATAGTATGCAGTTCAGAAATCGACAAAATTTTTAATGGAGAATGATCTTTTTTTTCCATAATATAAAGGTATGAATTATGTGGGATTTTTTTGAGTTGGAGAGTTTTTGAGTTTGAGTGTTTGAGAGTATTAGTGTTTTAGTGGTAAACTATATTTTGGATATACTTAAACCCTCTGACACTAATACTCTAATACACTCCATTCTCACATTATTTTTTAAATAAACTGTTTGCCAAATTCAGTTCTAAAAGCTTCAGCTCCCAATTCCTGACGCTGAGCAAACAACGCTTTTGCATCTTCTCCCGCCTGATATCTCAACTGTTTTTTTCCGTCTGTTGCAGCTTCATAAACTACTTCAGCAATCACTTCCGGCTCAGAAGCAGCTTCCATCATAGCATCCGTTCCAGCCATCATTTTATCAATAATTCCCTGATATTCTGGATGTGTTCCCATATCTAAAGATCTTGTGATAAAATCGGTCTTAATTCCTCCGGGAGAAACGGTTTTCACATCAATTCCAAAAGTGTTTAATTCAAAAGCAAGACTTTCACTCCAACCTTCGAGTGCCCATTTTGTAGCATGATAGGTTGATGAAATCGGGAAAGTAACCAAACCACCAATAGAAGTGGTTGTAATAAACATTCCGCTTTTTCTTTCTCTGAAATAAGGAATAAACTCTTTAGTCACGCGAATTACTCCTAATAAATTCGTATCCAATTGTCTGATAATCTGGTCATCGCTTAAAGATTCTAAAGGGCCAATCAAACCATATCCTGCGTTATTAAAAACTAAATCAATCTCGCTGATTTCTAAAGCCTTATGTATGGTTGATTTAATTTGCTCCAGATTCGTAACATCTAACGGCAAAAGCGTTACGTTTTCCAATTGATTCAGTTCTGTTTCTGCATCCGGATTTCTCATCGTTGCGATAACGTTCCATCCTTTGTTTTGAAATAATTTAGCAGTTGTTTTTCCTAAACCTGTTGAGGCACCTGTGATGAAAATTGTTTTCATTTTTTTATTGTTTAAATTTTACATGACAAAGGTCTGTACTTACAAAAAGATTAAAGTTGCCAAAACGGATATTGATGTAGCCAAAATGAATAGAACTGAAAATTTCAATATTTTAAATTAAATAATCATCAACTCAATGTATTTTAATGACTTGGAATGAATTTAACGTTAAAATGATACGCTTTCCAAAGCTTAATCAATGTAAATCCTTAATTTTGCAGAAGTTTTTAAGTTACATTCATTGTATGATTTTCTTTCAAAAGACTCATGCAAAACATATTAATCATTCTATGATAAAAAAGGTATTTGGTCTGGCTATGTTGATGTCAGCCACTCTTTATTCAGCTCAGAACAGTTTTAAAATCATTCCTTTAGGTACGTATGGCGGTGGAGATGAAAGTAATCTTTCCAGCTATATGGCGGCTCCGTTGAATTCTGAAAATTATGTAGCATTAGATGCAGGAACATTGCGTTCAGGTATTCAGAAAGCCATAGAAAAAGGAAATTTTTCAGAAAAATCGGCGGCAGAAATTCTTCAAAAAAATATTAAAGGATATATGATTTCGCATGGTCATCTCGATCATGTAAGCGGAATGGTCATCAACAGTCCGGATGATTCTAAAAAATATATTTACGCATTGCCATCGGTAGCAAAAATTCTGGCAGATGACCACTTTTCGTGGAGAACATGGGCAAATTTCACCAATGCCGGCGAGGCTCCCAGACTTGGTAAATATAATCTTATCACTCTTACGTCCGGCACAGAAATTCCTGTTACAGATACAGAAATGGAGGTTACAGCCTTTCCGTTAAGCCATGTAAAACCTTACGAAAGTACCGCGTTTCTGCTTCGTCACGGAAAAGATTATGTACTTTATCTGGGTGATACAGGAAGTGACCGCGTAGAGCAAATTGATCGCCTTCAGAATCTTTGGAAGCAGGTGGCTTCGCTTATTAATGGAAACCAGCTGAAAGGTATTTTAATAGAGGTTTCATTTCCGAATGAGCAACCTGAAAAATCTTTGTTTGGGCATTTAACCCCGAAATTGCTTCAGGAAGAATTAAATACTTTGAATTCCTTTTGTAAATCAGGAAAATTGAAACAAGTTCCGGTAATCATCACTCACATGAAGCCTGTTGATGATAATATTGAAAAGATAAAGCAACAGTTGAAAGATCAGAAAAACTCAAATATCAATTATATTTTTCCGGTTCAGGGAGAGAAAATTGTATTGTAATATATTCTGATTCAACCATAAAAATAAACCGGCGGATATGGCCCGCCGGTTTGAAAAAAACAAAAATTGATATGGATATGATTAGATATGTGTTTTTACTTTTTAATCACTTTTTCTGTAATAATTTTCTGGTTTTCAGTCTGAATTTTAATCACATACGTTCCCGCTGAAATAGAGCTCATATTGATTATATTTTCTTTCCCTTCTGCCACTTTTCTTCCTGATGAATTATAAATTTCATACTTCTCCAATTTTTCTTTAGTCTGAATATTCACCATATCCATTGTTGGATTAGGAAATATTCTTAACACACTATTTTTCTGCGTTTCAATGGTAGAAAGAGCTCCTTGTGTGATATTTAAAGAATAATCTTCTGCCTGCCCCGATCTCAAACTCTGGCAAGCGCTGTTAATACTATTCGCAGCATTCGCGTCTGAATATGCAGCAACATTAGAATTTTTAAGAACTCTCATTCTTGTTGTTCCAATAGCGGCATCTGCAGGAACAGTAATCTGCGCTGTGACTGTAAAAGCATTTGCCGGATTTGCAGACGCTAAACGCCCAATATAAAAGCTCTCCCCTGCATCATCAAAACTCCCATTTTTATTAAAATCTATAAAAACCGTCACATCACTCGGAAAACTGCTCGAAGGCCCTTTTACCGAAATCGGATAGCTGCTTCCCGTATACAAATTTGTTGAAAGACTCGTAAAATCTTCATAAACAGGCGTGCTTCCCGATTGAAACGGCGATGTTTTATTAATAGATTCAAATGTTACATTCGTTATCATATTACTATCTGCACCATATTGAAAAGTTGGCTGACAATACTGAGCTTTTACCTGCATGACAGCACAAAAGCCAAGTGAAAATAGTAGAGATGTTTTTTTCATGAATAGTTCGTTTTTACTGATGACAAATTTATATTTATTTAGAATTAATAAAAATAACAAACTAATGATATTTATCAGTAAAATGAAATTTAAATCTAATTGATTGTCTATCAAACTATTTACATAAAAAAAGAGAAGCTACCTTAAAAAAAGTAGCTTTTCTATATTAAATCATAAGGCTCATCGTACTTGGCGAATCGTTGAGATAAAATTCAAAATAGCCAAGATCCTTCATCCGTCTGCTAAGTCCTTCAAAATCTTCAGGTTTTGAAAGTTCAATTCCCACCGTTGCCGATGCTGTCTCTCTTGAATTTTTCTTTGTATATTCAAAAAACGTAATATCATCATTTTCACCTAAAACATTCAAAACAAATTCTTTAAGCGCCCCCGGTCTTTGCGGAAATTTTACAATAAAATAATGTTTCAGCCCTTTATAAAGCATCGCCCGTTCTTTAATTTCCTCAGTTCGGGTGATGTCATTATTGCTTCCACTTATAATGCAAACCACATTTTTGCCTGAAAGATTTTCATCAAACAAATCCAAAGCCGAAATTGATAAAGCTCCCGCAGGTTCCAAAACCATTGCATCTTTGTTATAAACTTCCAGTAAAATTTCGCAGACTTTTCCTTCATCCACAGGAACACATTTATAAATATTATTCCTACAAATATCGAAAGTTAAATCTCCTACTCTTTGCACCGCAGCTCCGTCTACAAAAGAATCTATGGAATCTAATTTTGTATTAACTCCATTTTCCAAGGACTGTTTCATTGAAGCGGCACCTTTCGGTTCCACCGCAATGATTTTTGTTTCAGGAGATAATTTTGAAAAAACACTTACAATTCCCGCCAATAATCCACCACCACCAACAGGAACAAAAATATAATCTATTTTTTTATCGGTTTGGTTTAAAATTTCCATTGCCAAAGTCGCCTGTCCTTCAATGATCTGAACATCATCAAAAGGATGGATAAATTCTGCTCCCGAACTTTCTGAAAACTCAATCGCCGCATTTTTGGAAGCATCAAAAGTATCTTCGAAAAGTTTGATTTCAACAAAATTTTCTCCAAACATGGCGACCTGTTCCAACTTCTGTTTTGGAGTCGTCACCGGCATGAAAATCGTTCCGTGTATCTGAAGCTTATTACATGCAAAAGCCACTCCCTGAGCATGATTTCCCGCACTTGCACAAACAATTCCGTTTTGGATTTTACCTTCTTTGTAAAGACTGTAAATTTTATTATAAGCACCTCTTATTTTGTAAGAACGAACAGGCTGCATATCTTCTCTCTTCAGAAAAATATTCGCTGAATATTTCTTTGAGAGTCGTAAACTTTGCTGTAATGGCGTATTTTCTATTACGTTTTTAAGCGTTCCCTGAGCTTTTTTAATTAAATCTAAAGATGGGTAACATAATGTATTAGTTTTCATATTCAAAGGTTCTATCCGGACGAAGCGCTCTTACGGCTTTTCCGGCTTGCCATAATTCACTGTTTTTCAACTCATCCAATTCTGCATTCAGCTTTTCTCTGTAATCTTCTTTACTGTTGCTTGAAATAGATTTTTGAGATTCCTGCCCTTGTTCTACACTTTCATACAACTCTTCAAATACAGGTTTTGTAGCTTCATAGAACTTTTTCCACCAGTCTAAAGCACCTCTCTGCGCGGTCGTAGAACAGTTGGCATACATCCAGTCCATCCCGTTTTCTGCAACCAAAGGCATTAGAGATTGTGTTAACTCTTCCACAGTTTCGTTAAAAGCTTCCGATGGTGAATGCCCTTTTGCTCTCAACACTTCAAACTGAGCAGCAAAAATCCCTTGGATCGCTCCCATCAAAGTTCCTCTTTCCCCAACTAAATCACTGTAAACCTCTTTCTTAAAGTTGGTTTCAAATAAATAACCACTTCCAACAGCAATTCCCAATGCAACAACTTTATCTTTTGCATTTCCTGTTGCATCCTGATGAATGGCAAAACTACTGTTCAACCCTTTACCTTCCACAAAAAGTCTTCTTAATGATGTTCCCGAACCTTTTGGCGCAACCAGCACAACATCAACATCTTTCGGTGGAACAATGCTTGTCTGGTGATTATAAGTTACTCCAAAACCATGTGAAAAATAAAGCGTTTTTCCTGGGGTTAAATATTTCTGTAAAGTCGGCCAAAATTCGATTTGTGCGGCATCGCTCAGAAGATAGCAAAGAATTGTTCCTTTATCTGCCGCTTCCTCTAACTCGAATAAAGTTTCTCCCGGAACAAACCCGTCTGCAACTGCTTTATCCCAACTTTTAGAATTTTTTCTTTGTCCTACAATCACATTGATTCCGTTGTCTTTAAGGTTTAAAGCCTGTCCAGGTCCCTGAATTCCGTATCCTAAAACCGCAACTGTTTCGTTTTGTAATACTTCCTGGGCTTTTTCTACCGGAAATTCTTCTCTTGTTACTACATTTTCTTCTACTCCTGCAAACTTAATTAGTGCCATA
This sequence comes from Chryseobacterium sp. C39-AII1, assembly GCF_039672645.1. Classification (NCBI taxonomy): domain Bacteria; kingdom Pseudomonadati; phylum Bacteroidota; class Flavobacteriia; order Flavobacteriales; family Weeksellaceae; genus Chryseobacterium; species Chryseobacterium sp. C39-AII1. The sequence goes on from NZ_JBDFPQ010000018.1 coordinate 53,286, forward strand.
ATTTTTATAATTTGATTGTTAATTTGTTGAAGCCAATGCTTCGTTTTAATTTAAATTTTTTTATTCTGCTGTCTTATATTTTAACGCAACAGATGCAAAGTTTAATATTGTATAATTATTTACTGATAATCCATTTCAAATGAATTAAGCTTTTGGTGGAAACCAACATTTTCCTTGATGATTGCAACTCTTCCGCTTCGGATGAATTCTGATAATCCGTGAGGTTCTATCACTTTAAGGAAATTATCAATCTCTTCATAATGCCCAACAATGTTGAACACAGTGTAATCTTTTCTAACACAGACGATTGTCGCTCCATATTGACGCAAGATTCTTTCAACCTGAAATTTTTCGGAAACAATGTCGGTTTCAATTTTAAATAAAGCCATTTCCTGCCAGACAATTTCTTCATCGGTATTGTAATACACCTTAATGACATCAATCATTTTTTGAATTTGTCTTGAAATTTTTCTTACCAATTCGTAGCTTTCTTTCACTACGATGGTAAACCTTGAAATACTGTCAATTTCTGTTGGAGAAACATTTAAACTCTCGATATTTACTCCACGTCTTGAAAAAACGATTGCTATTTTAGTCAGTAATCCCACCTGATTTTCGGTGAAAACACTTATAGTATATTCTTGTTTATTCATTATAACTGATTTATTTTAAACGAATTTCGCTGATGCTACATCCCTGCGGAACCATCGGAAATACATTGTTTTCTTTACCTACTTTTACTTCCAAAAGATAAGCTCCTTCCGTTTCGAGCATTTCTTTTAATGAAGATTTTAATTCTTCTCTTTGCTGAACATGTTTCCCATTAATTCCATAAGCCTTCGCTACTGCAGGAAAATCAGGACTCGTAATGTCTACAAACGAATAACGACGGTCATGGAAAAGCTCCTGCCACTGACGAACCATCCCTAAAAATGAATTATTCAGAACAATCATTTTAACTCCGATATTAAACTGGGAAATCGTTCCCAATTCCTGAATATTCATCTGGAAACCACCATCTCCGGCAATACAGATCACATGTTTTTCAGGATTTGCCATTTTTGCTCCCATCGCGGAAGGCAAACCAAATCCCATTGTTCCTAAACCTCCGGAAGTCACATTTCTTTTGGAATCTTTAAACTGTGCATATCGGCATGAAATCATCTGATGCTGACCAACATCCGTACAAATAATATAATCTCCATTGGTGATTTCATTTAAGCATTTTAAAACTTCTCCCATCGTTAATTCTTCTGAAGTCGGATTCAATTCTTTCTCAATAACTTCCTGATTTTCTTCATTTTGAAGTTGTTTAAATTGATTCAGCCATTCTTCATGTTGATTGTCATTCAATAAATTCAATAACAACGGAAGCGTTTCTTTACAATCTCCTAAAACCGGAACATCTGCCTTTACATTTTTATCAATTTCAGCTAAATCGATATCTAAATGAACCACTTTTGCCTGTTTCGCATATTGGTCTAAACGCCCTGTTACGCGATCGTCGAAACGCATTCCGACAGCAATTAAAACATCACAATCGTTGGTTAATTTGTTGGGAGCATAATGACCATGCATCCCCAACATCCCGACATACAAAGGATGATCGGTAGATAAAGCACCCAAACCTAAAGCAGTTGCAGCAGCAGGAATTCCTGTCTTTTCAATGAAATTTTTCAATTCATTTTCTGCATTTCCAAGAATTACTCCCTGACCGAAAAGAAGAAAAGGTTTTTTAGCTCCGCTAATGATATAAGCTGCCTTTTCTAAATATTCATGCTTTACTTTAGGTTTTGGAACATAAGATCTTATACTTGTGCACTTTTCATAACTTTCAAAATCAATTTCCTGAAGCTGTGCATTTTTGGTAATATCCACCAAAACAGGCCCTGGTCTACCCGATTTTGCGATATAAAATGCTTTAGCCAAAGCCTTTGGAATATCTTCTGCATCCGTAATCTGGCAATTCCACTTGGTAACGGGAGCCGTAATGTTCACTACATCGACCTCCTGAAAAGCATCGGAACCCAATAAAGAAGCATAAACCTGCCCCGTAATACAAACCACAGGCGTGCTGTCAATCATCGCATCGGCAAGTCCGGTCACCAGATTCGTAGCTCCGGGACCACTTGTCGCAATCGCAACTCCCACTTTATCCGAAGACCTTGAAAATCCCTGTGCAGCATGAATTGCCCCTTGCTCATGTCTCACCAGAATATGCTGAATTGAATCTTTATAATCGTACAAAGCATCATAAACAGGGATCACCGCACCTCCCGGATATCCAAAAACGGTGTCTACATTCTCTGCTTTTAAGATTTCGAGAATTACTTCTGCTCCTTTTAATTTTTTGGAAGCTGAAGTTTTATTTTCTTCTAATTTATTTAATGATAATTCCATTTTTTTTGATTTTAAAAATCTGTTATACAGCCATTTGAAGCATCAGAAACCAGCTTGGCATATTTGTATAAAACGCCACTTTTTACTTTATAATCAGGTTGTTGAAAGCCTGACTTTCTTTTATTTAATTCTTCCTCAGAAATCATAAGATTAATGATATTTTTTTCTGCATCGATTTCGATAATGTCATTGTTTTCAACCAACCCAATCAATCCGCCTTCAAAAGCTTCGGGAGTAATATGTCCTACCACAAAACCGTGTGTTCCTCCGGAAAATCTTCCGTCTGTAATCAAGGCAACATTTTTTCCTAAACCTGAACCCATTAATGCTGAAGTTGGTTTCAACATTTCCGGCATGCCGGGAGCGCCTTTTGGTCCTTCATTTTTTATCACAACAACATCGCCTTCCTGAATAATTTTATCTTCAATTCCTTTGATAAATTGTTTTTCGCCATCAAAAACTCTTGCTTTTCCTTTAAAAAAACTACCTTCTTTTCCGGTAATTTTTGCCACACAACCTCTCTCTGCAAGATTTCCGTACATAATTCTGATATGCCCAGTTTCTTTAATCGGATTATCAACTTTTCGAATAATATCCTGCTCTCTATCAATAATTGATGTAATATTTTCAAGATTTTCAGCAACTGTTTTTCCTGTTACGGTCAAACAATCTCCATGAATTAAGCCTTCATCCAACAAATATTTCATCACCGCCGGAACGCCTCCTACTTTATGTAAATCCTTCATCAGATATTTTCCGCTTGGTTTTAAATCTGCCAACAAAGGTGTTGTATCACTTACTTTCTGGAAATCATCAAGCGTCAAATTGTGACCGATACTTTTAGCAATCGCAATAAAATGAAGTACAGCATTCGTACTTCCGCCCAACACCATAATCATTCGTAAAGCATTTTCAAACGCTTTTGGCGTCATGATATCCGAAGGTTTTATATCTTTTTCAAGAAGAATTCTGATGTAATGACCTGCATATTCACACTCTTCTTTTTTCTCTTCACTTAAAGCCGGATAAGATGATGAATAAGGCAAACTCATTCCCAATGCTTCAATTGCTGATGCCATTGTATTGGCTGTGTACATTCCGCCACAGGCTCCTGCGCTCGGGCACGAATTTTTTATAATTCCATCATAATCTTCGTCAGAAAGTTTTCCGGCAATTTTATTTCCTAAGGCTTCAAAAGCGGAAACGATATTCAAATCATTTCCTTTGTAATGACCTGCTTCGATACTTCCCCCATACACCATAATTGAAGGACGATTCAATCTCGCCATTGCCATCACAGAACCCGGCATATTTTTATCACAACCCGGAACGGTAATCAATCCGTCGTAATATTGTCCGGCACAAACGGCTTCAATACTATCTGCAATGATGTCTCGACTTACCAAAGAATATCGCATTCCATCGGTTCCGTTGGTCATTCCGTCGCTGATTCCGATGGTGTGGAACATCAAACCTACAAGATTCTGACTGTTAACTCCTTTTTTTACAATTTCGGAAAGTCCGTTCAGGTGCATGTTGCAGGTATTCCCGTCATAACCCATACTCGCTACGCCAATCTGAGCTTTATCAAAATCTTCTTTTTTAAAGCCAATTCCGTAAAACATTGCTTGAGTTGCAGGCTGCGTAGGATCCTGCGTCAACGTTTTCGAATATTTATTGAGTACATTACACATATTGCAGCTGATTTTTTAAGTATGAATAATCTTCTCCTACTACCAAATGTCTGTATGCTTTTTGAACCACAGCAGATAAACTATCTTCCCACTTTAACTTAAACTGAACATTATCGAGCGATTCCAAGGCTACAATTTCAGCAGCCGTTCCACAGAAAAATGCGGCATCTGCTTCCTTCATTTCTGATGGCGTAAAGTCTTTTTCTTCACTATAAATCCCTAACTGATCCAATATCTCGAAAACCGTCTCACGCGTGATCCCCGGCAGGATATTTCCTTTTTTCGGAGTATAAAACTTAGCATCTTTTTCGAAGAAAACATTCGCACCTGAACTTTCAGCAACATTTCCGTTGGAGTCTAACAATAAAGCTTCATCAAAACCTTTATCTTTAGCTTCCTGACATGCTAAAATCGAGTTTACGTAATGTCCGCTCACTTTTGCTTCTATCCTGAAAGCCTTTGGATTAGGACGTTCAAAAGAAGAAGTCATTACTTTCATTTTATTTGTCATATAGCCATTATCCCAATTCCAAGCTTCAATTACAAGCGTGCTTTTCTGCCCTTTAGAAAGTGACATATTAGGCGAACAAATAACCAAAGGTCTTATATATGCATTACTTAAATTGTTCATTTCTAATAATTTGTACGTAATATCAATCATCTCCTGTGTAGAATAATTGAAAGGCATCATCATCAATTCTGCAGATTTTCTTAATCTGTCATAATGTTCTTCAGCCTTGAAAATTTTAGTTCCTTCTGCTGTTTGATATGATTTAATTCCTTCAAACACAGCATAGCCGTAGTGAAGCGATTGTCCGTACAAGTCTGTAGAAGCTTTGGAAGCCCGTAAAAATTCTCCGTCAAAATAGAGTAAACTCTCCTCGTTGTAATACATATTTATATTTTATAGTTTTAAATTTTTGCCACAAAAAAACCACCCTCATGGATGAGGATGGTTGTAATTAATATTTATATTTTTTAATATTTTCAACAATACCATCGCTCATCACCGAACCCGATAATGACAATAATAATAGCAATAATAGTGTTGAATTTTATTTGCATTTTGTTAATAATAACGAGACAAATGTATAGCTTTTTTTTAATTAAACAAGACCTTTTCAAATTATTTTTAAAAATAATGTAAAATCAATACTTTATAAAAAACTAAAATATTTTTAATTCACAACTGACTTTTCTCAGTTTAATTATAATTTAATAAAAATTAACATTCGTTTAAAAATTCTTATAGAAATAAAATTTTTATTTTAAATTCTTGTTAGTTGATCTAATTTCTTCAGCAATGTCGGAATCCTGAAATTTCCGTGCATATTTTCAATTTTAGGCTTTACTTCATCTACATTTATCCCTTTCGCCGTTAAAAATAAAGGGGTCTTACTTTCACCGCGAAAAACCTCTCTACGCATGAAATCAGGCGATGCAAAACCATTTTTAGCAATACCTACAATGGGATATTTTTTATCCAAAGCTTCGTATAAATAACCGCCCAATCCTATTTTGCCATCATTATCCAATGTTACATATCCATCAACAATGATAATGTCTTCATTTTCAAGCTTAATTTTATTTAGTAAACTCAAAATGCAGGGCAATTCTCTTTTATAAAAAGCGCCACTTTCATAGTCTGAAGTTATTGGAGTTTTTTCACTGAAGATCTCATTTTCATGTTCAGAATCCCAGTCTTTAAAGGCAATACAAATCGTATTGGCATAATCATCATAATAGTAAGTATCGAAAGCGTAAATCATTTTATGGTTTTAGTTATAAGATTGGAATTATTTATTAAAAAACTCTCCGAAATGTAATAAATTTCCTGCAGGATCATGAACAAAACATTCTTTACCCCAAGGCATTGTACGAACGGGAGTTAACTTTATTGTTTTAAACTTTTCGGTAAGATCTAAGCTGAGAAGATACTGCCAAAAATCGTCTGTATTTTCTACTTCAATGAAAACCATGGTGTTCTCAATCCAATCTTTTACATAGGCATCCTGCAAATAAAAGCTAATATTTTGCCACGTAAATAAAGATAATTTCGGCTCCAAGATAATTTCTTCAAATCCTAAATCTTTATAAAAATTTCTGCTTTCTTCAAAGTTTTCCGATCCGATGAACGGACGAATTGATTTTATATTTTGTTTCATAATTATTTGTTTGTCCATTGATTATAAGTCATCTCAAACTTAATTTCTTTTCCATGCATTCCTATTTCCTTCCAACCAAATTTTCGGTAAAAAATTTCTACTCTCGTATCGGGTGAAGTTCCCAACCATACTTTTTCTTTTGTCTGTTCAAAATACCAATTCAGCATAATGTCATGAAGCAATCTTCCAATTCCTTGATTTTCAAAGTCGAGATGAAGAAATAAAGCCCAAATATCATTCTCTTGTAAATCCACAATAGAAAATCCAACAACCTTGTCATTTATATCAAACCCAGCTTTTTCCTCTTTTAAAAAGAAATTCTTCACAATGTTTATCGGTCACCAGATTTGGATCTGATAAAGTATTTTCCTTCAGAGCATTTCTTACAATCTGAATTTGTGGAATATCGCTTAATTTTGCTTCACGAATGGTCATTTTCTATAAATTTGAATCAAAAAAAGGCAAAAATGTTCAATTACAAATCTGCCTTTTTCAAATATTTTGGTTAATTTATTTTTTATCAACTATAATTCTGGCTTCTCTGTTGGCAATTTCCCAAGCAGTCGCGAAAACCAATTGCGTTCTTTTTTGCAGCAATAAATAATCAATTTTTTCCACATCATCGGTTGGCTTGTGATAATCTTCGTGAATTCCGTCAAAGAAAAAGGCTACAGGCACATTATTTTTAGCAAAATTGTAATGATCTGAACGATAGTACAATTGCTCAGGATCATTTGGATCGTCGTATTTATAATTGAGTTCCAGATTATTTGTCTTTTTATTAGCAGCTTCGTTAATCACCTTTAATTCAGAGCTTAACATTTCAGAACCAATAACATACACATACTGTTTACCTCTATTCTCAGGATCATCACGACCAATCATATCGATATTCAAATCAACAACTGTATTGGCAAGCGGAAATAACGGATTATCGGTGTAAAATTCAGAACCGAATAAGCCATGCTCCTCTCCCGTCACGTGAAGAAAAAGAATGGATCTTTTCGGACCTTTCCCGGCCTTTTTAGCGCTTTGAAAAGCTTTTGCAATTTCCATCACGGCAACCGTTCCGCTTCCATCGTCGTCGGCTCCATTATAAACCACACCGTTTTTCGTTCCTACGTGATCGTAATGTGCTGATACCACGACAATTTCTTCAGGTTTTTCACTTCCTTCAATAAAAGCCAGAATGTTTTCAGAATCTGGTAAATTTCCACCACCTCTCTTTTTCATAAAATCCGCAGGAACTTTCTGATAGTAAGATCCTAATGCTTTTGGATAAGAAATTCCGAGATTTTTGTAATAATTAATCATATACTCACCTGCTTTTTTCTGCCCTGGGCTTCCTGTATCTCTACCCTCCATTTCATCCGAAGCAATTACATATAAATTCTTCTTTAGGTCACCAGCCTTAATTTCCTTATATGCAGAAAGAAATGCTTTATCACCTTGAGCTTTTGTTGAAGTAGAATTTTGTGGTGTATTTCCGTCGTTTGAAACATTTGCAGTTCCGCAACTTACCATCACAGCAGCCGAAAATAGCGGTATGAGTATTTTTTTCATTATTAAACTAATTTGATTTTAAAAATAAGAATTTTTATTGAATCTTCTAAAGCAATAGCTTTAATAAAGGTTAATTAGCCGCCGGATCTATAAGATTTTGAGTAATGCTTAAAAATTTTAAAACGTTTTTATTGTCAAAAAGTAATGTGAGATAATGTTTTTCTTTTTTTAAAGTCAATTTTAAACCTCCTGAAAACGAACTGTCATCACCCAATTTTTCACTTTTGGGATTGTATTTTGCAAATTTAGCTTTAGCTTCCTGTGAAGTCGTTTTATTCATCGTTAATCCGTAAGGCAATCCGCTCACAATGATAAATTTATCATCCTGAATATCAAAAAACATTTCGTTTATTTTACCATTTCCCAAACTACTGTACAATTCCAAACCCGACGATGTACGCCAATAGGCATACTTTTCCTCATTTGCATCTTCAGAAATCACAGGCTTTATTTTTAAAACTTTTGAAATATTATCCTGAGTTTGTGGTAAAATAAATTCAGCGTTTTTATCTAGTAATGAGCTTAAATTAGCATTTTTCTGTGCTAAAGCAGAAATGCTGAATAATTGAAAAGTTGCAATTAAAAGTATATTACACGATTTAATTTTCATAAAATAATATTAATGATTTATGCCGTAAAGATATTAAAACTTACCAAAATCATTAAATTGATCAAAAAAATAAGCCGCCCGAAAGCAGCTTATTTTAAGATTAATTACGAATTAAAAAACTTCTCTGATATTAAGATTTCCCGTTGCTCCCATCGGTAGAAAAACAACTTTTCTTTTAATCGACTTTGCTTTTTCTAATGCCTTAATTGCCTTTTGACGCTCCATTTCTCTAGTGAAATGCGAAGTAATGTTTTCGGATTGTGTAGATAATTTCATAATATAATAATTTGGTGTTTGTATTGTTAAGTTTTCATAAGTAAAACTTAAAATCATCAAAACGAAAAGCATACCATTTTGGCTAAAATTTTAAAATGTGGTACATAATATTTTTACATAGACTGAATATTTTTTTAAGATATTTAGATAAATTCACTGAAAAACAACTAAAAAACCATTAATACCCAATCAATTTAAATTATATTTTTCTAAATAATTTGAATACTAATTTTCATTATATTTGATACAATTGCAAAGGATATGGAAAATATTTACGGATTCAATCATTATACTTTTTTCACCGAAATGGCGGAATTGGCTTCGAAACACAATAGTTTCGATTTGTCATTAGGCTTACCCGATTTTGATATTGATGATCGCTTAAGAGAATATTTAAAAGAAGCCGCTGATCTTAATCATCACAATTACGAACCTCTTGCCGGAAACCCACTTTTAATAAAAAGTATTATTGATTATAACCTTAAAAGAGTTAATAGTTTATCGATTCAAGAACAAGAAGTGACTATAGTTCCATGTTCTACTTTTGCTTTATATACTTCGCTTAAATCTATTTTAAATCAAGGAGATGAAGTAATTATAATTCAACCTTCATATTATACTTATGCTCCATCTATTGTTATGAATGGTGGAATTCCGGTTTATTATAATCTTAAGAATGATTTTGTCATTCATTGGGATTTGTTGGAAAACTGCATATCTGAAAAGACAAAAGCTATTATTGTAAATTCACCTCAAAATCCAACAGGAAAAATCTGGACAAAATCTGACTGGGAAAAATTGTATGAATTGATTAAAGATCGCGAAATTTATCTTATTTCTGAAGAAATTTATGACATTTACTACTATGATGGTGCCACGCACTACAGCTCTTATCTTCATCCTGAACTAAAAAAAAGCACATTTTGTATATTTTCTTTTGGTAAAATGTTTTATGCAACCGGCTGGAAAGTAAGCTATTTACTCGCCAGTGAAGAACTGACGAAAAAATTCAGATGCCATCAGCAATACATTTCTTACAGCGCCAATGCTCCAGGACAATATGCTATTGCTAAATATTTAGAAGTATACGATCCTTCTGAAAATCAAATCTTAATGCAGAAAAAGCGTGATATTTTTAATGAAATGATAAAAGAGACGCCTTTAGTTGTTGAAAAGCAATGTGAGGGGGCTGTTTTTCAGATCGTTAATTTCAGGGCTGTATCAAAAACAAAATCTGATGTTGAATTTTCAAAATGGCTGACGATTGAAAAGAAAGTAGCCTGTTTACCACTTTCTGCGTTTTATAATTCTAAACAAAACTCTGATTATATACGTTTTAGTTTCGCTAAAAAAGATGAAGTGATAATTCAGGCGTTAGAACATTTAAGGAAAAATCTTTAAATAATTACTTTCTATATTTTTGTCTCGCAGATTTAGGAAATTACGCAGATATTTGATTATAAAAAAGCACCGCGAAACGCAGTGCTTTTCAACATTTTAAATTGACTTTAGAGAGCTAAAACCCGTACATCAATTCTTCGGTTTTTCGCTTTACACTCATCTGTATCATTTGCCGGGCAAACGGGATATTGCGAACCATACCCTTCCGCTTCTATCCTATCGCCTGCAATTCCTAATTCTAAAAGCTTTAATTTGACTGTTTGTGCTCTTAAATTAGACAAAGACTGATTTCCTTCTTCATTACCCGTATCGTCTGTATAACCGCCTAATTTGATCTTTACATCAGGATAAGCCGTCATGATCTCCGCAAGATTCATTAACTGAATTTCGGAACCTGCTTTCAAATCTCCGGAACCAGTTTCAAAATAAAGATTTTCAATCGTAAACCATTTATTGGGATCGATAATCGATTGATCTTTTTTCTTAATCGCATTATAAAGAGAATACAACTGGCTGGATTCACCAATTATCGCCATCTTTCCGTTTTTCAGCTTGATCTTTTGCTCTTTTCCGGTTTCGTAAAAAAAATCACCATTTTCATTGAGATGACCTTTAACATTTTCTCTTGAAATATTTTGAGGTTCTACCATTCCATTACCATCAAAGTGATCCGCAGAACTTACCTGAACACCTGTTAAACTTTCAATTTTTGCCTGTCTGTTCGCTTCAATTTTATCTTTATGTAAAACAGCTAAAGTTGGAGCAATCACCAGAGACACAATCGACATTAACTTAATTAAAATATTCATTGAAGGGCCTGAAGTATCTTTGAACGGATCGCCCACCGTATCACCTGTGACAGAAGCTTTATGTGGTTCTGAACCTTTATAATAAGTCTGCCCGTTGATATCGACACCTTTTTCAAATGATTTTTTAGCATTATCCCAGGCACCGCCTGCATTATTCTGGAACATTCCCATCAAAACACCGCAAACGGTTGCTCCTGCTAGAAATCCGCCCAAAACTTCCGGTCCGAAAATAAACCCGATCAACAAAGGAGAAATAATAGCAATAGCTCCCGGAAGCATCATTTTTTTGATCGAAGCATCGGTTGAAATAGCGACACATTTTTCATATTCAGGCTGAGCCTTTCCTTCTAAAATTCCCGGAATTTCACGAAACTGCCTGCGAACTTCCTCTACCATTGCCATGGCAGCCTGTCCGACTGCCGTAATCGCCAATGATGAAAAAATAAAAGGAATCATTCCGCCAACAAATAATCCGGCTAAAACATCGGCTCTGTAAATATCAATCCCGTCGATTCCTGCAATGCCTACAAAGGCTGCGAATAATGCTAAAGCTGTTAATGCTGCAGAAGCAATCGCAAAGCCTTTTCCGGTAGCTGCAGTTGTATTTCCTACTGCATCTAAAATATCTGTTTTTTCACGAACTTCTTTTGGTAATTCACTCATTTCAGCAATTCCGCCTGCATTATCTGCTATCGGGCCGAAAGCATCGATTGCTAATTGCATTGCTGTGGTTGCCATCATTCCTGCTGCGGCAATGGCAACTCCATACAATCCTGCACATAGGTAGGAACCGTAAATTCCTCCTGCTAAAACGATGATTGGAAGTAAAGTTGATTCCATTCCCACGGAAAGTCCGCCTATAATATTGGTCGCGTGACCTGTGGAAGACTGCCTTACAATACTCGAAACAGGTCTTTTCCCCATGGCTGTATAATATTCTGTAATGATGCTCATTAAAGTCCCGACCACTAAACCTACCATAATCGCTCCGAAAACGCCCATTTTAGTAAATTCATGACCTCTCAAAACCATTGATTCAGGCAAAATATAATTGACGAGAAAATAAGAAGCAATTGCCGTGATAACAATACTTCCCCAATTTCCCAGATTTAAAGCATTTTGAACACTTGAAGTCGATGAACCATCGTTATCATTGATTCTGACAAATAAAGTTCCTATAATGGAAAAGATAATTCCGGTGCCGGCAATCATCATTGGTAAAAGAATCGGTGCAAAACCTCCAAAAGAATCTTCGGAAATCGTTTCTCTTCCCAAAACCATTGTTGCTAAAACTGTTGCCACATAAGAACCGAATAAATCTGCGCCCATTCCTGCAACATCTCCCACATTATCACCTACATTATCCGCAATTGTCGCTGGATTTCGAGGATCATCTTCCGGAATTCCGGCTTCTACTTTTCCAACCAGGTCGGCTCCGACATCGGCTGCTTTGGTATAAATTCCACCACCTACTCTTGCGAAAAGCGCGATTGATTCTGCTCCTAAAGAAAATCCGGTTAAGATTTCGATTGTTCTTTCCATTTCATGAGAATCTACTGTGGCATCTGGCGCAAAGATTTGTTTGATGATTAAAAATAAAGCTCCTAAACCTAAAACGGCTAATCCAGCAACGCCCATTCCCATCACAGAACCTCCTGTAAAAGAAACTTTAAGCGCTTGGGAAAGTGAAGTTTTTGCTGCTTCGGCGGTTCTTACATTTGCTTTTGTTGCGATTTTCATTCCGATGAAACCTGCGAGAGCGGAAAGTATGGCTCCGACTATAAAAGCAATTCCGATGCTCCAATGAGAATTATCATTGCTCATTCCCATCACTGCCAAAAGTATGGCTACAATAATTACGAAATACATGAGGACTTTGTACTCGGCTTTTAGAAAAGCCATCGCTCCGTCAGCGATATGCCCGCTGATCAGTTTCATTTTTTCATTTCCGGCATTCTGCTTATTTACCCAATTGCTTTGAAGAAATGTATAAAGCAGGGCAATGACACCAAAAATTGGCACTAAAAAGAATAGATCCATAGTTTAATATTTTTTTGGTAATATAATATTAAATATAATGAATAATTTTCAGGATTATGTTAAGTTTAAATCTAAGTTATTCGAAATTAACACTTAAACGCTTAAGCAAAATGGATTTAGTTGATGGTTTTTAGTTTATAGATTTTTGTTGGTCGATAACAAAGGCACAAGGATTTTTTTATTTGCGGCATATTTTTAAGGCGCAAGGATTTTATCTGTGATAAAATTTAAAAGTGTCTATTTTTCTTTTATTTGCCACGAATTTTTCACAAATGATTACTCTATTTTATTATCCTTTTTAGTTTGTTTAAAGTATATTTTTCTTGAGAAATATGGAATTTATTTTCTCTGTTTTAATTGATGACTAAATTCCTAGCCGCGATGTTCTATGTTAAAAAGCAAATTATTTAGGTTAAAATTTTAAAATCTTTTTGATAATTTGGTTGATAATTCGTTTTGTTCTTTACAACCCCAAAACAGATTCTCAAAAGCTTATTA
>NZ_JBDFPQ010000019.1:0-22779 GCF_039672645.1 Chryseobacterium sp. C39-AII1
AGCCGTTTGTAATAAGCTTTTGAGAATCTGTTTTGGGGTTGTAAAGAACAAAACGAATTATCAACCAAATTATCAAAAAGATTTTAAAATTTTAACCTGAATAATTTGCTTTTTAACATAGAACATCTGGGCTAGGGTAGTAGCCATTTCATTGAATGGTTTACATAAATACAATGCTTGTCTTTCTACAGAAATAGGAATACCGTTTAATCGTCATTGCGAGAAACGAAGTTACGAAGCAATCTAATTAAAGTATTTGGTATCATAATTTTTTTTGAGATTGCTTCGTCGTTTTACTCCTCGCAATGACCTAAAAAATCCCTTTTACAAAAAAGTAGAATCAAAATAAAAAGGAAGCAAATCTTTAATCGCGTGCACTTTCACCACCTCTTCATTCATGCTTGAAAAATAAAGATCTATATTTTCATTCTGCTTCGTTTCATATTCCATTAAGCTTTGCCTGCAAGCTCCACATGGGGGAATTGGCGGATTTTTCTCATGAAATTCTTTAGGACCTCCTACAACGAAGATCTTTTTAATTTTTACATTCGGAAAATTGGCAGCAATCCAGAAAAGTGCTGTTCTTTCCGCACAAAGCCCTGAAGGGTAAGCGGCATTCTCCTGATTGTTTCCGGAATAGATTTCACCGTTTTCCAGCAAAACGGAACATCCTACTAAAAACTGAGAGTAGGGAGCATAGGCGTTTTCTCTTGCTTCTTTAGCTTTTTCAAACAATTTTTTCTCTATATCGTTTAGCTCTTCGCTATTTTTAAAATACTCGTAACTTATCAGAGTTTCTTTTTTCATATATTTATAGGTAGAATTAAAAAAAGGGGGATAAAATTAGTTCTTTTTACCAACGTGGGCAAGCAGTATTTATCTTCTATAATTTTAACTAAATATTCAATTTAAAATGTTATATACTCCAATTACGTTCAGAAATGTAACGCTTAAAAACCGTTGGGTCATGTCTCCAATGTGTATGTATTCTTGTGAAAATGGTTTAGCCAATGATTTTCATTTTGTTCATTACGGAAGCAGAGCTCAGGGTGGGACTGGTTTATTGATGGTAGAAGCAACAGGCGTAGAACCGCGCGGAAGAATTACCAACCATTGTATGGGAATCTGGAACAATGAGCAAGCCGAAAAATTACAAAAGATCGTAGAATTTGTTCATAAAAACTCAGAAAGTAAAATAGGAATACAGTTGGCTCATGCAGGGCGAAAAGGTTCAACATGGAACAATATTCAAATTCCATTAGAGGAAGGATGGGAAACTGTGGCTCCAAGCCCGATTCCTTATCATCCGACAGAAAGAATTCCGCATGTTTTAACAGTTGAAGAAATCAAAGAGCAGGTTCAAAACTTTAAACAAGCAGCCAGAAGAGCAGTAAATGCGGGCTTTGATGTCATTGAAATTCACGCTGCACACGGATATTTGGTTCATCAGTTTTTATCGCCGCTTTCAAATATAAGAACAGATGAATATGGCGGAAGTTTTGAAAACAGAATCCGTTTTTTACTGGAAATTGTGGATGCAGTGAACGAAGAATTAAACGAAAATATAGCTTTATTTGTAAGAATTTCAGGAACCGAATATGCTGAAAACGGCTGGGATATCGAAAGCAGCACGGCATTAGCTAAGATTCTGAAAAATCATGGGGTTGATTTGGTGGATGTTTCTAGTGGTGGAAATATTCACGGAGCTAAAATTTCTGTTTTTGATGGCTATCAGGTTCCATTATCTTCGCAGGTTAGAAATGAAGCTGAGGTGAAAACAGGCGCTGTAGGTTTGATAAAAACAGCAAATCAGGCAGAGGAAATTCTTCAGAGTGGAGATGCCGATCTTATTTTTGTGGCAAGAGAAATTCTGAGAAATCCGTATCTGGCGGTTCAGGGCTCATTTGAAATGAATGAAGAAACCTTTTTTCCTCATCAATATCTGAGAGCGAAGATTTCTACATAATTTTTATATATTTGAATCTCCTACACTGAGATATGAATATTGAAGATTACATGCTTTCATGCCCCAGCAAAAAATACTTAGGAATTGAGTGTTTCGGCTGTGGAACTCAAAGAGCCATCGTAATGGTCTTTGAAGGAAGATTTGCAGAGGCTTTTCATATGTTTCCTGCAGTGTATACTTTGCTGCTGTTTTTCGCAACAGTCGGATTAAATTTTATCGATAAGAAAAGAAATTACGGAAATTTATTAGTTGGTTTAGCCATTCTAAATGCTGTAATTATGGTAACTTCCTACTTTTATAAGCATTTCTTTTTACACAAATAAACATTATTAAAATTATAACTATGAATGAAAACAAATTACCAAACGCGACAGCCGTTTTAATCCTAGGAATTGTATCTATTTTAGGATGTTGTTGCTACGGACTTCCAGGATTGGTTGCCGGTATTATTGCCCTTGTCTTGGCTAAAAAAGATGGCGAGCTTTACAAGAAAAATCCAACAATGTATTCAAACTACGGACAGTTGAATGCTGGAAAAATCATGGCAATCATCGGAATTGCATTAAGTGTTTTATATGCGGTTTATGTAATAGTAATGATTTCTACGATTGGTTGGGATGCAATGAAAGACCCTCAATTGATGCAGGAAAAAATAAGAGAATTGATGGGACAATAGATTTAAACATCATAAAAACGAGAGACTGCAGTAATGCGGTCTTTTTTATTGCTTCAAAGTGAATCTTTTAAGATAGATTTAACACAATTAAATGTCGTAGGTTGGGATTTAAGGAGTAAATTGAAGGGTAAATTTTCAAAAAAATATTTTATGAAAGCAGTACGTTTTTTCGGGCACAAAGATGTCCGCGTTGTAAATGATATGGAAAAACCAACGCCAAAAGGTGAAGAAGTTTTGTTGAAGATTGGTGGAGCAGGAGTTTGCCACTCAGATTTGCACATCATTGATGAAGGTACCGTGGGAGGAACTGTTTTTACACTCGGACACGAAAATGCGGGTTGGATAGAAGAAGTGGGAGAGAGCGTTACAGGTTACAAAAAAGGAGATGCTGTTTTGGTGTATGGGCCGTGGGGATGCGGGCATTGCAAGCCTTGTCAGCAATCAAAGGAAAATTATTGTGATCATCAGTCGGAAATGGCTTATGGTGGAGGTTTAGGCTTAAACGGGGGCATGGCAGATTATATGTTGGTTCCTTCGTCGCGACTATTGGTTCCTATTTATGATCTCGATCCGGTGATTGCAGCGCCTTTAACCGATGCTGCCTTAACTCCATATTCAGCGATAAAACGTTCTTTACATAACTTAATGGCCGATGAATTTGTGGTCGTTATTGGTGTTGGAGGTTTAGGTCACGTTGCGTTACAGATTTTGAGAGAAATCAGTGGTGCTACGATTATTGCCTGCGATGTTACTGAAGATAAATTAGCTTTCGCTAAAGAACTCGGCGCAGCGTTTACAATTAATTCTAAAGATGCCGATGCTACCGAACAAATCCAGAACATTACCGGGATTAAAAAAGCAAAAGTCGTTCTTGATTTTGTGGGAGCGACTTCTACAATTGATCTCGGGACTAAAATTGTAAGTTTGGATGGCGATCTAACGATTGTCGGGCTTGGCGGAGGACATTATCAGTACAACATGAACGGATTGCCTTTTGGTGTGAGCATGACGAATCCTTATTGGGGCTCCAGAACAGAATTGATGGAAGTTGTAGGTTTGGCAAGACAGAAGAAAATTCATATCGAAATTGAAAAACATAGCCTTGATGATGCCAATGAAGTCTATGAAAGAATGCGCCAGGGAAAAATAAAAGGAAGAGCAGTTTTAGTACCTTAATTATAGATTTTATTATATAAATGAAAATCCTTCTCTCAAACGAAAGAAGGATTTTTATCATATTTGAAATAAAAATAACGTCTGCTGAAAAACTTTCAACTTCGGTTATTGTGGCTTCAAATTATTGCTTTATAATGAACTTTAGCGTAGATTCATCCAATTTCAATAAATAAATTCCCTGCGGAAGATTTTTAATTTTAATTGAATTTCTTGAGTTCTTAAAAGGTTGATCCATGGTTTGCATCACTTTACCCTGAAGGTTATAAATTTCGGCTTTTTGGATATTTGAAGTTTCTCCTTTCACAAAAATCTCCTGATTAGAAATTGGATTTGGATAAATCTGTAAATTTTTAACTTTATTATTGATTTCTCTAGAAAGATTTTTATTTTGCTTTCCTGTCGAAGAATAACAAGTCCAGTTTAGATTATCGATCGCAACTCGGTTACTTGATGAATTATTGACCAAGCTTACCGTCACATTTCCGGAAATATTGATATTGTTAATCGTGGTTGTTGTAGAAGTTGTGCTATAAGGAATTGTTCCCACAGTATTTCCATTCACTTTTACTGTGAAATTTCCATTACTTCCTGAGAATTTCAATTGGGTTGTAACGGTTAACGAGCCAATTCCGTGTGCCGAGCTGCTTGATGTTAAAGCACCGTTTCTTACAGTAATTGCTTTGCTGGAGATGGTTTGGTCTGTTCTTGCATCAGTTGCAGTCCATGAAATTCCGCTGTTCGTCCATGTTCTTGTTAAATAAGATGCTGTACTTGCTGTAGGGATGGTTTCAAATGTTTCATTTACACAGGTGGTTCCTGAAGGAGTTTCAGGAGTCGTTGTTCCGCCACCGCCTGAACTAGAGCCACCGCCCCAAATTAAATTCACATAATTCGGATTATCGATGAAAGGATTTCTGTTTCCCTGATACGTGTAAGACGCATTATTTCTCAGAATTTCAGCCTGAGAAACAGGATCCTGATTATGCCAAGCCAGTAAAACATTTAACTCCCAAGTTTGCAATCCTGGAAATGTAGAACTTCCCAACATATTTCCTGAAGAAAATGACGAAAGTCTGCTCTGGTAACGGGTTACAAAATAAAAGATCATTCTGGCCACATCTCCTTTAAACTCATCAATGGGCTCAAAAACAGTTCCTGAATATCCTGATGAGGTTGAATTTCCAAGTTTTGAACCATTTTTAGAAGTAAATGTTGCTGTTCCCACCTTTCCGAAAGGATAATTAGAGCGCATTCCGTTCACTTTTCCGTCTGTTGCTCGGATAAAATGAATATCTGAAACCATTGGCGAAGATTCATTAAACAAACTTTGCGGAACAATATGCTCACGATTGTAGCAGTTTCCTTCCACCGAATAAGTCCCACACTGGTTGGTTCCAGGCGTGTATTTATAAGGGTCTGCGCCGTTTGGCTTTTCAGAATAAATATCCATGATAGACCCGTCATTTTCGTAGGTCTTATCAATGTCTGTCGTTTTGTAGCCCGTCCAAAGTCCGCCATAGCCTTTGTCTTGGTGTCCGTTGGTGATGATCGAGCTTAAAGCCGTTTTCAAAGAAGCTCCTGAAAGCCCGTTTGCCGAACTGTAATAACCCGCTGGTGCCTGAGCGTGCATTAATCCTGCAAAAGTTGCAAATAAGATAATTTTTTTCATATTAATTAAATTTCAGGTAAGATTACTATAATTTTATGAATAAAAAATTACGATTTTGTTAAATCTTAATGCGGTGAATTGTTAATTTGAATTTTAATTGAAGATAACAATTACTATTTCTTCTATTTTGATAAGATTTTAAATCATATTTACTTTTTAATGTATTAATTTCTTTTAAACCGAAAATTAATTTTCATTTAATTGATATAAATCATGAAATTTTGAAATAAAACTAATGAAAAAAAGAATTATTTTTGCTTTATTATTTTTATTTAGAATGATTAAAAATTTATCTTTTAAAATTTGTTTTCCTTTTTTAGGAATTTTAGCCGGAACATCTTTTACAAATGCACAATGCAGTGTAGTTGATAGTTTTTCCGAAAATTTTGATACTTACAACGCGCCGGAAAGTATTGTTCCAACATGTTGGGATCGCATTGCTTTGAATGGAGCAAGCCAGATTATTTCAAGCACAGCACCAGCTTCAGGTACTGGGCAAATTTATCAAAACGGTTATGGCGCGGGTAAGATTACGATTGTTATCATGCCGAAAATATCTAATATCAATACGGGAACTCATCAGTTTAAATTTAAAGCAAAAGCTAATTCCGGTGGTGGTTTTCTTGATTTTGGATATATTACTGATGCTACGGATGCTTCTACTTTTGTTATTTTGAAACAGGTTCCGATTACTAACAGCTCTTATGATGCTACTGCGGAAAGAACAATTGCAGTTCCGACAACGGTGCCTGCGAATGCAAGACTGGCGATTCGTAATGATGGTTCTACTTTCGCCGGATATTATTGGGATGATGCGTCTTGGGAAGCGATTCCAAATTTAGGAACGAATGAATCAAAAGGTTCTAATGATGTGAAAATTTATCCAAATCCGTTTAATGAAAGTATTCATATTTCGAAAATTAAAGACGTAAAAACAATTACGATCACAGATGTTGTTGGAAGAATTGTGCAAACGATTGAAAAGCCAGTTGCAACTTTAGACGTTAGCCATTTAGAAAAAGGAATTTATTTTGTGACGTTACATTATAAAAACGGAACAAATTCATCTTTTAAAACCATAAAACAATAAAAAAGGGGTTTTTTATATTTTAACTGAGAGAAGGCTGCCGAACGTATGTGAGGCAGCTTTTATTTTTACATACAAAAAAGTCAACACAAAAATTTGCATTGACTTTTTTAAATATATTTGATTGATTTAAATCTTATTTTCTCTGAGGAGGATAATTTTTCATAATTTCTCCCATGATCTCAGGAATCTGTCTTTGTTTTGCTTTCGGAGAATCTACAGAAACCCCGCTACCGATTCCCTGCCAAACCAGTTTGTTAGTTTTAGCATCTATTAAATCTACAATTAAAGCACCTTCATTATAATTGCTCGTCCAGGTTCTGTTCATTCCAACCCCCCAGCCGAAAGGTCCGCCCCAGCCCCACATTCCGTAAGGTGAACTGCTGTTGATATCGGTTACTTTTTTATGATTGGCTTTTACGTTTACAATCAAATCCGGATTTTCTCCCGACTGAAGACCTTTGCTTTGAAGCTGTCTCGACAATTCATTCAAAACTCTGTCTTTATCAATATCATTCAGTTTCAAATCATCAATCCTTAGTTTATAAGTTTTATATGAAGTGAAATTTGCCGTATCAGCATAATCAGAACGTACGTTGAACGGACTACAAGATGTTAATCCCAAAGTAGCCGCGGCTAACAAAATAAAAATATATTTTTTCATTTTATTTAATTTTTTTATCGTTTTTAATGAATGTATCGGTCTTTTTATCGTATCCGTAAGGACAATGCCTACAGCCACTTTTACAGCAATGCCCTCTTTTCAGATGAAATTTTTCTGTAAAAACCTTGTACCCCTGCTCGTTGTAGTAAAAGTCTTCTCCTTCTTTGATGTCAAAAAGTGCCATAGGTTAAATCTCTAAGTCAAAAAACTTTATATTTGTTATTATGATAATTGTATGCCAAAAACCTTTAAAAAAACTAAAAATCAACGGCATTGCTCTTTTTCCCTTTATTTTCATTAGGAAACCCGAAGATAAGGAAAATAATGTTTTGATTAATCATGAAAAAATCCATTTAAGACAACAGTGGGAAATGCTCATCATTTTCTTTTACATTTTTTATGTGATTGAGTATTATTATTGGGTTTTTAAATTAAAGGATAGCGATTTGGCGTATCGAAGAATTTCTTTTGAAAGAGAAGCTTATGATAATGAATCTAATTTGAATTATCTTAAAAAGCGAAAGTTCTGGAGTTTTAGAAAGTATTTGTAAATGAATTTGATTTCTAATATTTCAACAGTGGTAAACTGACATAGGAAAATGGAACGTTAAGAAAATTTATTCTGTGAACGTTAAAAAAATTCTACTGTTTGAAGCGCGAGACAAATATCGAATGAAAATATAATTTTTGAATTCGCGCAAGTTTTAGAATTTTTAGAGAACAGAATCAATTTTTAGTAGAAGTTTCCAAGTCTTGAATTTTTGGTTCTTTTGTTTCAAGACAAAACGAACAAAAAATAGTAATTTTGTTTAAATATGATTTAAGCAATATGCTATTACCACTTCCAGCAGAAAAAATCCCGATTCAGGAAATTTCCATCAATAAAAATGTAAAACTTTTCATCAAGAGAGAAGATGTAATTCATCCTCAAATTTCAGGAAATAAATATTGGAAGCTGTTTTTTAACATTAATAATTATTTAGCTAAAAATCCTGAAAAACCTTATATCATAACATTTGGAGGGGCATTTTCAAATCATATTTCAGCCGTTTCAGCTCTGGGAAATTTAGCTAAAATTCCGACTTTGGGAATTATTCGTGGGGAAGAGTTAAAAAATAAATGGCGAGATAATCCGACTTTACTTTTTTCTAAAAGAAACGGAATGAATTTGCAATTCGTAACCCGTGAAGAATATCGCCATAAAGAAAAACTAACTGAATTTTTACAGAAAGAATTTCCCGATGCCTTGATCGTTCCGGAAGGAGGAACCAATGAAGATGCCATAGAGGGCGTGAAAATGATGTTGAATGACGAAACAAAAGATTTTGATTATCTTTGCACCGCCGTTGGAACCGGAGGAACAATTGCCGGAATTTCAAAATTTTGTGAAGAAAATCAGAAAGTTATAGGATTTAAGGCTGTTGATGACGATTCTCTTGAAAATAAAATATTGGAGTTAACTTCGAAGAAAAACTTTAATCTAATAGATTCAACGTTTGGAGGTTACGGCAAAATAAAAGATGAGAATATCCGTTTTATCAATGATTTTAAAGAAAATTACGGAATTCCGTTTGAACCGATTTATACGGGAAAGATGATGCAGAAGATTTTCGAACTGATAGATGATGGTTATTTTCCTGAGAACAGCAAAATTTTATGCTTTCATACCGGAGGTTTACAAGGTATCGAAGGTGCCAATTTGCTTTTAGAGAAACAAAATAGAAATTTAATTATATAAGTAAAAATTGAAAACGTGAAACACTAAGTGTTCCATCTTTCATTTTAAAACAATAAAAATTATAAGATGAAAAGACTTTTCATATTCGTAAGCCTTTTAGTTTTATCAAAATTCTCAGCTCAATCTTGGGCAACTGAAGACCAATACATCCAAAAATTTGCAAAATATGCGGTAGAAGAAATGGAAAAGTATAAAATTCCGGCTTCTATCACTCTTGCGCAAGGGCTTTTGGAAACGGGCGGCGGACAAAGCCGATTGGCTCAGGAAGGCAAAAATCATTTTGGTATTAAGTGTAAAGAAGATTGGACGGGAAAAACCATGAAACACACCGATGACGCTCCCAATGAGTGTTTCCGTGTATATGAAGATCCCAGACAATCGTACGAAGACCATTCCATATTTTTGGCGACAAGAAAATATTATACAGGGCTTTTTAATCTTGATATGAAAGATTACCGAGCTTGGGCACATGGTCTAAAAAAAGCGGGTTATGCTACCAATCCTCGTTATGCTTCTATTTTGATCGGTAAAATCGAACGTTATAAATTATACGAATTTGATAATACCAATTCTAAAGAAGTTCTCTATGCAGTCTTGAAAATGTATCCGAATTTGAAAGATGATACTGGGTTTATGGCTCAGCTGGAACCTGAAAAATATACGAAAAAAGCAAAAGATCCGGTTACTGTTGAAGTTCCTTACAAACAAACTTCTTACGCTCAGCAACAGAAAAGAGTGGAAAGAATTAAGACAAAGGCGGAAATTCTTAATTCAATTTTAATTAAAAGTCATCCAAATGACGGGTTAAAATATATTGTCGTACCTGAAGATACTAACGTTCAGTTTATTGCTAAAAAATTTAACATCAGCGAAAGCCGATTGATGAAATGGAATGAGTTGGAAAACAGTTTTTTAAAGAAAAATGATATTGTTTTTCTTGAATCTAAAAATTCTGAAGGAAATACACCGACTTACAAAGCAGAATATGGTGAAGATATGCACGATATTGCGCAAAAATTCGGGATCAAACTACACAAATTATACGCGAAAAACAGGATGGATGAAGGACAAAAACCTTCTGCCGGACAGTTGATTTATTTGATTGACAAGAAACCTAGAAATTAATTTTTGTTGATGGTTGATAGATGTTGGTTGATTTTGACCGACAACTATCAATTGTTAACCAACAACTACATATGAAGTATCAAAGAAGTTCAGCTTTATTCGATGAAGCTTACAAATACATTCCGGGAGGTGTAAATTCTCCGGTTCGTGCATTCAAATCTGTGGGAGGAGTGCCGGTTTTTATGAAATCTGCAAAAGGTGCTTACCTTACCGATGCCGATGATAACACGTATATTGATTATATTAATTCTTGGGGACCTGCAATTTTAGGTCACACACATCCAGAAGTGTTGGAAGAATTAAAAATTCAGGCAGAGAAGGGTTTTTCTTTCGGAGCTCCAACAGAATTGGAAACTGAAATCGCGAAATTCATTGCAGAAAATGTTCCGAATATCGACCAAATTCGAATGGTTTCTTCAGGAACGGAAGCTTGCATGAGCGCGATCAGATTGGCGAGAGGTTTTACAGGAAGAGATAAATTTATCAAGTTTGAAGGTTGTTATCACGGTCACTCAGATTCATTTTTGATTAAAGCGGGAAGTGGTGCTGCAACTTTCGGAAATCCAAATTCTCCAGGCGTAACCGCTGGAACGGCAAAAGATACTTTGTTGGCAAGATACAATGATTTTGAGCAGGTTGAAGATTTGTTCAGACATAATCAGGGTGAAATTGCAGCGGTAATTATCGAGCCTGTTGCAGGAAATATGGGTTGTGTTCTTCCGGAAAATGAATTCCTTCAGAAATTAAGAAAAATCTGTGATGAAAACGGGACTTTATTGATTTTTGATGAGGTAATGACAGGTTTCAGACTGGCTTTTGGTGGTGCTCAGGAGCTTTACAATGTAAAAGCAGATTTAGTGACTTACGGAAAAGTAATCGGGGGCGGACTTCCAGTGGGTGCCTTTGCCGGAAGAAACGAAATTATGGATCATTTGGCTCCAAAAGGCGGTGTTTACCAAGCGGGAACATTAAGCGGAAATCCTTTGGCAATGAGAGCTGGATTAAAAACTTTACAACTCATTAAAAACGATCCTGAATTCTTCAACAGATTGGCAAAAACAACAGAAACGTTGGATTTTGAAATCGGAAAAATTTTAAATGAAAAAGGAATTGCTCATAAAATCAATAGAAAAGGATCGATGATGTCTGTGTTCTTCCATATCAACAGAGTATCTAATTTTGATGAAGCTCAGGAAGCAAATCATTCACTATTCAATAATTTCTTCCATCAGATGCTTACCAACGGAATTTATCTTCCACCAAGCGGATACGAAACATATTTCATCAGTGATGCCATTAAAGATAAAGAAATTGATATGACTTTAGAAGCTGTAAGAAAATTCGATTTTTCTTAAAATGCTTAAAAATATATTTAAAAGGATGAGGTTTTTGCTTTATCCTTTTTATTTTTAAACACAAGTTGCACAAATTTTTTTCACGAATATCCACTGATAATATGAGAAAATTCATGAATTCGTGGCAGGAAAAAACATTGTTGATTTTCTTATTTCATAGAAATTTAAACAAAAATAAGAATAAGGCTTCGACTTCGCTCAGCCTGACAGTGGATAAACTTCACGAATATTTAAAATGAATAATAGCAAGTAAATAAAAATTTATAAATAGTATTAGCATTGTCAGGCTGAGCTTGTCGAAGCCCCTGTAAAATAGCATCACTAGTGAAAAATATTCATAAAATTAGTGTTTAGATAAAATATACAAGCAATACAATAATCCATACACCTCGCTTCAGCCTTAATCTTCCTACATTTGTTCTAAAGATTTTGGAAATGAAGACTTCAAACAATATATCACGAAAAGATTTTCTTAAAAGTTCGGCATTGGCGATGGCTGGTCTTACGTTGAGTTCAAGTATGATGGGGGCAACTTCGATTTTTAGCGATACCAATTTTTTAGCGAAAGATAAATTAGCTTTAAAAAATGTTCGTTTGGAAACTGGGTTTGAATATGAAGAAGGTGAGGTAATTGCCACGAAAACCGATTTGTTTTATATTGAAATTGAAAACGGAAAAATCACCAAAATTTCTCCCAATCAGCCGAATGCAAAAGCGATTGATGCGAAAGGATTTTTAATGCTTCCAGCTTTTAAAGACATGCATATTCATTTGGATAAAACCTTTTATGGAGACAAATGGCAGGCGGTAAGAAAAAGAACTGGCGGTGTAAAAGGAATGATTGCTTTGGAGCAGAAAATGATGCCTGAATTGTTGAAAAACTCAACGTTTAAGGCAGAAAAAATGATTGAATTATTACAATCAAAAGGGACATCTTTTGCCAGAAGTCATGTGAACATCGAGCCGACTTCAAAGTTACAGTCTCTGAAAAATTTGCAGAAAGCATTAGAAAATAAGAAGAAAACTTTCGGGGCAGAATTGGTTGCTTTTCCGCAGCACGGCGTTTTTTATACAGATTCGGTTCCGTATTTGAAAGAAGCGGCGAAAATGAATATCGATTTCATCGGTGGAGTAGATCCGTTTACGATTGACGGAGCGATTGAAAAAACGATTGATTTTACCGTTCAGTTGGCTTTAGATAACAACAAAGGAATTGATATTCACTTGCACGAATCTGGAGATTCCGGGTTGAAAACGGTGGAATATTTAATTCAAAAAGTGAATGAAAATCCTTCTCTAAAAGGAAAAACATATTTAAGCCATTGTTTTGTTTTAGGAAAATTAGACAAGACTAAACAAGAAGAAATGGCTGAGAAATTAGGTAATGCAGAGGTCGGAATTGTTTCTACAATCCCTTTTGGAAGCCTGATTATGCCGATTCCTACTTTGTACAAACATAATGTGAAAGTTCTTACCGGAAACGACAGTATCGTTGATCACTGGAATACTTTCGGAACTGGAAGTGTACTGCAAAAAGCGAATCTTATGGCGCAGTTGTACGGACAATCCACAGAGTTTTTATTGTCAAGAAGCTTAAAACTGGCTACAGCAAACGTTTTACCGCTTGATGATAAAGGAAATCAGCAATGGCCGAAAGTAGGAGACAGTGCCGATTTGGCTTTCTTAAATGCAAGCTGTTCTGCAGAAGCGGTTTCCCGAATTTCAAATGTGGAATCATTAATTCACCAAGGAAATGTAGTTTATTAATTAGTATTCATTTTCATAAAATTTACGTATTTTGGTGTAAATTATTGTGGAATGAGCCAGCCATCAGATTATTTTCCCATTTTAGGAATTCATGAGTTTGCAGAAAAACAATCGCAAGGTTGTGATTTGTTATTCAATGAGTTGAGCGGAGCGAGATCCATCGATGAGCCTCATAAACACGATTTTTTTATCATCAATCTTTTCGAAAAAGGAAAGGGAAATCATATCATCGATTTTGTTGAATATCAGGTGGGTGACCATCAAATTCATTTGGTTTTTCCTGATCAGGTTCATCAATGGACGATTGAAAAAGAAACGGTTGCCTATCAATTAATGATCAGCCGTGAATGGTATGAAAACTTTCTTCCAGCGTTGAGATTTTCGTCTTCTTATTATTTTCAGCATCCCGCTTTTACGATTTCTGAGGAAATTTATCAACTTCTTTTGCATGAATTTCAAGCCATCAAAAAAGAATTGCACGAAGAAAAAACTTTTTGGGAAGTCATAAAAAAAAGAAGCGAATTGATTGGTTTACTCATCAGCAAATCGGTGGAAGGTGCTTTCAAAGATTTTGAAGTGTATAATTCGAACCCTATTATTTCTAAATTTTTAAACTTGATTGATGAACATTTCAAAACGGAACGTTCGGTTTCTTTTTATGCGGATAAATTGAGCATTTCTGCGAATTATTTAAATATAGTTTGTAAGAAAAACCTTAATTCATCGGCTTCATCATTAATTCAGGATAGAATTTTACTGGAAGCAAAACGTTTATTGAAAGTTTCTGAAATGACGGTGAAAGATATTGTTTACGACCTCGGATTTTATGATCATGCGAGTTTTTCAAAATTCTTCAAGGCGCAAACAGGAATGACGCCTTCGCAATTCAAAGAATAATTTATACAAAACAAGACATAATTGGTACACCTTTCTGAAGTTTGGTGAATGTAACTTTGTATCATTAAATTAACAAAATGCAATCACCCTATCAACTTGTGGCAAAAGGTAATTTTTTGCTGAAAAATGTTCGTCTTGAAACGGGTTTTGAATACGATAATCAAGATGTTATTCATACAAAAACAGATTTATTCTGTATCGAAATAGAAAACGGAAAAATAAAATCTATACAGCCAAATGATGCGAAAGCAAAAGCTTTTGATGCGGAAGGAAAACTGATGCTTCCTGCGTTTAAAGATATGCACATTCATTTGGATAAAACGTTGTACGGACTTCCGTGGCAGGCGCTTTCGCCCAAAAGAAGATCTGTAAAAGATATGATTGCTTATGAACAGGAAATCATTCCGGAATTGCTGAAAACTTCGGTGAAAAGGGCAGAAGAGCTAATCGATCTTATTCAAAGTTATGGAACAAATTATGCGAGAACGCATTTTAATATTGATCCGACTTCGGGTTTGAAATCTCTTGAAAATTTAGAAAAAGCTTTAGACAATAAAAAAGATTCTTTCAAAGCTGAATTGGTGGCTTTTCCGCAACATGGGGTTTATTATACAGATTCTGCACCTTTGATGAAAGAAGCGGCACAGTTGAAAAGTGTTGGTTTTATCGGAGGTTTAGATCCTTTGAGTATTGACGGAAGCATTGAAAAGGTAATGGATTTTACCGTTCAGTTGGCTTTGGATCATCATAAAGGAATTGATATTCATTTGCATGAAGCGGGAGAATCGGGAATGAAAACCATTCAGTATTTGATTGATAAAGCGAATGAAAACCCTCAGCTTCAAGGGAAAACTTTTGTAAGTCATGCGTTTGCTTTGGCACATTTAAATCAAAAAGAAGCAGATGAAATTTCAGAAAAATTGGCTGCAGCAAAAGTAGGAATTGCTTCTTCTGTTCCGTTCCGAGGAAAAGTGATGCCGATTCCTACGCTGAAAAAACACGGCGTGAATGTATTGATAGGAAATGATAATGTTCAGGATTACTGGAGTACGTTTGGCTCCGGAAATATGCTGCAAAAGGCTAATTTAATTGCTGAATTGTACGGTTATGCCACAGAGTTTGATCTTTCGAGGACATTGCAGTTTGCCACTCAGAATATTCTTCCGTTAAATGATAAAGGAGAGCAACAATGGCCAAAATCGGGAGATGCCGCGAATATTGTTTTGGTGGATGCAAGCTGTTCTGCGGAAGCGGTTTCCAGAATATCAAACGTTGAAGCGTTGATGAATGAAGGAAATCTTTTCTGGAAAAGTTAAAAAAGGTTGGAAGATGGAAGAATGGGAGAGGGAAGTTATTAAACTCCAAACTTTCTGTTTCCATCTTCAAACCTATTCAACATATATTTTTTTTTAATTCTTGTTTTTATCAATGAAAATCCCTCGAAATAGACTTCCGAGGGATTTTCTTAATTTGATATGAAGAAACTAATTACTATTGATTATAAGTTGTAGTTCGTCCAACCAGCATACCAAGTATCATTAGCGTCTTTTACAGCACCTCTGTAAGTAACTGGAGTAAACCAGCTAGATAGTTTTGTATGTGTAAATACACCACCTGTTAACAACGGAGAACCAGAAGCAGGAGAGAAGTTAGGCGTAGTTCCTGCAGGGGCCCAAGCACCTGTTAACTTCACATCAGCTGTGTACTGAAGAATTGTGTTTCCGTTTGTGTTGTACCAGTTGGTAAGATCTGCCAATGTGTAAGACGTTGGAGAAGTTGTAGATGGTCCGAATTTTATAGGCGTTGTGTTTCCTGCTAAAATATTGTTTTGGAAAGCCAAGTTAGAGTTTACGATGTTGTTGTCTGTTGGCGTTCCTTTAGTTGCATCAATGAATAAACCAATCGGGAATCCTGTGAATACAGAGTTGAATACAGAGATTGAAGAGTTTCTTCTGATCTGTAAAGCATGTTGGAATAATGAGTTGATTGATCCCGCGTTTGTGCTTGAACTTGTAGAGTTAATTGGCCCGATGATCGTCATGTTCGAGAACGTAGCAGATGTTTGTGGCGTAAGAGCAGATCCGTTCGCATCGTTATCAGATTCAAAAGCGTTTGAACCAGAAACGTCAGCAACCTGAGCATCTCTTACTGCAATTCCGAACTGAATTTTTCCTGAGAAACCGTTATCAGTATCGAAATCATCATCAAGACCTTTGTAAGAAATAAGGTGAGAACAGTTTACTGTACCCCCGAACCACTCGAAGCTATCATCATTAGCGTAAGCAACTTCTACATAATCTACCGTAGTTCCTCTACCTACACCTCCGAAAGTAATACCGTTAACCTCCTTGTCTGGTAAAAATGCATATCCTGCATATTCTACTCTTACATATTTAAGAATACCGCTGTTATCATCAGCATTTGTACCTCCGTAAAGACCTAAACCTTCACTGTTGTTGATACCTCCTTCGATTTCTCCAACACCAGCTTGGTTGTTGAAAGACGCGTTAGTAGGAGCAGCACCTAAGATTACCAAACCTGCCCAGTCACCTCTTTTCGGGCTTGGTTTTTCAGAGGTAAAGATAATCGGGTTGGTAGCAGTACCTTCTGCCATGATCTTACTTCCTCTCGTGATGATTAAAGAGCCGTTTTTATCAGCCTCACCAACGATTTTAGTTCCTGGCTCGATGGTTAAAGTTGCTCCGTTTGTTACATATACCAATCCTCTCAGCTTATAAATATTATTAGCTTTAAGTGTAAGATTTGAAGTGATTTTTCCTGAAAGAATCAAGTTTTCAGTATTTCCATTTCCTGAACCACCATTTTCTATAATAGTTTGTCCATCTTCTTCTATATTTCTACATGCGGTAACTGTTGTTACTAAAGTACCTAGCATTAAAGAGTATAAAACAAATTTTTTCATGTTATAAAGACTTATTTTTTTTATTAGATTTTGATTTATTTTTAATTAAAAGCTATATCCAAGCGTTAAACTGATGTTTGTACCTGTTAATCTGTCTATAGCAAGCGCGTCTGAACTGTCGTATTTTTTGTTGTTGTTCAGGTCATGATAAAACTTCGCGCGACGGTTTAGGATATCTGAAACGTTAAGTTTAATTTCTCCTTTATTCTGCCAGATTTTTTTAGCCACCTGGAAATCAAGAAGTGGTCTTGGGTTTTCCCAGATTGGCGGAACCTGATCGTTTCCTACATAAAGAATTCTTCTTCCGATCATGTTGAAAAGTACCGTAGAGCTCCATCCAGATTTTTCAGTATCATACTGAAGACTTAGGTTGATCGTGTAAGGAGACTGCCCCTGCATTGGTCTGTCGATATTCGTTTCTTTATCAGACACTTTATTTTTAATTAAAGCGAAGTTACCTCCCAATGTGAAGTTCTTAAGCGCGCTCATAAAATCAAGTTTCTTTCTGAATTCAAGCTCTAAACCGTAAGCATCAGCTTTATCAACATTCAGATAGTTGAATGTGTTACTTGTTCCTACCCCAGATTGGTTGAAGTATAATTCGATCGGGTTTTTGAAGTTTTTGTAAAAACCTGCAACGGAAAGGATTTCTCCGTTTCTAGGATACCACTCCCAACGTAAATCGGCGTTTGTGATTTTTGTTCTTTCGATAAATTTATTACCGATAACAGTAGCTCCTAAATCGAAATCATAATATGCTAAAGGTGAAACTTCTCTAAATTCTGGTCTTACCACAGTTTGCGAACCGGCAACACGTAAGTTCATGTTGTTAGTAAGCTTAAATGTCATGTTCAACGCTGGTAAAAAGTCGGTTACACGAGTGTTTACAAAACGGTCGTCGCTTCTTCTTACGCTTCCTACCAACTGGTCGAAGTTTTCAATTCTTAATCCCCAAACTGCTCTGAACCAAGGTGTAAAGTTATTATCAAACTGTAAATATCCTGCGTTTAGAATAGTGTTAGCAATATATCTGTACTGGTTTCCACCGATTTCGTCGAACGTAAATTTAGTTCCATCTGTTCCGAAGTTTTCAGCATTAAAGATGGATTCAAAAGGTTGAGAAAGCAATCCTTGGTTATATCCTGCTAATCGTACAGAGAAAGGTCTTGAGTTATAAATTCTGTCTTTTACCTGGAATAAATATCCACCTTTTACGGTCTGTTTTTGCCCAAACATTTCGAAAGTTTTAGAAACATCTCCACCGGCGTTGTATAGATAATCGCTAAGAGTAGAGTAGAAAATACTTCCTGATTTTTGAGAAAGACCGTTAGAAATTAGTGCTAAATAAGGGCTTCCCGGTAAGTTCGGATATTCGTTATACTGTAAACGCTGCAATAATGGAATGTACTGATCCAGGATACCGAAACTTCCGTACCAGTTAACCGTAAGACCTCCAAGAGCGTCTATTTTGTGCGTTCCGTTTAGCGTTGAATTGTAGAAAGTTGTTTCTTTAAATCCAATTTCTCTCGCCATGATATTTGTTCCGTTAATAGGATCAAATTCAAAATCTTTTCCTGTTCTGAAAGACATGTGGTTTACCGTATTGTTGGTAATGATGTTTTTCAGGGAAATTTTATTGTTGTTATTTAGTTTTAAAGTAAGATTTAATAAACCTCCTAGAATAACGTCGTTCTGATATTTTTCAGTAAAATAATCAAAGTTGGTATCAGCCTGTTCTCCGTTGATGGTGAAGAAGCTGTTTTTAGATTCTGTTCTTCTTTTGTTGTTGGAATAGTTTAAAACAGCGATTACGCCTAAATCTTTTCCAAAAACCTTTGTATTAAAACCTCCGTCTAATTGTAAGCTTAAATTTTCAGGAAATCCTATCGTATTGTAGCCTAAATTTTTCACATATTTCTGCCCGATTGCTGTTTTAGCAGCATCATCCAAAAGTGTGAAATCATTTTTTGCAGGCATACCTGTAGGAAGTTTTCTGTATCCGTCATCAATTCCTAAGAAATCCCATTTTCCGCCTTTCTGCATGCGGAACTCCTGTCCCATTGTGATAGAGTTTCCACCAACGCCTACCTGAAGATTGAAAAAGTTTTTATTAGGAATATCTTTTGTATTTACCTGGATCAATCCACCTCCCCATTCACCGCTGTACTCGGGAATAAAAGTTTTGTTGATAACAAGCGTTTCAATTACGTTTGCAGGGAAAAGGTCGAAAGAGAATGTTTTTCTATCCGGCTCTGTACTTGATAGCTGAATACCATTCAACATAGCCTGATTGTAACGGTCTGATAAACCTCTTACCACAATATATTTTCCGTCGAATAAACTCACCCCGGAAACTCTTTTCAGAACTTCACCCGTGTTTCGATCTGGACTTCTTTTGATGGCTTCAACACCGATAACCTGCGAAACTACACCTGCATTTCTCTGCAAACCGATGGTAGAAGCAATGGTTTCTTTTCTTGCGTTGGATCTGATAACAACCCCCTCGATTTGTTTTTCCTTCGTAGATGGCTTGTCTAAAACGATATCAAGATGAGTATTAGCATCACTTTTTACCACAACCTCGCTGATCTCTTTTCTGTTGTATCCGTTGGAAGTTACTGTGATAATATAGTTGGTGCCGGGAGGAAGGCTGAGAGAGTAGTTTCCGGAAATGTCAGTCGTTACTTCCTGATCATTTACCTTTACTTTTACCCCTTCGATAGGAGTATTATCCTTCTCATCCAATACCCTACCTTCTAAAACCTGGCTTTGCGCGAATGCGTAGCTGGCAGAAAACAAGGCAAGTAGCATAATGCTCTTGTGGAGTTGTTTTTTCATTTTACTTTATCTTACTAGATTCTTTCGGTGCAAAGGAATAAAAGATTGACGGGGTAAATGGTTTAGTAAATTTTAATTTTTTTTTAACTAAATATTAAGAAAGGGATATTATTGTTAACTTTATGTGAACGATAATGCTTTTGTTAAACTGTGATTAAAATATTATTAACTTTGACCTAGTAAAAATTAAAAATGAACCAAAAGAAAATCCTCTTAATAGACGATGAACTGGATATTTTAGAGATTCTGTCTTACAATTTAGAAAAAGAAGGCTACGACATTTATACAGCCACAAACGGTAACGAAGGTATAGATAAAGCCAAAGAAATTGTCCCTGATCTTATTTTATTAGATGTCATGATGCCGGAAAAAGACGGTATCGAAACATGCCAGGAACTTCGCAAGATTAAGGAACTTCAGAAAACATTAATCGTTTTCCTTTCTGCAAGAAGCGAAGAATTTTCACAATTGGCAGGTTTCCAGGCAGGTGCGAATGACTATATCGTAAAATTGATTAAACCGAAAATTCTTATTTCTAAAGTTAATGCGTTGTTACAATTAACCTCTCAGGTTTCTGATAATGCGAAATTAATAGAGATTGGAGATTTAGTGATCGATAAAGATAACTTCAGAGTATCAAAGTCGGGGCAGCAGTTTTTACTTCCCAAAAAAGAATTTGATCTATTGTATCTTTTAGCTTCAAACACCGAAAAAGTTTTCAAAAGAGAAGAAATTCTTGAAAAAGTTTGGGGGAACGATGTTATCGTGGGAGAAAGAACCATAGATGTTCACATCAGAAGATTAAGAGAAAAGCTTGGTATCAATACCATTCAGACATTAAAAGGAATTGGGTATAAACTTATTGTTTAATACTCAATTTCGTTAAATTTACATCAACCAATAAAAAACGTTGTAAAATTGAAATTTTACAGACTCACCCTCATCGCCTCTTGTCTTCTGACATTGGTGATGTTTCTTTTAGTGATTATTTTTGATTCACTAAAAGATATCTATTACACTACCCCATTCTTTAAAATAGGCTTGTTTATCTGCCTTCTTGTGATTTTCGTGATCAATTACGTCGTTCTGGAATTATTGTTTAATTATTACGGTAAAAAGCAGGTTCGCGGTCTTTCGCAGCTTTTACCTCAGGAAATCGTAAACGATAATCACGAAAATATTACCATTAAAGAATTGGGAGAACGATTTTCCGACCTTAATCAGCAAAAAGTCACCGAAATAGACATGATGAAGGAAATGGAAAGCTACCGAAAAGAATATATCGGAAACGTTTCTCATGAGCTGAAAACACCTCTGTTTTCTATTCAGGGATATGTTGAAACTTTGAGAGATGGCGGCGTAGATAATTTAACCATTCGCGACAAATATCTGGAGAGAATTGATAAATCTGTGGAAAGGTTAATTGCCATTGTTACAGATTTAGATATGATTAACAGGCTTGAAGCGGGCGAAATAAACCTTACCGTTTCCAGATTTGATGTTAATCTTTTAATTAAAGAAATCTTCGACCTTCTCGATTTGGAAGCAGAGAAGCACAATGCAACGTTGCAGATACAGACCTTGCAGCCGCAAATATTTGTAGATGCCGATAAACAAAAAATGTCGCAGGTTTTTATTAATTTAATTTCGAACGCTATTCATTATGCCAACCGTCAGGAAGCAAAAGTAGTGGTAAAAACAAGCGTTCTGAAAAATAAAGTGTTAATAGAGGTCATAGACAACGGAATGGGAATAAAATCTGAAAGTTTACCAAGAATTTTCGAAAGATTTTATCGTGTGGAAACCAGCCGAAGCAGAAGAGAAGGCGGTTCTGGATTAGGATTGGCGATCGTAAAGCATATTCTTGAGGCTCACAACGAAAACATTACCGTAGAGAGTGTTTACCTTGAAGGAACCAAGTTTAGTTTCATGTTGGAAAAAAGTAAATAATTTTTGCAAAATGTAAGAAAAAAAAATATTTTAAAAAATCCTGAAATATTTTTTTGTCACATGTCATTTATTTTATATTTGCAATAGAGATTTATCATAATAATAAAGGCAAAAAAAGTAATTTAAAAACTGATATGGTTTACAAAATCCGCGTAATATTAGATGCGAAAGAAGATATTTTCCGTGATATCGAAGTTAAAGGAAAACAGACGCTATGGAACTTACATTTAGGTATTAAAAGTGCATTCAGCTTGCAAGGAGACGAGCTTTCTACTTTTAACTTACTGGAAGAAGATGGAACAATAGTAAAAAGTGTTCCGTTGGAAGATATGAGTGACGATGGTGATGGCGAGATTATGTCGGATGTTTACATAGATGAGGCTTTTGAAAATGCGGGAGATAAGGCTCAGTTCCAGTACGGACTTCTTGACCTTTGGGAATTTTTCTGTGAATTGGTGGAGGTTATTGACGAGACAAAAGGCGTTAATTACCCGATCACGGTTTACAGATTTGGAAACGTTCCGTTGAAAGCGCCAAGTAAAAACGGAAGCGCAGGAGGATCTAAAAAGAAATCTGCAATGCCTTTGATGGATGATGATTTCAGCTTCGAAGACGATTTCGGAGGAAGCAACAATTTCTCGGATGAA
Source organism: Chryseobacterium sp. C39-AII1 (assembly GCF_039672645.1). Classification (NCBI taxonomy): domain Bacteria; kingdom Pseudomonadati; phylum Bacteroidota; class Flavobacteriia; order Flavobacteriales; family Weeksellaceae; genus Chryseobacterium; species Chryseobacterium sp. C39-AII1. Next base: position 22,479 of record NZ_JBDFPQ010000019.1, read on the forward strand.
GATGATGATAATTTCGATGACGATGATGACGATGATTACAACGACGATGCTTTCGATGATGAAGATGACAACGATGATGAAAGATAATCGCAAAAGCATTTAAAAAAAATATTCCAGCCCTGAATTTTAATTCGGGGCTTTTTTGTGGTTGAAAAAAAATTAATTAGAAAAATAACTTTCAATGCTGTCCTCCTGAGCCTGCCGAAGGATTATCCGTCATTTTTTTAGGAGCTATTTCCAGCTTTCGCTACTCGCTTTTTTCCATTCGGTTTCGGGGGGGGGGGGGGGGGGGGGGGGGGGG
>NZ_JBDFPQ010000019.1:22789-54624 GCF_039672645.1 Chryseobacterium sp. C39-AII1
CGCGGCAGCTTTGCTGCCGCGCCGAAACCGAATGGAAAAAGAGCTCAAACATGCCGCTCAATCTGGGCTAGGGAAGTGGTGAGTTTATCTAAAGACAGTCCATTTTTTAGACTGATCCTACGTCAATCATCTTCAATAAGATAAGATTCTGAGGTTATTTCTTTATTTTTGCAACAAATTATTCACATGCAAAATTATTTAGAATTCAATTTCAAGATTTCTCCGCTTCAGCCGTGGAACGAAATATTAATGGCAGAACTTATCGAAATAGGTTTCGACAGTTTTACAGAAGAAATTGATGGTATTTTAGGATATATTCAGACCGAATTATTTAATGAAGAAGCGTTGAAAGCATTGCCACTTTTTCAGAATGAAGAAGTAAAAATCGAATACACTTTCGAAGAAATGCCAAATATCAACTGGAACGAAGAATGGGAAAAGAATTTCGAACCCATTAATATTGATGATAAAGTTCTTATTCGTGCAGAATTCCATGAATCTGTTCCTGGAATGCATGAAATTATCATTCAGCCAAAAATGTCTTTCGGAACGGGACATCACCCAACAACGCATTTGATGATCCAGCAAATGATGGATATTGATTTCAATGGTAAAAAAGTATTGGATATGGGTTGCGGAACGTCGGTCTTGGCAATTTATGCAAAACAAATCGGAGCCGGAGATACAAAAGCCATCGATATTGACGAATGGTCGGTGGAAAACTCAAAAGAAAATGCAGTAAGAAATAATGTAGAATTAGACATCGAACAAGGAACTGCAGATAATTTAGGCAAAGAAAATTACGATATTATTTTAGCGAATATCAATAGAAATATTTTAATTTCAGATATTCCGACGTATGTTTCTGTGTTGAATGATGGCGGAAAATTATTGCTTTCAGGATTATGCTTCTTTGATGTTGATGATATTTTGGAAGTTTGTAAAGAGAATAATTTAACACTTACCAAAAAACTTCAACGTGAAGAATGGGTAAGTTTATTACTTGAAAAATAAAAAGAAACACTGCAAAATATTAATATGAAAACTTTATTTACGGTTTTATTTTTATTCATTGTTCAGATTTTTTCTGCTCAGGAAGAAGAAATAGAATATGCAAACGGGATTTTTAACTTTCAAGAAAATAAAACACAGAAAATATTCACCGACTGGACGAGAATTCGACAATTTCCCAACGTAAATGCTCAGATTTTAGATTCGCTGCAAACCAATCAGCAGGTTTTAATTCTTAAACAAGATGAAACGATTCTGAAATTGGGTGAAAGAAGAGCCAATTGGTATAAAATCTCTTACCAAAAAGACGATAAAACTTCTGAAGGATACGTTTGGGGCGGAAATCTTTGTGTAGGCTACCGAAATAAAAATGGCTATGATTTTCTGTTTGGTTTAACGAAAACGATCAACAAAAAAGATAAAGAATATCCGCAAATCATCAATGCGCAAAATATCGCGGCCATAAAAGTAGTGGAAGGAAATACGTTGATCGATGAGGTTTCTTTTGATACTGGTTCTGCGGAAAGCTTGAGCTATGGAACATTTAACATTGAAAGTAATCATAAACTGCAAAATGTAGAATTGACTTTAAAAGCGATGGTTTCCGGTGAAGCATGCGGAATTGCAAGCTATGATCAATATGTTTTATTTAAGGATAAAAAACTGATCGCTCTGCCGCAACTGATGAACGTTGGAGATGCCGATGTATACTATCACTCCGAAGAATTCGTTTTTCCGAACGATAAAGGCGGAATTCCGAACGCATTCATCTTTAAAATGGAAGAAATGGAAAAAGATGATAAAGACCGAGAAAAGAAGAAAAAAGCCTCGAAAATCTATCTTTGGGACGGAAATTCATATAAGCTGAAATAATATTTACTTTAAATCTGAAAACCACTGTATATTTACGGTGGTTTTTTTATAGTTTTTTGGAGCTATTTCCCGCTTTCCATTACAATTCCTCATTGCGCGGCTCCACTTCTTTCCGCCGCTCCATTGCGGGATTTTCATTGCAATCGGGGCTAGGGTTGAGGTCACTTATTTAAGTAGTTGGAAAGAACCACCAATTTTGTCATCCTGTAAGAATCTAAACAAGAATCTTTCTTTTCTATTTTCTAATATTGTGCTTAGATGTCTACCTCGATGACAAACAAAATTAAAATGTTCCCGCGTTTGAAAGTGAACCGATAAAATTTTAAAGTCTCAGTCTCAAAACTTAAAATAGATCAGCTTTTTATTATCTTTTATAAGTGGAACGGCTTTGCCTAAATTATAAAATTGATTTAATCTGAATCGGCGAAACTTCGTTTTGTGAAACTTAAAACTTATCATAACCATAAAACTTTGTGGGCTTTGTTCAGAGTGTAAGGCTTTTAATTTTTATAGTTAAACCAGCTAAATATTGCTATCATTTGCTGAGTAGAACGCCATTGCGACCGAAAATAGGTGTAACGGGATGTAAAGTCTTAGCGATCGATAGCGTTAAAGAGAAAATTAACAATTGCTTTAGTTTTGTTTTCTTATACTATGCTTAGATCCCTACGGGGATGACAAACTTTGTGGATAGTCCCTAACTTTTGTAACTCATCATCCATTTTAAACATCTTTTGAAATAGAAATTCAAAGTGAAAAAACAAAAAACTCACAACAGAAGTTGTGAGTTTAAGTGAGCGCGAAAGGATTCGAACCTTTGACCGTCTGCTTAGAAGGCAGATGCTCTATCCAGCTGAGCTACGCACCCTAAAATTGTCGGGGCGGCAGGATTCGAACCTGCGACCTCCTGGTCCCAAACCAGGCGCGATGACCGGACTACGCTACGCCCCGATTGAGGTCATCTTTTTAACAAGAATTACCTTGTTTTTTGTGGTTGCAAATGTATAACGTTTTTTTGAATTATGAAAATAAAATTGCAATAAATTTTGATTAATTTTTTCGACGTACTTTTTTATTACCTTTACCTGATTAATAACCATTATTTTAGATGAAATTTAAATGAAAAAGAAAACTTTTCTTTTGTTGCTATTGCTGATAATAATTTCATTTATTTCTAATTTTTATATTCAACAAAAGCTCTGTGAAAATCTTTCAAAAATAAAAACAGAAAACATCAAAAATTTAGACCATCATTCAAATAAGAATTTCAATAAAAATAGAATTGAAAATATTGGTGAAAATCTTCAAGAGGAATTAGTAAAATTGAATGGTAATCACAGCGAAATTAAAATAAGAAATGATGTGTTTACTTCTTCTGGAATAAAGTTGTGTACGTAGAGAATAAGAGGCTTAGAAATAGAATGGGAGATTAATTCTTTTCAATAAAACTAAAATTCAAAGATTTGAAACTTTTATTGAATCTTAATACTTCTTTTAATTCGTAGAATTGTTAGATTTGAATACCGAATTTGATATGTAATCAATAGTCGGTTAAGAAGAAATATAAGAACAAAAAATTGTAAAATGGCTGACGTATTTGAAAATTTCCTGTTCTCAAAAGGTTTACCGGCTGAGGAAATCGATTTTTCTATGCAATTCTTCCAACAGATTAGTTTAAAAAAAGGTGATTTTTTTATTCAGGAGGATAAACACTGTTTTCATGTTGGGTTTATTGCTAGCGGCGCTGTAAAAGCGTATGCTTTGGATAAAGATGGAAAAGAAAATATAACTTGCTTCAAGTTTGAAAACGAATTTGCCTCTTCATTTCCAGAATTTGTAAAACAGGAAAAATCTAAAAGGAGCATCAAAGCTATAGAAGATTGTGTAATTTACAGTATAAACCATTCGGATTATCAGCTTCTCCTAAGTAAGATGCCCGCTTGGAATGTAATTATAAAGTCAATAATGGAATGGGAGTATACTCAAAAGGAACTCTATCTGCTGAATTACAATAATAAATCAACTTTGGATAAATACCTCCATATTCTGTCTCATGAACCGATGTTGATTCAGCGTATAACGACTCAGGATTTGGCATCATACCTTGGTGTTGCTCAAAGATCGCTTACAAGAATAAAGAGCCAAATACATAAACCTAAAGTTTTATAGGACAAATGTCCTTATGTGATACAGATTAGTAAGGTAGATTTGCATAAAAAAATAATGCTACATCAAGTTGCTCCCGAAGTATTCCAAATCCCACTTATGCCACGAAACAGTATCAACTGTTATATTATCGAAGGTGTATTGGTAGATTCTGGAATACGCAGTTCATATACCAAGGTGAAGAAAGTACTTCAGAAAATTCATGTTTATCAACATATACTTACGCATGCACATGCAGACCACCAGGGCTGTAGCGATCAGATATGTGGTGAATTTGCGATCCCTTTGCTTTGTCATCCAGATGAAGTTTTTAGAACTGAAACTGGTATGGTCACTAAGGACTACCCAACTCCAGAACATTGGGTAGCAAAGCTTCAACAGAAGTATTGGGCAGGTCAGGGACATAAAGTTAAACTTACAATCGTTGAAAATGATATGATAGGTAACTTTCGGGTAATAGAAACTCCTGGGCATTCAACTGGTCATATTTCTTTGTTCCGCGAGCGAGATGGTGTGCTGATCATTGGTGATGTGGCAACAAATATGAACTTGCTCACAACGGCAACCGGTTTGAGGCTTCCTCCAAAAATATTCACCTCGGATCAGCAGGAAAATGTCAAATCTCTCCAAAAATTAGCAAAGCTTAGCCCTTCTATTATTTGTTTCGGACACGGACCAATTATGAAAAATACAAATCGAAAGTTTGAGCAATTTGTGGCTAAATGCAGCGCAGTTATTCTTTGATCTTAGAATTAAGACAATAACTCCATCTTTTTGGACAAAAACTTAATAGTCCTCAAATTTTGTACTTAATACGTTATTTCGAAATTTCTTTAGAAGAAAAATTTTAATCTAAAAACAAAAAAAAACTCACAATAAAAATTGTGAGTTTTATGTGAGCGCGAAAGGATTCGAACCTTTGACCGTCTGCTTAGAAGGCAGATGCTCTATCCAGCTGAGCTACGCACCCATTGTGGGTTTTGATTCTCGCTTGTTATTATAATAAATAAAAGCTATTGTGTCGGGGCGGCAGGATTCGAACCTGCGACCTCCTGGTCCCAAACCAGGCGCGATGACCGGACTACGCTACGCCCCGAAAGATATATAGAAAAAGCGGAGGGTAAGGGATTCGAACCCTTGCGACACTTTCGCGTCGACAGTTTAGCAAACTGCTCCGTTAACCACTCCGGCAACCCTCCTGTTTATCTTATTTTTTAATGATCGTTGTTCCGTTATTGCGAGTGCAAATATAGAACAGATTTCTTTATTTACCAAATATTTTTCAAGAAAATTTTGCGTATTTTTGATGGAATAAATGATTAAAAAAATAGACCAATGCGTAAGACATTATATATCATCGGATTAAGTACTTTTGTTTTTTCATGTACTTCTCAACAAAATGTAAAAAAAAGTTCATACAAGCCGAAGACCCCAGTATCACAGGCAAAAACTCCGGTAAAACCTCAGACTCCTGAAAAACCAAAACCTCAAATTACATCTGACCACGGAGTAGAATTTTTTACTACCAATATCGCAGATCCAACTAAAAATGATAATACCGCAAGTTACGGTTCCATCGTTTCGGCAAAACCTGCAGGATATAAGGTGGTGAAAACCTATTTTCCGGCAATTGCACAGAATTTCAGACAAAAATATCTGATTCTTCATTACACAGCTTTACCGGATGATAAATCGATCACGGTTCTTACCCAACAGAATGTAAGTGCTCATTATCTTGTAAATAATACAGGAGATAACGAAATCTATCAATTAGTAGACGAAAACAAGCGTTCTTATCACGCAGGAGTAAGCACTTGGAGAACTGATAAAAATCTTAACGATACATCGATTGGGATTGAAATTGTAAATGCAGGATACACTTCGGATGCAACGGGTAAAAAAGTTTTTGCAACTTTTGATGATGCTCAGGTAAAAAAAGTAGCGGCTTTAGCTAAAGATATTATTACGAGATATCAAATTCCGGCGACCAATGTATTGGCACATTCGGATATTGCTCCAACGAGAAAACAGGATCCTGGACCAATGTTCCCTTGGAAAAAATTGTATGATGAATATCAAATTGGGATGTGGTACGATCAGGCTGCTAAACAGAATTATTATGATTTAGCTACTTCCACAGATTTTCAGACGAAATATATCGACCCAACATTTATCTATAGTGTGCAGACCCAATTGCAGAAATTTGGGTACGGACTTGATTTAAGCGGAAAATGGGATGATGCGACCAAGAAGACCATTGAAGCCTTCCAATATCATTTCCGTCCGCAAAACTATGACGGAATTATGGATGCTGAAACATGGTCTATATTACAAGCTTTGAATCTAAAATATTCTACAAAATAAATAATTTTAAAGCGCATCGATAAGATGCGTTTTTGCTATCTTTAAGCCACAAAAAAATTAACATTATCTGTAATGGAAAATTTCAGAAAAGAGAGTGATTTGCTGGGGGAATTAGAAGTTCCTTTAAATGCATATTATGGAGTTCAGACACAAAGAGCAATCAATAATTTCAAGATTTCGGGGCAGCTTTTGTCTTCGTATCCGGATTTTATCAAAGGATTGGCTTTTGTGAAAAAAGCGGCGGCGAAAACCAATTATGAATTAGGTTTGCTTGATGAAAATTTGTATTTCAAAATTGCTGAAGCTTGTAATGAAATTATCGAAGGAAAGTTTCATGAAGAATTTCCTGTTGATATGATTCAGGGAGGAGCGGGAACTTCAATCAATATGAATGCAAATGAGGTAATCGCTAACATTGTTTTAGAAAAATTAGGTAAAAATAAAGGGGAGTACGAATTCTGCTCGCCAAACGATCATATCAATCTTTCACAGTCGACCAACGATGCGTATCCTACCGCGATTAAGATGGGATTATTGCACATGAATGTTGGTTTGGCTCAAAGATTAGAAAGTATTGTAGATGCTTTCCGTGCAAAAGGAAGAGAGTTTCATGATGTTATAAAAATGGGAAGAACGCAGCTTCAGGATGCAGTTCCAATGACTTTAGGTCAGGAATTTGAAGCGTATGCGGCGACTTTGGAAGAAGATATTTCTAAATTAAATAATAACGCCAATCTTTTCGTTGAAGTAAATATGGGCGCAACTGCCATCGGTACAGGATTAAACGCTCCGATCGGTTATGCTGCGCTTTGCGCTAAAAATTTGGCTGAACTGACTGGTTTTCCTGTAGTTTCTGCACCCGATTTGGTGGAAGCAACTCCAGATACAGGTTCTTACGTCATTTATTCTTCTGCGATGAAGCGTCTTGCCGTGAAATTATCAAAGATTTGTAATGATCTGAGATTGCTTTCGTCAGGACCTAGAGCAGGCCTTTTTGAAATCAATTTACCTCCGATGCAGCCGGGATCTTCCATTATGCCTGGGAAAGTAAATCCTGTGATTCCGGAAGTGGTGAATCAGGTATGTTTTAAAGTGATAGGAAATGATTTAACGGTAACTTTTGCTGCCGAAGCCGGACAATTACAGCTTAACGTGATGGAGCCGGTACTTTCTCACGCGATCATGGAAAATATCAATTTCCTTTGTAATGCCTTGGATACTCTTCGCGATAAATGCGTGGTTGGAATTACGGCTAACAAAGAGGTTTGTTTAAATATGGTAAAACACAGCATCGGGATCGTTACGGCGCTTAATCCGTACATCGGTTATAAACAATCAACAGCTATTGCTAAAGAGGCTTTGGCAACGGGAACAAGTGTTTATAATTTAGTGTTGGAAAAAGGAATTCTTTCTCAGGAAAAATTAGATGAGATCCTCGATCCGAAAAATATGTTGAAACCACATAGTAAATAATATTCTGTGAGTAAAATCAAAAAAACAGTTCAGGCACTTCAAAATATAGCACAAGAACCTAGTCTGCTGAATTTAGTACTGAACGACAAAGAAGTCAGAAAAAAAGAATTTCTTAAAAAATATCCGCATTTAGAAACGCTTCCTCAAATCAGTTTATTAGATTTGAGCGAAGATTTTGATGAATCTATTGACATTTGCTTTTTGGATGGAGCTTCTCTGCCGACAGATTTGGCACTGCTGAAAACCTTGGCAAAAGGGAAGGAAAGTTATTTTGAAATCGGAACCTGGAGAGGGGAGAGTGTTTGGAATGTCGCAAAAGTGATTGATGACTGTACAACGCTTAATCTTTCAAAAGAAGAGATCATTGCTTTAGGAATTGATAAAAAATATGCCGAACTTCACGGCATTGTTTCTAGAAAAAATCCTAGTATTCTTCATTTAGAAGGAAATTCAAAGGCTTTTGATTTTAAAGGTTTAGATAAAAAATACGATCTTATTTTCATCGATGGCGATCATTCTTACGAAATGGTAAAAAATGATACCGAAAAGGTTTTTGGCAATTTAATTCATGAAAATTCTATCGTTGTATGGCATGATTATGCTTTTAATCCTGAAAAAATACGTTATGAAGTTTTCCAGGGAATCTTAGATGGAATGCCGAGTAATTTTCATAAAAATTTGTATCACGTTCAAAATTCTTTGTGTGCAGTTTTCATGAAAGGTGATTTTAAAACGAAAAAATTTCAGAGTTTAAACGAACCTGAATTTTTATTTGAAGTTAATTTGAAAATTAAAAAGTGAGATTTTTAATCATAATTCCAGCTCATAATGAGGAGGAAAATCTGCCGTTTACTTTAGAGTCTTTAGAGCATCAAAGTTATAAAGATTTTAAAGTCATGGTGGTAAATGACGGTTCTACAGACAAAACAGCGGAAGTTATTAAAGATTTCACCGACAGAGATTCTCGTTTTGAAACCATTAACCTTCAAAAATCAGCGCATCAGCCGGGTTCTAAGGTGGTGAATGCTTTTAAAAATGGCTTAAAAACTCAAAATATAAATGAGTTTGATATCATTTGTAAGTTTGATGCTGATATTATTCTTTTCGAAAATTATCTTCAGTCTGTACAAAATGCTTTTCAAAATAATCCGACATACGGTTTGGTTGGCGGATTGTTATATATTGAAACAAATGGCGAATGGGTATATGAAGGGAATTCTAATAAACATCATGTGAGAGGCCCGATGAAGGCATATCGAAAGGAATGCTTTGAAGCGATTGGCGGTTTGCGGGAAACTTTGGGCTGGGATAATATCGATTCTATTTTGCTTGAAAATTTAGGTTGGAAAGAAGTTGTTTTACCTGAATTACACGTGAAGTTAATTAAAGTAAAAGGTGCCGATTACACGGTGAAAGCTTCGGATTATTACGGAAGATATTTCTACTTTTTAGGATTAAGAAGATTCTTAGCGTATGTTGCTTCCGCAAAAGAGGCAATGAAAAGCAAATCAGTTTCTTTTTTCTTCCAAATCATAAAATCGTACGAGAATTGCCGCTCTCAAAAATTAGAATTAAAAATTTCTGAACAGGAAAGAAAAGTAATCAACGATCAACGCTGGAAAATGCTGAAAAAGAAATGGCTGAAAATGTAATTGTATATTTCATTTGTGAAAATATCCTATAAGTCCCGAAGGGACGATTTAGAGTAGGATAGGATGATAATCCTATCATTACAACAACCAACGATGAGAGATGCGAGAAAATAAATGGCTGAAAATATAACGATTTGTGCCATTTGTGGAAATATTTGTGTAATTAGTGTTTAGAAATAAAATTGAAAAAAATAGCCTACATAGAAATTGATACCCATGCTGAAATTGCCCAAAGTTTCTTAGAAATTATGAGAGATTCAACGGAATTTTTGGTAGATTATTATTATTCAAAAAAGATAAAAAATCAGATTAATGATTATGATGAATCTGTATTTTTATCAGATAGTTCTATGATTTTGGAACAGTTAAAGATGAAAAAATATGATCTTATTATTGTGGGAACTGTTCATCGCTATTTTAATACTTTTCAGACTATTGCCGAAAAATATAATACTACTTTTATTGTTCATAATATTAATTTTACTAAAATTTCAAAGCTAGATTTAATTAAAAATATTTTCAAAGAAGATCTTATTTATCGCTTAAAATTATGGTGGAAAGAAGGACTTTTTTATACTTCAAAAGCTTATGAGAAGGCTAAAAAGCTCTTAGTTTTAGATGAAGAATTGTCATCAGATTCATACCAATTTCTACCTATTTTTTATACAAAAAACGATGCTTTCTCAGAAAGTAATATTCTGACAATTATTATTCCTGGAGGGGTTTCACAAAAAAGAAGGGATTATTATTCTGTTTTTAATAAGATTAAAGAATTAGAAAAAAATAGTAAAGAGGGAAATACAAAAATTAAATTACTACAATTTGTTTTTTTGGGAAAAGCTGTCGGAAATGAACTTACGGAACTTATTAATTTGGAACGTAGCGTAGAATATATTTCTATTCAATATTTTTCAGAGCGTGTTTCGCCTGAAGACTTTGAAAGTTGGATGCGAAAAGCAGATGTTTTATGGTGCCCGATTCAAGAGGAGACAATGTTTTTTAGCCAGAAGGAAATTTACGGAAAAACGAAAATGACGGGTAATCTGGGAGACACGATTAAATACGGTAAACCTTCTATTTTTCCTGCGAATTATTCTTCAAAATTAGATTTTATTATTCCTGAAAAACAGGACATTCTGGAGCAATTCCAAACTTTGAAACAAACTCGTTTTGATTTTCAAACGGATTATAATAAAAATACGGTTCAGCAAAAATTAGAAAATGTTCTGAATCAGCTAATTTCTACTTAAATTTCAATACACTTTTAATGAATTTCATATTCAGATAATCCTCAATTGGGAATACTTTTGTGAAATAATTTCCAATGTAAATAAGGATTAAAACAACCGATGGCTTGTAAATCAGGTTAATAAAATTGTTGTTAAATGTCGGAAGTACAATCGCCACCGTGATCGCCAAAGTACAGATAATCGACACGAAAATCATCTCAATCGTCAACGGTGAAACTTTAAACATAAAGTAATTGAAAGCGATTTTAATAACGTTATAAGTTGTCAGGGAAATAGCGGTAGATAAAGCAATCCCGATCAGTTTGAGGTCGGTATTTTTAATGAAATAGTAATTAAGGCCAATCGTTAATCCTGCTAATAAAAGCATGACCAGAATATTGAATCGGTAATATTTTGAAAGCGAGATAATATTTCCGTTGAATCCTGTCGCAAGATCGATCAATACGGCAGATCCCCAAATCCAAACCACAGGTTCGTATTCTCTCAGCATGACTCCGTTTTTAGGCATAAACTGAGTCAGGAAGGGAAATCCTACCATGATGCATGAAAAAAGAACTGCTCCTAAAAAATATAAAGTTAAAGACGTTTTTTTATGAAATCTATCCAGTTCTTCCATATCGCCGTCGGCTAGCGTTTTGCTAATAATTGGTGCTGAAATGTTGAATAATCCTAATTGTGGAATTGAGATTAAAGAGATCAAAGCGTATAAAACAGCATAAATTCCGTTTTCCTCCATTCCTAAGAATTCACCAATCATAAAGCTATTGATGGCTAAATAATTTCCAAATGTTCCTAAAAACCCAAAGAAACTATAATTGAAAAATTCTTTCCAGAAACCATCTTTTTTAAAATAATCTGTACTGAAATCTAACTGAATTTTTTCAAGCTTATTCGTATAATAAATGTATCCGAAAAGCATTAATGAAAACATTCCGAAGAAAAAAGCAAATGCCAGCTGTTGAGACAAAGCAAAGTAAAAGAATAAACAAAATGCTCCAAGATTGGCAATTTTCGGAAAAAGATTATCGAAAATATTAGAAACAACGATTCTTTTATAGTTTGATGTGTATTTGTTGAAAATAGCACAGAAGGATAAAATTAAAATTAAAGGTAGAATCAGTTCTTTGATTTTCCAGGCTTCCAGATTTTTAAATTTTGGAAAGAAAAAAGGAAGAACGAAAAATACCAATGTGAAAACAACGAAATTTATTAAAATAGCCATTAAAGAAAGGGAAAGCATATTCTGCTTTTTACCATCCTGATCTACTTTATGAAAAAATTTCACATTAGAATAAGAAACACCTAACACCACAAATGGAACCAACATTTCTGCGGTAGGCAAAATATAACGTAGTTTTCCGTAAAATTCAAAGTCATTCGGGAAAATAAAAATCGCCGAAATGGTACCTAACAAAAAACCAATATAACCGATGATGGAATATTTGAATCCTTGTCTTGCAACTACGCTCATATTTTAGTTTTAAGTGTTATTTAGGTATAAAAATAATGTTGTTTATGTACTCTGTTTTATTTTTTTCGTCGTTTGTGTTTTTTATAAGAATTTCTTCAGTTAGTTTTTCAAGCCCAAAAGTATGTCTGTTGAGATATTTTGCATCATATCCCCAGGATTCTACTTCGGAAATCTCATTCCAGATTGGAGTTTCATGGTGTCTCTGTTCCATTTCTACCATTAAAGTCGGTAGAAATTGTTGAATGATCTTTTTTGCGCCGTTCAATGTTTTCATTTCGTTGCCTTCAACATCTATTTTGATGAAATCCAGTCTTGTGAAATGCTCAATCGCTGCCCATTCATCCAATTTTATCACTTTTACCTTTTCGGTGTAGCTTTTTTCTTCGCCTTTTTCCTTGTAGGCGGTGTTTAGCGTACCTCTTGAAGCGATCATTTTCCCGTTGATGACGGGAACTTTAAACTCAGCAGTCGTATTTTCGTCAGAAAGTGCCAAAGGCAAAACCCTCATCGTCGGAAAAAGCCTTTTTAATCTTCGGTACAGCTTTTTATTAGGCTCAAAAGCGTAAATATTGTCGCTGATCAATTTGTTTTCCAGCTGATACAAAAATGTTCCCACGTTTGCACCGATGTCAAAAATTACTGCATTTTTTGGCAGAAATTCCTTTATCCATACCAATTCAGGTTCTACATTACGTTTAGAAAAATTATCCTTTGTAAGATTATTTAAGCTTTTAAAATATCTTTTTTTGTAAAAACTAGGACTGATGTACTGTAGCTTTTCTGCAATTTTTTGGTATAAAGACATCCCTGGATTTTTTAACGATCAGCAAAGATAATCAAAAATGTTAAACTAATGTTAAAAGAGGTGAAATGTAATGAATTGATTTTCAGTTATAAAACTTTAGTGTCTGAAATTTTATAAATTGATTTTTACCGTATTAATAGTTGTTATAAGAATGGAGTGTTAAGAAAATCATTAAATGGTTTCATTAATTTAAAGAGTTTAGTTAAATTTTTAATTGAACTTTCATTTAAAACTTCTTCATCTTTCAGATTGTAAACAACAATAAAGTTTTTCAGTTTTAAATATTCTGCCATTGTATCTTCTTTTTCAAATCCCTGAGGAACTTTTTTCAATTTATCTGCCTGATCTAATTCTGGAAAATGTTTTTTGAACTCTTTATTGTTTAAAATTTTAATAAAATCATCTCCGTATAAAGAAATTTCTTTTCTCAATTCTTTTAAAACAGAAGATTCCGGCATATAAATTCCTCCTGCGATAAAAGATTTTTCTGGTTCTAAGTGTAGATAATATCCGCCTTTCTGGCTTCCTTTTCCCATTCCCAAAGAAGCTCCGAAATTGGTTTTGTAAGGAATTTTATCTTTAGAGAATCTCGTATCACGATAAATTCTGAACAAAGATTTTTTGGCATCTATTTTTCTTAAATCTTCATCGAAATCGGCCATTTCATTAATTAAATCTTCCAAAAAGGAGATTACATTTTGTTGAGATTCTAGATAAAGGTCTTTATTTTCGTTGAACCATTCTCTGTTATTATTTTTGGTAAGTTTCTTTAGGAAATCAAAAGTTTTTGGTGATAGGGTAGCGGACATATTTTTTTATTTAACATCAAAATTAAATAAAAGTCTGTATACTTTAAGCGATAATATTTTTAATTATTTCTAATAATGGATGTGAAAATTGATGAAATCAATAACAATTTGATGTTTCAACTTTTATTAAAATAAAAATAAAAAAAATATCGTTTTTCTGCGGAAATTATAAAAGGCTTGTGGGTTTTGAATATTAAATTATTGTTTCTGTAATAATAGTTAAAAAGAAATCCAAATAATAATTGTATCTTTGCAAAAATTTTAAAATATTTAATGAATTTATTTACGGAAACCAATTTAAGTCCTGACATTCTAAAGGCAATTGGCGAACTGGGTTACGAAAGCCCGACAGAAATCCAGAAACAGACTATCCCTTTTATTCTTTCAGATATTCGCGATCTAATCGCACTTGCGCAGACAGGGACAGGCAAAACAGCAGCGTTTTCGCTTCCGATTTTGGATATGATTGACGAGACGAGTCGCAAAATCCAATTATTGGTGCTTTGTCCGACACGAGAATTATGTCTTCAGATTACAAAAGACATTAAAAATTACTCTAAATACATGAGAGACATCAAAACGACAGCAGTTTATGGTGGAAGCAGTATTATGGAGCAAATCAGATCTTTGAAGGATAAACCGCAAATTATTGTGGGAACTCCGGGTAGAGTGATTGATTTAATTAACAGAAAAGCGCTAGACTTTTCGGCAATTCATTGGTTGGTTTTAGACGAGGCTGATGAAATGCTTTCAATGGGTTTCAAAGACGAATTGGAAACAATTTTGAGCGAAACTCCTGAAACGAAACAAACTTTCTTATTCTCGGCTACGATGAGTAAAGAGGTGGAAAGAATTTCTAAGAATTATTTGACAAAACCACACAGAATTTCTGTAGGTTCTATTAACGAGGTTAAAAAGAACATTAAGCATGAATATTATGTGGCAGGATACCGTCAGAAAAAAGAAGCTTTGAAGAGATTGATCGATTCTAACCCGAATCAATATTCAATCATTTTCTGTAGAACAAGGATGGAAACTCAGGAAGTTGCTGATTTCTTGATGCAGAATGGTTATGCAGCAGATGCACTTCATGGTGATCTTTCTCAGGCTCAGAGAGATACGGTGATGAAGAAGTTCAGATTGAAAAACATCGATATTCTTGTAGCAACAGACGTTGCAGCGAGAGGATTGGATGTAAACTCTCTGACTCACGTTATTCACTATTCTTTACCTGATGATCCGGAAGTATTCGTTCACAGAAGTGGTAGAACGGGGAGAGCAGGAAAAGACGGTGTTTCAATTGCTTTAATTAAGCCTGAAGAAAGCAGAAAATTAAAACAGATAAAATCAGTAACTAAAATTGAGATCAATGAGGCTAAAATCCCAACGGGAGAAGAGGTGATCAAAGCTCAGGTAGGTGGTGTTTTTGAAAGTCTGTTTGAAGTACATGAAGATTTCTTTGAATTTGATGATGCTTTAATTCCTGATTTGTCAGCGTTTTCAAAAGAAGAATTGGTTCACAAATTACTTCAGTTCCAATTGAAAGACCTTGCTCTTTATTACAAAGACAGACATGATCTTGTAGAACAGAAGCTAAGCAGCAGAGATGATGATGGCGGAAGAAGAGACAGAAGAGATCGTGACAGAGGTAGAGACCGCGATAGAGGTGAGAGAAGCGAGAGAGGAGACAGAAGAGAGCGTGGTGGAAAACCAAGAAGAAAAAATGAAAACATGGTAAGATTCTTCTTTAATCTTGGTAAAAAAGATCAATTGAAGAAACTGGATGTTTTAGATATCATCAATAAAGCTACATCAAACGGTAAGACGAAGAAAAGAGCTGAAATCGGAGATATCGAAATTTTAGAGAAATTCTCTTTCTTCGAGGTTGAAAAATCGTTCAAAGGAGATCTTTTGAGCAACATTCAATCAATGAAATTCAGAGGTAAAGATATGAGAGCTGAAGAGGCTAACTAAACTCATTTTCAAATATATAAACCGGCTTTAATGCCGGTTTTTTTGTATACTAATGAAGTGTGAATCCAATGTTAACAAAACTTAATGTTATATAGTTTCAGGTAAGATGGTTTTTTAGGAAATTTGCAGTCAAAATTATAAAAACTTTACAATGGGAATTGGTAATATTTTCCACGCTTTTCAACCGAAAGATAAAATCTTCTTTGTGCTTTTCGAAAAAGTAACAGAAAACCTGGTAGCAATGTCTGAGGAATTCAATCACGGAATTAAAGATTTCGATCTTAATGATGATTCTATGTTGAAAAAGATGAGCGATTATGAGCATAAAAATGATGAGCTTACTCACGAGATCTTCGTAGAATTGGGGAAAAACTTCATCACTCCTTTCGATAGAGAAGACATCCACACGTTGGCAACAGGTTTAGATGATATCGCAGATTATATCTACGCATCTACAAAATATATCTTCCTTTACAAGTCGCCTGAAATGAAGGCGTATTCAGATTTCTCTTTACTAATCCACAAAGCATGTCTTGAAATTCAGAATGCAATGAAAAATCTTAAAGGTTTTAAAAACATGGAGCAGGTAAAAGAAGCTTGTATTAAAGTAAATTCTATTGAAAACATTGCAGACGACCTTCTTTCAAATTCTATGGTAGAATTGTTCGAAACAAACGATGCGATCAACATTATTAAAATTTCATCTGTACTTAATTATCTTGAAGTAGTAACCGACAAGGCTGAAGATGTTGCCAATACGATTGAGAACATCATGATTAAATACGCTTAATTTAATAATTATAATTAAACAATGGAATTTCCGATTTTACTTATAGTTATTATTGCTTTGGCTTTGATCTTTGATTACATTAATGGTTTTCACGATGCAGCCAACTCAATTGCGACTATTGTTTCTACAAAAGTTTTAACTCCGTTCCAGGCCGTTCTTTGGGCAGCACTTTGGAATTTTGCAGCTTTCTTTATCGCTGCGTATATTATTGGAGAGTTTAAAATTGGTAATACGATTGCCAAGACAGTGAATGAAAATTTTATCAACCTTGAAGTAATATTTTCCGGTTTGGTTGCGGCCATCGCATGGAATTTATTGACTTGGTGGTTTGGTATTCCTTCATCTTCATCTCACACTTTGATTGGTGGATTTTTAGGAGCAGCACTAATGCACGCTTTCATGATGGATTATCATGATGTAGCTGCAGCACAACCTGCGTTAGGAACATGGGCTACTTTGAAAGAAGCTGCTCATCAGGTAACCACGCAAAGTGTTGTAAAATTTGACAAAGTAATTCCTATTTTCCTGTTCATTTTCATGGCGCCGATCATAGGGATGATTATTTCAATTATCATTACCTTAATCATTGTTCACCTTTATAAAAGATCAAACCCACACAAGGCAGATCAGTCATTCAAGAGATTGCAGTTGGCTTCTTCGGCGTTGTTCAGTTTAGGTCACGGTTTGAACGATGCTCAGAAAGTAATGGGTATTATTGGGGCAGCAGTGATTTATTATCATGTTAGCATTCTTCAGGATGCAGAATACTTGAACGTAGCTTCTGCTGATCGTTTCGATTATTTTGCACAGCATTATATCTGGGTTCCTTTGGTATCGTTCTTAGCGATTGGTTTAGGAACAATGAGTGGGGGTTGGAAGATCATCAAAACAATGGGGACTAAAATTACAAAAGTAACTTCATTAGAAGGGGTAAGTGCTGAAACTGCGGGAGCGATCACGCTATTCATTACCGATCATTTTGGTATCCCAGTTTCTACAACACACACCATTACAGGTTCTATCATTGGGGTAGGTCTTACGAAAAGAATATCTGCCGTAAGATGGGGAATCACAGTAAGTCTTCTTTGGGCTTGGGTTCTTACCATTCCTATTTCGGCTATTGTTGCAGGAGTTACTTACCTCTTGGTGACATTTTTCTCTTAAAACATAAATTTTAAATAATATAAAAGCTTTGCTCATTTTGGGTGAAGCTTTTTTGTTTCGAAAAATGAATATTAGATTATTTGACATTGTCGAATTGTTTTTAGGAGCAATTTCCCGCTTTTCACTGTATCTTTTTGGTTACGGCTCCGCTTCGCTCCGCCGCAACCAAAAAGGATGTCGTTGCAATCGGGGCTATGATTTCAGTTATGACTTGAATATTGTGGGATAAATTAAAAGTAATGAATTGTCAATGACAAAATTCAATTCGGTGTTTTATAAAACAGTGAGGATTTTTGTTTTATAAAGCCCTGAAAAATTGTATTTTTGTTAAAACTATTAGAATTTATGGAATTTTTAGACAGATACCAACAGATTGTTGCTGACGCCATTGCTAAATATACTTTCAAAGACAAACCTACGGAGCTTTATGATCCGATGAACTACATTATTTCCCATGGTGGAAAGCGTCTTCGTCCGATTATGGTTTTAATGGCTTGCGATCTTTTTGGTGGCGACTTGAAACAGGCAATTAAACCTGCTTTGGCGATTGAATTTTTCCATAACTTCACACTGATCCATGATGATATTATGGATGAAGCGCCTTTAAGAAGAAATAAGCCAACGATTCATACATTACACGGTATCAATGTGGGAATTCTTTCAGGAGACGGATTAATGTTGAAAGCTTACAAGTTTTTTGAAGATCTTGAACCTGAAATTTTCAAAGCTTGTATCAGAATTTTCACGCATACAGGGTTACTTCTGTGTGAAGGTCAGCAATATGACATCAATTTTGAAACTCAGGATAACGTAACTTTTGATGATTATATCAGAATGATTACTTATAAAACTGGTGTTTTAAGTGCTTCGTCATTTGAAATCGGGGCAATGATTGCAAAAGCAGATTTCAAAGATGCTAAAGCTATTTTCAACTTTGGAAAACACATCGGGATTGCATTCCAGATTATGGATGATTATTTGGATGTATTCGGAGATCAGTCGCAGTTTGGTAAAAAGCACGCTGGAGATATTTATGAAAATAAAAAGACGGTTCTTTACCTTTTGGCAAGAGAATATGCAACGGAAGAAGAATTAAAAGAACTTGATTATTGGTATTCTAAGAAAACCGATAATATCGATAAAGTATATAACGTTGAAAAGATCTTCAGAAGAACAAAAGTTGACGAGAAAGCATTGCGTTTGATCGAAAAACACAACGAGATCGGACAAAGCTATCTTCAGAAAATTGATATTCCGGAAGAAAAGAAAAAACCGTTTGCAGAATTGGCAAACTATTTATTGAGAAGAGAAAGCTAAATTAGGTCGCAGTTTATAGGTCGCAGATCACAGTTTACCTGCAACCTATAAGCTGCAATCTCATACCTATACAATGAAATTCAGGACAGAAGTTGATATAAAAGAATCGAAGAAGAAGATAGATGTTGAGGATAAAATATTTTCAATAGGTTCCTGTTTTGCGTCCGAAATGTCAGATTTGTTCTTGCAGGGACAGCTTCAGTCGGTAAACAATCCATTTGGGACTATTTTTAACCCATTTTCGATCAATAATTCCATTAAAAGGCTTCATGATTCAGATTTTTATGAAGAAGAAGAATTAATTACTTTTAATGATGAATTTATTTCTTTGGATCATCATACCAGTTTTGATACCCGATACCTTCACCAGACTTTAGAAAAGATTAATACTAAAATTGTTGAAGGAAATCAGTTTCTTCAGGAAACCAATTGGGTAATTATCACATACGGGAGTTCATTTATTTACGAATTTGTTCCGAAACAAAAATTGGTGGCCAATTGTCACAAGATTCCGCAAAAATTTTTCGAAAAAAGACTGCTGAGCTATCAGGAAATATCTGAAGCTATCTATAATACGATTCTGAATTTGAAGGATATTTGTGTTGATGATGTTCAGATTTTATTTACAGTTTCGCCAGTTCGTCATACAAAAGACGGAATGGTTGAAAATCAGTTGAGTAAGTCTAAATTAATTACTTCTATCCACGAAATGATTGATGGTTTAGATTACTGCCATTACCTTCCGATTTATGAAATATTAATGGATGATCTTCGCGATTATCGTTTTTATAAAGAAGATATGATTCATCCTAATAATCAGGCGGTTAATTATATATTTGATAAGTTCGGGGAAGCTTATTTTTCAGATGAAACTAAAGATTTTATCAAAGAAAATTTTAAAATTCATACAGCTTTAGAACACCGAACTAACGACGAAAAAGATCCTAAATATATTGAGTTTAGGGAAAAATTAAGTCAAAGAATTGAAGTTCAGCAAAAGAAAGTAAAGCATTCGATATTTAAGGTTTAAAGTTCAATGTTTAATGTTATGAGTTGGAATGATTGATTTTACAAAACTTGATTATTTAAAAGTAGGAAATGACAGACAAAGAAGAGCTTATTCACTTCTGAATAAACATCGGTTATTTGAGAAGTTAAAGTTTTATTCTCCAATCTTGGCAGGAACAATTCCTATTGAAATTGATGTTGAAGGAAGCGATCTGGATATTATTTTTGAAGTTGATTTCAGATTTGAAGAAGATTTTTTGGATGATTTAATGTTCAGCAAATTTATTCCCAATGATGCAGAAGTTAAAGTTGAATATCCAGTTATCAACGGCGAAAAATGCATTACAATAAATTTTATATTGGAAGACTTTCCCATCGAGATTTTCGGACAAAATAAACCTACAATTGAGCAAAATGCTTATCGCCACATGATTTCCGAACACAAAATATTACAGGAAAAAGGAGAAGATTTTAAACAAAAAATAATAGAATTAAAGAAAAAAGGAATCAAAACAGAACCCGCTTTTGGAATATTGCTGGGTTTGGAAAATCCTTATGAAGATCTATTAAAAATGTAATAAAAAATGATTGATACACATACTCATTTATACGCAGAAGAATTTAATGAAGACAGAAAAGAAGCAATTCAAAGGGCTTTAGATAAAGGAATTACAGAGTTTTATCTCCCTGCAATTGATTCAGAATCTCACGAAAAAATGTTGCAGTTAGAAGCAGAATATCCGAACCAAATTTTTTCAATGATGGGTTTACATCCTTGTTATGTAAAACCTGAAAGCTGGGAAAAAGAACTGGAAATCGTTAAAAATTATTTGGATCAAAGAGCTTTCCCCGCGATTGGAGAAATCGGGATCGATTTGTATTGGGATAAAACAACGTTGGATATTCAGGTAAAAGCTTTTGAGCAGCAAATCGATTGGGCAATTGAAATGGATTTACCTATTGTGATCCACACAAGAGAAAGTTTTGATGAAACTTTTGAAGTATTGGAGAGAAAAAAGCATCCAAAATTAAGAGGGATTTTCCATTGCTTTTCAGGGAATTTAGAACAGGCAAAACATGCCATTGACCTTAATTTTATTTTAGGAATAGGTGGAGTAGTGACGTTTAAAAATGGTAAGATCGATCAGTTTTTGAATGAAATTCCTTTAGATAAAATCGTCTTGGAAACAGATTCACCTTATTTGGCGCCAGTTCCACACAGAGGAAAAAGAAACGAAAGTTCATATCTTGATTTGGTAGCCGGTAAATTAGTGGATATTTATAATGTTGATTTTGTTGAAATTGATAGAATTACAACGAAAAATGCGAAGAAAATGTTCGTTAAAATTTAAAATAAAAGCCTTCGCAATCGGAAGGCTTTCTTTATTTCTTTCTCGTGAAATTTTTATTCTTAGGCTTTTTAAAACCAACCGAAGCTCCTGCCGAAGCGGGTTTTTTATTCCCTCCTCTTGAAGAAGAACCCGGTCTTTGTGATTTTGGTCTTTCAGAACCTGCAGAAACAGGTTTATTATTAGAGTCCCTTTTCTGAGCCACAAGATTATCTGTATGGAAAGGGTGATCTTTCACAATAGGAATTTTCATTCCGATCAGTTTTTCTGTATTTTTTAGGTTTAATAAATCTAAACCATCCACAAAAGAGATTGAGTTTCCTTCTGCACCTGCTCTTCCCGTTCTTCCGATTCGGTGAACATAGGTTTCAGAAACGTCTGAAAGCTCAAAATTAATAACGAATTTCAATTCATCAATATCAATTCCTCTTGCTGCAATATCAGTCGCTACAAGAACTCTTGTTTTGCCTGATTTAAAATTGTTTAAAGCATTCTGACGGGCATTTTGAGATTTATTTCCGTGAATGGCTTCTGTAGAAATTCCGTCTTTCTGAAGTTTTTTTGCAATTTTATCGGCGCCGTGTTTCGTTCTTGAAAATACCAAAACAGATTCCGCAATATCATTTTTTAAAATATGAGCCAAAAGGTTCAGTTTGTCTTCTCTCTGTACAAAATAAACGGATTGATTGATCGTTTCTGCGGTCGAAGACACTGGCGTAACTTCTACTTTTACAGGATTATTTAAGATCGAATTTGCTAATTTCTGGATTTCAGCAGGCATCGTTGCAGAGAAAAATAAGGTCTGTCTTCTTTGAGGTAAAAGTTTGATAATTCTTTTCACATCATGTACAAAACCCATATCAAGCATTCTGTCGGCTTCATCTAAAACGAAAATTTCAAGATTTTTTAAGCTGATGATTCCTTGTGAAATAAAATCTAATAATCTTCCAGGCGTCGCTACTAGAATATCAACTCCTTTTCTCAAAGCAGCTTCCTGATTTCCGGGTTTTACACCACCAAAAATTACTAAATGTTTTAAAGGTAAATATTTTCCGTAAGCCTGAATGTTTTCTTCAATTTGTATCGCCAATTCTCTTGTTGGAGTTAATATTAATGCCTTAATATTTCTGTTTGACGTTTTATTTTTAGAAAGGTTCTGTAAAATAGGAATGGCAAAAGCCGCCGTTTTTCCTGTTCCTGTCTGAGCGCATCCCAAAAAGTCTTTACCCTGTACAATTTCAGGGATCGATTTTTCCTGAATGGGCGTTGGGTTGGTATATCCTTGTTCCTGAATTGCTTTTGCAATAGGCTCTATTAAGTTTAAATCTGTAAAATTCAAATGAATTGTTTTTATAATTAAAGTAAAAATTCCTTCAAAATGAAGGAATTATGTTTGCAAAGGTAGCGTAAATATTTTTAAGCGAATTAATTCACTTTTGTCCATTGTTGATTTTTTCTCAATTCTTCGAAAAATTTGTAAACTGCTGAAAGTTTTTCACTTCCGCGTTTCCCATAATCTTCTACATTTTTAGAACCTCCATCTGCAAAATTTACTCTTAAATAAGATGTCGGAAGATCAGTAATATTCTTTTCACCATATTTATCATTTAAATTTTTTACATCTAAACCATCCAATAAAGCGATTAATTTATTATAATCTGCTTCTTTAATGGTTCCTTTGAAGGTTCCTTCTCTTGGTTTAGAAAATTCGTCTTTTGAAGGTTTATCATTAAAATTAAAATGCTCAGCTTCGAAAACGGCTGTTCTGTCTGGATTAATAGTCATTTTAAAAACAGGACAGAATCCGAAGCATGGTGTCGCTTCGTATTCTATTTTAGAATATTTTGATTTCACATTCTGAGAATTACATGAAAATAAAAAAATAAAAGCGCAAAGACCTAGTAAATATTTCATAGTTTAAATTTGAATCTTGTCTTTCAATAATTGTTCCAAATCCTTTGTTAATAAAAGTTTCAGAATAAATTTAATATTGGAAAAGACATTTAGGATAAATTTTTGTTATTTTGAAGATTGTAATTCTACACATCTAATATGTACAATTTTTTAAAATCGGTCGCTAAAAATATCATTCCTCAAAAAGCGCTTATTGAAAATGAAGAAAGATTCAGAAAGCTTTTAATTCCTTTTTATAAAGGGAAAGATCATCAATGTAATATTTGTGAGACGAATTTGAAAAGTTTTGCCCAATTAGAAAATGGCGATTTAATTTGTCCTATTTGCGGAAGTATTTCCAGAGCTCGCCGACTGTATAAATTACTGAATGAAGAATTTATAAAAAAAGACACTGTTTTTTTAGATTTTTCTCCTTTCCGAATGCTATATAAAAAGTGGAAAAAGAAAAATGATCTTCGTTATTTCGCAACCGATTTCGGAAGTGATTTTATTGCTGATTATCGTTATGATATTACCAATATTGATGCTGAACAAGAAACTTTTGACCTGATTGTTTGTTATCATATTTTAGAACATATCATTGATGATAAAAAAGCAATGAGCGAATTACACAGAGTGCTAAAAACTGGTGGAAAGGCTCTTATTCAGACTCCTTTTAAAGATGGTGAAATTTACGAAGATTATTCAATCACAACGGAAGAGGAAAGACTGAAACATTTCGGACAGGAAGATCATGTGAGAATTTATTCTGTGAAAGGTTTGGAATCCCGTTTAAAAGAAGTTGGTTTTAATGTGGTTGTAAGAACGTTTTCGAAAGATAATTACTACGGTTTTTCTCAGAATGAAAAAGTTTTAATTTGTACAAAATAATTTAAATAAAAAATCCGTCTCAAATAATGAGACGGATTTATACTTTGAAAAAATTGTTCTAAATTTTATCCGTGAAGCTGTTTCCAGATGGCATCTTTCAATTCCATTGTTCCTTCCCCTGTAACACCTGAGAAAAACAAAGGCTGTTTATTTTCAGGGAATTCTGCGGAGATTTCTTTCTTTAATTCATCATCCAATAAATCAGATTTTGAAACGGAAACGATGAAATCTTTATCCAACAATTCTGGATTATATTCTTTCAATTCATTCTCCAAAATTTTAAACTCCTGGAAATGATCTTCCGAATCTGCAGGAATTAAGAATAATAAAATTGAATTTCTTTCAATATGTCTTAAAAATCTGTGACCAAGACCTTTACCTTCCGCTGCACCTTCAATAATTCCCGGAATATCTGCCATTACAAAAGACTTATAATTTCTGTAATCAACAATTCCTAAGTTTGGAGTTAAAGTGGTAAATGCGTAGTTGGCAATTTTTGGTTTTGCCGCAGAAACAGATGCTAAAAGCGTAGATTTTCCTGCATTGGGGAAGCCAACAAGACCTACATCCGCTAAAATTTTAAGTTCGAAAACAACGTAACCTTCTTGACCTTCACCTCCAGGTTGTGCAAAACGTGGAGTTTGGTTGGTGGAAGATTTAAAGAATTCATTTCCTTTTCCGCCCATTCCTCCTTCCATTAGGATGATTTCCTGCCCGTCTTCCATGATTTCGCCGATGATCTCTCCATCTTCATTTTTAGCGATAGTCCCGATCGGAACTTCAATATAAACATCAGCTCCGTAAGCTCCGGTCAACTGGTTTTTACCTCCGTTTTCACCGCGTTCCGCTTTTACGTGACGGGTGTAACGAAGAGGAAGTAAAGTCCATTCATTAGCATTTCCTTTCATGATAATATGACCGCCTCGACCTCCGTCACCTCCATCAGGACCACCTTTAGGAATATACTTTTCGCGGCGAAGATGGGCAGAACCAGCACCTCCGTGACCGCTTTTACAATGAATCTTTACGTAATCTACAAAATTTGACATATTCTTTTGTTGTCAGTTAATGGTTGTCAGTTGATTGCTGAAAACTATCAACCATCAACTATCAACTGTTTTTATTTTACTTTTTCTACTTCAGCGAAAAGTTTTTCAGAGATCTCGTTGATGTCTCCAACACCGTTGATCTCTACGTATTTACCTTGTTGCTTATACAATTCGGCAACTTCTGCTGTTTTTGCGTAGTATTCTTTTATTCTGTTTTCAATGATTTCTACATTGCTGTCATCAGATCTTCCGCTGATTTCTCCTCTTTTTAATAGTCTTTCAACCAAAATAGTATCTTCCACTACCAAAGAAAGGCAAACGTCGATCTCATCGTTTAATTCTTCTTTTACGATTTTCTCCAAAGCCTCTGTCTGAACAGCCGTTCTTGGATAACCGTCGAAGATAAATCCTGACGCATCGGTCGGTTTTCTGATTTCGTCAATCAGCATATCTGTCGTTACCTGATCCGGAACCAATTCTCCTTTATCGATGTAAGATTTAGCCAATTTCCCAAGCTCAGTATCATTTTTCATGTTGAATCTGAAAAGGTCACCTGTTGAGATTTGCTTTAAATTAAATTTCTCGATTAAGTTTTGCGCTTGAGTTCCTTTTCCACTTCCTGGAGGGCCGAACAGAACAATGTTTATCATAATGTTGTTTTGCTTCTGGCAATTGGCAACTGGCTTTTGGCTTTTTACCTTTATCCGATCTGCTTTTTAGCCTTTAGCGTTTTTAAGTTATTATTAAATTTATTTCTTTATTTTACTTTTTGAGCTAAAAGCTATCAGCTAATAGCCAACAGCGTTTAATGGTTGATTTGTCCGTCTTCTAATTGATAAAGATTTGGTAGGTTTCTTCCTAACTCATCGTAATCCAATCCGTATCCTAGAACAAATTTGTTTGGAATTTCTTTTCCAATATAATCCAACTGGAAATCTTTCTTATACACTTCAGGTTTCAATAGGAATGAAGCTATTTTTACAGATTTCGGACGTTGCGTTTCGTTAAAATATTTAAATAAACTTTCAACGGTATTTCCTGTATCCACAATATCTTCTACTAAGATAATGTGACGGTCTTTTACGTCTTTCGTCAGTTCCATTTTTTGGTAAACAATCCCCGTAGATTCGGTTCCTGCGTAAGAGCTCATTTGAATGAAAGCAATCTCACATTCTCCAGGATAATGCTTCAAAAGGTCTGAGAAGAACATGATCACTCCGTTCAAAACCCCAATGAAAACAGGAACTTCATCCTTATAATCCTCATAAATTTTTAAAGCCGTAGCTTTTACAATCTCCTGAATCTCGGCATCCTCCAAATAAGGAACGAAAGTTTTGTCGTGAACTTTAATACTCTCCATAAAAATTTTTAGTAGGCTGCAAAGTTAAGGATTTTTGATGAAAGTTTTTTATGAGTTTGATTGGGTTTGCGTTTTAGGGTTTTAGAGTATTAGTGTCGGAGAGTTTTAGTGTTGGAAAGTTTTTTTCTGTATGTCATTCAGAACGAAGCGTAGCACAGTGAAGAATCTATTTTTAACACAAAGACCACAAAGTTTTGTTTAAAATTATTGTGTATATTTTTCGTTCGCAAAGGCGTTTCACTCAGCAAGGATATTACAGCTTGAAGAATTCCCCTCCTTTGGAGGGGTGGCGAAAATTTCAAAGAAATTTTTGACGGGGTGGTTTTAAACGTAATCATTTCTTAGCCCAGATTGAAGCGACATCCTTTGGGGTTGCGGTCGGAGCAAAGCGGAGACCGTAAGCCAAAAGATACAGCGGAAAGCTGGAAAAAGCTTCTAGAAAAGAAAGGAAGATTGAGGATGGGAGCTGGAGGTTTATATAATTGAGAATAATAGATTTCTCCTTCGTCGAAATGACAAACTGAATGCTTTAAAGTTTTGAAATATAAAAAATTACTATCTTTGCAGTTCACAAAACCCAAAATATCAGGATGTAGGATACAATTTCTTTCAGATTTTATAGACAATAACGAACGAAGTTATTGCAGTTTTAACTTTAACTATAGAAAGAAATTATGTTTTTTTTACACAATATATCCTTTGGGTTTCCTGCGGGGAATCTGCTTTTTAATTCTATTAACTTAACAATACCTTCACACTCGAAATTGGCTTTGGTCGGAAGTAACGGCATGGGAAAATCTACCTTGCTGAAAATCATGGCGAATGAAATTGAACCTTTGGAAGGTAATGTCAATAGTCAGGGCGATTTGTTTTATGTTCCGCAGATGTTTGGAAATTTTAATGATTTAACGGTTGCTGAATGTTTGAAAATCGATAAAAAGCTCGATGCGCTTCAAAAAATCACGAATGGGGAAGTGGATGAAATCTATTTTGAAACGTTGAATGACGATTGGGACATCGAAGAACGTTGTCAGCAAGCTTTACAATATTGGAAACTCGAAAATTTAGATTTAAATCAAAGATTAGAAAGTCTAAGTGGCGGACAAAAGACAAAGGTTTTTCTTGCCGGAATTCAAATCAATCAGCCGGAAATTATTTTGCTGGACGAGCCGACGAATCATCTAGATTTGGAAGGTCGAAATTTGTTGTATGATTTTATTGAAAAAACGAATTCAACCGTTGTGATTGTCAGTCACGATCGAACTTTACTGAATTTAGTCGATACAATTTTTGAATTGAGCAATCAGGGAATTTCAACCTATGGCGGAAATTATGACTTTTATGCCGAACAAAAAGAAACTGAAAATGAAGCCTTACAAAACGATATTCATTCCAAAGAACGGGCGCTGAAAAAGGCAAAAGAAAAGGAAAGAGAGACGATCGAACGAAAACAAAAACTCGATGCACGGGGAAAAGGAAAACAGGAAAAATCAGGTGTGGCGAGAATTATGATGAATACGCTGCGGAATAATGCAGAGAAAAATTCTTCAAAATTGAAATCTGTTCATGCTGAGAAAATCAATGATATTTCTGGTGATTTGAGGGATTTGCGTTCGTCGGTGAGAAATGCGGATCATATGAAAGTGAATTTTAATGATTCGAATCTTCATTCGGGGAAAATTTTGATTTCGGCGGAGGAAATTAATTTTAAATATAATGAAGAAAATCTTTGGAAAGAAAATCTCAATCTTGAGATCCGAAGTGGAGATAGAATTTCAATTAAAGGTTCGAACGGTTCTGGAAAAACGACTTTAATTAAGCTGTTGTTGGGAGATTTGCAGCCTTCTGTTGGAACGATTTCGAGAGCGGATTTTCAGACGATTTATATTGATCAGGAATATTCTTTGATTGATAAACAGGAAACGGTTTATGATTTTGCTCAACAGTTCAACGATAATGCGTTGCAGGAATCTGAGGTGAAAACCTTATTGTCAAGATTTTTATTCGGAAAGGAAACATGGGACAAAAAGTGCGATGTTCTGAGTGGCGGAGAACGCCTGCGATTGCTACTGTGCGGACTTTCCATCAGCAATAAAGCGCCCGATATGATTATTCTCGATGAACCAACGAATAATTTAGACCTTCAAAATGTGGAAATTCTGACAAATTCTATTAAGGATTATCATGGAACTTTGGTGGTGATTTCGCATGATGGGGTGTTTTTGGAGGAGATTGGGGTTGTGAGTGAGGTTTTGTTGAAGTAAGAATAATAAAAATATTCAAACTATTTGTCATTCCGCAGGAATCTAAGTTGTTGAAAAGTTGCTGCGGAATGATAATTATTCAGCTTCTGATAATGTCCAATCAAGATACATATCTTTATTAATAATGTCCACAAGAAGGTCTTCTAAATTCTCGCAAAAAGGTCTTTTTAATACTAATGGAGATTTTATTAGAGTTTCTTTTAATTCTTCTTCGGTGTAGTAATGAGCATTTGGATTATTACTATCATATTGATTAGCCTTTCTAATTCTATGTTTTAGTAAAATACTTACTAAGTCTGCAATAATAAATTCCTCACATGCAGCTACTTCATCGATAACCTGATCAATTATTTAATCATATTTTCCATTCCAAATATCATAATCTTTATAGTAAACCCTTATTAATCTTTCCTTATTCAAGTGATTAATTATATGAATAAGACCTTCTTTTCTTCCTGTTGCACTTCCGTAGGAAATTTTTTTTTACTTCCTTTTAAAATGAATAAAGGACCTTGTCCGACAAATTGGTCTTCAAATTTTAGCGTTTCAAAAAACTTTTTAGATTGATATTGGAAACAAAATGTATCATCAGTTTCGTGTATATCGTCTATTTCAAAAATATCTCCGATTTTATTTAAAAGATATTCTTTGGCTATTTTTAGATATTCATCTTTTGAGTTTTCTTGCATTTTATTTTGTGTATTTTTTGTGAAGATTGTTTAAGAAATTTTTTCGGTTAAAGTTTTTTATGAAACCTGAATTTTCGCCTTTTTTTAATTCGTTGATTAATTTTACTTGACTTTTCATTTTGTGAAATTTAAAGGTTATAAAAAAACTAGAATTTATAATTAAAATTTAGTTATTATTTAGCATCCAATATCCATGACTAATTAAATTTTTTGATTTGCATTTTTCAGGATTATTTAAATTTAACGTAGGATAGATTATACAATTGTTTTTCTCCACATTCTTTTTTCGATTATAAATGTAATGACGAATGTAAATTAATTTATTGTTGAAATAATAATATTCATTTCTGGTAATTCTATTTTTTCCTAACGATTCTCTAATTGATAATATTTTTTTATTTTCATCCCTGCTGATAAGAAATGAAAATAGTGTATTATCTTTATATCCTTCATGAATTTCATCATAATTTTTTAATTGAAATTGTTGAACATATTTGTCAGTCTGAAATTTATCAAAATCTTGACACAATACTAAATTTGAAGTTAAAAGAAAAAAGATAATTACTATTTTCATACGATTTAAAACAATAATTAAAGTAAAGAAAAAAATAGAGGATTTCCAAACTAATTCAATGACTTTCACTCCACCCAAAAATAAAATCCACTACAAATTTGCCCACCCAATTTTTTAAAAGTAATTTTGCATGAATCTAAAATAAAAGTAAAATATGTCAACTTACGTAGTTGTAGGTCTTCAGTATGGAGATGAAGGTAAAGGAAAAATCACGGATGTTTTATCGGCAAAATCGGATTACGTTGTACGTTTCCAAGGAGGAGACAACGCTGGTCACACGGTTTATGTAGGTGAAGAGAAATTCGTTTTGCACCTTCTTCCCTCGGGAGTTCTTCAGTGCAAAGGGAAGTGTATCATTGCCAACGGAGTAGTGGTAAATCCTAAATCTTTCATTAAGGAGGTGAATCAGATCGAAAGCAAAGGCTTGAAGACAGATCACATTTTCATCAGCAGAAGAGCGCATGTCATCATGCCTTACCACATTCTTTTGGATACTTACCGTGAAGAAGAGCACGGAGGAACGCAGATCGGAACGACGAAAAAAGGAATCGGACCTTGCTATGAAGATAAAATTGCAAGAGTTGGTATCCGAATGATCGACCTTCTGAATCCTGAAATTTTAAGAGATAAAATCGAGAAAAACTTAAAAATTAAGAATTCTCTTTTTGAAAAATATTACGGAAAGCCGACATTAGACGTTGAAGAAATTTACAACGAATATTTAGAAATCGGAAAACAGCTTCAGGACAGAATCGTTGATACGGAACTGGAACTTAACGAAGCAATCAGAGACGGTAAAAACGTTTTATTCGAAGGAGCTCAGGCTTTGATGTTGGATATCGACTTCGGAACATATCCATACGTAACTTCATCTTCTCCGTCTACAGGAGGGGTTTGTACAGGAGCGGGAGTTCCACCAACTTCATTACAAAACTTGATCGGTGTTGCAAAAGCATACTGCACAAGAGTTGGAAACGGACCTTTCCCATCAGAATTAGACAACGAATTAGGAGAGAGCATCAGACAAATCGGTGGTGAATTCGGAGCTACGACAGGTAGACCAAGAAGAACAGGTTGGTTAGACCTTGTTTCTTTGAAGCACGCTTGTATGATCAACGGTATCAATAACTTAGTAATTACAAAATTAGATGTTCTTACAGGAATTGAAAACCTAAAAGTAGTTACGCATTACAAAACTGAAGACGGAAAAATTATCGATTATTTCACTTCTTCAACAGAGAAATTGTACAACTACGAACCAATCTATCAAGATCTACCAGGTTGGAAAGAAGACATCACAAAAGCAAGAAGCTACGATGAACTTCCTGATACCGCTCAGAAATACATCGAGTTTATCGAAAAGTATTTGGGAATCAATGTTTACTTAGTTTCTGTAGGTCCTGAAAGAAGCCAGAATATCATCAGAAAAGAATTATTCTAAGGAATTTTTTAAATAAATTAAAAGAGACTGTCAGTTTTGGCGGTCTCTTTTTTTTACGTCATTGCGAGAAGAGGTTATCCTTATAGTCTAAAAACTATCAACAAATAACCATCAACCACCAACTATTTTTAAGAAGCTATTTCCTGCTTTCCGCACTCGCTATTTTCTTTTGTTTCGGCGCGGCAGCTTCGCTGCCGC
>NZ_JBDFPQ010000002.1:0-178557 GCF_039672645.1 Chryseobacterium sp. C39-AII1
AAATCTTTTTTATTATAGAGGTTTTCTTCTGATCCAACATGGTAAAAGTTATCTCCAAACAACGTTCTATCCGGATTTGGAAGAAAACAGCAGCAGGGGAATAAAATCAGGGGCGATATCTTGGTATCAACGAAACGTCTTTCTTTATCCTGCTGCTTTTCCTTTAGGTTAATTTTTTTAACTAATCTATATCTATTTTTTTCTATTTGCAAACTTACCATAGAAATGACATCCTTTTTTGTGGCGGGCGGAGCGAAGCGCAGACCGCAACAAAAAAGATATAATGGAGAGCGGGAAATAGCTACTGAAAAAAAGTCAGAGAGTGGGAGTGTTAGAGTGCTTGAGAGTTGGAGAATGTAAGGGTTGAAGGGTTTTGAGATTGCTTCGTTGCTACGCTCCTCGCAAGGACATATAAAAAAAGCAGAAATTAATTACTCTGCTTATCTTTTGTATATATCGTGCTTAAAAATTCTGCGTAGGATTTTTCCAGTCCGATGATGTCGCCACTTTTGAGGTTTAATCCTCCTACTCCGCTTTCGTCGGACTTTATTTTGGTGGAAGAAATCTGAAAATATTGATTTTGTTCTCCCGACTTAGGTTGTAACTTGATCGTAGAACCTAATAATTTCTTGGTCGAAATGGTATAAATTTCTCCGGGAACTGTTTTTAGCTTCAAATAAGTTCGTGGAGCTAAAGTATAATCTTTTTTATTGATGCTTATTTTCTGATCTTTATCTGCAGAAGCAAATAAATACAGATTTCCTGTTTGATCTTCCAATTTTTCCTTTGGCAAATAATATAAATTCAGTACATAATTTGCCGGATTGAATGTTACAGGTGAACCGTCTACGTTTTCAAAAGGTTTAAATGCAAAAGTATTTGCTCCGATTTCCTTTGCTTTCTTATAAATTAATGAAAAAATTTCTGCATCGTATTTAGAGAAACCCTGTACTTCGACTTCTCCTAAATATTCGGCATCTTTAATCTCTTCATTTATTTTGTATAAAAACTTATCTGTGTTGTCATGGGTTTTGGCAACTTTCGTCATGTACACATTTTGAGCATGAAAAAGCTGAGCAAAAACCGCAAAAACGATGATAATTAAATTTTTCATTCTTTATTTATTGTTTTGAAAGGATCTCAACACATTCTTCCAAGCTATTTTCCCAATGTTTTGGTTCTATTTTGTAGATTTCCTCGATTTTATCTAAAGACATCGTACTTCTTTTCGGTCTTTTTGCCGGAGTTGGATACTGCTCTGTTGTTAAAGCATTCAATTTAACTGAAGATTTTGAGAATTCAGCGATTTTTTTAGCAAAATCAAACCAAGTGGTTTCAGGATAGTTTGAAAAATGGAAAACACCAAACATTTTATTTTCAGATTTAATAATCTCCATGATCGCTTCAGCTAAATCGTTGGCATTTGTAGGCTGACCAAACTGATCGGCAACAATTCCTAACTCGTTTTTTTGCGAAAACAGATTCAGCATCGTCTTCACAAAGTTTTTGTTGAATTCAGAATACAGCCAAGACGTTCTTAAAATAATAGTTTTAGGATTGATTTCTAACGCCAGCTCTTCACCTTTTAGTTTTGATTCACCATACACTCCAATTGGACTTGTAAAATCGTCTTCGGAATAATCAAGATTCGTTTCACCATCGAAAACATAATCTGTTGAGACATGAATAAACGTAGTTTTATATTCCGCACAGGCTGTTGCAAGATTAGCAACTCCATCTGCATTTACAGCAAAAGCTTTTTCCTTTTCGGTTTCAGCTAAATCTACCGCTGTGTATGCTGAAGCATTGATGCAAAAATCGGGTTTGTTGTCATAGAAAAATCCGTTAACCTGATCTTCGTTGGTAATATCTAAAGTTTGTGAATCTGTAAAAATGAATTCATAGTCTAATTCAAAATCGGGTGCAATTTTTCTGATGCAGTTTCCCAATTGACCATTACTTCCAATGACTAAAATTTTCTTCATTATGAATTTTTTGCGTTTTGAACTCTTAAAAATTTAACTCTTGACTGGAAATCTTTCTGTTCCAAATCTACATAAAACTTACCGAATGTCTCGATGATATCTTGCGGATGAACTTCCGACCTTCTGGTTTTAATATTAAAATAAATAACGGTAACCCATAAAACCGCATGAATTGTTTTTTCATCTAAACTTTTCATTAAGATTTCCACTTTCGCAGTTCTATCTCCCACTTCGATGGTTTTGCTGCTGATGACGACCTGGGTATTATATCTTACTTCTTTTAGATAAGCTATTTCGTTTTGAATCGCAATCCAAGTGCAACCCGTTTTTTTTGTATATTCTTCGTAGGTAAAACCATAAAACGTTTCTACATGATCTTCTCTGGCATTGAACATATAATCCAGATATTTCACATTGTTTAAATGACCTATCGGATCACAATCGCTGAAACGAACTTTTACCGTAGTTGAGACTTCTTTTTCCATAGTGCAAAAATAAAAAAACCACCTCGAAGGGAGATGGTTATTTTATAAATGTTTGTTAATTTCTAAAAATTATTGAACACCTAGTTCTTTTTTCACAGCTGCAGTAGCATCAGGACCTCCTTTGAATACAAAAGCAGAAGAGTTTGCATCCATGATATAGTCATATCCGTTAGCTTTAGCCACTTTAGAAACTGCATCGTTCAATTTCTTTTCGATTGGTTCGTAAGCTGCATCTTGCTTAGCAACGAAATCCTTCTGAGCTTTATCGTTCATTTGTTGGATTTCTTCCTGCATTTTAGCTAATTCACCTTCTCTAGCTTTGTTCTCATCAGCAGTTTTCTTAGGAGCTTCCTCAGAGTATTGCTTTAGTTTAGCTTGCCCAGCATCTGCTTTTTTCTTGATTTCAGCTTGTTTAGTATCTAAGAAAGTTTTTAAATCAGCATCTGCTTTCTTTTTCTCAGGCATAACATTTAGTACCCCTGCAACGTCTAAAGTAGCTACTTTTTGTGCTTTCGCCATACCTACAGATACAACCATCATTGCAGCTCCAAATAATACACTTAATTTTTTCATAATTGGTAAATAAATAATTTAATTTGTTTTTAGATTTTAAAATTAGGTAAAAGTTAATTACTTTTTCCCTTTTGTATTAGTTTTTTCCTTTTTCTCGTTTCCTTTTAGCAAAATATCTAATACTTTATCTGTATAATCGTATCTTTTCTGTAGGAAAATTACATTAGTGGTTGTTTTATCAATAACCATGCCCAATCCGTTTTTTTCAGACATCGTTTTGATAGCCTCCCAAATTTGATCCTGAAAAGGCTGAACTAAATTTGTTCTTAGCTTTTTGATCTCACCAGTGGCTCCGAAACGTAAGCTGGTAGTGGTTTTGATGTTTTTATCCAAATCCATCACCTCTTTTTCTCTTAGCTTAAGTTGCTCGCCAACCAATAAAACTCTTTCGTTTTCGAAAGCTGATCTTTTTTTATCATACTCCGCCTGCAGACTTTGCAATTCTGACTGCCAAGTATCGATTTGCGAATTTAATCTTGCTTCCGCCTCTTTGTACTGCGGAAGTTTATCCAAGATATATTCCGTATCTACAACGCCTACTTTCTGTGCGTTTCCGAAACCGAAAAGCAAAAGTAGTACAAATGTGAAAACTATTTTAAAATTCTTCATATAATGGATTATAATGATTGGTTCATTAAGAAGTGCGTCTTGTTTCCTGAAACCTGACCACTGATTGTTTTATCAAATCCGTAAGCAAAGTCAAATCCGATCAAACCAAACGCTCCCATATAAACCCTCACACCAACACCGATTGATCTTTTCAACTGGAATGGATTATAATTACCCCACGAGTTCCAAACGTTACCACCTTCAGCAAATGTTAATGCGTAGATTTTAGCTGTTTGGTTCAAAGAAATCGGGTATCTTAATTCTAATGTAAATCTGTTATAGATTGTACCCCCTCCTTTTTGAGTAATATCGTCTGCTTCACCACCATACGTAGAAGCATTTTCGTAACCTCTTAAAGGAATAAGTTCTCTACCATCGAATCTACCTCCGAATAAACCAGTACCCCCTACATAGAATCTTTCAAATGGAGGAGCTCCCAATTCTTTGTTGTATCCGTCCATAAAGCCCATTTCAGCAGAAGACCTTAGTACTAATTTACCAATGATCTCGTTATAAACGTCTGCTTTGAACTTCACTTTATAGAATTCCATCCACTTATACTTATCCGTAGCACTCATTGTAGAGTAATCTTTGTTACTAAACAATGAATATGGAGGCGTAAATTTAGCAGAAAGTTCAATATTTGAACCTGTTGTCGGGAAGATTGGATCTATACCCGCCGAGTTTCTGCTTAATCCTACATTCAAACTGAAGTTGTTTGCCGTACCGTAATATTCAGTCGTATTTCCGAATTCAAAAGGATAATTCTGGAAATCATACTTTTGATATTGAATACCTGTATATAATGAGAAATAATCATCCGGCCATTTCAATAATCTGTTTAGACCAACTGATGCCGAGAAGATATTTAATTTCTGAGAATTTCCGTAAACATCAGAATATTTTACTCTTGAGTTGTTCAAACTTACAGAAAGTGCCGTAGGTCTTGTTCCGAATAACCAAGGCTCTGTGAAAGACACCCCATAGTTTTGGAAATACTGTCCAGCCTGTGCCTGAATCGATAATGTTTGACCATCACCTTGAGGAACTGGCTTGAAATCTTTAAACTTCAAGAAATTTCTTAACGAGAAGTTGTTGAACGTTAATCCCAAAGTACCGATGAAGCTGTTACCACCGTAACCTGCCTGCAACTGAACCTGAGAAGAACCTTTCTCTACCAATTTCCAGTTGATATCTACCGTATTATCCTGCTGATTTGGCTGAATGTCCTGACCTACCTGTTGTGGATCGAAGAACTGCATACCTGCTAAATCAAAGTATGTTCTTTTAATATCACTTTTAGCAAAAAGACTTCCCGGCTTTGTTCTCAAAGCTCTAAGGATAACGTGGTCATGCGTAGTTACGTTACCTTGCCAAGTTACTTTGTTCCAAGTTGCTTTTTCACCTTCAGTAATACGGATCTCAAGATTAATTTTATCTCCGTCTACAGATTTTTCAACCGGCGTTACGTTTGAGAAAAGGTAACCGTTGTTCATGTAGATAGATTTGATATCAGAATCATCTTCTTTACCACCATCTTCACCAACTTTTTTGTTGAATCCTACTGCATCGTAAATATCACCTTTCTTATATCCTAAAAGTCTTTGTAAATATTCTGTAGAGAAAACAGTGTTACCTGTAAATGTTACATCACCAATGTAATATTGTTTTCCTTCTTTTAGTTTAACATTGATTTCATAATTGTTTCTCTTGTTTCTCCAAACAGAATCTGAAACAACAATCGCATCTCTGTAACCCAAAGAGTTATAGTAATTGATTAAGTTTTGCTTGTCTTCCTGATATTTATCTTCAATGAATTTTGAAGACTTCAGGATACCGCCAATACCGAATCTTTTTTGTTTAGTTTCTTTGAAAGCTTTGTTTCTAAGCTTTCTGTCTGTAACATTATCGTTACCTTCAAACTCGATATGATCGATTTTTACTCTTTTTCCTTTTTCTACATTAATCGTCCAGTCTACCAAGTTAGGATCTCCTGCATTCACTTTATCCTGAATGGTGATCTTAGCATCTGCAAAACCTTTCTTTACGTAATCTTTAGGAATATTTGTTTTAAGGCTTGAAACTAAGTTTTGAGTAATTTTAGTTCCAGGCTTTAAATTATTATCTTTTGCAAGTTTTTCGTTTTTAGATTTACCGATACCTTTTCCGGTAAACTTCACTTCTCCAAGTTCTTTCAAATCCTGAAGATAGAATCTCAGCACGATCGTTTCGCCTTCAATACTTTGCACATACACCTCTACTTCCGAAAAAGACTGAGTATCCCAAAGTTTTTTTACAGCATTGCTGATTTTTTGCCCCGGAATATCTACACTTTCTCCTTTAGATAAACCTGTAAATCTTAAGATTTGCGCCGGTGTGTATTTTTTCACCCCATCTACAACAATGTCCTTAAGAACATAAGTTCCTGTTTGGCTATCTGCGTGTACAGCAGCATTATTTACTTTTGTGCTGTCTTGTGGCGTTGCCTGTCCATAGAAATGTGCAGAAGCAGCAAACATAACGATGGGTAATAGTCTAAACTTCATTTTATCGTAGTCTTTCTTTTCTTAAAATTATTGGATTTTTACTTGTTCACCGGTAAGGCCGTATCTTCTTTCTTTGTTTTGATAGTTTACAATACATTGGAAGAAAATATCCTTACTGAAATCCGGCCATAGAACATCTAAAAACTGCAGTTCAGCGTAAGCGATTTGCCAAAGTAGGAAATTGCTGATTCTAACTTCACCACTTGTTCTGATAAGTAGATCAACAGGAGGAAAATCTTTTGTATAAAGATAGCTTTCAAATAATTTTTCATCTATATTTTCTACATCCACCTTGCCTTCTTTCACATCAGAACTTATATTTTTTACGGCATTCAGAATCTCATTTTGTGAGCCATAGCTAATTGCTAACACCAAATTGCCTTTTGTGTTTTCTTTTGTAAGTTCTACCACGCGTAATAAT
This sequence comes from Chryseobacterium sp. C39-AII1, assembly GCF_039672645.1. NCBI lineage: Bacteria > Pseudomonadati > Bacteroidota > Flavobacteriia > Flavobacteriales > Weeksellaceae > Chryseobacterium > Chryseobacterium sp. C39-AII1. The sequence continues at coordinate 6,620 of NZ_JBDFPQ010000002.1, forward strand.
TGTTCTCTTACCAGCGTAGGTAATTTTTCTAAGTTACCAATCACATGCATTCTTAGCCCTTTGCTGAAGATCTCCTCTGCTTCCAGCAATAGTGTTTCCACCAGCAAACTCATTAGTGTGTTTACTTCTTCAGCAGGTCGACTCCAGTTTTCTGAAGAAAAAGTATAAAGAGTCAGATACGGAATATCAATTTCATTACAAGCATTAATGGCATTTCTTACTGCATTAATGGCATTCTTGTGACCAAAAGTTCTTTCTTCGCCACGAGATTTTGCCCATCTTCCGTTGCCATCCATAATGATGGCTACATGTTTTGGTAAATTCTCAGAATTTATTTTATCTTTAATCAACGACATATTTAATTAATCACAATAACACGGAGGTCTTCCGAAAGAATAAGTTAACCCTAAGCTAAGAGTATTTATCCAATCTTTCGAATTACTGTCTCCAACGTTTCTTCCATTTGTAAATTCAGCTTCTCTTTCTTTAGAAACAACGTAATAAGCACCCGACTGTAATAAAGATCCGTTGGTAGCAGGGTTTATAATATCTGCATTATAGTGAGACTTTACATCTTTAGAAAGTATCGTGCTATAATCTAACTGATCTGTAAGTGTATATCTAAATGTTGCTTCCGCAAAAATTCCCCAATTATGGTTAAACTTATATTTTAAACCTACTCCAAAAGGAATATGTACGGTTGTTTTTGTTCCTGTAGAATATTGTGCCGTAGTCACAAAATCTAATTCATTAATCGGAGCCTGTGCCACCCCGTCTGCATCTCTTCTAAAATCATGATTCAGCGTAGCTTTTGGGGCATCATATACCAAAGCACCGATACCTCCAAAAATATATGGGCTTACCATGCTCACCTGCTCATTATTTATCGGCAAGAAGTTGTATTCAAATACCAAACTTCCTTCGTACACATCATTCTTTCCATAAGAGTTTCTGTGTCTTCTATAATCTTCCTTAGCAACTTTATCGCTAAACTGAATCTGGTTGTACCCAAGATCTAATCTTACAGTTTGATAGGGATTAAAATTAAATCGATATAATATACCTCCATAAAACGGCACCCCCCAATCTGATGCTCTCCCTAAATCCAATGGCTTTTGTAAAAGATAATTCGTTTTTCCTATATCCCCAACTAGGTTACTCATACCTAGACGAACCCCTAGTTCGTTTCTTTGAGCTTTAACACTTACCACAGTTCCTAATGCGGCAAGGAAGCTAAACAATAATTTTCTATTCATAAAAGAATATGGATTTATGGTTATTTTAAAATTTAATTTTTGCAAATATAAAACATTTTTATATTAATGATAATCTTAATGTTTAGTTAAAAATAAACAAAAAAACATAATTTGTTATAAAGTAAACGACAAAGTAGCAAAAATATTCTTTTTTTAATAGAAATCATATACTCTGTATAAAACAAACCCCCATTAAATGAGGGCTTGTGCTTTTTATTTTCTGCCTAAGAGCGTTTGTACTCTATTTCTGATTCTTATCAGGAATGGTTCTTTATAATTCTTATCTTCATCAAAATAGCCATAACCATAGCCATAACCGTAGCCATAACCATATCCGTAGCCATATCCCTGCTTCGTATTATAATCGTTGTAAACAAGCCCAAGATGCTCGATTTCGTTGTTATGATACTTTTCTGTAATCATTTTCAACATGTATTTTTCTGTGTATTCGTGACGAACAACGTAAATATTGGCATCAGAATATTTCATTAATTCATAAGAATCGGCAACCAAACCTACTGGCGGCGAGTCGATAATAATAAAATCATAAATCTCTTTAAGCTCTTCGATGAACTTAATATTTCTCTGGCTCATTAATAATTCTGATGGATTTGGAGGAATTGGCCCTGAAGTCGCCACATCCAGATTCGGAATATTGGTTTTGTTGATAATCTGGTCGATGCTTACTTCACCCGTCAGGTAATTCGAAATACCGTATTTATTATCAATTTTAAAATCTCCGAAAATCTTAGGTTTTCTAAGGTCCATCCCTAACAAAATGGTTCTTTTATCACTCAAACCAAGTACTGAAGCCAAGTTGATGGAAACATAAGTCTTTCCTTCACCACCAATGGAAGAAGTCACCAAGATCACTTTGCTCTTACCATTTTCATTCGAAAGAAACCTCACATTGGCTCGGACTCCCCTGAAGGCTTCCGAAACTGAAGATTTCGGCTGCTCCAACACCGTAAGCATATTTTCGTTATTATTGTTACCAATAACTCCCAACAAAGGAATTCTCGTTGCGCTAAGCAATTCTTTAATGTTTCTGATTTTATTGTCTAGCAATTCTCCGACTAGGATAAATAACAGCGGTAAACATAATAAGCCTCCGTAGATCCCCATCTTAGTAGCCTTTACATTCGGTCCGATTGGGCCTTGTCCTACATTTTTAGCAGGGTCAATTACCGAAATATCAGACTGGTTGGTAGCCATTCTCATCTGAGTTTCGTTTTGTCTACTCAATAAACTATTGTAGGTAGCTTCAATCATATTATATCCTCTCTCAGCATCAAGATATTTTCTCTGCTTTTCAGGGTATGCAACTAAATCTGAATTAGCTTCTGAAACCTCTGTGTTAATTTTATTAATCTCTTCGTAGAATTTCGCGTAATAATTTCTCAAAGAGCCGTTAGAAGCATATTTAGCATCATTTATCAGCCTGTCGATTTCCTTCATCGGCTCAGAGTTTGGCTTGTAAATAGAAGCCATCTCTCTTCTTTTAAGATACAAAGCTTTAAGCTCGGTAACAGACGCACTGAATAATCCATCTTCGAAACCAGCAGCATTTGTACTGATCATATTATCAAAATTCTGCGTTTCAAGATTTCTTTTAATTTGATTTAAAGAAGCCAATTTGCTTTCAAGATCTGCTTTTTTAGCCTCAAGATCTTTAATTTTAGTTAAAGATTTTTCATCTCTATCTTTAATATCATATAATTTTTCGGATGTTTTCAAATAATTCAGCTCTGCAGCACTAGAATCAAGCTTTTTTCTGACATTATTTAGATTACCCTGAAGATAATCTTCAGTATTCTTATCAACTGTATTTTTGTCAAGAAGTCTTTTCTTTTGAAGTTCATTTACCGATTTGTTCAGGAAATTCACCGTACCATTAAGATTAAAGCCTTTTTTGCTGATAATCATGATCGTTCCGATTTCCTTATCAAATTCAATATTAATTGTAGAAACGATATCGTTTACCGTTTGGTTTACAGTACCTAACGTTACAATAATATTGTCTAGTTTCAGTTTTGGCGTCACCATATTCTGAACTAGTTTGAACCTTAAATTCGGAGAATTATACCATTCTCCTATTTTAATGATTTTATTAGCCGGTCTTGAAAAAGGATTTATGCTTTGATATCCCTCTGCTTCATAACTATATAAATTGGTTGACTGACCTTCTTCCGGCAAAACTACTTCGTATGTATTTTCGCTCTTAGGAATAAGCGTGATCGGATAATTTACCTGCTGAAGATGCTTCTTATCGATTTGTAAAAAAACCGGAGAATCATCTTTGTCCAGATAAGTAGATTTTATCACTCCTTTTGTAGAATAGTTTACAAAAAGATCAAGTTCTTTTACCAAAAATTCGTTGTGAGATCTTGATACCAACATTTTTTTCAGGAAAATACCATCCTGATTTCCATTTTGTCCCCAAATGAAGTTGATGGACTGGCTTGGCGTAAAATAACTCGCCGTATTGCTGGAAACACTTAAAGAAAGGTTGGACGAATATACATTCTGTGCATAGTATTTGCCATATACCCAAGATACGGCATAACCTATCAGCAGCATGAATGCAAACCAATACCAGTTTTTAAGAATTCTTCTTATAAAATGTTCAATATCAAATAAAGCAAAAGAGCCGTATTTTTCTTTGGCTTCCGTTTTTTCTACAGTAGCGTCTTTTCCTGGAATCATGATTAAAGCGTTTTAAATAGTAGATAAACAGTTGCCACCGCTGAAACTAAAGAAACTACTGTTGTTAAAGTTTGTGAAGGATCTTTTCCGAATCCGTTCAAGTTTTTAGCTCTGGTATTTAATAAAATTTCGTCTCCGTTTTGTACATAAAAATAAGGAGAGTTCATTACATCTTCACGGGTAAGATCAATTTGCGCAATTTTCACCCCTTCCGGCAATTTTCTGTGGATAACGATATTTTTTCTATCAACAGTTCTGTTCAAACCACCGTTAATGGCTAAAGCTTCAGTGATAGTAAGCGTATTTTTGTGGGCAACCTTTTCACCTGTAAGACCTGTTGTTTCAACGTCTCCTAAAATATAATAAGTAATACCGTCTGTATTTAATCTTACCTCAGATTTACCTTCCTGGAAGTTTTCATTAACTTTCTGTTGAATTTCCTGAGTAACATCTTCTATTGTTCTCCCTTCAGCTTTGATATATCCAATTCCAAAAACATTGATATCCCCTTTAGAATCAACTTTTAACCCGTTAAAGTAAAAATTAATATTTCCTCCTCTAGAGCCTCCATTACCGCCACCAATTCCTCCACCAATTCCTCCGCCTCCTGCAGAACCTCCTGCGGCAGCATTATTAGTACCCGGAGCTACACTACTACCAGAAGTATTCAAAGAAGAATAAAACTGTGCAGCATCTCCTTTGGGAGTGGTAACAATATTAAGATTTAAAATATCATTTTTTGTAATTCTGTAAATAGGAACATTATAAGGAACAAGCCCTTCTTCATTAATAACGAGGGATTCATTAGGTTGCATATACCTCACATCTTTTGTTGTAACACAAGATGTTAATAGAAAAGGTGCTGCTAAAAATAAATACTTTAGGTTTTTCATCATATTTTTCAACGTTGTTTGCAAAAGTAAAAATTTAATTGGTTGTCTTCTTATTATTTTTGAAAAGATAAATAATATCAGGCAAATAAGCTCCTGCGAAGCCCAATAAAAGTATAATAAATAATAATAGATTTACATTTAAATGTCTGAAATAATACGCACTAGCGACTATAAAAAGATAATAACAAATAATATAAAAGCTAGATCGTCTATGCGTTAAATTCAGTTTTAATAATTTATGGTGAATGTGATTCTTATCTGCATCAAAAGGCGATTTTTTATTATACAATCTTATACAGATTACATTCAACGTATCTACAATAGGCAAAATTAAAATAGCAACCGCTACCGCCGGAGCAGATTGCAGGTGATATCTTGGGATGTTTGGAAGTGCCTTATCTATAAAAATATCAATAAAACAAATAGATGTAAATGCCAATAAAAAACCTAATAACATAGATCCCGTATCGCCCATAAAAATCTTATTGGTTCTGTAATTTGACAAATTATAATATAAAAAGGCGAGCACAGCCCCAATAATAATCACGGAAAGAACTACCAACGGATAATTATATTCCCCTAATCGATAATAGCTTATCCCAAAAAGAGCACTACAAATAACAGAATACCCACCGGCCAGCCCATCGATTCCATCAATCAAATTAAAAGCATTAATTAGGATAATAAACGTTACAATACTAAAGATAACGCTGATCCAATACGCCATTTGATATATACCGAAAATCCCGAAAAGATTTCTGATTCTGATATCCGAACCAATGACGATAATTGCAGAAACAACAATTTGTGCCACCAACTTTTTATAAGCCCTCATCACCACAATATCATCCATCACACCAATGTATAGAAGAATTACCAACGAGGCAAAAAGAAATTTATACAGATCAAAAAGTTCGTAAGCAAAAATAGAAGTACAGATTCCTATCGAGTAAAATATGGCGATTCCGCCTAAATTAGGGATTTTTCTGATGTGAGAACTTCTGACACCAGGCTCATCCATTAGATTTTTTCTTCGGGAGATCTTTATAATTGTGGGAACCGAGAAAAAGGTAATTAGAAAAGATAATAAAAAGCCAAGCCCTATTTTCACATAGAAAATAGAAATACCTATCTCGCGCAAGAACAATTCAAAATTTTTCATTTTTTTTCTTATCAAGTACGTGTTTAAAATACCATAGATAATAAAATCTTCGTTGTTAAGATTCTAAAGAAACCGAAACAATAGTACTTACATTTGTGTTAAATTATTTTTTTTATCAATTTTTTCTGCCCTGCAAAAAATAACAGATAAAATATCTTTTTTTTCAGAGGCAAATATAATAGATAATTTTTATCAAAACGACTATACTTCAATATATCTTTAATTTTAATATCTCTTTGCTTTAGAAAATCATCCAATTTATCAGACATTTTGTAAAATAACTCCTCATCTTTCACAAAGGCCAGATAGGCTAAAAAGGAATAAACTCCTTCAAAAATCTGAAAATTTTTCAGCTCATATTTTTTATTTGAATATTGAGAATCTTTAAAAGCAATTTCCACATCTTCAACGGCTTTTAAAATATCAAGACCTCTTTCCGTATGAGTTTTTGTGATAGAATCTGTTCGCTCCAGATATTGATAATGAAAATTCTGCGTCTGCGCAATTACATCACATTCAAGCAAAAGCTGCGGAATTAACTGAATATCTTCAAAATGAGCTCCTTTTTTAAATCTTTTTTCGCTAAAAAGCTCTTTTTTAAACAATTTATTACACGCAAAATAACTTAGATCCGAGAAAACAGAAAAGTTTTTATTCAAATCAATTTTCTCCGGCATGTTCGGTATTTGCGTCAGCTTTTGAGTTATATTTCCATTTTGATCAACCTTTTGGATGTTGCAGATCACTATTTTAGAATGATGTTTTTCAGCAAGATTCACCATTTCTTCAAACATCGTTGGCGTTACATAATCGTCGCTATCTACAAAACCAAGATAATCTCCGGTGGCTCTGTCAATTCCGAAATTTCGGGCATCGCTCAATCCGCCATTTTCTTTATTGAATGGTTTGATTTTTTCAGGATACTTTTGAGCATATTCTTGAATAATTTGCTCAGAATTATCTTTACTTCCGTCATTTACCACCAAAATTTCCATATTTTGATGAGTCTGATTAACTAATGAATCAAGACATTTTGCCAAATAATTTTCGACATTATAAACGGGAACAATGATGGAAACTTTTGAGGGAACGTTTGTCATACATTAAATTTTCGTCAGTCGTGCGTTGAGCCAACCTTTTTTGGCTTCATCAAAATCTTTCCTCGAACAAGGAATACAATTTTCTATATTTTCATCATCACCAAAATACCAAAGATTGCTGAACGTATCGCGTTTGAAGGCATATTGCCTTTCATCCACCAAAACATAAAAAATTTCGTAATGTCTTTCTTTCGGATGAGATTGCTGAATATTGATACCTTCTATCAAATACCAGATCATTTGTGCTAAAAGCTGATGATTTAATTGATTTTCAGAATAAATATTATAATTAAAAATACCTACAGATTTTAAATTTTCGCTTAACCCGATTTCTTTCATATAAGCGCAAACTTCTCTTCGGTTCAAACCATTTACTTGTGGATTCATAGAAAAAGGCTCGCTGAAACTTTCAATGGCGTCACAATTTACCGTTACCAGATCAGCTTTTCGGAAAAATGGCTCTGTTTTTTCGGTGGAATTCATCATTTCTGCCAAACGGATGATATCAAACTCAACTTCTTTAATCAATCTCACAGAATCAATTTCATTCAAATGCTTTTGATACCCTAAATGATGATAATTTTTGATGGCAAAACTTTTCGAACCAAACATTTTACTTAAAAAAGTATGTTCGTTGATTGCTTCGCCTTGCTGAAGCGAAATAATATTGCTGATCTGAGTATAATTAATACTTTTCGTATGAAAATTTAACGCTGAAAAAAGCGAAAAAGCAAAATCATTAGAACCGCCAATCACCACCGGAATCGCTCTTTTATAATGACAAGCCGACAACACTTCCTGCAAAATATAATGAGAATCCTGAACAGATTTTCCGGAGACCAAATCTCCTAAATCCACAATAGGAATTTCAAAATCCAGCTGTGACAATTTGTACAATTCTTTTCTGATGCCTGTAAAATCCTGCACTTCTGCATCGCCATTTGCCCCTCTGTAATCCGAAACAAAGAGAAGTACAATACTGTCTTCCTTTATATGTTTCGAAATTCTGCTACCAATCTGCCAGCTTTCAGTTTTGAAATTTCTTGGTGAAATGATAAAATCTTCAAAATCCATTCTCTTACTTTACAATTTTTATAGAAACATCGTTAGGTATTTGCTTAGAAAACTCGGTTAACTGCGCTCTAAGCTTGTCCGCATCCTGTTTTTTTATCGCATAAAAAGTAACAGTAGGACCTCCGCAAATATAGTTATTCTGAATAGAAAGCGTTCCTACTTTGGTAAAATCTTCCGGCATGTGTGCCCAATCTTCGTAAACAATCGCCAACTCGAAATGATCGTTAATTGCCGTTTTTTTGATGTAATTTTCTAATGGCTGATTTTTAACAAATTTAGCATGATCGTTTTTGCGAAGTTTGGCCACTTCTATACTTCCCAAACCAAATGTATCTAACAAATGAATATTGTTGAAATAAGCAATGGCACCAATATCATTTGCCACCACTTTTGAATTTCTGTAATATTGATGAAGAAAATCTGCCAGCTGAATCTGCTGATCGTAAATATTTTTAGAGGCAACCGTCTGATAATTCAACATTTTCACAAAACGAATGAAAAATGTAGTCGCAAACAGCAAAATGATCGCTGCGAAAACAAATTTCATCTGTTTTTTATTTTCGAAAACGGTTTCTAAAAACGGAGCAATCGACAATAAAACCAAAACGACCAAATAAGCTTCATAACGAATCAGCCAACCAAAATTCGCAAATAATACATGAATGGAAAATCCGCCTAAAACAACCAATGCCATAGCATTTTTTTTAATTTTATCAAGGAAAGAATTTTCTTTTTTGGAAGTGATAAAAATTTGAACCAATAAAATTAAAACTAAAATTACCACAGATAATCCGCGATAGGCATTTCCGGCAATTCTTAATAAAAATCCACCAAGTCCGCTGAAAGTGTTTCCTTTTAAAATCAATGAATTCGGCAAAAAGAATGAGCCTTGTTGCAAGGAAATCAAACCATAAATAACCACAGGCAATAAAGAGAAAAGCCCTAAGAGAATGCTTTTGACAAAATCTTTTTTAATAAAGAAAAGATAAGCGCATATAAAAATGATAAAAAATAAACTTTCGTATCTGAAACCTGTCGCCAAGATGGAAAATAAAATCAATGCCACGAAGCTTTTCATATTTCCTTTTTCCAGATATTCTCTGAAAAAAAGTAAGATGAGCACCATCGTCAAAGTATGGAAAACGTGCTCCATTCCTGAGATAATCATCAAATGCAAAGGCATCAGAAAAACTACTCCTAGCAATACAACAGCATACGTTACTAAAGAATATCTTTTTAAATATTGATGCAAAACCAATAATAATGCAGCTCCGGCAACCATATTCGCCACCAACGGAATATATTGCCAGTCTCCGAATAATTTAATTAAAACTGATAATAAAAAAGTAAAAAAAGGAGATGAAGTGGTGGAAGAAAACTCGTGCTTTGTAATTCCCCAAACTCCCGATTCTGCAAAACTTTTTGCCATCGAAAGGTGGATGTAGCTGTCATCCAACGGATAAATAAATCTTCCTGCAAATCCTGCCACCGATTGTATGCTGTAAACAACCAAAATTCCCAGTACGAGAAATACTGCGAAAAGTAATACCTTTTTTTTCATCTTTTTCATTTATTGAAAAAAAAGAATGTTTTTATTTTCTGTGTTGAAAATTTTCGGTGAATTGATACAATCGCCAAACTCCATTCTTTCGTTTCCTCTTATGGGAATCAAAAATATTAAAATTAAATTACTTATCAAGCATAAAAGAGCGATTGTTAATGGCTTCGTTGTATTAACGTTGATTAACTTTGTCAAAGTTTTAATCTTTGACAAAGTTGTGCTGTATCTAAGATTTCAAAATCTCAAAAACAAAAGTTGTAGAAGTATCATATTTTCCGCCCTGTGTGGCTCCGAATAAAAATCTTGGTGTTTCACCGTCTTTATCAAGCAAAATCATTGGTCGTTCTAATCTTCCGAATCGGTTTAAATTTTTCGGCGGAGTTAGTTCATTAATATAACTTTTCATATTCAAATAAGCGATTTCTGGTTTCGACCACTGAAGTCCGTTTTTTGAAGTTAAGTGTAAACCATATTCATGATTAAAAAATCCCATATCACGGGCAATCATGTGATATTTTTCTTTTTGTTTCCACACAAATGCATCTTCCAACTGTGCATTATTGGGTAATGATGAAAAATCAATCACCGGGTTTTCCGAAACTTTCACATAAGGTCCCGTTGGAGAATGTGATTTTGCTAAACCATATTTTCTGTTGCCACGAATTGATCCCTTTTGAGTTTCATACTCATGTGTGTTCCATGATTTGTAAAACAGCCAGTATTTTCCGTCATTTCCTTTTACAAAAGCCGGATTTGTGGTACAATGATCGTCCCACGAACCTTCTTTTCCGGGAAGTAGCAATGGTTCATCCGGCCTTTTCCATTCTCCATCCAGACTTTTCGAAGTCGCCAAACCAATTCTTTTCGTATTTGTTTTTCCGTTGGAAGTCCCCATGAAGAAAAGCAGATAATCTTTACCTACTTTTTTAATTAAAGGATTATGACAAGTTGTTGCATCCCAAAAACCTTCACCTCTCGGCGCAAGAACAACTTGTTTATGTTGAAATTCGTCAAAAGGAGAATCGGCTTCCGCACGACAAATTTCAGAACCGTTGAGCCAACCTCCCATTCCTTTTTCTTTTTTCCATCGGGAATAAAAGAGATGTACTTTTCCGTCTTCACCCCAAATCGGAGAACTGCACCAAATGTAATATCCTTCCACAGCCAATGACCTTCCGATTGGTTTTAAATTGAAATAAGGCTTTTCATCCGAAGACATCAAGCTTGTAAATGACGATCCTAAAAATACAGCAGCAATGCCTAAAGCTGAAGTTTGCAGAAATTCTTTGCGGGTGAAAGGTTTGTGATTACTCATCTTATTTGTTTGATGACTAATTTAGATTAAATGTATTCAAGCAGTGTCCTGCGCCATCAGGTTTAGTTTTTACTAATTATACTTTTCTTTTTAATTTCACACAGTTTGTCATCCTGGAAGGATCTAGGCTAACATATTTTCTTCCTACCTTCTAATACTAAGTTTCGATCCCTACGGGGATGACAAATGCGGATAATAATGGTAAAAAGAACTTTTCAAAAAAAATAGAAAGTGTATATTAAAATTTATTACTTTTAATTTCTAAATAAAAATTCACAAAACGATGAGTACAAAAAATCAAATCAGTGTAGAAATACCGCTGAACGTAATAGCAGAGGTAAACCAAAAATTACAGGATTGCAGAGCACTGCTTGCTCCTTATTTACAGGGATTAACCGTAGAAGACAGAAAATCTCTTTTTAAAATGGGCGACAAAACATTAGCCACTGTACAGAAAGTAAAAGGCTATATGGAAACCAATCCTGAATTCACGCCTAACTACATGAACCAAACAGAATTTCTAAAAGACGAAGCTGTAGTGAGCGCACTTACACCACTCGGAAATCTGGCAACCCAGCTGGCTGCCGATATTGAAGATACCGTGATGCTTGCCGGAAGCGAAGCCCTTACAGCTGCCCTTTTCTATTACGGAACCACAAAAGAAGCTTCCGACAAAGGAATTGCCACTGCAAAACCTATTTACGAAGATCTTAGTCAGCGGTTTGTAAGAAAAGGAAACAGAACGATTCCTAAAAAAGAATAATTTTTGACTTATATTTTAAAAAACGACTCTTTTAGACTCATCAACCAGTATAAAAGAGTCGTTTTTCATAGTAAAAGATTCAACAACGAGCCTAAAAGACTCATCCACGAATCTCAAAGAGTGAACAACGAGGTAAAAAGACTGGTTATTCAGCCTAAAAGACTCGTTTTTGAGTATAAAAGATTGGGTGGTGAGTGTTTTTGGGTGGATGAGAATTATTATATACTTAATTATTTAATGAAAAGATTCGAGCTTAGATCCTTACAGGATGACAAATAGTGTGGATAAAAGTCGTCTTCGATTTCGCATACTCACAATCTTCAGCTACCTATAATAAAAACAAAAGCGCAGGTTAATAATCTGCGCTTTTCTTATAAAGTTTTATTTCTTCGCTGCCGGTTTCTTAGCCGCAGGCTTTTTCACTGTTGTCGTTGCCTTCTTAGTGGTTGTTGTTTTCTTAGCCGCGGTTGCTTTTTTAGCCGCAGGTTTCTTTTTCTCTGTAAAAGCTTTCGGATCTTGATCGGTGATCCATTTTTTAACCTCATCAAGAGAAATATCTTTCAGCTCTTCGCTTTCGTATTTGGTATCGTCTTTCTTCTTTGGAATTTTATAGATATTCTTTCCATGTTTTACGATAGGACCCCATCTTGCATTTTCAATGGAAATTTTTTCAGCTTCCCATTGTTGAATATAACGGTTGGCTTCTTTTTCCAACTTAGCTTCTACCAATTCGTTGATGTCGCTTTGAGAAAGATTTTCGAAGTTATATTTTTTCGGAACATTAATGAAAATACTTTGATACTTAATGAAAGGGCCAAATCTTCCCGTTCCTTTTGTAATAGGCTCGCCTTTGTACGAAGCAATCGGTGCGTCTGCCAATTTCTTTTCATTGATGATCTCTTCGGCACGTTTTTGATCTACAGAAAGCGGATCTTCACCTTTCGGAATACTGATGTACGTTTCGCCCCATTTCACATAAGGTCCGAATCTTCCGACACCTACAGAAACCGGCTGACCGTCTACTTCACTCAGGTCGAAAGGCAGTCTGAACAATTCCATCGCCTCATCAAAAGTAATCGTTGCAATGTTTTGTCCGGCCATTAATGATGCGAAAATTGGCTTTTCCTCATCATCCGTCTCACCAATCTGAATCATCGCTCCAAATCTTCCGATTCTTGCGTGAACGTTTTTACCAGTTTTAGGATCAACACCTAAAAGTCTGTCTCCAGTTGCTCTGTCTGCATTTTCTTCTACATCTTCAATTCTCGGATGGAATTTTGAGTAGAAATCTGTCATCATTTCTTTCCACTTCTGGTCACCGTTGGCAATTTCGTCGAAGCTCTCTTCAACTCTTGCCGTGAAACCGTAATCTAAGATTTCTTTAAAATTATCTGTTAAGAAATCACTTACAACCTCACCCGTGTCCGTTGGAACGAATTTATTTTTATCCCCTCCGAATTTCTCGTCAAGAACTTCTTTTTTAATTTTATCTTTTGCTAGAGACATCTTCACCACTTCTCTTGTCTGTGGATCGATCTCTCTTTTATCAACATATTCACGGTTTTGGATTGTCTGAATTGTCGGTGCATAAGTCGATGGACGACCGATTCCCAACTCTTCCAGCTTTCTTACCAAACCAGCTTCCGTATATCTCGCGCTTGGTCTTGTGAATTTTTCTGTTGCAGTAATTTTTTTATATTCTAAAACTTCACCAACTGTTACTTTCGGAAGCAATTTATCGTTGTTTTCATCGTCATCATCTTCCGCTTTTACGATTCCGTACGCTTTTAAGAAACCATCAAAAATGATTACTTCACCTTGCGCTTCAAAGTTCTGAGGAAGTTTTGCGTTTCCGATTTCGATTACTGTTTTCTCAATTTTAGCATTTGCCATCTGAGAAGCCAGTGTTCTTCTGTAAATTAACTGATACAATCTGTTTAATTGTGCATCACCGATACTTTTCACAGCAAAATCAGTTGGACGAATTGCTTCGTGAGCTTCCTGTGCCGATGCAGATTTCGTAGTATAATTTCTTGGTGCAGAATATTCCGCGCCGTATTCTGAGGTGATTTGTTTTTTTGCCCCTTCGATAGCCTCTTGAGAAAGGTTTACCGAGTCGGTTCTCATATAAGTAATGTAACCTTCTTCGTACAATCTTTGTGCAAGACGCATCGTGTTGGTTACATTATATCCTAATCTTGAAGAAGCTTCCTGTTGTAATGTAGAAGTGGTAAACGGTGCAGAAGCAGAACGTGTTCCCGGTCTTGTTTCAACATTTAAAACTTTAAACTCAGTTGTTCTTGCTAATTCTAAGAATTTTTCTGCATCTTCTTCTTTTTCGAAGTCTTTTTTAAGTTTAGCAGCAATTTCCTGCTCGGTTTTGTTTAAGAAAACACCATCTAATTTGAAACTTGCCTTCGGAGTAAACTCACGAATTTCTTTTTCTCTTTCAACGATTAATCTTACCGCAACCGACTGTACTCTACCTGCCGATAATCCCGGTTTTACTTTTTTCCATAGTACCGGAGACATTTCGAAACCTACGATTCTGTCTAAAACTCTTCTTGCCTGTTGCGCATTTACCAAGTTTTGATCAATATCTCTAGGATTTTCGATAGATTTTAGAATGGCATTTTTAGTAATCTCGTGAAAAACAATTCTTTTTCTATTTTCCGGTTTCAGTTTCAGCTCTTCCGCCAAGTGCCATGCAATAGCCTCTCCCTCGCGGTCTTCATCGGAAGCCAACCAAACCATTTCGGCTTTTTTCACAGCGGCTTTCAACTCAGTTACCAATTTCTTCTTGTCTGCAGAAACTTCATAATCCGGACTGAATGTAGACAAATCAATCCCCATTCCTTTTTTAGGTAAATCTCGGATATGCCCAAAGCTAGATTTCACTTCGAAATCCTTCCCTAAATATTTCTGAATAGTTTTTGCTTTTGCCGGTGACTCAACGATTACTAAATTTTTCGACATTCTAAAAATTTTTTGCAAAAGTAAAGCTTTTTTATTATATAGGTTTTGTAATCTGAGTTTAATTTAAAAATGAATATCATTTAATTAAGATCCATTAAAAAGAACGGAACCTCATCAAAACCTTTCATTAAAGCATTTTAGGCTAAAAAATAAAACACCTGAATTTGAAATTTAACCATTGAATAGAAATTTTCTTCAATGATGATAGACGGGGAAATTTCATTTACATAAAAAAGGATGAAATATTTTAAATATTCCATCCCTTTCACATTAATCAATTAATTAACTTATTGCTTGATGATCTTTACCATTGTATCAGAGTTTACCCTTACCAGATACACACCGGAAACCAATGTTGAAAGATCGGTCTTTCCGTTTTCAAACTCTCCGGATTTTACGATTTGTCCGGACATATTGTAAACCTGAAAAAAATATCCTCTTTCCTCAGGAGCTTTTATATAAAGTACATCTTTCACAGGATTTGGGAAAAGTGAGATTTTATTTTCTTTAACCTGATCTACGACCTCAACCGCTTTTAAAACAGCTGATGGTTTCGTTAGAGGCAATGAAGTAATTTGCAACTTAGGAATTGGGCCGCTTTCGCTTCCGTTAGCCTCGAATTTCATTTTCACACAACGACAGTTCATTCCAAAGTATGGATCATTGTTATCATTGTAGGCAATCATTCGGTTGGCAGTAGAAGCTGCATCAAACATAATATTAACCGGCCTTCCAAGGTAATTTGAATTTAAAGCATCCGTCCAGATTCCCGGAAACTGGAAGTTGATCATATTATAAGTACCTTGCGCTGTTTGATTTCCGATAACACTTCGAATTCCTCTGGAACCCGAGTTTGGATAACTTCCGACGCTATAGGTAGGATCGTTGTACATATATCCAATGGTTGTAGAAGTACTGTTTCGCACCCTTACACCGAGATAATCTGTAAGCACGCTCCACCAACTTGCTGCATTTTTGCCTTTTTTGTACCAAGGTGAATGACCAAAGTCTTGATTTGAAACTATAGAAACACTTGTAACATCAGGAATTCTCCAACCTTCTGGACACGGATCGAATGGCGATTTTGGTCCTCCTCTACCCCATCTGTCGGAAGCTAAATTAGGCTCCGTTGCCAACCAGTCGGTTCCATTGGTATAAAGCGGCTGCGCTGAATTGTACGCAGCATAAGTACTCGGAATCATATACACTAAAGGATTTTTCACAGAATAAGACAATACTTTAGCTACTTTTTCTGAAGGCTTATCGGTTGTTAACACATTCGCGTTGGCTGCGTTGGAATATGTGTTATATGGAATGATATAGCTTCCCGCTAAATTATTATAAGTTGCATAATTCAATGTAGTGTAAGTAAGACTTCCGCTCGCTCCCATATTTCCTAAAAATACAGAATTCGAACTTCTGTTATCTGCGTTTTGTAAAATAGGAATCGGATCTTTTCTTCCCCATTGATAATGCAATCCTGCAGATGCTCTGATTTGCAATAATTCTGCACTTGTTGGCGTAAGAGGATTTGCTACTAAAGGAAAAGCATCAGTTGCTCCAAGGTTTCTATCCATAAATTCAGTTTGAAGCACAGAATATCCCTGAGTAACATAATTTACATAGTTCGTAATATTCAAAGGCAACTCCGTTACATAAGGTTTTGAGGCAATCGGAGTATCGGTTACCCAAATGTGCCAAGACCAATAGACAGGATTTGTGATGCTTCCGTTGTGAAGCGTAACAACAGCGTTTCCGCTTTGATTCGGATTAATAACCACTGAAATTTTTGAGTTGGCAAGTGCCGTTACTGAACTTGGCGCAGGATTCACAATAGATAAACCACCAACCAATGCCGTATTCGTAGTCCAAAGAACATTCGCTTTTAAATTATTAAAACTTGAAGGATCTAAAATCGTTTGGTTATTTAATAATTGACTTTGAACCGAAAATGCTTTACTTACGGGAATTTCAATCGTTGTTGCCACCGTATTTTTTACCATCTGATACGAGTTTGGATTATTAATTCCTTCTCTATATTCTACCGGTGCTGTTAAATATTCTGTCGGGAAATTGTAATTATTTACAATATATAACGGATCTTTAATGCATCTACATGCATTAGCATCGGATGTTCCCCCTGTCATTAAAGGCATATAAAAAAATCTTCCCTTTGCATTCGGAATATTTGGATCCTGAATATCCGGCTGATCTTTATCCGGAATCATCCACAACATTCTAGCTCCAACTGCCGGAGAAGCATCAAAATGTCTTGGCATGGTAGCCGTCCAAAGTGCTGTATGATGCTCATCACTATACTGCCCTTCGTGAGCATTTCTAATCAACTGACCCGATCCCGGGAAAACGCCCATATTATTTCCACCCACATTCGACATATCAAAACCGAAATTGGCATATACTCTAAAGCCCGTCATATATCCCGGAACTCCTGCATCGGTAGGTTTAATTAAATGATACTTATTAGTTTCAAAAGTATTCTTACCCAAGTTTGTTCTTACGCCAAAAGGGGAATAATCTATTCTAATATCATCAATATAAGACGTAGAACCCTGATTAGCTACTAAGACAGACGGAATACGCCAACCGTTGGGACAAGGATCAAAAGGAGACTTATCCCGATAAGGATTTGCATTCGCATCTGCATTATAATTGGTGGTAATAATTTTTCCCTGAGAATTATCAGACCATAAATTAAGCTCTCCCAATTGCGCATCTGCAATGCCAGAAGCTTTACCAAACCAATTGACAGGCAAGTTTAAATTGTTATTATAATACGCCTGCCCTGTATTGTCATCTTTGTTTACATAAATTAAACTCAACGGATTCTTTACCGCCAACTTCATATTATTTTCAACCAAAGCATTAGAAAGCATTACGTACTTTGTAAGATTATCTATCGTAGCGGCGTTGGTCATATTCTTCGCTTGTCTGTGGCGAATTCTACCAATCGTTCCACTTACTTCGTAAAAATCATCAGATTTGGTTACCAAAGAAGGAATAGGGTCTTTTCTTCCCCATTGATAAAGTAATCCGCCCCCTCTGTTCCATTCCGAAGAAGTCATAGAATTGCTTATTGCGCCTAGGTTTCTATCCATCCATTTCCAATCAGAATCCGGAATAACTTCTATGACTCCGTTGCTTCTCTGTCGTGTAACTCCAGGATAACTTTTGTATGTAGAACCATTTGTAGGATCATCCGTTACCCAAATATGCCAGCTCCAATAAATTTCACCATTGATTCTTAATGCAACAACCGCATTCCCCTTTTTAGATTTATTCACGGGGACCCTAATTTTAGCATTTTCTGCAGAATCTGTGAGCTCCAAAGAATAACTTGCTCCGGTTTTTATCAGCCCATGAACATCTTCCCACAATACCTCAGCAACCATCTTCCCATCCGGAATTTTTACCCCCAGCCATTTATTATTCTGCCACATGGCATAGGCTTTTGCTACGGGAATTATGATTCCGCCACTATTCTGTGAAGGATCAAAAATGTAACTGTTGGGAGCCTTCGTCCAATCTAAAGGCTCCGCTTTTAGTCTTTCCTGTTGATTTTGATTAAATTGAGTAGAGTTTACAATACCATGCTGAGAATTTTCATTTTTAGTTAAAGACTCCGTGTTTTTCAAGCCAGAAATACTTGAATTACTAAATTTCGAAGGGCTATCATTCCATTCCTTATTTTGGGAATACATGAAAACCGAGACCAGGCAACAGGTTGCCGCTAAATGTTTTACTGACTTTTTCATATTCCTTGATTTTGTGCTCTTTGTCTAAGTACAACATTTAAGCCTTTAATAAAAATCCATTATTAATTTTATAAATCATTTGATAATAAACGATTTATGGACACAAAAAATTATAATTATTAAATTATATATGCAGATACCACACTTTTCAACTTGAGCAATGCAAAAATACAGTAATATGGGTTGAATTTTTTATTATTAAAATCAATATAAATCAATATTAATAATCAAAAACTAATAAAACATTTACATTATTCAATTTCAAATAAAAAAAAGACAGCACGTGAAATGCTGTCTTGAATATCTTTTAAAGAAATAAATCAATTTAAGGAAGTAAGAAATTCTGATAAAGATCAATGGTAAATCTACCCGCGATAATATTTCTGAAACTTGCAAAAACTAAGAAATTAAAGATTACCATAAATATAATAAAGGCATATACCATGATTTTACTCTGTTTTGAAATCACATACATCGAGTTAGGAATAATCACAAGTCCTAAGCCCGTAAAAGCACCTACCAATCTCGACGAGAAAACCGGATTATTTCTAAAAATAAAGAAGAAACAAATCCCGACAAGCGCATAATTTCTATGATATTCATAATATGGATATTTTTCTTTGAGCTTCGTGTCATACACAAAAAGGAAAAAGGTAAGGATAGCAGTCATTAATTCAGGAATCCCAATTCCTCCATTAAGCCTTTCTACACTTTCTTCCATATAAGCATTAAAACCACCCACAACCGTACTATCTGAGGCAATACTATCTAAGAAACTACCAAAAACTCGATATACTTCGAATGGCGACATGATGATAGACGCGATAATTGATCCAAGCATAATACCTTTATTCACCGGAATACGTGCCACCCAATACATCGGAAGAAACGCATAACAAATATTATGAATACCTCCCGCCAGATAAATACAGAGCAAAAAATAAAATAACTTTCTCTCTTTAATAAATCTAATAGCAAAATACCCAATGGCAACACCTAAATTCTGTCTAATCTGCCCACTTTCCCCAATAAAAAAACCAGGAATAAACATAAACAAAAGAAAAGTAAAAGGATAAAACGTATTATCTTCCACATACTGAAGCTTAAAGAAAACCGCTAAGGCAGCAATTACCAGCGTCAGCATATAATAAGGGGAATCAAAAACATTTAAGAGAATCTTATTGATAAGTACATACAACCACTCCACATCCACAGATTGGGAAGGGGTGAGGTGCAACCCTTTGACAATAATACTGCTGTAATCTATCGTATCTGAGTAAATGTAAATCCCACGATAACTTCCGTAGTCTGGGCCTACATTATTTCTCAATCCCGCAACAAGTACCATAAAAACACCTAGAAGATACAGATACTTTCTATCTACCTTACCTCTAAAAACTTCTTGGAAGCTAAATATCAATAAGAAAAAGATTATGATCAGGAAATACGGGTGTAATAAACTCATTATTTTTTATTATGAATCTTTAATAAATATTTTTTCATCAAAAGGAACTTCTGCAAAAGTAGATTATTTTTTATTTCGCCTAAAATATTTTATTGATTTTCAGACAAACTTATTGTTAAAACATTTTGAACTACTCCTGAAAAAATTAAATTTGCAAACTTGATTTTCATAATGCAATGCATCGTTTTTTTATATTTTTATACTATCTGATCGCCAAAAACAAGCTTCTATCTGTATTTTTTGCAGTTGGAATCGCCGTTCTGTGCGGATTTTTTGCTTCAAAAATTAATTTTGAGGAAGATATTAATCAGATTATTCCTAAAAATGAAAAGTCGGATCTTACAGCAAAAGTTCTGAAGCAGCTCAACTTTTCCGACAAAATCATCGTTATTATTGAAAACAAATCCAAAGAAGAAAGTTTTCAGCTTTCGGAAACTGCTGATACTTTTTTAACCAAAATTGAGCCTTTACAAAAGTACATCGGTTCGGTTCAGGGAAAGGTGAATGATAATGAAATTTCGGAAACCTTCGATTTCGTGAATCAAAATCTCCCTTTGTTCTTAAATGAAACCGATTACAAAGAGATTGAAAGAAAACTCCAGAAAGACAGCATTGCAAAACAGGTTGAGAACAATTACGTTTCTTTGGTTTCGCCGACGAGTTTGGTTACAAAAGAATTCATCAAAAAAGATCCGCTTGGAATTACTTTTCTTGGAATTAAAAAACTGAATGCTTTAAATATCAGTAAAGATTTCAAACTGGAAGACAATTACATCGTTACCAAAGACGGAAAAAACCTTCTGCTTTTCATCGATCCAAAAAATAAAAGCAACGATACAAAAGCCAACGAATCATTTGTCAATCAATTAAACGAAATAAAAGACAATCTCAACAAACAATTCAAAGGGAAAACAGAAATCAGCTATTTCGGGTCACCTGTAATTGCGGTTGCGAATGCTCAACAAATCAAAAAAGATATTCAGAACACTGTTATTATTTCGATGACAGTACTTTTATTATTGTTGATTTATTACTTCAGAAATATCTTCACGCCGATTATTGTTTTTCTTCCAACAGTATTCTCCGTTTTACTCGCTTTGTTGATTTTATACTTTATTAAAGATAAAATTTCCGCCATTTCATTAAGCGTTGGAGCTATTTTGATCGGAATTACGATCGATTATGCGTTGCACATTCTCACGCATTACAAGCACAACAACAATATTGAAGAGCTTTACAAAGAAATTACAAAGCCAATCGTTTTAAGTAGCGCAACAACGGCTGTTTCGTTTCTGTGCTTGATTTTTGTTCGTTCGGAAGCGTTGAAAGATTTGGGACTTTTTGCAGCTATTACGGTTATTTTATCCTCAGTTACCGCTTTGATTATTGTTCCGCAATTATACAAACCTAAGGCGAAAGAAAAAGCAGTAAACACCAATTTCATTGATAAAATTGGGTCTTATCCTTACGAAAAGAATAAACCTTTAATTATCATCTGTTCGGTGATTATTATCGCTTGTCTATTTGGTTTCAGACATGTTGGTTTTAATGAAGACATTGGTGATTTAAATTATATTCCGAAAGATCTAAAGATAAGTGAAGCAAAACTGGAAAAACTTTCAGACATCACTTCAAAATCCATTTACACGATTTCTTATGGAGATTCTGAAGAACAAGCTTTGGCGAGAAACTCTCAATTGAGCCAATTTTTAGAAAAAGAAAAGAAAGACGGAAAAATTTTAAGTTACAATTCGCTTGGAAATGTTGTTTTATCCGAAAAAGATCAACAAAAAAGAATTGAAGAGTGGAAAAAATTCTGGGATGTGAATAAGAAAAATCAAACGATTTCTGAATTAATTAAAAACGGAAATCAATTTGGGTTCAACAGTTCTGCATTTGATCAGTTTAATGAAAATTTAAATAAAGATTATTCTACATTAAGTTTAAAAGATTACGAAAAAGTAAAAGCCCTACAGATTTCAGAATTTTTAAGTCAGGAAAATGGTTTTTATACGGTTTCGAATGTTGTAAAAGTTGATGAAAAGAAAAGAGATGCCTTTATAAAAGACATAGAGAAAAAGCATGAGGCATTGGCTATCGACCGCCAACAGATGAATGAAAACTTTTTAGGCTTATTGAAAAATGACTTCAATACATTAATCAATTATTCTCTTTTAGCGATTGTTTTAACGATTATTGTTTTCTTTAGAAATTTTGAATTGACAATCTTAACGATGTTCCCTATTGTTTTAACGGGAGTTGTTACAGCGGGAATTCTCTATTTCTTGGGATTAGAATTAAATATCTTCAGTACCGTTGTTTGTACGTTGGTTTTCGGAGTTGGAGACGATTTCAGCATTTTCCTGACACAGGCAATGCAAAAAGAACACACGAATGGTAAAAATGAACTTCCAACATACAGAACTTCAATTATTCTGGCGGTTTTCACGACGATTTTATCTATCGGTTCTTTGATCTTTGCAAAACATCCGGCATTACATTCATTAGCTTTAGTCGCTTTAATCGGAATGTTTTCTGTAATCATTATCACATCAACATTATATCCTTTTTGGTTTAGATTATTAATTACAAACAGAGCAAAGAAAGGACTTTCTCCTACTACTTTCAGAATGCTGTTTAATTCTCTTTTATCATTCTTATATTACGGATTGGGAGGATTGATATTTTCCGCTATTGGAAGCATTTTTGTTAAAAATTCCAAAGGAAGAACTTTAGACATTATAAAATTAATTTTGTCTAAATTTTTAACTTCTGTCTTATATACGAATCCATTTGTAAAGAAAAGACTCATTAAAAATCCAAATGAAGATTTGAGTAAGCCTGCTGTAATCATTGCCAATCACACGTCATTCCTTGATACATTGGCTTTGGCGATGACCACTCATAAAATTATTTATCTGGTGAATGATTGGGTGTACAATTCTCCTGTTTTCGGGAAATTGGTGAGAGCTTTAGGTTTCTATCCCGTTTCACAAGGAATCGAAAACGGAATGGAGAAATTGAAGGAAAAAGTTGAACAGGGATATTCATTGGTTGTTTTTCCTGAAGCGGAGCGTTCTTATACCAATGATGTGAAAAGATTCCACAAAGGAGCATTTTATATTGCGGAAGAATTTGGACTGGATATTGTTCCGATCTACATTCACGGAAATTCTGAAGTGCAACCAAAAGGCGATTTCATCATCTATGATGGAGCAATCACTGTGAAAGTTGGTGACAGAATTCATAAAGATGATGTTAATTTTGGGAAAAATTATTCTGAAAGAACAAAAAAAATTAATGCGTATTTCAGAGAGCAGTTTGCTCAATTGAGAAACGAACTGGAAGATGAAAATTATTTTAAAAAGAAACTGTTCTGGAGTTTTTTGTATAAAGATAATGAAGTTGTAAAATCGGTAAAGGAAGATTTTAATCAAAACAAATCCGTTTATTTTGAATTGAATAAACATATTCCAAGTGATGCCAATATTTTGCATTTTGCGAATGATTATGGGCAGAAAGATGTTTTGTTAACCCTTCAGCAAGCAAGCCGAAGAATGTTTACCTTAATAACTAACGATGAAAGAAGAGAAACGGCAGAACAGACGTATTTGGTAAAAAGAAGAAAAATTAGTTATATAAAAAACACCACAGAAATTACTAAAAAGATTGATGTTCTTGTGGTCTCAGACGAAAATTTTCACCTTAATACCGTTGCAGAACTTCCTGAAACTATCATTTTTGTAAATGTTAACTCAGATTCATTCAAGACTGATAATTTTACACTTAAGTTTAGTTCTGAATCATTAAAAGTATTTAGTCATAAATAATAAATATGAAAAGCATATTTTTGTAAACCCTTAATAAAAACTAATGCAGAAAAATATACTCGTTATATATTACACACAAACCGGACAGCTGGAAGACATTGTACGGAATGTAGCTCAGCCTTTTGAAGCCAAAAAGGATGAATATAACGTAACTTATTATAACATCAGAATGAAGGAAGACTTTCCGTTTCCCTGGCCAAATGATGTATTTTTCAATACCTTTCCGGAATCTTATTTGCAGATTCCCAGCGAGATCGTTCCGCCATCGGAAGATATTCTGAACAAAAAATATGATCTTATTATTTTTGGATATCAGGTTTGGTATTTAACGCCTTCAATTCCGATTATTTCATTTTTAAAAAGCGGATATGCTGAGAAAATTTTGAAAGATACTCCCGTTGTTACGATTTCCGGAACACGGAATATGTGGATGCTTTCTCAGGAAAAACTGAAGGTATATTTAAGAGATTACAAAGCTAAATTAGTCGGAAATATCGCATTGGTAGACCGACATGATAATTATACCAGTGTTTTAACTGTCATTCGCTGGATGATTGGAGGCCATAAAGAAAAATCGGGAATTTTACCTGCCGCCGGAGTTTCTGATGAAGAAATTAACGGTTCTGTAAAATATGGCAGAATTATTGAAACACATTTCCGCAACAATGATATGGATACCCTACAGACCGACCTGGTAAAAAACGGCGCTGTAGAAATCCGGGCATTTTTGGTAAGAGTAGAAAAAGTAGGAAACAAAATTTTCACCGTTTGGTCTAATCTTATTATCAACAAAAAAGAAAAACGACCGTTGCTTATCAAATTCTTTAAGGTATATTTGATGACTGCGATATGGGTTATTTCACCTATAGTATTGGTCTTACACTTATTAACAACACCTATCTTTTGGTTTAAAAGAAAGAAACAAAGAGAATATTTACAAGGAATTAATTTAAAATAGAATGAACGACGTATTTATAACAAAAGCATTTACATACTTACCCAATGAGCCGGTTTCTAATGACGAAATGGAAACGTATCTTGGTTATATAAACGACGCACCTTCCAAAGCAAAAGCCCTTATTTTAAGAAACAATAAAATCAAAACAAGATATTACGCTTTAGATAAGGAAGGTAATCCTACTCATACCAATGCGCAGATTGCCGCAAAAGCTGTAGAAGGACTTTTTGATGATCAATTCAAAAAAGAAGATATGGAATTGCTTTCTGTAGGAACTTCTTCACCCGATCAGATTCAGCCTTCACATGCATCCATGGTACATGGCGAACTGAGCGTGAACAAATCGTTAGCCATCAACACGGCATCAGGTCTTTGTAATTCCGGGATGAATGCCCTTAACTACGGATTCCTTTCTGTAAAAGCCGGGGTTCACAAAAATGCAGTCTGTGTAGGTTCCGAAAGAATGTCTGCATGGATGACTGCGGATAAATTTAATCATGAAGCCGAAAATTTAATTCTTTTAGAAGAAAGACCGATCATTGCTTTCAAAAGAGAGTTTTTGAGATGGATGCTTTCTGACGGAGCAGGTGCTTTCTTATTGGAAGGACAGCCGAGAGAAAACGAAGTTTCTTTAAAAATTGAATTCATTGATTTTTATTCTTATGCTCACGAGATCGAAGCATGTATGTATGCCGGAACAGAAAAACAGGAAGACGGAAGCTTAAAATCATGGGCAGATTATCCATCAGACGAATGGTTAAAGCAATCTATTTTTGCATTGAAGCAGGACACAAAAATTCTAGATAAATACATTCTTGTAAAAGGCGCTGAAAGTTTAAGAACATCATTCGATAAACATCAGCTTGATCCTGAATCTGTTGACCACGTTTTGGCTCACATTTCGTCAGGATACTTTAAAGAAGGCTTAAAAGACGAATTTGCAAAGGTAGGATTGGATTTCCCTTGGGAAAAATGGTTCTATAACCTTTCGGAAGTCGGAAACATCGGGGCTGGTTCTATTTTCATCGCTTTAGAGCAATTGATGAATTCAGGAAAGCTGAAAAAGGGAGAAAAAGTACTTCTTTGTGTTCCGGAAAGCGGAAGATTTGCTTATTCTTGTGCTTTATTAACGGTTTGCTAATGGAAAACAAATTACCAACATCTGATCAGAATTTTGTGGAAAGTTTAATTCCGCAAAGATTTCCTTTCGTGATGGTAAACAGCATTGCAGAATATTCTGAATCTCATTTGGTTTCAGGATTTGAAGTAAAAGAGGGAAATATTTTTGTTCAGGACGGAATTTTTCAGGCTTCCGGCTTGGTAGAGCATCAGGCTCAGAGCGTGGCTTTACACACCGGTTACAAATATTATTTGTTAGGAAAAGAAGCTCCGACAGGTTACATTGGTGCTATTAAAACTTTTGAAGCCATAAAGTTGCCGAAATTGGGAGAAAAACTAACTTCAGAAGTGTCTATCATTAATGAAATGATGGGGGTAACTTTAGTCGATATCGTAACGAAAATCAACGATGAGGTGATTGCAAAATCGCAGATGAAAACGGTTGTAATGTAATATTTAAATATTTGAATTAAAAGCTTTGCGATCTTGGCTAAGTGAAACGCCTTTGGGAACTTAAAAACGCTTAGCCGTCAAAAAAACTTTGCGAACTTTGCGTTAAAATTTAATTCAAAATAATATATAATTGAATGGAAATCAAGGAAGAAAATATCATCAATATCCACAACTTTTTGCCGCATCGCGAACCGATGTTAATGGCAGATTATATCCTGGAATTGACCAAAGAAAAAGTGATTACTTCCTTTGAAATAAAAGAAGACAATATTTTCGTTAATAATAATGAATTCGTTGAAGCTGGTTTAATTGAAAACCTTGCTCAAACCTGTTCATCAATTCTCGGACAAAGTTTCTTCGAAAATCCAGCAACAGATACGAAAGTTATTGGTTTCATTACCAATATCAAGAAAATTGAAGTTTTTGCATTGCCGAAAGTTGGTGATACAATCATTTCAAAAGCATCATTGATTTCTCAGTTTGAAAATATCTGTCAGATTTCTTGTGAGACTTTTGTTGATGATAAATTACTGATAAAAGGAGAAATTAATTTGTTTATTCAAGAAGTAAAACAATAACCGATGAAAAAGCAGGATCTTCCTCAAGACGAGAGCAATTTGAAATCAGCGAACATGACTGAAGTTTTATATGTTACGGATGAAAACAATAACTATACAACAGCAAACAGTATCGGTTGGGATGCTAAAAAAGCAGCTTTGGATGAATCTTTAGCATTAATTAACGAAAGAATTGAAGAAGCAAAACAAGATGTTGCCAATAATAAAGTAAGTCCGATTATTTATTTCATGGAACTGAATAAAATGGATCTACAGGTTCTTGCAGCCTACGTCGGAATATGGCAGTGGCGCGTGAAAAGGCATACAAAACCGAAAATTTTTAAAACACTAAGCGAATCCGTCCTGAAAAAATATGCCGATACTTTCGGTATTTCAGTGGATGAATTAAAAAACTTTAATGGTAAATAATTAATTGAAATAAATTCAATATAGAAAAACGCTCCAATTGTCATTCTGACAAAGGAAGAATCTATTTTAACTATTATTTTCCAGCGATAAAAAGATAAAAATTAAATGAAACTTAATTTTGAACACCATCAAACCGCGCATTGCGAAAACGGTGTTGCCTCTAATTTATTATTAAACAAAGGGTTAAAACTCAGCGAACCCATGATTTTCGGAATCGGTTCCGGATTGTTCTTTGTGTATTTACCTTTTTTGAAAGTAAATTTCGCTCCCGGATTTAGTTATCGTCCGATGCCGGGTGCTATTTTCAGCAAGGCGGCAAAAAGACTGGGAATTAAAATTAAAAGAGAAAAATTTTCAAATCCTGCCGATGCACAAAAAGCATTGGAAAGAAATTTGAATCAAAATATACCTACAGGATTACAGGTGGGGGTTTTCAACCTTACCTATTTTCCTGAAGAATATAAATTCCATTTCAATGCCCACAATTTGGTGGTTTATGGAAAAGAAAACGGCAGATTTTTAATCAGCGATCCGGTGATGGATTACGTTACTACCCTTTCCGAAGCCGAACTGGAAAAAGTAAGATATGCAAAAGGCGCTCTTCCGCCGAAAGGTCATATGTACTATCCTACTTACATCCCCGAACAGGTAAATCTGGAAGAAGCCATCAAAAAAGGAATTAAAGATACCTGCAAAAATATGCTGGCTCCCGTTCCGATCATTGGAATAAAAGCCATGCGTTGGGTCGCGAAAAGCATACCGAAATGGGCTGAAAAAAAAGGAACAAAAGTAACGAATCACTATCTTGGGCAGTTGATCAGAATGCAGGAAGAAATTGGTACTGGTGGTGGTGGCTTCAGATTTATTTATGGTGCATTTTTGCAAGAAGCAGCAGTTATTCTTAAGAACGATCAATTAAAGGAATTATCGAAAGAAATTACAACAATTGGTGACCTTTGGAGAGATTTCGCGGTAGATATTGCAAGAGTTTACAAAAACAGAAATTCAAAAAGCGATATTTATAATCAACTTTCTAAAACCATGCTTCACATTGCAGATCTGGAAGAAGCCTTCTATAAAAAACTTAGAAAAGCGATCTAAATGGAGAACTTTATTGAGATTAAAAATTTATATAAAAAATATAAAAATGCAGAAGAATTTTCTGTAAATGATATCTCGTTGAATATTGAAAAAAATGAAATCTACGGAATTCTTGGTCCAAACGGAGCAGGAAAAACCACATTGATTTCCATGCTTTCGGGTTTAATAAAACCTACATCAGGAAGCTTTAAAATCAATGGATTATCGCCTCAAAAAGATGGTTTTAAATTAAGACAAATCATCGGAATTGTTCCGCAGGAATATGCTTTATACCCAACTTTGACGGCTAAAGAAAACTTGATGTATTTCGGAAGTCTATACGGTTTAAGCCATAAAAAATTAAGAAATGCTATCGATGAATCTTTGGAAATCATGGGTTTATCAAAATTTGCAGATAAAAAAGTAGAACAATTTTCTGGAGGAATGAAGCGCCGTTGCAATCTGATTGCTGGAACTCTTCACAATCCGAAGGTTTTATTCTTGGACGAACCAACCGTTGGTGTTGATGTTCAGTCTAAAAAAGCAATCATCGATCATCTTTTGGATCTGAATAAAAAAGGAACTTGTATCATTTACACATCGCACCACCTTTCGGAAGCGGAAGAATTTTGTACAAAAATTGCCATCATCGACCATGGAAAAATCCACGCAGTTGGAACCCCTGAAGAATTGGTGAGCAAAGTGGCAAGTGCCGAAAATTTAGAAGATGTTTTCATTTCATTAACAGGAAAAGAATTAAGAGATGTTGTTGTATAAATTGTGGAGAAGTTTCGTTAAAGAAGTCCTTTTACTGAAAAGAGATATCGGAGGGATTGTCATTATTTTCGTGATGCCATTATTGTTGATTATCACGATCACTTTAATTCAGGATTCCACTTTTAAAAATCTGGAAGGCTCAAAAATTCCAATCATTTTTATTGATAATGATAAATCTGAGGTTTCAAAAAATATAAAACAGGAACTCAAGCGCAGTAAAAGCTTTGAACTTTTAACCAATTTCACCGAAAAGTCTGCACAAGATGCTGTTTTTGGCGGAGATTACCAAATGGCTATTGTCATTCCCGAAAATTTAACGAAAGATGTCAATTCAAATATTGATTCTAAGGTTCAGACCATCGTGAGTTCATTTGGTTTGGAAACAGATTCTTCCTCCGTAAAGAAAACGGTTTCAAAAGCGAAAGATATTCATCTGTATTTTGATCCGGCAACCAATATCGGCTTCAAAAACAATGTGATGAATGCCGTGAACAAAATGGTTTTTGAGATCGAAAATAAAAAAATTTACAAAGCTTTCCAAGATCAGCTTGGAACGACAGAAAATTTGGAAGAAAATAAAAATTTGATCAGCTTTAAAGAAATCACGCCTAAAAAAGGAGCAATGGAAGTTATTCCGAATTCCGTTCAGCATAACGTTCCGGCTTGGGCTTTGTTTGCTATTTTCTTTATTGTTGTGCCTTTGTCTATTAATTTAGTTAAAGAAAAAAGTCAGGGAACGAGCGTTAGAGCGAGAATCAGTCCGACACCTTATTTCATCCATATTTTAGGAAAAACATTTACTTACCTTATCATCTGTGTTATTCAATTTTTATTGATGGTTGCAGTAGGAATTTACCTTTTCCCATACATGGATTTACCGCAATTTGATGTCAGCGGAAAAATGTTCCAACTTATCGTTGTGACCTTATTTTCAGGTTTGGCAGCGATTGGTTTTGGTGTTTTATTGGGAACAGTTGCCGATACTCAGGAACAATCTGCCCCATTTGGAGCAACTTCAGTTGTTGTTTTGGCGGCTGTCGGAGGAATTTGGGTTCCGGTATTTTTAATGCCTGAATTTATGCAGACCATCGCCAAATTCTCTCCTATGAATTGGGGATTAAATGCTTATTACGACATCATTTTAAGAAACAGCGGAATAGGCGGAATTGCAAAAGAATTGATTTTCTTATTTTTATTCTATCTTGCAATGGTCGGAATATCATTAATTTACGAAAGAAAACAAAATGCAGTCTAAAGATTTAACTTGTACAGAAGTCGTTCGAGTAAGGTTCAACGAAACAGATCCGTTGGGAATTGTTTGGCATGGGCATTACATCGTGTATTTCGAAGACGGCAGAGAAGCTTTCGGAAGACAGCACGGTTTAACGTATCTTGATATTCAGAAAGCGGGTTACGTTACACCAATTGTAAAAAGCACCTGCGAACATTTTCTACCATTAAAATATGGCGAAACATTCAAGATTGTGACCACTTTCGTTAACTCAACTTCAGCGAAATTAATTTACAAATATGAGCTTTTTAACGAAGAAAATAAATTAGTCTGTTCTGGAGAAACGATTCAGGTTTTCTTGGATTCCGACAATAATTTATGTTTATATAATCCTGAATTTTTTCAGGCTTGGAAAGATAAAATGGGATTATAATGAGGAAGGAAATTTACATTACAGATTACAACTGCGTCACACCTTTAGGTTTTGATGTTTCTTCGAACTGGAATGCACTTCTGGAAGGAAAATCCGGCGTAGCTTTACATAAAATCATAGAAAATCAGGAGCCCTTTTATGCCTCAATGATTGATTCTGAAAAGTTGAATGAAGAATTTAATAGATTCTTCGATGGTGCTCAGAATGACAGTACGGAATTCACAAGGTTGGAAAAAATGTTTTTGCTGAGTTTAAAACCTTTATTTGAAAGACATCAGATTTCAGACGAAACTGCATTTATTTTATCAACAACAAAAGGAAATATCAGTTTATTAAAGAATCAAAATACTTTACTGGAAGGTGTATTTCTTTCGAATTTAGCTCAAAAAATTGCTGATTTTTTCGGGTTTAAAACGAAACCTATTGTGGTTTCTAATGCCTGTGTTTCCGGAGTGATGGCGATTGCCGTGGCAAAAAATATGATTCAGGCAGGAAAATATAAAGATGCTTTTATCATTGCCGGAGACGAAATTTCTGAGTTTGTAATTTCAGGTTTCAATTCTTTTCAAGCGATTGGAACAGAAATTTGCAAACCTTATGACAAAAACCGTGACGGAATCAACATCGGCGAAGCAACGGCAGCGGTTTATATAACTTCTGAATTAAACCAAAACGAAAAATTTAGTTTTAAAGTTTTAGGAGATTCAGCAATTAATGATGCAAACCATATTTCGGGACCTTCAAGAACAGGTGACGGATTGTTTGCAAGCATCAAAAATGCAATAGAAGAAGCCAATACTCCAACAGAAAAAATTGATTTTATTTCTGCACACGGAACGGCAACAATATATAACGACGAAATGGAAGCCATCGCTTTCAACAGAATGGAATTACAAGATGTTCCTCTAAACAGCATGAAAGGCTATTACGGACATTGTTTGGGTGCATCAGGATTGTTGGAAAGTATTATTTCAATGGAATCTGCATTAAATAATACCTTAATTCCATCTAAAAATTTCGAAGAAATAGGAACTTCCCAAGCTTTGAATATTATTAAAGAAAACCAACCTGCGGAAATCAAATATATTTTGAAGACAGCTTCAGGTTTTGGAGGGTGTAATGCGGCCATTGTTTTGGAAAAATGCTGAAAATAATTTTGTAATTTTATAGAATTAAAGTTTTAGGAAATGGAATCTACTGTAGACATCAGAAAAAGAATTCACGAGTTCATTGATATTGCCGATGAAAGGATTTTGCGAATCATCAACGGAATCATCGATGTTGAGGAGCAAGAAGATAATTATCCTGCTGTTCCTGATTGGTATTATGAAAAACTCGAACTTGAAAGAGAAAAATACTTAAAAGGCGAAACGCCCTCGTATACTTGGGAGGAAGTGAAGCAAAGATTAATGAAGGATTATGACTTATAAATTAATTTTAAAGTCAAGAGCTCACATTGATTTAGCAGAAGCAATTGAATATTACCAAAGTAAAAGAAAAGGTTTAGGTAATAAATTTCTGAAATGTATTCACAAGTTTTTTGACAGAATTGCCAAAAATCCTCTCCATTATTCTTTAAAAAGCAATAATTTTCGTGAGGTATATATTCAAAAATTTCCTTACGTCATTATCTATGAAGTTATTGAGAATGAAATTGTGGTGTTTTCTGTTTTCAACACTCACCCAAATCCAACGAAAAAGCCTTAAACTTTATTAATGAAGAAAACAGCCATTTGCACCATAGAAAATTCAAAAATAGTTCTCAATAATGAGGTTATTTTTGAAACGTCAACTGAAAATTTTTCAGACTTTTCGAAAGAAGCATATAAAAGTTTAGAATTAAATTATCCAAAATTTCATAAAATGGATAACTTGAGTAAACTTGCTTTTCTTGCTTCTGAAATGATTTTAAAAGACGAAGATCACAGCAAAACAGCATTGGTTTTTGCCAATAAATCATCAAGTTTAGACACCGATTTTAAATATCAGGAAAGCATTAATTCTCAAGAAAATTATTTTCCGAGTCCTGCCGTTTTTGTGTACACTTTACCAAATATTTGTGTTGGTGAAATCAGTATCAAACATAAAATGCAGACAGAGAATGCTTTTTTTGTTTTAGATGAATTTGATGAAAATTTTTTAAACGATTATTCAGAACATATTTTACAATCAGGCAAGGCTGATAAAGTATTGTGTGGCTGGGTAGAACTCTATCAGGAAAGTTATAATGCTTTTGTATATTTGCTAAACAAGTAAAAATTAAACTATTAAAATAAATAAAACAATGTATCGGTTATCCATCGAAAGCATTGATAAATAAAAAATTATGAGCGACTTAAAATTAGAATTAAAAAACAAAATCATCGAAGTACTTAATCTTGAAGACGTTGCAGTAGAAGAAATTAAAGATACAGATCCGTTATTCGGCGGAGGTCTTGGATTGGATTCTATCGACGCTCTTGAATTGATCGTTCTTCTTGATAAAGAATACGGAATAAAATTAGCTGATCCCAAAAAAGGAAAGGAAATTTTTTCATCGATCGAAACAATGGCGAAGTTTATTGAGGAAAACAGAACGAAGTAATTCAATCTAGCAATGTATCAGTCTAACAGTGTAACAATATTGGTAAACTGTTAGATTAATACATTGGTACATTATTAAAAAGATGGGTCAAAAAATTGCGATAACAGGAATGGGCATCATTTCCGCCATTGGAAACAATGTGGAGGAAAATTTGAGTTCGTTAAAAACCGGAAAACACGGAATTTCAGACATTCAATTGTTTAAAACTCGTCATGCGGAAAATATCAAAACGGGCGAGATAAAATTGTCTAATGAAGAACTGGTACAAAAACTTCAGCTAAGTGAAGACAATAATGCCACAAGAACCTCTTTATTAGGAATGGTTGCTGCAAAAGAAGCCGTAGAAAGTGCCGGAATTTCCGACATTAATGAATATAAAACAGGTTTGATTTCCTCAACAAGCGTGGGCGGAATGGATATCACCGAAAAATATTTCTACACCTACGAAGACTTCCCTGAAAAGCAAAAATATATCGACTCACACGATGCGGGAAATTCATCATTGTTGATTGCAGATTATTTGGGCTTAAAAGGCATGGTTTCGACCATCAGTACAGCTTGTTCATCTGCCGCGAATGCAATTATGATGGGTGCAAAATTGATTAAAAACGGAGTTTTAGACCGAGTGATTGTTGGCGGAACAGATTCTCTTTCAAAATTTACTTTGAATGGTTTCAGTACGCTGATGATTTTAACCGATTCTTACAACACACCTTTCGACAACGCCAGAAAAGGTCTGAATTTAGGTGAAGCAGCCGCTTTCATCGTTTTGGAATCTGATGAAGTTGTGAAAAAAGAAAACAAAAAAGTTCTCGGCTATCTTTCAGGCTACGGAAATGCGAACGATGCACATCACCAAACTGCTTCTTCGGAAAACGGACAGGGTGCTTATTTAGCGATGGAAAAAGCCTTGAAAGCTTCAGGTTTAGACAAAGAAAACATCGATTATATCAACGTTCACGGAACGGCAACTCCGAATAATGATTTATCAGAAGGAATTGCCATGATTAGAATTTTTGGAGAAAATCAAGTTCCGGAATTTAGTTCTACGAAAGCATTTACAGGTCATACTTTGGCGGCGGCAGCGGGAATTGAAGCGGTTTATTCGTTGTTGGCAATTCAAAATAATATCATTTTCCCGAATCTGAATTTTAAAACTAAAATGGAAGAATTTGATCTGACTCCTGTAACTGAGCTGAAAGAGAAAAATATTACCCACGTTCTTTCCAATTCATTTGGTTTTGGAGGAAATTGTTCAACCTTAATTTTCTCAAAATCATGAGTGTAGTTTACATCAACAGTGCAGCCTGTATCTCAGTTCAGGACACGTTAAATGAAAATTTTTTTCAAAATCTGAAACCTGAAAATTCAACTCAGGTCTTAAAAGCAATCGAGCCCAATTACAAAGAATTCATTCCGCCTGCAGCAAGCAGAAGAATGTCTAAAACTGTAAAAATGAGTTCTGTAGCATCAAAATATGCTTTGCAAGAGGCAGGAATTGAAAATCCTGATGCGATTATCGTCGGAACAGGAATGGGCTGTTCTCAAGATTCCGAAAAATTTTTAAAAAATGTGATTGATAATAATGAAGAGTTTTTGACTCCGACGTTTTTTATTCAATCCACACACAATACAGTTGCAGGGCAAATTGCTTTAGGTTTGCAGTGTCACGCCTACAATTTCACCTATGTGAACACTTCTTCGTCCTTGGAATTTTCATTTTTGGATGCAAAATTGCAGATTAATGACGATGAAGCAGAAAACGTTTTAGTAGGTTCCACAGACGAACAAACCGACAGAACAATGGAATTGTATAAATTAAACAAAACCATTAAAAAAGAAGAAAATCTTCCCGTTGATTATTTAAACTCGGCAACAGATGGAGTAATTTGGGGAGAAGGCGCAAGTTTTTTTGTTTTAGGAAAAGATAAAACAGAAAATTCTTATGCTCAATTGAAAGATATTCAAATCAGCAGCAGATTAGATTTAAACGAAACTCAACAATATATTGACGATTTTTTAGCTAAAAATAATTTAAAAAATGATGAAATTGATGCTGTGATTTTAGGCTTCAGCGGAGATGCAAAATCTGATATTTATTATACTAAAACAATGGATTTATTTGAAAATTCGTTGTTATTATATTATAAGCATTTGAGTGGAGAATTCAATACAGCAAGTGGTTTTTCGACATTTATGGCTTGTCATATTTTGAAAAATCAAGAGATTCCGGAAGTGATGATGATTAATGATTTGAAAAAAGAAGAAATTAAAAAAATTCTTCTTTATAATCATTTAGGTGGAAACGACCATAGTTTGGTTTTGTTGGAGAGAGCTTAGTTTGTTGAGTTATTTTTAAGGTAAAGAGCGCAAAGGCTTTATTTAAAAGTTTGAAAACATTTTTCGTTCGCAAAGGCGTTTCACTCAACAAAGATAAAAACAGAGTCTTTGTCATTCAGAGCGAAACGAAGTGAAGCGTGGAATCTAAACAATGTTAAAATAAAAGCCGAGATTTCTACGGAATGACAAACAAACCGTTTAGCCCTTTAAGAAACTGAATGTTTTAAACCAAAAATTCAATAAAGATGAAACATTACCCGTTTATTCTATTTTATCTTTTCTGCAACGTTTTTATTTATGCGTTTCATGGAGGTTTTTGGGTGTATTTGTTTTGCTTCTTACTATTTTCTGCGGTTGTCGTTTGGGGTTCTTTTGATATTGAATTTAGATATTTTGTCAACAGTATTACTCACAAAAGAACAAAAATCAAGGAAGTTGCTTTGACTTTTGATGATGGTCCAACCGAATTTACGCCGAAGTTTCTAGATATATTAAAAGAAAATAACATAAAAGCGACTTTCTTCTGCATCGGAAAACAGATTGAAAAATATCCTGAAACTTTCCAAAGAATTATTGCAGAAGGTCATACTATTGGAAATCATACCCTTTCACATTCAAATAATACGGGATTTTTATCAACATCAAAAATGGTCGACGAAATTCAAAAATGTGATGAAGTGATGTTAAAAATCGGGAATCTAAAAACTAATTTATATCGCCCTCCTTTTGGCGTTACAAATCCGAGTATTGCAAAAGCAATTAAAAGAACTCACAAGAAAAGTATCGGCTGGAATGTTCGTTCGCTAGATACGATTACAGAAGATGAGAAAAAAATTTACAAAAAAATCACAAAAGGATTAAAAAAAGGAAGTATTGTTTTACTTCACGACACTTCGGAAAAAACGTATCATGTTTTGGTAGATTTATTAGTATTTTTGAAGGATAAAAATTACTCAACTTTTACAGTTGATTCAATAATAAAAAATCAGAAAAATGATTAAAAATATTGCTGTCCTCGCCTATTTATTGGTTTCCAGCCTCATTTTTGCACAAAATACGGCAATGTCGGGAGCGGAAGCAAAAGCATTTGTAACAAAAGTTTCATCGGAAACAAAGGAAATAAAATCTTTACAGGCTGATTTTACTCAAACCAAAAAGATGGACTTTTTGGATAAAAGTATCGTAACTTACGGAAAGATGTCTTTAAAAACCCCAAATATGTTGGCTTGGAAATACACAAAACCTTATCAGTACAGCATTGTTTTTAAGGATAATAAAATTTTCATCAACGATCAGGGGAAAAAATCTTCGGTTGATGCAAAGAGCAAAACTTTTGAGAAAATCAATAAGTTGATTGTTGGAAGTTCAAACGGACAAATGTTCAACGATCCTGAATTTTCGGTGACTTATCTGAAAAATGCGAATTTCAACATTGCAAAATTTACTCCGAAATCGGCTCAATTGCTGAAATATATTAAGCAAATTGAATTGAGTTTTCCGAAAGGTCAATCAACAGTTTCGCAGGTAAATATGACGGAAGCATCGGGAGATACAACAAATATTGTTTTCAAAAACACAAAGATCAATGCGCCGATTGCTGCTTCAGAATTCAGTTTATAGTCTGATCTTCTTATTGTTGGTTTCCTGTAAAACGTATAAACTTACGGACGTAAAATCTGTTTCCAATCCTGAAAAAACGGTTGAAAATTTATACTTTTCTTCCAATGAAGATTATGTTTATAAATGCCAGATGGATATTTATAAAAACCATGTAAGCGGAATTTTAATTATCAAAAAAATCAACGAAACAATGCACCGTGTTGCAATGACTTCTGATTTTGGAAATAAATTAATTGATTTTGAAATTTCAGAGAATGATTTT
Source organism: Chryseobacterium sp. C39-AII1 (assembly GCF_039672645.1). NCBI lineage: Bacteria > Pseudomonadati > Bacteroidota > Flavobacteriia > Flavobacteriales > Weeksellaceae > Chryseobacterium > Chryseobacterium sp. C39-AII1. The sequence continues at coordinate 44,337 of NZ_JBDFPQ010000002.1, forward strand.
AAACTCAATTATGTTCTTCCGGATTTGGATAAAAAAATTGTCATTAATTTTCTAAAGAACGATTTTCAAAAACTTTTAAAACAAAAATATTCTGTAACGGAAAGTTTTCAAAATGGAAATTCTAAAATCTATCTTTCAAAAATTGATAAAAAATCTTACTATTTATTCTTCAACAAAGAAAATGGTTTACTGAGACAAATCATTTATACGAAAAATAATAAGGAAAAAATCGATTTTACTTTTGATGCAAAAAAACATATCTTCGCGGATAGTTTGAATCTTCAACATAAAGATTTCAATATTAATATAAAACTATTTCAAATAACCGAAACTAAATAACTAAACCATGAAAAAACTATCATTATTACTTGTATTATTGATTTCGAGCATATCTTTTGCACAAGTTACCTTTAATCCGGGAATCAGAGCAGGCGCTAATTTTTCACATTTTACAAATGATGAAAGTTACAGTTATTATTGGGGTGATAATTATTATGATACCAACACTGTAAACATGAATTTTAAGACAAAAACCGACTTCTATATCGGATTGTTTGGTAATATTCGGTTCGCTAAATTTTATGCTTTGCAGCCGGAGATTAATTATTCAAGACAAGGAACAAAACTAGATACCAACATAAATAATTGGAACGGGCAAACCCTTACAGCAACGTATGTTGGAGTACAATTAGTGAATAAATTTTACTTCAACAAATTCAATATTCATTTCGGACCAACATTGGATTTTTTAGTTGAAAATAAAAATTTTGATGCTGAAAATGAAATAGACCTTGGTTTAACAGCCGGTCTAGGTTTTGATATTACTAAAAACTTTGGCGTAGAAGCAAGAGTGAAAAAAGGTTTTATCCCTGTATATTACTTTAATAACAACCATTCTAATGTTACTTTCCAAGCCGGAGTTTATTATACATTTAACATGAAAAAATAATTTTAATGCAGACAATTCTTACAGATTTTTACACTTTACAATCATACGAGCAGGCAGAAAACGGAAGTTTTGTGGCTAATATCAGGTTAAATCAAAATCATGAAATTTTCAAAGGGCATTTTCCAGGAAATCCGGTGACGCCGGGAGTTTGTATGATGCAGATTGTAAAAGAACTTTCTGAAGAATTCACAGAGCTAAAATTATTCTTAAAAACCGCTACAAATGTGAAATTTATGGCGATCATTAATCCGTTTGAAACACCTGATTTAAAATTACAATTAGATATTACGCAAAACGAAGAAGAAGTGAAAGTAAAAAATACAACTTCTTTTGGCGAGACTATTGCATTAAAAATGTCAGTAAACTATAAAAAATTGACAACATGAAACTTATCTTTTCATTCTTAACTGCAATTATTCTATTTTTTCAATCCGGTCTTGAATCTTTGAGAGACAGCTATGCAAAAGCCAATTCTTCGGAAGCCAATACAGAAGCTTTTATTACTATTGCCGAAAAACAATCTGGATCTGATGCTGTAACAACAGGTTATAAAGCCGCAGCAAAGATCATGGAAGCAAAAATTGCGAAAACCAATAGAAAGGCCTTGGTAAAAGCTGGTGCAACCAATCTTGAAGCGATTATAAAAAGTAATCCAAACAACGCGGAATTAAGAGTAATCCGAATGAGCGTTCAGGAAAATATTCCGAAAATTGTAGGATATAGAGGAAGCCTTAAAGATGATAAAGCATTTTTATTAAGTAATTACACAAAGCAAAATACTGCTTTGAAGAATTATATTAAAAGATTTGCCGCTCAGTCCAAAACAATGACCGACGCTGAAAAAGCCACTTTAAAATAAAATAATGACCCTGCCTGAAGTACAAAACGCAATTTCAGAAAAGAAAATCTGCGTTTTAATACCTACTTACAATAACGAAAAAACTCTGAAAAGAGTGATTAACGGTGTTTTGAATTACACTGAAAATATTATTGTGGTAAATGACGGCTCTACCGATTCAACAAAGGAAATTTTAAACGAATATCCTCAAATTGATGTAATTAATTTACCCGAGAACAAAGGTAAAGGTAACGGCTTGAAAATAGGCTTCAGAAAGGCAAAAGAATTAGGGTATAATTACGCAATAACCATTGATTCAGACGGGCAACATTATCCCGATGATCTTCCTGTTTTCGTAGAAGCTTTGCTTAAAGAACAAGATGATGTTTTGCTGATTGGAAATCGAAATATGGCTCAGGACGGGATTCCCAAGAAAAGCAGCTTCGGAAACCGTTTCTCTAATTTCTGGTTTTGGTTTGAAACCGGAATCAGATTAGAAGACACCCAATCCGGCTATCGTTTATATCCCTTACATAAAATTCCAAAAAAATATTTTACACCAAAATTCGAGTTTGAGATTGAAATTATTGTAAGAACGGCTTGGCGACACATTCCCGTAAAGAATGTTCCCATAAAAGTTCTATATGATCCTGCAGAAAGGGTTTCTCATTTCAGACCGTTCAAAGATTTTACAAGAATAAGTATTTTGAATACCATTTTGGTGACGATTACTTTACTTTACATTATTCCGCGAAATTTCGTGAATAATTTCAAAAAAAAAAGCTTTAAAAGATTCATTCAGGAAGACGTTTTGGAAAGTAACGGAACCAATCGTACCAAAGCATTTTCCATTGCATTGGGTGTTTTCATAGGGCTTTCTCCCTTTTGGGGATTCCATACCCTTCTGGTGATTTCTCTGGCAGTACTTTTCAAGCTCAATAAAGTTCTTGCTTTCGTGGCTTCCAATGTCAGTTTACCGCCATTTATCCCATTTGTGATCGCGGCTTCGCTATTTTTAGGTGCTCCATTCGTTTCGGGTGACAGCAATATTTTAAGTCAGGATCTTAATTTTGAATTGGTAAAAAATAATCTTCTTCAATACGTTATCGGCAGTGCTATTTTAGCAAGCACATTATCGTTGATTTCTGGAGTTGCTACTTTTTTGTTTTTAAATAAAGTAAGTCCAGAAAACAATTGATTTTATTAGGAGCTTAATCCTGCTTTCGCTACTCGCTTTTTCTATATTCGGCTCGGCGGCTTCGCCGCCGAGCCGAAACCCGAAAAGAGCTCAAACATACCGCTCAACCAGGGCTAGCCCGTAGTCGTTAATTAAAATATCTACTAAACCTCAACATATACAAACTGTCTTTCAAAGGCAGTCTTTTTTTATTTTGACCCTTTAGCACATTACGGCTCAATTTCAAAACTTGGGGAGAAAATATATTAACTTTTTATTGTCTTTTATAAGTGGAACGGCTTTGTGAAACTTAAAACATATCATAATCAGAAAACTTTGTGAGCTTTGTGTTCAAAGTTTAAGGCTTTGAATTTTTATAGTTAAGCCAATTAAATATTGCTATCATTTGCTGAGTAGAACGCCATTGCGACCGAAAATATTTAAAATGAGATGCAAAGCTTTAGCGATCGATAGCGTTAAAGAGAAAATAAAGAATTGTTTGAGTCTTGTTTTCTAATACTTTGCTTAGATCCCTACGGGGATGACAAACTTTATGGATACAAAATTTTTGCTTACTCCCCAAGTTTTGTAACTGATCCCACGTTACATTTCAATTCATTATTATAAATAATTGTATATTTATCTACAACAAATCAAAAAACTAAACCATGAAAAACAGTCAATTAAAAAATCTTTCAAGAAAAGACCTTAAAAACGTATTCGGAGGAACTTTATATCCTGCTTTAGAATGTTATTCCGATAGAGAATGCAGCCGTTACGGAGAAGCTCTTATCATGTGCCCCGACGGATCGTCATCGATGACAGGTTATATGTGCATGGGCGGAACCTGCATCATATACACAGGTTTCTGTCAACCTCCTGTTTTGGAACCATTTCCAGAGCCTATTTTAATTCCTTAAGAGAATATTTAAATTTTACATTTTCTAAACATTAATAAATTAAGATGCTAAAATTCTTTGCTTAAAAAACTTAATAAAAATCAATACATTGATTTCTTAATTAAATTTCCCTTCATTAACTTAAATTCTTAATGTTAAAAAAGAATAAACAAAGTTTATTTTAATTAAGAAAAATGAAGAGAAAACCAACTAAAAATTTCTACTATCAAATACAAATAGACTCTGAATTCAAAAAAAATAAAGTGAGCCAAATGGCTCACTTTTGTAGGTAAAAACCCGTTGAAAGAATAATATAGTAAGATATTATTTGCAATACATTACGCCGTTTCTTTATACTTTTTACGATACGCATAGTAAAACACAGCCGGTAAAATCGTAAAGGAAAGCAACATACAAATGATCAATCCGCCAACGATCATGATAGCTAATGGTTTTTGAATTTCAGAACCCATTCCGTTGGACATGGCCGCCGGCAACAACCCCATCGATCCCATTAAAGCAATCATGACAACGGGACGAATTCTGCTTTTTACCCCATCCGCAATGGCAGTCTTCAGAGGTATTTTATTTTGAAGATTTTCTTTCATAACGCCAATGAGGACAATTCCGTCGATCGTTGCGACTCCGAAGAGAATAATAAATCCGATTCCTGCCGAAATTCCAAAGATCGTTCCTGTGAACCATAATGACATAAACCCTCCGATAAATGCAAAAGCAAGCGTAATCGAAGAAATTAAAGTATCTTTCATATTTCCGAAATTGAAATACAGCAACATCAAAATCAACACTAAAGAAATAGGAACCACCATTGCAAGCTGTTTTCCGGCTCTTTCTTTACTTTCAAATTCTCCAGCCCAAGTCATTTTATGCTTTTTTGGAATATTTACATCTTTAGCCACTTTTGCTTTGGCATCTTCAATGGTACTTCCAAGATCTCGACCTTCAATATTAAAACCAACCCCGATATATCGGCTGTTTCCTTCTCGGTAAATAAATGAAGGGCCTGTATGATAATCAATCGTTGCGATCTCTTTCAATGGCACTTTTTTATTATCTTGAGTCGGAATCAGAATATTTCCTATTTTTTCGGGTGTGTCACGATAATCTTTTTCAAACCTCAACATGACATCAAACATTCTTTCTTCTTCATAGAATTTTGTCGCTGCCTGCCCGCCAATCGTCATTTCAATAACTGCCTGTGCATCGGCTGTCGACACTCCGTATTTTGCCATTTTAGAATCATGAAGCTGAATTCTCAGTTCTGGCAATCCAATATTTTTAAAAACATTCACATCCGAAATTCCCGGAACTGTTTTAATGGAAGTCGCGACCTGATTGGCATATTTTTCAAGTTCAAACAAATCATTTCCGAAAATTTTAATCACCAAAGGGGCTTTTACCCCCGCCACATATTCTTCCACATTATCCTGAATCGGCTGACTAAATCCAAAGTTAATTCCCGGATATCGTTCCAGAGAAACTCTCATCTGTTCTAAAAGTTCGTCTTTTGATATTTTTTTCTTCCATTCGTCTTCCGGTTTCAGCTGAATATTAAATTCGATATTAAAAAAACCGGTAGGATCTGTTCCGTCATTGGGGCGACCGGTTTGTGTCATCACGAATTTCACTTCATCATATTTCATCAGAATCCCTTTCATTTCTTTGGTCAATCTTACGGATTCATCGAGATTCACACTATTTGGCAATGTAGCTCGAACGTAGATGGCTCCCTCATTTAATTTAGGTAAAAACTCAGATCCGTAATTTGAAAATTTCCATACACAAAGAGCTAATAAAGCTAAGAAGCCAACCATAAATCCTTTTTTATGACGATAGCTGAATTCGTAAATTCTGTAAATATTAACTCTGAAAAATCGAGAAATAAAGTTTTCTTTCTCTTCAATATTTTTAGTTAATAACAATTTACACATCGCCGGAACATAGGTTAAACTTAGAATTAATGAGCCTAACAAAGCATATCCTAACGTAAATGCCAATGGTGAAAACATTTTACCTTCCACTTTCTGGAATGAGAAAATGGGCATTAACGCAACAATCAAAATCAACAAAGCAAAGAAAATATAGCTTGCCACGCTGCCTGCACTTTTCTTGATGATTCCAAGCTTTGACATTTTATTGAAACGCTTGAGCCCGACTTCCTTCGATTTTTGCTCGAGGGCGACAAAAACGTGTTCCACAATGACGAGGGTTCCTTCTAGCAACAGCCCGAAATCCAAGGCTCCCATCGAAATAAGATTGGCGGGCAATCCCTGAATTTTAAGCATAATAATAGCAAAAAGGAATGCTAAAGGAATGACTGAAGCGACGATAAAAGTCGTTTTCCAGTTGTATAAAAAGATAAATACGATGATGGAAACCAGAATTACCCCTTCAACTAAGTTTTTAGAAACGGTATGAACGGTTGTGTTTACCAATTCTGTTCTGTCGATGATCGGAACAATCTGCACATCTCCCGGCAGCTCGCCTCCGTTTAATTCTGAGATACGGTCTTTTAATCTGCCAATAACATCACTCGGGTTTTCTCCACGAAGCATGATGACAATACCTTCTACCAGATCATTTTCCTTATTGTAACCTACTTGTCCGAGTCTCGGTTTTGCGGAAACTTTAACTTCAGCCACATGCTTTACCAAAATCGGCGTAGACCCTTTTACTTCAATCTGAATATTTTCAATATCCTCTTTACTTTCCAGTAAACCTATTCCACGGACAACATAAGCCTGATCGCCTTTGGAAACCACATCTCCGCCTACATTGATATTGCTTTTCGAAACCGCTTCATAGACATCCAGAGGTGAAAGATCATAGTTCTGAAGTTCTGTAGGATTAATTTTGATCTCATACGTTTTCTCTTCACCTCCAAAACTCACCACATCGGCCACTCCGGGAACAGCAAGAAGCTCCCGCTCGATCACCCAATCCTGAATGGAAGTGACTTCTTTAATCGGTAATTTACTTTTAATAACATAACGATAGATCTCCCCGGTAGCTCCTGAAGGAGGTTCAATGCTGAATTCTGCGCCGTTGGGCAATTCTACATTTCCGAGTCGGTTGGAAGCATATTGTTGAGCATAAAAATCATCCACATGATCATCAAAAATAACCGTAACCACCGATAATCCGAAAAGGGAAATAGACCGCACCGAAGTTTTATTCGGAATGGTATTCATTTCTTTCGAGATCGGAAGCGTAACAAATTTTTCTATTTCTTCGGCACTTCTCCCCGGCCATTGGGTAATCACTCTCACCCTCGTATTGGTAACATCCGGAAATGCCTCGATGGGCGTATGAATATAAGAATAGATTCCTCCTGCCAATAAAAGAAGTGTCCCAAAAATAACAATCAGGGAGTTTTTTAAAGAGAAAGAAACAATATTCTGAACAAATTTTCTCATAATTCTCTTTATTTAGATTGGCTTTTCAGGTTTTCATAAATCAGAAGACCATTTGAAGTAATGATATTTTCTCCTGCTTTCAGGTTTCCTTCAACATAAATATATTGGCTGTTGGAAGCGATCTCCGTCACTGGTCTGATCTCGAGTTCGCAATCTTTTTTATAAACCACCACATAACTTTGATTATTATCAAAAATCAATGCTTTCTGAGGAATTGCCATCGCCGATTTATTCTGAGCATTTACAGGCAATACAATATCCGCAGACATTCCGGGTCTCAGGTGCATATTGGTATTATCCATTACAATTTTTGCCTTTAAAACTCTTTCAGTTTCATTAAAAACCTGAGAAATCACATCTATTTTTCCGGAAAAAACTTCATCGGGATATGCCAGCGTTTTTACGGTTACGGGTTGGTTTTCATAAACGTTTCGCATATTAGTCGCATACACATTCGCCATTACCCAAACCTTATCGAGATTTGAAATTTTAAACAACTGTTCACCTCCAGTCGTTACAGGCATTCCGTTGGAAATATTTTTTTCGATCACATAACCGTCTGCCGGAGATTTAATCTGTAGATTATTCCCTCCCGCAGAATATAATTGCAGATTTTTTTTCGTTTTAGAAATATTAGACTGAAGAATCTGCACATCGGCTTTTGCTTCCTGCAAATCTTTTTGAGAAGCAATATCATCTTTATACATAGCTTCTACCGAAGATAATTTTCTTTTCGCGACTGCTAATTGTGCTTGCAATGTTTGGGTATCGTCCTGCATTTCGTTTAACGAAGAAGATTTTATTGTCGCCAAAACCTGACCTTTTTTCACAAAATCACCAAGTGCAAAATAGGTTTCGGTAACTACTCCATCCACAAGGCTTACGTAGGGAACCGTTTTATCAGAATTGCTTTCTACCTCTCCCGTAAGCGTAATACTTTCCTGAATCGGCAGAATTTCAACTTTTGCTAATTTTATTTCTTTTTTAAGATCCGGGCTGATACAATAGGTCTTGTTTTCCGTTTTCTCCACCTGCTTTTTATCTGCACAGCCAGTGAATGTTACCAGCATAAAAGACGTTGCCGCAAGGTATAATACTATATTTTTTTTCATTTTATAAATCTTGTCCCACAACATACTGCAGGTTTTCATAATATTGGTTAAGTTCTTTTTTCGTATCCAGAATGATCATTTTATTGCCGATATAGGTATCCAGGAAATCCATATATTCAAGCATGCTGATATTTCTGAGTCGGAAGTTTTTTTCATGACTAATTAAAAGTCCGTCTAGTGTAGATTCGTATGCATCATCGATATCATGTGAAATCTCTTTTGTTTTGATATAATTTTTAAACACAGAAGAAATTTCGTTTTCAGATTTCAGCACATTCTTTCGGGTTTCGATCTTTGTTTTTTCAATTTCAAGTTTCGCTTCTTGAATATTTCCTTTATTTCGATCAAAAATCGGAAGATCAACCGCTACTCCCACTCCCACAAAATCTTTCATAATATTTCCGCCACGGTCGTAATTCATCGAAACGGTAACATCTGGCGTTTTCATGGCATTTTGCAATTCAAGATTTTTCTGCGCGTACTTTTCCTGATTTTTTGCCATCAAAATATCAGGTCGATTTTCTTTTGCTTTTTCCGTCCATTGATCGACTTCTAATTCCGACAAATCTTTTTCCGGCATTGTAAAAGGATCTGAGATCACAATGTATTTTTTGGCGGGAAGAATCAGTAAAGCTTTCAATTCCACCTGCTGCTCCTGAATTTCCTGATGAAGGGAGATGAGTTTCTTTTTAAACTCAATTTCCTGAGCTTTCAATCTTACATATTCCGCTTTACTGATATTCCCAAGACTCAATTGATTATTGTAAGACTTCGTGAGTTTCTCAATCGAAGCAATTTGCCCTTGATAAATTTTTTGCTGCTCCTGATTATAAAGAATTTCCGTTACCGTATTTCGCAACGTTTTTTTAAGCTCACGCAACACTTCCTGAAGTTCGTATTGCTCACCATCCACATCAATTTTGGCAAGTTCAATATTCTTTCTTCTCTTTCCGGCAGTTTGAATTACCTGTTCGATCTCGACAGCAACTTGGGAACTTTTTCCCCAATTTCCGATCAACGCAGGTTGCGCTTCAATATCATAGGTTTTCCACAAATTAACTTCGCTGATGCTTAATGTAGGATTGGGCCAGAATTTAGCCTGAATTGTTCGAGCTTCTGCCTGTGAAATCTCAAGCTTTTGAGCGATAAGATCTAAGTTATTGGCAAGAAAAACTGCTTCGGCTTCTTTTCTGCTTATGGTAATCGTATCCGAAACCTGCGCCGAAAAAAAACCGAAGACATGAATGTATAGTACAATTAATATATGCTTCTTCAAGGTCTTTGTATTTAAGACCACAAAGTTATCGGGGCAATATTAAAGGCAATTTCGAATAGAATTAAAGTTCGGTTAGCCCAACATTAGAGTTTGATTAGAGGATTTTTGGGTGGGAATATGGGGGATGGAAGATGGAAGTTGATGGAGGTGACAGAAAAATATTCTGTATACGCCAAAACTTCCAGCCTCCAGCTTCACTCTTCCAGCCAAATATTTTAGGCATTAAAAATTAAACAAACCTTTGTTCCTTTATTCACTTCAGAATCAATTTTCATTGAAATATGATGATGATCAAAAATACTTTTAGACAAAGACAGTCCGATCCCACTTCCTTTTACTTCATTTACATTTTTTCCGCGGAAGAAAGTTTCGGTTACATTGTTAAGATCTTCTTTGGAGATTCCCTTACCGTGATCTTTCACTTCGATATGCAATTTTTCTGTTTGCTCGAAAATATTAATCTCAATAGAATTATTTGAAGAATATTTTATCGCGTTCTCTACAATATTATATAAAGCTAAAAAAAGCAACGTTCCATTTCCTGGATATTCAAGCAATGAAGGTTTTATCACCTGCAAATCTATTGTTATGGAAGATTGATGCTCTTTAGCTTTGGGTTCAAGTTTAGAATAAATTTTCCAAATCAGTTCATCGATTCTTACGGTTTTATGCGATTCTTCAAGCTTTGCTAAACCGGACATCAGCAAAAGATTATTCAGAATATTTTCAATTTCGTAGACGTTTTCCAAGGATTCTTTTACCACTTTTCGATATTCCTCGGGCGTTCGGTCTTTTTGGGCAAAAACTTCAAGATTTCCGGAAATGGCGGCCAAAGGTGTTTTAAACTCGTGAGAAACATAGTTAATAAAATTCTGCTGCAACAGCATATTTTCAGAAATCCTTCCGAATAATTTATTGTAAGATTTTATGAGTTCTTCAATCTCATCATTTGTATTGGTAGTCGTTATCGCCTGGGAAATATTTTTATAATCAACATTATTAATATGTTTCACCACATTAGAAACCGGTTTGTAAACCACTTTTGAAAGATAACGACTTAGAATAAAAATGGCGGTTAATCCTAAAATAAGCACTGTAAACATGATGATCGACAACCTGAAAATCTGCGATAGAAAAGAAGCATTCGAAGATTTTACAAAAACCACAAAATCTCCCTGATTATCAGGATAAAAAATTCCGTAATAAAAATTATCATCCGACATAAACTGAACCCATTGGTTGACCCGTGCCGCGTTCAAATGTTTCTGCTTAATATAAGGATCATTAAAATCTTCCCCAAAAGTCACCTTATTATTCTGATCATAAATTGCCACTTCCCTATTTCGGATCAGACTTTTATACTCTTTTTTGATTTGCGCATGACGGTTGACCGAAAGTTCGTCTTTTTCAAGATAATAAATCGCAGAAATGAGCGCCGTATTTTTCAGCTTTTCAAAGTAAGAAATCTTTGTACTGTCGTAATACGCAAAATATATCACTGCAAATGTAATGATAGAAACAATGCCAAACGACAGGCTTGAAATAAGGGTAAATCTGTTTCTTAGCGTCATTTTAATCTTTGATCAGATAGCCGGTTCCTTTTATTGTATGAATAATTTTATTCTCGGTTTCGTCTATTTTATTTCGGAGATAAGAAATATAAACATCCACGAGATTTGTATTGTTGTCGAAATTAATTCCCCACACATTATGAAGAATCTGAGTCCTGCTCAGCACTTTATTTTTATTCTCCAACAGGAAATTCAGCAATTTATACTCGGTGGGAGAAAATTCTATTTCGTTCCCGTTTTGTGTTACTTTATGAAGATTTTTATCAATCGTCAGATTTCCGCAAGAAATTAGCTGAGATTCTTTTTCGTAGCTTAATTTATTTCTTCTCGTCAGCGCTTTGATTCTTGAAATTAATTCTTCAAAATGAAAAGGTTTAGACAAATAATCATCCGCACCCAAATCAAGCATTTTAATTTTATCATCAGGACTGTTTAATGCGCTAATCACCAAAATCGGTGTATAATTTTTCTTGAATCTGATGATTTGAGTTAATTGAATTCCGTCCAGACCGGGAAGCATAATATCCATCAGAATAATATCAAATTCATATAAACCGATGATCTCACGGGCTTTTTCACCCGATTCTGCCAACGTAATATGATAACCGATTTCGCTTAGACCTTTCACCAGAAAATTGCTGATTCTGGAATCATCTTCAACTAACAAAACATTCATGTTCCTGAAATTTGTCCTAAAGATAAGCATCATTTATTTCACATCCGAGACAAAGCTATTTTATTCCCAACGCTTTTTTCATAATTTTGAAAAATGGAGATCACCTATTTAATCATTGGTTTTGCGGCGGGCGGCGTTTTGGGCGCTCTGATTTCGTATTTTGCTTTAAAATCATCGATGGTTTTACGAAGCACGTATGACAATCTGAATCAATTACATATAAAAAACACAGCTGATTTTGAAAATGCAAACTTGAAAGTTCAGGAATTGCTTCAAAATAATGCAAAAGATAAAGAACTTTATGTACAACAATCAGACATTTTGGATGATCTGAAAAATGAATATAATAAAATATCTGCCAGAAATGAAATTCTTGAAACCTCACTGAATACCCAAAAAGAAGAGATCATTAAAATGCAGCAAGAAGCCAGACTTCAATTTGAAAATATGGCGAATAAAATTCTGGAAGAGAAAACCGAAAAATTTACTACACTTAATCAAAATAATCTTAAAAATATTCTTGAACCTTTTCAGGAAAAAATTACCGATTTGAAAAACCGTGTGAACGAAGCGTACGAAAAGGAAAATAAAGAACGTTTTTCTCTTGCAGAAAAAGTAAAGGAATTAGCCGAATTGAATCAGCAAATTTCAGAAGACGCAAAAAAACTGACCCGCGCATTGAAAGGTGAAAGTAAAACACAGGGAAATTGGGGAGAAATGATTTTGGAAAGCATCCTCGAAAAATCTGGCTTGGTACAAGGAAGAGAATATTTTCTTGAACATGAACTTCGCGATGAAGATAATAAAGCGTTGTTTTCTGAATTTTCAGGTAAAAAAATGCGCCCGGATGCAGTGATAAAATATCCTGACGAAAGAAATGTAATCATTGATTCCAAAGTTTCTTTAACTGCATTTATCGAATTGGTGGATGAAACCGACCAAGATATTTATCTTATGAGATTGAATCAACATTTAAACTCTATCAAAAATCACATTAATCAATTAAGCCAAAAAGCGTACGATGATTACGGAAAATCTCTGGATTTTGTGATGATGTTTATTCCAAGCGAGCCTGCTTATATTGCGGCTATGCAAGCCGATCAAAATCTTTGGAATTATGCTTATGACAGAAGAATTTTATTATTAAATCCAAGTAACTTAATTACTTCATTAAAACTGATTGCCGATCTTTGGAAAAGAGAATATCAAAACAGAAATTCTATGGAAATTGCTGAGAGAGGAGCTAAATTGTACGATAAATTTGTCGGTTTTGTCGATAATCTTGAAAAAGTAGGCCGAAATCTCGACCAAGCAAAAAACGTGTATAATGATGCTTACAAACAATTATCTTCAGGTAATGACAATTTGATTGTTCAGACACAGAAATTAAAATCTTTAGGAATTAAAAACAAAAAAGAACTGCCGCAAAGTTTGATCGACACTTCTCAAATCTCAATTGAATCCTCAGAAGAATAATTTTTCAGGTACAAGGTAAAAAGTAAAAAGAACCGAGTACATCAAGCTACAATTAAAATAAACCTCGGATTGATTCTGAGGTTTTTCATTTTCATTATTTAACGATAAATTTTACATAATTTTGCAATATGCAAATAGAAAGTTTTCAAAACGAAAAGATAAAAAACATCACGAAACTTCTTACAGACAACAGATTTAGAAAGAAATCCAACGTTTTTGTTGTGGAAGGTCAACAGGAAAATGAAAGAGCTTTAAAGTATGATTTCGAGCCTGTAGAATATTTTATCTGTGAAAATATATTTAAAGGAATTCAACCCAACGGAAAAATTCATTTGGTAAGTGATAAAGTATATGAAAAAATTGCGTACAGAGGAAGTTCTGAAGGAATTATTGGTGTTTACAAAACAAAAGAAACTTCTCTTAAAGATTTTAACCCGAAGGATAATTCAACGGTAATTATTGTGGAAGGTGTTGAAAAGCCTGGAAATTTGGGTGCCATTTTAAGAAGTTGTGAGGCTTTTGGCGTTGATGCTTTAATTGTAACTGATACAAAAGCAGATTTTTACAATCCGAATGTTATTCGATCAAGCGTAGGTTGCCTTTTCGGAATGGAAGTTTTTCAGGCGGAAAATGAAGAAGTTTTAGAATATTTAAATAAAAACAATTTCAATATCTATACAACTATCATGGATGAAACGGCGGAAGATCTTTACAAAAGAGATTTCACGCAGAGATCAGCAGTTTTATTTGGAACAGAACATTCAGGTTTAAGTGAATTCTGGACAGGAAAAGGAAAGAATACTTTAATTCCAATGGTTGGAAGTATCGATTCTTTGAATTTGAGCAATGCTGTGGCGATTACTTGTTATGAAGCGTTGAGACAAAAGAAAGGATAATTGTTGATAGTTGTTGGTGGATAGTTTATAGATAATTACTTCTATAAGCTATTGCTTTGTCTTCGATTCGCAATGACTGTACATAAAAAAACCGTCTCACTGAGTGAAACGGTTCTTTTATTTTTAAAGCGTAGCTTAAATTATTTCTTAGCTTCTTCTTTAACTTCAGTTTTAGCAGCAGATGCATCAGCTTTTACTGAATCTACAGCAGCACCAGCGTTAGCTTTTACTGAATCTACAGCAGCAGTAGCAGTAGAATCTACAGCAGCAACAGTAGAATCGATAGCAGTTGTAGCTGAATCAGCAGCACCTTCTGTAGCAGTAGCTTCAGTTTTTTTACAAGCAACTAAAGAGATTGCAGCGATAGCAGCTACGAATAATGACTTTTTCATAATAAATTAAATTTAATTTTGTTAATATTGTTTTATAAAATTTTTCTCTGTTCTGTTATTTGAACAAGACAAAGGTATAGCAGATAAAAAATTTGTTTAGGAAAAATAATTGTAATAACTTTGTAAAATTGTTTTACAAATAAACAATACTGAAAATCAATAATTTAATTATTAAAAAATAAATTGACGGATTTAGATCTATTACATTTTGAGCAGTTAAAAAAGGATGTTCAAGCTCAATATCTGAAAGAATACACTCCTTCCTACGATGATATTTCAAAGTGGAAGGGTATAGATATTATATATTTTCAGGAAGATCTTCGAAAAAAAGCTAAAGGAAACATTAGCGAAAAGTCTTTTTACACTTACTTTAAAACTTCTCCGGTTACGAAATTACCCAGAATAGATATGCTTAATTTATTGAGCATTTATGCGGGTTACGATTCATGGTATGATTTTAAAAAGCAACATCTTTTTGCAGGAGAATTGCTACAGGAAAGTGAAGAATTAGACGAAGAAGAAATTCAGCAATTAGAAAATATCGTATCGAATTCTCAAGAATTGCCAAATTCTGAAATAATTCATAAAAAAACAGAATTACCAGAGCAAGAAATACCTGATTTACAAAAATCAAATACTGAAAATCAAATAATTAATCAAAATAGAGAAGATATAACTCAAACATTTCCTCAGAACGAAAAAACTAAAAAGAATTTCTTCAAAAAGAATATTTGGGCATTTGTAACTTCAATTTTGATTATCACTACGGGACTTTTAGGTTTTAAAGATGAAATTTTCTCAAAAACTTATAAATATTGTTTCACAGACGCAGACAGAAGCATCTCGATTATAAATACTTTAGAAATAAAAGTAATTAAAGAGAATGAATCTCCTCTTCTCTATAAAATAAAGCCGGGAGAATGTTTTTATTATTCTACCAAGGATAAAAACATCAAAATGCAGATCAGTGCTCCTTTCTATGAAAATCTGGAAGTAAACCGTAATCTGGAAAATGCACCTGAAGAAGAAATGATAGAATTAAAGCCAGATGATTACAAAATGGCGGTAAATTATTTCTCTGTAAAAGATGCAAAAGGCAATCCTGAAATGCTAAAACAAAAGAGAAAGCAGCTGGAAAACCTGATTAGTAATAACGCAGTGATCTATCAAGTATATGATAATGCAACTTTTGGAATTGAAACCCTCGATAAACAAAAATATATTACTTTAGTAACCACACCAACTACGTCTTTGAAAAACCTTAGCGTAATTGAAATGAAAAAAGACAAAGGAAAAATAGTATCCATTAAATTTAAAATTGCAAGTACTGATGAAAAGAATAAATAATTTTTTACTGTTTGCAATACTGTTATTTTGCTTAGCGGCCTGCAATAAAAAAACGA
The DNA here is from genome assembly GCF_039672645.1 of Chryseobacterium sp. C39-AII1. NCBI lineage: Bacteria > Pseudomonadati > Bacteroidota > Flavobacteriia > Flavobacteriales > Weeksellaceae > Chryseobacterium > Chryseobacterium sp. C39-AII1. Next base: position 60,439 of record NZ_JBDFPQ010000002.1, read on the forward strand.
CGGCAGAGGTAAGCGATTTAGACAAATTAAGAACAAGCAACAACAGAAGCAGCTATCCCGCAGTACAAATGGATAGCGCACAAGCAATAAATTTCATAACAAAACAAAAAGTTCAGGAGCTTTTGGATCTCTCAACGCTTTACTTATCAGGAAATGGTGATACTGAAATAGACACAGTAATCTATTCACAGATGAAAAGCTACTTCCATAAGCCGGACAGCACAACTTTTAAGAAACTTTTTAAAGAGCTGGACAGCCTAAAAGTAAAGACCGCGAAAGTTAATAATCTTGAGGTGTATAAAGATTATTACAAAAAAGACACTTTAGATTTAGCGAAATTTAATGTGGAATATTTTGATGATAAAAACCGATCATTAGGTTCTTTTGAGAAGAATGCTCAGTACACATTAGTTTCTGCGCCGGTGAAATTTAAGAAAGAATTTAAATTTTACTTTTTAAATTTTTATTCCAAGCCTAAAAAAGATACAACGTCTGTCGGCGTTACCAAATAGTCTAGCGGAATATCATTTTCCCAGACATCATCGATATTTTCATCGGGGTTAAAATAATTAACTCCGATTTTTTTTGTCTTGGAAGCTATATTTTCAAAGAAACCATCATAAAAACCTTTTCCGTAGCCTACTCTATTCCCTTTTTTGTCACAATATAAAAGCGGAGTAATCACATAATCGAAATCATTTTCTCCGGAATCTTCATTAGAAACTGGTTCAGAAATTCCCAAACCGCTGATTTCAAAAACTGTATCAGCAAAAATTTCAATAGCAATTAATTTCTCATCAACAATTTTAGGGACAAAAACACGAATATTTTGCTTAAAAAAATAATCAATGAAAATCTGAGTATTAATTTCTTTTTTAGATAAAATAGGTAGAAAAACATGAACTTTTTCCTTTTCTTTTGGCATGAAATAATTCAGAAAATTTTCAACTATTTTTTCAGATAACAAGAAAGCCTCATCAATCGACAAGGCTTTTCTTTTTAGCATATATTTTTTTCTAAGTTCAGCTTTTAACATTTTTTAAATATGTTTTTATGCTTCCAGAATTTTATATAATTTATCAGACAAACGAACTCTGAATGGCAATTCAAAAGTAATTTGATCTCCTGCTTGAGCTGTTTCATTGAAATCTCCATTAACGAAAATCTGAGTAATCGTTACTTCCTGATCTCCCGTTGTTGGCCCTGAAATCAAAACTTTATCTCCAACTGAAAGCTCTTTACTTTCAATAAGAAACTGAGCAATTTTTGATTTTGAATAATAATGTTCTGCTTTTCCTATCAACGTTTTCTTTACTTTGATTTTCTGACGAATATCTTTTGTTTCTGGTGCTGCTTTTGCCAAAGTTAACGTAGAAAGATCTCCTGAATTCTTAAATTTCAGAGCGTCAGATTTTCCTTTTCTAAATACTTTATTACCAACCTGAAGACCTTTTCTTTTTGCAACCTGCTCTTCCCAAGGCAAATGAATAGTTTCAAGACATTCTGTCGAGCATGTATTTTCCATTGTCGCTTTACATTCATCACATTGGATAAATAAAAGATGACAGGCATCATTAGCACAGTTTGTATGATTATCACAAGGCTTTCCACACTGGTGACATTGTGAAATAATATCGTCTGTAATTCTTTCACCTAAACGATGATCAAAAACGAAATTTTTTCCGATAAATTTACTTTCAATGTTTTCTTCTTTGATCTGGCGAGTATATTCAATAATTCCACCTTCCAATTGATAAACATTTTTAAAGCCCTGATGTTTGAAGTAAGCACTCGCCTTTTCACAACGAATTCCGCCTGTACAATACATCAAGAGGTTTTTATCTTCTTTAAAATCCTGTAATTGATCGTTGATGATCGGCAAACTTTCTCTAAAATTTTCAACATCGGGAGTAATCGCTCCTTCGAAATGACCAACTTCACTTTCGTAGTGATTTCTGAAATCTACGACAATCGTGTTCGGATCATCCAACATATCATTAAATTCCTGAGCTTTCAGGTGAATTCCTTTATTGGTAACATCAAAAGTTTCGTCATTCAATCCATCGGCAACGATTTTATGTCTAACTTTTATGGTTAATTTTAAAAATGAATGATTGTCTTGCTCTACCGCTACATTCAGACGAATTCCTTTCATGAAGTCATATACTTCCAGCGTATCGCGAAAAGCCTCAAAATTGTCAGCAGGAACACTCATCTGAGCATTAATTCCTTCATGAGCAACATAAATACGACCCAACGCATCCAAGGCGTTCCAGGCTATAAATAAATCATCGCGAAATTTTTTGGGATCTTCAATTTTGGCATACGCATAGAAAGACAGTGTAAGGCGTTCCTTACCAGCTTCATCAATAAGTTGAGCTCTTTCTTCTGCGCTTAAGGTGTTATACAGTTGCATGCTATAAACGTTTTAAGTGAGAAAAATATTTTTGCAAAGATAAGAATTTTTTAAATGGGTTGATAATTGATGATTGTTGGTTTATAGTTTTTCGTTGATGGTTAATTGTTTATTTAAACATGCCTTAAATAAAATGATTATATTTAACTTTTATGTCCATATTGGCATCTATACTATGTCAGATTGTCATTTAATATAATTTTAAGTTTTGTTAATAGAGCTTTATAATTACGACATAACACATAAAATAATGTTATTCTAGTTAAATTTTAGTTAAAACTGAAACATTACGTGCCAATCGCATACCTATTTAGCATTAAATTTGTTTACACTAAAACGAAAAGTTTAAAAAATTAATAAATAACAAAGAAGATATAACAATGAAGAGTACTTTAAAAAAACTATTACCATTTGCAGTGGTTGGAGTTATCTCAGGAGCTACTACCGTTGGAACAATTCAATATTTTGACCACGGTTCTAATAATGCAGACCAATCTTATTTTACAAAAGGATCTAATGTCTCTTTTGCAGGGATGAACACCGCTGCTGTCGGTGATGATTTCGTAAAAGCAGCTAAAACAACGGTTCCGGCTGTAGTAACAATCAAAAATTATCAAAACAGAGCAACTTCCGGTGGTGGAAGAGCTTCTGAACAAGATTTATTCGATTTCTTCTTCGGTGATCCTTTCGGCGGCGGCGGAAGAGGTCAACAAAGACAAAAGCAGCAACAACAGACTCCAGACAATATGCCATCAGGAATGGGTTCTGGGGTAATTATTTCGCCAGACGGATACATTATCTCAAATAATCACGTAGTAGCAGGAGCTAGCAAACTGGAAGTTGTATTAAGCAATAAAAAATCATATATCGCAACATTAATAGGAACTGACCCGAATACGGACATTTCTTTATTAAAAATTGAAGAAAAAGGATTACCATATTTAAATTTTGCTAATTCAGATAATATTGAAGTCGGACAATGGGCATTAGCAGTGGGTAACCCTCTTGGTTTGAACTCAACGGTAACAGCAGGTATTATTTCTGCAAAAGGTAGAGGAATCGGAATTCTTGGAGGACAAGGTAAAGCAACCAATCCTATTGAAAGTTTTATTCAAACCGATGCCGCTATTAACCCTGGAAACTCAGGAGGTGCTTTGGTAAATACAAATGGAGATCTTATCGGGATCAACTCGGCAATTCAATCTACAACGGGTTATTACCAAGGGTATGGATTTGCGGTTCCGGCGAACTTAGCAAGAAAAATTGTTGAGGATATTAAGAAATTCGGTATCGTACAGAGAGGTTTCTTGGGAGTACAGTCATTAGACTTATCAGATGATATGCAGGTGGCGGCTTATAACAAGCAGAAAAAGACAAATATTAAAGCTGGATCAGGGGTTTATGTTACAGGATTCGGAGATAAGAGTGGTGCTGAAGATGCAGGATTGAAAGTTGGAGATATCATCACGAAAATTGATGCTACCAACATTACAGATTTCGCAGATTTATCAATGTCAATCGGAAGCAAACGTCCTGGTGATAAAGTACAGTTGGTATATTTAAGAAACGGAAAAGAAAACACAACTACAGTAACGTTGAAAGATCAGCAAGGTGGAACTTCTACCAGAACAAAAGCAGATCTTACGGTAACAGAAAAGATTGGTGCTGAATTCCAAGGTTTGGATGACAGAACGAAAGCTTATTATGGTTTAACCAGCGGTGTTGTTGCTAAAAACGTAGTAGAAGGTAGTGAAATTGCTAAGGCAGGTATTGTAGATGGATATATTATTACGGAAATTAACGGCAAGCCGGTAAATTCTCAAAAAGATGTAGAAAGCTTATTAAGCAAATTCACAGGAACAGGTCAGATCAAATATATGGATGACTACGGAAGAGGCTACCAAAGAGGGTTTAAAATGCCTTAATCAATTAGAGCTAAACAAAGATTTCATATCAACGAAAACGGGCTGCAAAATAATTTTGCAGCCCGCTTTTATTTTAAGATGTAAATCAATTAAGATTTATTATTCATTTTTTCAGCGATTCTTTTCTTTTTATTTCGTTCATAAATTACTTCTACAATCTTACCTCCAATCCACGAAAACGGGAAAAACGTAAGGAAAATAGAAATCTTATAAAATGTAGGATGATACGGAAAAATAATAACATCCAACATCGCTATAAAGAGCATGATAAAACCAATAAGAATAGCATAGGCAACTTTGGCATACTTTACAATCACAGCGGTAACCACACCTCCTACGGTAGTTCCCAAGCCGGAAATAAACAACAGGAATCCGAAGAAGGCCTGGTCGTCTTTCATACTGTAAAGAAATCTTTGCCAATGCTCAAACGGAGCAAAAGCTTCAAAAGTAACCCATTGCGGAAAAACTCTTATACCAAGAGTAATAATAAGCCCGGCGATACCAAGCCCTACAATAACCGCTAATGTATTTCTGAAGAAGTTCATTAATCCTGATGTGCAATCATAGAAATTTCAATATCAACATTTTTTGGCAGGCAAGAAACCTGTACCGTTTCACGAGCCGGATAGCTTTCTGCATCTAAATAAGACGCATAGATATCGTTCATTACCGCAAAATCATCCATACTTTTAAGGAAGATCGTAGCTTTTACCACGTTTTTGAAAGTCATCCCAGCTTCTGTAAGGATAGCCTCAAGATTTTTCATTACCTGATGTGTTTCTTTCTCAATACCTTCTACCAATTTTCCAGTTGCAGGATCTACAGGAATCTGACCAGAGATGTACAAAACACCATTTGCAAGGTTAGCTTGTGAATAAGGTCCGATAGCTGCAGGAGCGTTAACTGTGTTGATTATTTGTTTCATTAGAATTTATTTTGGGTGCAAATATAAAATTTATATTCTATTTCTATCTTTAAATCTCAAATCCTTCTTAGAAAGGTGAATTTGGCTGTGTAAAACTTCTGTCTTTATACTTCAACGCATCACTTAAGATATTGGCTTTAATACCGATAAAGAAGTCATACACTTTATATTGCCCGAAAGGAACCCAGTTGAAGTTAATCGTAAAACTTCGCTGATCTCTCGAAAAACCAATCCTCGTATACGCCAGCTGCTTGGTTACCATATCATAATGCGTACTTCCGTTGATGTTCCAATATGGAGTTAATTTAATACTTCCATCAAGACCTACGGATGCTATTTTATTAGCATTTCTGGTTGCATTTCTGGTGTAGGCGTAGTTTGCATTAATATTCAAAGTCCATGCCTGATCGAAGCGTGCATAATTATCATCATCAAAATAATAATTTTCGTTTCGAATCTCTCCTTTCTGCGAATATTTTTTAGCATAATCTGTTTTCTCACCAAAAATTTCACTGCTTAAAGGATACGATAACTGAACATTGAAACCCTGAACACTGAAATGTCCGAAATCCTCCGTTCTGATTCCCTGATCTTGCCCCGGAAGGAACATGATTTTATATGGATCTAATGTTAAGCTGGTGTTTACACTCAATTTATTTTCAAAGAAAGATGACTGCCCGTTGATTGAAAATACCGACCAAGGGTGATCTTTCGCTGCAAAGTTATAGTTTGCCGAGAAGTTTAATGATTCGAAAATCTTTACTTTTTTCACTCCCGTTGAATCTTTCTTAGATTTTACTTTCATTTCAACATTGTTTCCAACATTGATACCTAATGCACCAACCATGCCACTTGTCGGTTGACCTACAATTCCTTTTTCAAAAATTGAATAAGTGGTTAAAGCTCCGTTGGCATTGTAATAATTCTTAAAATATCCAAAACCGGAACCTCCGAAATCAGGGGAATAGGTAAAACCGATACTTGGCGTCATCATGTGTCTCACCGCTTCTACTGCACCTCCTTTCTTGAATTTCATCATCCCATACAATGTAGTCTGCAAACTCGCTGTTGTTGAGAAAATAGAATATCCTGCGATATTTTTATTCACCACGTCTACTTCTTTATTAATGATAGGGTCATAAGTTCTGGTTAATGTTTTTGTCGTTAAAGCATTATCAATATTAGCACCTAAGCTGAAGGTAAAATATTTCGCCACTGTTGTATTGGTTCCTAATGAAATATTATTCTTCAATCCCGTCTGCATTTTTTCCCACATTGCCGGAGTGAAAAGTTCCCCTTCTGTGGTAGAAACATAATTGGATAAATTTAACCCTGTGTTTACTGTAATATTTTCCAATAAACCTTGTCTCACCCCTGTTTTAGATTTAAATAAATAAAATTGGTTGATGGCAACGTTCATCTGTGGCAAACGCAAATCTGAATTTCCTGTCGCAAAGTTCTGAGAATAAGAAGCCGTTCCTGTAATGGTAATCGGCAATTTCAAAAATCTCTTGGTTACCGTTACCGTTGAGTTTTGCTGAGTATTTAATACGTTCTGATTAAAAATATAATTATTATTGATCGTATTATTATAGAATCTGTTGCTTACAATATCCACCGAAGCCGAGAAAGTAAGGAAAGGATTAGCCTTCGTATCCTGAGTATGTCTCCAGGCAATTCTGTAGGTACTTGTTTTGGTATAATCATCAAGCCCTTTAATACCTCTTACCGTTGTTCCGATATCTGCAGAAAAGTTACCATTGTAACGGTATTTTTTCACATAATTCATCTCCGGACGGAAATTCCAGCTTCCTTTGGTATAGAGATCGGCTAACACTTTAATATCAAAATGCTCACCAATCGGTTGATAATACCCAATACTATTTAAAAAGAAACCCACGTCTTCTCTTTCCCCGAAACTCGGAATCAAAATACCCGCTGATCTTTTATCTGAAAAAGGAAGAATTGCAAATGGCATAATCAAAGGTGTCGGAACATCTTCAATATACATTTGGATAGGTCCCGTTACAATTTGAGATTTATTCTTTGTTTTTACCAATTTAATGTGCGGAGCCAAAAGATAATAATCGGAAACAGTATCTTTTTTCTTCAGGAAATATTCGTCGGTCGTATACTTCCCTCGTCTCATGAAGAAAACAGAATCGTTGTATTTTTTTGTTTTTTCCGCAATAATTACCCCTTCGCTTTCTTCCGTTCTTGCATTGTAAGCAATCGCCTGCTTGGTTTTGTAATTATAATTAAACTGATCGGTCTCGTATTTTTTCCCTCCCTGATTGGTAATGACAGGTTCGATGATTTTTCTGCCTAAAGAATCTTGTTTTCCGCGAGCGAAAATGAGATTTTTTTGTTCATCAATTGAAATATAATCGGCGTCGATCTGCATATCCTGATATTTTACCTGCGCATTTTTGTTCAGATAAATCATCTTTTTAGGCACGTCACGGCGTATATCATCAGCTTTTGTCTGAAGAATATCATCTAAGGATTCCTTTTTTGCAACTATGGTATCCTTTTTGGAAATAGTATCATTAACCGCATTTTTAGGTAATTTTTCAGGAGTTTTCTGTGCTAAAAAATTGTTAAAAATTAGGATAATTAAAATTTGTAATATATTTTTGAAGACGGTTTTGACCAATTTTTGTATATATTTATATGTATATAATTAAGGCTCAAAATTAATATAATTTTTAAAACTGTAAGATGCACAAAGTAAATTTTAAAATAATTTTATCATTTCTTCTTATACTGGTCTCCCAAATTATTTTCGCTCAAAAAAAATTCACGGTGGTTTTAGACGCCGGACACGGGGGTAGTGACCATGGAGCCAACAGAAATTACGCTGATATCGGAAGAGTGGCAGAAAAAGATGTAACCCTTGCCATTACCCTGAAAGTTGGGGCAATGCTTGAAAAAAATAAAGATTTCAAGGTAATCTATACAAGAAAGATTGATGAATACCCTTCATTATCAGACAGAACCAACCTTGCCAACAGAAGTAAAGCTGATCTTTTTGTGTCTATTCACTGTAATTCTGCAACGAGAAATACCGCTTACGGAACCGAAACTTACGTTCAGGGGCCGGATCAAAATGATACCAACTTGGAAGTTGCTAAAAGAGAAAATGACGTGATCTTTCTGGATGAAAAAGATAAACAAACGTTTGGTTCTTATGACGCAAGCTCTCCGGAATCTTTAATTGCCTTAAAACTTCAGCAAAGTAAATATCTGGAATCAAGTTTATTGCTAGGTGGATTGGTAGAAGATAATTTTGTAAATAAAGATAAAAGGTTTTCAAGAGGTGTTTTCCAGAAAAACCTTCACGTGCTTCGTATGAATGCGATGCCTTCTGTACTTATTGAGACCGGATTTATCAATCATCCGGAAGAAAGCCATTATTTAGCTTCAGAAAAAGGACAGGAAGAAATTTCACAAAGTATTTTTCAGGCGATTATTGATTATAAAAAAGCCATCGACAGAAAATCAGGAGGTTCTTCAATTGCTGCACAAAAACCTGAACCTGTAAAACCTGCAGAAGTTGCTCTTAAAAATGATTTCAGAATTTTATTAATGAGTGCTCCTACAAAATATAATGATGGAGATCCTGCGTTGAAAGGATTGAACTACATTCTTCCTATCAAAGAAAATGGTTTGTATAAATATTATTACGGAGTAACGAATATGGCTTCGGTAAAAGATATTAACATTAAAACAGCTAAAGATGCCGGGTTTAAGAATGCATACGCAGTAGGATTTATGCCAAATCAAAGACTGAATTCTGGATATTATACGATAGAAGTCTATGTGGGAGAAAAACTGAATGGTAATTCATTCATCATTCAAACCCTGAAAGATGTAGAAAGAAATAAAGAAAGCGGTGTCTTCTATTATACTTACGGAAAGATGTACACGCTGGAAGATGCTGTAAAAACTCAGAAAGAGCTGGAGGCAAAAGGAATTAAAAACACTGTCATTCAGAAAGTTTATAAATAACTCTAAAAAATAATTTTGAAGTTAAAAAGTTAATCACTACTTTTGCAACCTCAAAATTTGGCCTATTCGTCTAGTGGTCAGGACTCAAGGTTTTCATCCTTGCAACAGGAGTTCGATTCTCCTATAGGCTACCAAATTTACTATACAATCCCTGACTTATAAAGTTCAGGGATTTTTTATTTTATAAATCAATGGAATTCTATGCCATTTTAAAAGAGTTATGATACACTCTTTATCCAAAAATCTTTTTTTTATTTTTGCACTACTAAATCTACAGATCGAAAGATCTTTTTTTAAAACAAAACAGATAATATGAAACAATTCTTTACTATTATAGCCCTTACTCTGCTTGCTCCTCTAAGTTTTGCTCAATACTTCACTCTTACCCCGAATGGATTTTTATCAGAAGGGAAAAATAATTATACCGTTGTTGATTTTCCCAACACAAAGCAAAATAATATTTATAAAAATGTGTTAAACGCATTAAATACAATGTACAAAGATCCAAAGAAAGTACTGACTTTAGTAGACGGAGAAAGTATTACCATTAACGGATATGAAGAATATGTAATTCCTCACAGGGCAAAATCAAATCCTATACCATATCCATATTATTTAAGGATAATAAAATGCGTATTAATAGTCCCACATTTGAATGCAGAAGATGGATGACAACAGATTACTCCGCTAAATGGGTTTACCTTACATTGAATAAAGACAAAAAATCAAAAGCCTCTATATACGGTAAGGAAAATGAAATTAACGCACAAGATTCTTATGATGCACTTAATAAGCACTTTAATAATTTAATTGCAGAAATCGTCAAGAAATCTAAAACGGTTAATGATTGGTAAAACAGAATGAAAATTGAATAATAGAACATTCAAAAGAAATATAGCCAACTTCAAAATACGTACTTAATCTCTGCTTTTGGTGTCATAGAACCATTTCATTAAAATATCTTTTATAACCTCTGAAATACATATTTTTCATTTCACTTCACTTTTTTCAAAAAAAATAATTATATTGTATTCCAGTTATTTAAATATGATTGTTAAAAAAATTATATTTAAGATTTTGTTGATTAGAAAAAATTACTAACTTTGCAGCCGCTTAGAAGGAAATGAATTGTAAGAAAAAGCTATTTAAACAGTTTTCGATTCATCTCTTCAAAAGCGAAAAACTCATACAATGCCGGATTTAAAAATACAAGAAGCGAAATTGCTTTTTAAGAAAATCCACTCTAACCCCAAAAGTTACGATTTAAAAATCAATGAAGATGGGATATCAGGCAGAGATGATGAAATAAGTTTCAGACTTTATAGGACGGGAGAAAGGGTAGCTTTTGAAGTAACGATTGACGAACTTACCTTCACCAATACAACTGGAGAATGGAACAATGCGATGATTATGCTGGAAAGCACAATCAAGAAAATAGAAAGAGAAGACGAAAATTTTAAAATAGAACAGGCGATAGATAAACTAAGAAAATACTTATCTGAAGAAAATTAAAAATTTTTAAAGAAAAGTTTGGTAGTTTCAAAAATAGTTTATACTTTTGCACTCACATTTGAACGATATGGCAAATCATAAATCAGCATTAAAAAGAATCAGACAAAACGAAGTAAGAAGACTTCGTAACAGATATTACCACAAGACAGCTAGAACAGCTTTGAAAGTGTTAAGAAATGAAGAAAATAAAGCTGCTGCTACTGAGCAGTTGCCTAAAGTTATCGCTTTATTGGATAAATTAGCTAAGAAAAACATTATCCACAAAAATAAAGCTGCTAACTTAAAAAGTAAATTAACTAAGCACGTTAACAAACTAGCTTAATAAGTATAGCTGGCCCGTTCGTCTATCGGTTAGGACCTCAGATTTTCATTCTGGTAAGAGGGGTTCGATTCCCCTACGGGCTACAATTTAAATACTACTAACCGAGTATTTAAAGTAAGAGTTGAAACTTATAAAAACAAAAAATACTAACCTCGTAATTCGTTACGGTTGTATAGATGGCCCGTTCGTCTATCGGTTAGGACCTCAGATTTTCATTCTGGTAAGAGGGGTTCGATTCCCCTACGGGCTACTTAACAACAATTTAAAAACTCTGATAAATACAAGTATCAGAGTTTTTTTTGTTTTGAATCTTTACGAAATTCTTCCGATTTTCCGAAATCTCCCTTACACAATCTTGTATAAAGCGAATTTCTAAAATCTTTTTTGATTTCTAAAATTTTCTTTTTCCTTTCTTTTCTTTTGTTATAAATTCAAATTGAAAAACTTTCATGTATTTTCAGTTAAAACATTAGTGGAACGTCCCATTTTCGGAAACATTTAATAATAATAAATTTGTAAAGATTTCTAAATACCTAAAAATCTATTTCTAATAATTGCCCATTTTTCTTTAACCAGTTTTTTGCTTTTTCATAATTAGGCACCTGTATTGACAAGATATTCCAAAAGCGAGGTGTATGGTTATCTTCCATAAGATGTACTAACTCGTGGGCTACTAAATATTCTAATACATACATTGGAGCTTTAATGATACGCCAATTGAAAATGATATTGTTTGCAGGTGTGCAAGAACCCCATCTGTATTTCATATCAGAAGTTTTGAATTGATTATATTCAACTCCTAAACTTTTTGCATATTTCGTAGCTAATGGCTCCATTTTTTTTAATGCTTGACTTAAATACCATTTTTTAAAAAGTTCGTTTGCCTTTGGTTGGTTTGATTTTGATATTTTAAATCTTTGGTCAAATTCTATTCCTTCAATTTCTTCATCTACTATAAGTAACTGATAGTTTTTCCCTAAGTACATTAAGGTTTCACCTGATACAAACTCTTTGCTTTCCGCTATTAAAGGATATTTCTGTGTGTGGTTTAGCTTTTCCTTAATCCATTGTCTTTTTGATTGAACTATTTTATCAATTTTTTCTGCTGTAAGATAATGTGGAGCACGAACAATAATACTTCTATCCCTTTCAACAGAAATGTTTAGGGTTTTACGATTGGAATATTTTATTTGATACTCAAAAAGCATTAGTCATTGATTATTTTAAAATGATTGGTTTTAGCTAATTCCATTATTCTTGAAATGATTTCATTTCTTTTCGTAATGATGTTTGGTAAATCTTTGAACTCAGGAGATAATAGCATTTTTTGTAGTTCAGCTTTTAGTTTTAATTGAGCAGGTGTACTGTCCCAAAAGCCTGTTAGCTTTATTTCAGTTGTTACTAAATTGAAAATGTGCTGTGTTAGATTTACGTTTCGAGCAATTTCATCTTCCGATAAATCTCTATTATCAAACAACTCTGCTTTAAAAATTCGGAAAAAAGGCATTTGTTTTTTACGGTCTAAACCATAAGTTTCTTCTTTTTCTCTATTTCTTATCTTCTCCCTTAATTTTTCTAATTCTTCATAAATTACTTTCCAGTTACCTTTGAAGTTTTGCAAAATTTCTTCTAATGCTTTTGCAAAAGAGGCAAATAGTTCAGGGTCTTCATCTATGTTTAAATTAATAAAGTGTCTAATAGCGTGTTCTACTTCTGCGGCTTTTGTTTTTTCACGTTTCTTGTTGGTAACAACTTTGCTGAAAAAATCATCTGCTATAATAGAAATAGGAGCAACTTGTTGCTCTATCCCTTTAGAAATTAAATATTCATCTGCTATGGCTCTTAGTTTGGGTGGTATACCTTTCATACTGAATCTGCCATCCCTAAAATGTTTGTTTGCCAAAGCATTAATTTCTGTAAGTGCTTTCCAATCATTAAAAAACTCTAAGGCCTCTTTACGAGGTAAAACCGTATTAAAACAGCTTGTAAGTATGTTGTAAAGTTTGATGTATTCAAATCTAATATCTTCATCATAAAACACATCAAAGAAAGCATCTGAATCTGACAAATTTTCTAAACCATACACTTTTAAGAAGTTCCAAATATCTTGGTGTGCTTTGATTAATTCGTTAAGTTCTGCGTCATCATCTGAAATACAATCTATAATCTCCTCCAATTCTTTTTCTGCATATGTATCCAAAGCTCTTTTTAAGTGGTGTCCAACACCTACATAATCTACTACAAAACCCTTGTCTTTACCTTCTGGACCAACTCGATTTACTCGTGCAATAGTTTGTAATAGATTATGAGCTACAATTACCCGATCTAAATATATTACCTGCTCAATAGGTGCATCAAAACCTGTAAGTAGCATATTGTTTACGATTACTATACCTACATTCCCGTTTATACTTGTATCTTCTTCGTCTGTTTTACCATAAGGCAATTTGAAACGCTTTATACTTTTTTTATGATAATCACCATTTATATATGCTTTGATTTCTAATTCATCATTATGACTACCTGATATTACTACTGCTGTTTCTAAAGTTTGCAATATTTCAAGATTAACTAACATAGGATTATCAACCATTAATTCGGCTATTTTAGTTTTTAATGCTTCATCAATGGCTGCTTTATATCTTACTGCTGCAATACGAGAATTTGCAACAACTTGAGCTTTAAAACCGCCTGAAAAAATGTGTTCTACATAATGATTGACCATACTTTTAGCTTTCTCTTGAATGGTATTCATATTGTCTAAATATGCATCACGAGAGCCATAACCTAAAATCTGTAAACGCTCTGTTAGTTGATAATCGCTAAAAACATCAGCAAATTTATCATCCATTCCTTCTTGGTCTTCTATCTCTGCATTATGTGTGAAACCTTCATATACTATCTCTAAAGTAACACCATCATCTATGGCTTGACGCATAGTATACTTATCAATATAGTCTTTGTATTTCTTTTCTGTTTTACCTGTTGGTGTTCCTGTAAAACCAATAGAAGTTGCATTTGGCATTGCACGGTCTAAATTGGCTGCTAAAAGCGAATATTGCGACCTGTGAGCTTCATCTGTCATTACTAAGATGTTGCTACCCTTGTTCAATTCTGGGAATATTTCTAAACCCGTTAAATCTCCGTTTTCTTGGAACTTATGAATCATAGCCATTACCAAATCAGAATTATCATTGCTTAGTAACTCTTTTAAACTTTGACCATTGGCTGGATTTTTAGGATTGATGAAATTGGCAGACTTTATTGTAAAACCAATAGTTTGCCCCGTTTCAGATAGTTGTTCTTCTAATTGGGTTCTATCCGTTACAAAAATAATTTTCCAAGACATTAATTCGGATCTTAGTTTCATTTCACGAACCATAAACATCATAGTAAGCGACTTCCCCGAACCTTGCGTATGCCAAATTATACCACCTCTTTCTATTGGATTTTTACCATCAATGAGTCTTTGCGTTGCTATTTTAACGGCTCTAAATTGTTGGTATCTACCTACTACTTTTATTTTTCTTCCCTTGTCATCTGTTTTGAATACCGTAAAAACTCTAATTATATCTAACAAGTTGCGAGGATCCAACATACCTGCAACCAAACGTTGTTGGTCGTTTGGTGACGATTGACCGTGAGCTAAGTCATTAAGTGTTTTAGGATATGGATCAGTCCATCTGTAAAAGTGTTTTTCTATTTGTGTAGTAATTGTTCCAAACTTAGCTTCTGTGCGACAAGTAGTTACTAAAATTTGATTGTAATAAAACAACTCTTTGTTACCTTCTCCTATATCGCCTCTTTGTTCGGAATACCGCATTAATTGGTCTATGGCTTCAGGGATAGGTTCTTTTACTTTGGAAGATTTAGCTTCAACAACTACCAAAGGCAAACCATTTACAAACAAAACCATATCAGGAATGATATGATGGTCTGTACCCGTTACCAGTACTTTAAATTGAGAAATAGCAGTAAAGCTGTTATTTTCTATTTTTTCAAAATCAATAAAACGCACTGTTGGGTTTAACTCTCCAGTTTGTTCGTTTCTTGAAACCGTGGTGTTCTCTAACAAGTAATGCAATACTTGTTGGTTGTTTTCTAACAGGCTACTTTTTTGAAACGTAGTGATTTTACGCTCCAATTCATCAACTTGAGCATCTGTGAGGAAAGGGTTTATCTTAACCAATGCTTCCCTTAATTTGGGTTTTAAAACCACCTCTGAAAAAGACGTTCTAAAACTTTGTCCTGGTTGTTGTTGCATTTGTAATTCCAACACCTCCCAACCTAAGCCTGCTAATTGTTCTAAAAACGGCTTTTCTACATGACTGTATTCATCTAACTTTAAGGTAGTACCTAAGTTACCTCTGTATTTATTGTCATTACTTAATATCATTCGTTTGCTGTTTCTTTAATGAGGTGGTTTACTCTTACTTTACCACTTAATAAGTCTTGCATTAAGCCAGTTTTTAGTGATTGAAGTTTAGAAAGTTGCTTTGTATTAGAAATTTCAAATTCTTCGACCGCAATAATTTGATTTGATATTTGATTTTGTTCTGTAATTGGAACCTTCGGGATTAAAACTTCTAAAAAAGATTTTTTAGAAATATTCTTCATTGAATTGCTCGTACCTGTTCCAAGAAATGCAATTGTTTTTCTGTAGTTATCAGAAGCCAATACACTTGCTAGCCAATTAACATTTAATTGTTCAATATTTTTAAATATCGTCTGCCAGATTCTATCCGGCAAATAAAGATTATCAAAAGTATCTTTAACCAAAGCATTTTCCCCAACTAAATCGGGAGTATTCATTCGACTTATTAAAATTGCACCTTTTCGAATTGGACATTTTAACCGTGGTAGATCGAATTGTTTTACAGTTTTATTCTGTTCAAAATTAAACTTACATTGTGACAAAGCACTTGTTTTTAATATACCTAATTGATTACCTCCAATTGGAATATCATCTGAGTTAACACTCACTCCAGATTCAAGTTTTTCTATAAAAAAAGATAAATTAACACAATCCCATTCTTTCGGAATTTTACCCAGTGGGCTGTCTTTAAACTCGTGGGTTTCTTCACTACGGATATTGCCATTTTCATCTATACCTTTGGTGAGCAAATCTTGCATTAAGCCTATTTTTACGCAAGTGTATTTGGCAATGAGTTGCTCGGTTTGGGCTATAGCTTTATCCACTTTAGAGAGGATGGTGGCGATTTGGGTTTGTTCAGAAGGTTTAAAATGTTTTACGTCAATGGACAATAGAATCTCCTTGTCTACGTGAGGAATACCTGAACCATTGGTCTGAGATTTTAGAAAATCTTCGAAAAATTTCAGCTGGTAGTATAAAAATAGGCGATCATTTGCACTTTCATCAAAAAGGAGTTTAACCATTGTTGATGAAAGAACTCCATTCTTACCCATGAAAAATTCACCAGCATTTGAGCCATCCCAGAGAAGTAACAAATCGCCATTTTTAACTTCAACTTTTCCAAAAAAATTAGGCAATAAAGTCTCTTTTGCTTTATTCCTAAGATATTCAGGTGAAAGATAAATGACCAAATCGTCATTCAATTTGATTCCCGTCGGGGCTTTACCTTTTCTATAATTTATAATATTTCCTAATTTCATAAGCCCAAATAGTTTAACTTAGTTAGAAAGTCGTTCAGGTCTGCCATAGTGCTTTCCCTTTTTTGTTCAATGGCTTGGGCAGAGGTGTAGTATTTATCAAATAGATTTTCAAAGGCACTTACTAACTCTCTCTTCTCAGCATTTAGGTAGCGTTGTAGTTGGTCGTTAATTATATCAAAGTGCTTTTTAAGAATTAATTTTTGGCTTTCTTCGGTGGTAATCCTACCGCCAATTTCTTCTAAAAGAGCATCTAAACTATTGAGTTTATTTTTTAGAATTTCACTGTCTTTTACTCTGGCATTATAGGTTTTGGTAATTTCAGAAAACTGTTTTTTTGCTTCTAAAACCGATGCCAATTTTACCATCGCTTTGTCATCATAGTTGCCTTTTAAGGTTTTTTCTAATGCTGCAACCGATTTTTTAATTTTATCGAAATCTGCACTATCTTTTAAATCAGCTTTGAAAGTAGCGATTAATTTGTAAACAGTTGCATTAAGGTTGGTGATTTCTTTTTGGGTGGCTACTAGCAAAGCGTTGCTTTCTGCTTTCAACTCTTCACTGCCAAATCTTTTTAACTCAATTTTTAATGCTAATTGAGCTTGTTTTTCTTTTAATAATGCTTTACAATCTTTGATAGACTTTTCAAGGTCTTTAATTTTTGTTTCTTGTTCTTGGTAAGGTTTGGCTTTATCACTTTGTCTTTTTTCTTCTACATAAAACTCAATCATCTTAGCCAATTCATCTTTCGCTAACTTTGGCGTTTGTTTTACTTCGCCTTCTTCTTCGTCTGCTTCATATTCTACCAAATTCAATGCTTCTTCCACCGCTTCTTCCAATTGTGATTCAAAATCAGCTTGTTCAATTTCTATTTGCTCTAGTTCAGCTTTTTCTGTTTTAAAAAATTCTTCAATCAAGTACTCATCGGGAATAAGCCCAGCATCCCAGCCGTTTTGCATAATGGTCTTTAGGTCATACTTGATATTATCCCACCAATTAACAAATACGCCAGCCACTTGAAACTTATCCAATATGCCAACTGGTACAAACTTTTCTTTAATGGTGTTTAATAACTCTGCTCTTACTGCTGGCAAATTGGCTCTTGAGCCATTACCATTAGGAGCAAGAGTAGAAAAATCTTCTTTGGCTAATTGCCACCAATCCGCTAAGTGAATCCCTAATTCTGTAAGCGTCTCGATTACGTTTTTATCATCTTCAACAATTTGTTTGATTTCAGATTTCTCACTGATTGCAAAATCTTTGTATAGAGCATTTTTATCTTTAAACAATTGATACCCATTAAATTCAAATTTTGGAGCTAAAGAATGTTGTACTTTCTCTATTTCACTTGTAGGAACTCCACCAATTAAATGAGCTTTTACATCTTCAGGTTCGGGAAGAGGTGTATTATCCACATACCTACGAATGTTTAAGGTAAAGTCATTTTTTTCAATGGTTTCTAAATCTACTAATTTAGAGTAGTTGGCTTCTTCAATTTTATTGGTAAATACAAAATCAATTTTCTCTACATCTTCGGGTCTTAGTGTATTTTGTTTTTTACCTTCTGCATAATCTTTGTCGGCATTTACAATAAATACTTTATTCTTTAATGTATCGGGTTTGCTTTTGTTGAAAACCATAATACAAGCAGGGATCCCTGTACCATAGAAAAGTTGAGGAGGTAAACTAATAATACCTTCCAACACATCTGCTTTTAGCATATTTTCACGGATTTCTTTTTCCTTACCGCTTCTAAAGAGTACACCATGAGGCATTACCACTACCACTTTACCATTTTGTTTACAGCTTGCCAACATATGTTGAACGAACATTAAATCGCCTTTCTTACCTGTTTCAGGAGCAAAGCCATAGCTGAACCGTGATTGATATTGCATTGTAGCTTTGTTATAGTTTTGAGAGAACGGAGGATTCGCAATTACTCTGTCAAACTGAATTAATTGACCGTCTTTTTCATTTAAAGGTTCATCTAAAGTGTCACCATATTCAATGTTGTATTTTATAATATTATGTAGAATGATGTTCATTTTACAGATAGCTACAACAGTAGGGTCATTCTCTTGACCAAAAAGCTCTAAATCATCTGCATTTTGTCCTTGCTCTTCAATGTATTGGTGTGCCTGAATCAACATACCACCCGACCCAACAGTTGGATCATATATTGACATGCCTGCCTCTGGTTTCATCAATTGAACCAACAAACGAACGACTTGGTTAGGTGTATAAAATTGACCGCCTTTTTTACCACTTTCATCAGCGAAGTGTTTTAGTAAATATTCATAAGCTGCTCCTAATAAATCAGGAAACTCAAAATTTTCATTAACCAGTTTTGGAAACTCGTTAAAGTGGTCAATCATTTTTTTTAGGTCGGCATTTTTAACAATCTGCTTTCCATCTACTTCTTTATTAAAGTTGATACGACCTTTAAAAATGCCTGAAAGAGTATCAGGATTCGCTTCTTCAATGGCATCTAATGCTTTGTTAAGCATTTGCCCAATGTTATTTTGAAGGTGCTTTATGGGTGGTTGTTGTACCTCATTTTCATCTATAAAGCCCTGATTCCATCTAGATCTTGGTGGTACGAAGAAAGTATCACCATAAGTTAATTTATCTTCAAGAATTTCATTTAAAGTATTTATGTCTAAATGCTTATAATCATTCTTTCTCAAATACTCTTTTTTTTGATCGAATACATCTGACATTCTTTTAAGAAACAGCATACCAAAGATGAACTCTTTGTATTCTGAGGCATCCATTTTACCTCTTAATATATCAGCTGCTTTCATCAAGAAGCTTTCTAATTGGGATAATTTTATTTTGTCAGTCTTCATTAAATCTAATCAAATTTTATTTTAATATGCTACTAAATTCTTATAGTCGTGTTTTTTCATTTTATAGTTTGTAATTTCAGCTTCATAATAAATTTACTCTTCAAACATAAATTTCAAAACATTCATTATGAAACACTTAAAATATTTACTCGTATAAACAAAAAATTACATTTGAATAAACAAATGTAACTTAAAAAATAGCGATACTCAAAATTTTAGAACAAGTATTATTCATATACTAAATCATAGAAAATTAACATATTTTTAAATTATTTAGCTAGTGTCTTTCCAAATTTCAAACCTATAATTTCATCCGATTTATCATAAATAAATACATTATTGTGAGTAGATAAGTTCATCCCTTTATCAAATTTGAAATCGTCTGAAAACAAATCATTAGTAAACAAAAGGTCACAATCAAAATAAACGCTGTCTAATTCCTGACCGTTTTCAGAAAAAGGAGAGATTTTTTTGATATCAAGATTCTGAACCTCTACTTTGTTTTCAAGCATTCCCTTTAAATCATAATCTACCTGTTGAATTGTTGTTCTTTTGGAGCAGGAAAACAAGAAGAAAATAATTGTTGATATTGCAGCAGTCTTTTTCATTCTTCCTCAAATTTTATTCATACAATTTTCTGTGATTTCACATTTTCCTCATTGGTTTTTTTGACTACCAAATAAATTCCTTGTTTCTGCATTTTCGGACTTAGCTCTTTGTACAAGTCTGAGGATTTATCAAGTGGTTCTTTCATAACAAAATCTTTTGAGGTTGATATATCATTGAGTTTGTAATCAATATCAACGTAGAATTTTGGATTGGTAACTTTTCTCAAATTACCCTCTCCGTCTGAATAATACAACTGCTGAACAAATGAGAAGGCCTGTTTGAAATAAGAAACACTTACTATTTTTGCATCAATCATCCAATCACCATGAAGTATTGTATTTCCGTCATAATAAACCCCTTGCTCTCCTTTGAAATACTTTGGTGCTGGTTATTCCTGCCACTCCTCGCTTGTTTTTGATGATGAGTGTATCTTTGACAGTGTAAGGAAGACCTTTGTCTAAAAACACTTGTACTACATATTCTTTCGGGATTGTTCCGTCTGGATATGATATGTTGTTTTGATGTTGATTAGTGGTGTTTGATTGTTCTTTTGTCTGGGATGACTTGTCTTTTTCGACTGGTTCTAAAGAATCAAACAAAGGAAAATCCTGAATATTCGTCTGAGAATCAAATCCTGATTCTTCAACAGCATAGGATTCTGAAATTTTGCCAGTTTTAATGTTGATTTTTTCCTGTTTTATCAATCCCCTATCCTTAGAATAGTATTCAACTGTTTTTTCAGGGAATTGCTGCCTTCCTGACATTTGTCGTTCAATGACAAGAAACTTTTCTTTGTTGTTATTTTCTTTCCAATAACACATACCATAATAAATTGTTCCGCTATCATCTGCATAGCTCCATTTGATTGCTCCTATTGGGGTAGGGAGCTTGAAATAAATGTTATTTCTCCCCAAATCATGTTCTTCTCCACCCATATCCCCAAAAGCTCCGTCTTTTGTCCTAATCAATGAAATTTCATCATTCCCGATCTCAAAAAGCTTGGCACTTGGTTCTGAGTTCATGATTCCGATTTCAAGGGATGTTCCTACGAGATCATTTGAAATTTTGAAATAATTAATCCTGAAAAAATCCTCTGAATTTGTTTTGGATTTCAGTCTTAGAAAATTGTTTTTGGCTGGAAAAATCCATTGTTCTAGCTTTTCTGTTTCTTGTCCCTTTACACCTTGACAAAAGACCGTCAAACTCAATAAAAGAAAGAAAAAACCATAATTGTTTTTCATATTGTACTGTTTTAATCTTCAATGATGTGATGAAGTCTATCGTAAAACAGCTTTTCTGGAAAAAAAAAGAAAAGCAAGTGGTTATCACTTGCTTTTAGTCTTGAAGGCTCTGCAAAGCCTATGTTACATAAAAACAGGATAAGCCACTTGCCCTATGGGGACAAGCGTACTCAAACTGTTTGCATTTTGTAACATTTAAGAGTTTGTTATACAATCTCTCCGAATTTTGCAGATTCTCAAGACAAAAGCAAAAGTTTTACACTTTTATTTTCCGATAAAATTTGAATTGCAAAGATAGAAATTTTTCTAATTTCTTTCTCTGTTTCGCTTCAATAAAAAGATTTTCAAGGATTTGACATTTTTTCTATGATTCTCCTTGTCTTCTTCTAAAAAGCACAAAGTAGGTTAACAACGACCTACTTGACTATTTTTTGATATTTATTTCATTCTGAAAATTTGTTTCAAACCCTCAACATATTGTATTCGAACTTTATGAGTGAATTCGATTGTATTTTTATCAAATTTGAATCCAAAATCAGAGTTCAATGCATTATCAAATTGCTTAAGTTTTTTTGACTTATCGCTTGAGGACAATAAACCCTTGTCAATTCCTTTCTTTAATAAAAATTCAATTTTATCCCTACCAAACTCATAAATGAGATATCTCTTCATAAAAACTTCAAAGCCTTTTAAGCCTTTTAAATCAGGATATTCTAACAATGACTTTTTATGAATTTTATTATACATATCAAACCACAATTTAAGAGCTTTTTTGCAGTTTTCTGCTTCAAATAAATCTTTAACCCTTAAGTCTGGAATTTTCAAGATTTTTGAAGGATTTGATTGCATCATAAATTCATACCTAACCAAATTATGGAAAGTATCAATAAATGAAGTATCCTCCTGAATAAGTTTTTTATTTTTTGTAGCAAACTCTTTTATCTTATCATAAAAAACTAAGTTTCTTCTTCCACTATTTGAATAAAATCTCAGAGTAGTTCTTTTTGACGTATCCCGCTGAAAATATTTCAAATAATATAGTCCAAGAAAGTAATCTGAAACTTCGTTTTCCAATTCAAAATTTGCAGCAATATCAAGTCTTCTTACCCGAGCATTTCTTAGATCAACACCTAGTTCATCACTCAATAACATAATAGCAATTGGAAAAGACCTGAAATCAAAGTTTTCAATATTGTTATTATTAAAATATTTGGGAATGCTTCCATCAATTTTAATCATTTCATCATTGATAAATACTGCCATATTTCTAATCATTCCTGTTGGCTTAAAATTTCCCCTGACATATTTATCAGCAGGCATCAAGTTCTTTTTAATTTCATCAGTATTCCAAGGGGTTTCAGCGTCTTTTCGATATAATGTTAGAGCATTAGTATCAAACATAATTTATTTATTTTTTGAGGTGAACAAAGTCAAAAAGTAAAATTGACCTGTATTAATACTCTTCTTCTTTCCTTTTTCGGAATATTAATACGCTTTTTATTTGAAATCAGACAATTTTGCCGACACTTTTGATAATGGTAATTTTCAGTTTCTAAAAAAAGAAATGATTTTCTCCATTTTTACTAAATTTTCTTTGGTTTTTGATTATTTGCTTCAGCTTTTATTTCCTCAAGTGTTTTGACTTTGTCTTCTGTAAGCCATTCATCAATTCTAGATTTCTCAAAGAAAAGACTTTTTCCTTTTTTACAGTACGGAAATTTTTTTTTTGCTTGTTAATTTATATATATATGATTTTTGATAACCTGTATAGTAACAAACATCATCAATAGTCATAGTCTTTTTTTGATTTCTGAGTAATTCTCTTATCTCTATAATCATTTCTACAAAAGTTTATTTTTTCATAATTAGTCTGGTAATATGTTTGGTAGTTTATTTATAGCTTTGGTTTTTGAAAGTTCAGCGGTTCTGACATAAATTTGAGTTTGTCTCAAATCCTTATGACCTAAAAGCGATGAAACCATATTGATTCCAACATCTGCAAAAATCAAAGACGTAGCAAAAGTGTGTCTGGCACAATGCCAAGTGATGTGTTTATCAATTTCAGCTTTTTCAACCCATTTCTTCAAAATACCCAGACAACCTGTATGGGAAGGCAAATCAAAAACAAGAGATTTCCCCTGCTCTCTTTCTCCCAAGAGCTTAATAGCATTGTCGTGAAGAGGCATGACCATCTTTTCCTTTGTTTTGACCTGAACGATTGAAAGAATGTTTTCATTATTGATATTGCTCCATTTGAGTATCTTGACATCACAATAACGTAGGCCTGTCAAGCAACTGAAAAGAAAGGCTCTTTTAACATTTGAGTTGGAACACTCTGTAATAGACAATAAAAATGCTTCCTCCGATGTGAGAATATCTTTTTCAGCTGAAATTCCTTTTGAGTTTTTGATATTTAAAGCAGGATTTGTTTTGAAATACTTGGAAATTGTAGCCTCCTTGATAATTCTTTTCAACTTTTTGAAATAGTTGAACGGAGTACTACCGTTCAATGTTGCATCCAAATAATCTTTGAAAGAAATTAAAAATTCTTCGTCAATTTCAGAACAAGGCAGTTTTTTCTTTTTCCAGAAAGTTTTGAGCTTTGCAATCATTGACTTAAATGTACGCATCTCACTATGTTGAGCTTTTCTTTCAATAAATTCATCACAGTATTCAAAGAAATCTTTTTCTGTTTGATAGCCTTTCTCATACAAATCATCAATTCCCCTTAGTTCGATATTTGCTACAATTTTTTTGACTATTTCTTTCCTTTCCTTATTGATTTCCCTTTCAAGAGGAGTTTTTGGATATTTGTAGTATCTAATATCCAGCATTTTCTTTTTTCGTGTCCCATTCTTGTGAATGTCCAATTGAATTCCGATCCAATTACCTTTTAGGTCTATTTCACGTACTTTAATAGTCATACTTACAAATTTTTATATATCAGCTTTATAACAGATGTTCAAAAAAAGAATCGGATTTTTAACAAATTTTAACAAACATTATAAATATTTACGAAAATCTTCCGAATACAAGTACGAGGAGGAGGTCAAACAAAGGAAATCAGAATCAAGGAATCTTTGATTTTTATAAGTATTCTCTGAAAATTTATGCTCAAATTTTGTGAAAAGTGTTTCCCCTACGGGCTACTAAAAGAGATTTCATTTGAAGTCTCTTTTTTTGTTTTCTATTCGTTCTAAAATAGAAATTGTTAATTTTCTCTTTAACGCTATCGATCGCTTAAGCTTTGCATTTCAATGTAAATATTTTCGGTCGCAATGGCGTTCTACTCAGCTAATGATAGCAATACTTAACTCGCTTAACTATAAAAGTTCAATACCTTAAACTTTGAACACAAAACCCACAAAGTTTTTTTTGATTACCCAATGTTTTAAGTTTCACTAAGCAGTTTCACTTATAAAAGACAATAAAAAGTTTATTTACTTTCTCCCTAAGTTTTAGATTGAGCCCATTTCACTCAGCAAATGAAAACAACTGTTTTAAACTAAATTAATAAACAGGGAACACTCAATTACCACTTTGATATTAAACCTAACAGGTTTTAAACCTGTTAGGTTTGGATAAACAAGAACTTTAAGCATTAAACTTTGAACTTCGAATTAAAAACTATACATTTGCAATTCATCAGATGATATGATGTTATCAATACAATGCAGATTCAAAGAAAGACCTTAGCCGAAGAAGTAGCCGAAAGATTGTTGGAAGGAATTGTTAATGATGAATATCTCATTGGAGAAAAACTTCCGATCGAACCTGAGCTGATGAAGATCTACGGGGTTGGGCGTTCCAGCATTCGTGAGGCAATAAAAATTTTACTGATAAAAGGAATTCTCAGCGTTCAGCAAGGCGTCGGAACCTTTGTTGTTTCTAAAAATGCGCAAGAATCTCTGGAAACGCAAATGGATAAAGCAAAGCTTGAAGATGTATTGGAAGTAAGATCAATCCTAGATGCGAAAATTGCAGGAAAAGCAGCAGCCCATCGTACAGAGGAAGATTTGAAAACCATTAAAATGTTTTTAGATCTTAGAAATAAACTTGCCGACGATAGAAAAGCGCTAGAATGTTATGAAGCCGATGTTAATTTTCATGTTTCTATTGCCAAAGCTTGTGGAAATAGTCTTTTGAAAGAGATCTTCATTATCGCGAGTAAGCATATCCTTAGTTCTTTTGAGCACCGTCATAATAATGATACAGAACCATTTAAAATTTCTCAGAAAATCCATACTGATCTTTATTTGGCGATTGAAAATAAAAATTCTGAAAAAGCTGAATTTATTGCTCAGCAAATCGTAGACAGAATTTATTAAAATAAAAAAAATTTAATCCAATTCATCAGATGATATGATGAATATAAAAATCCTATTCTTATGGAAAATGTAAAGGCTCCGACAATTGACACTACAAAAATTGTCTACCCTATTTTATTTATGATCAGTTTTTCACATTTCCTGAATGACCTGATCCAATCTACCATCCCATCCCTCTACCCTATTTTGAAGGGAGAATTCAGTTTATCATTTGCTCAAATTGGGATTATTACACTGGTATTTCAATTAACAGCATCCCTTTTACAACCATTTGTCGGAATTTATACCGATAAAAAACCAAATCCGAGATCATTAGCGATTGGCATGGGATTATCAATGGCGGGATTATTATTGTTGGCAGTAGCTCATCAATATTATGTGATCTTAATTTCAGTGGCTTTAATCGGAATGGGCTCGTCCGTTTTTCATCCTGAAGCATCACGAGTAGCACAATTGGCATCGGGCGGACAAAAAGGATTGGCACAATCGATCTTTCAGGTAGGTGGAAACTCAGGAAGTGCGATAGGACCTTTATTGGTTGCTTTAATTGTTCTTCCTTTAGGACAAGGCTATGTTGGCTTATTTGCGATCGCAGCATTTATCGGAATTATCGTATTGTGGAGAATCGGAAACTGGTATGCGGAAAGATTATCATTAAAAAAATCAGCAAAACATCCGAGCGATATTATTGAAATACAATTATCTAAAAAGAAGGTACTTTTCTCAGTGACGATTTTATTGGCACTGGTATTTTCAAAGTACATTTACCTGGCTTCCATGACGAATTATTTTACCTTTTTCTTAATGGATAAATTCCATATTTCGGTAAAAGATTCTCAATTATATTTATTCATGTTCTTAGCTGCTGTTGCTGTCGGAACAATTTTAGGCGGAAAATTAGGCGATAAATACGGAAGAAAAAAAATCATCTGGATCTCCATTTTGGGAGCGGCACCATTTACCCTTTGCTTGCCTTATCTTCCGTTGTTCTGGACGATTGTTTTTGCCGTTATCATCGGATTAATTATTGCTTCGGCATTTTCAGCAATATTGGTATACGCAACGGATTTAATGCCTAACAAAATAGGTTTGGTGGCCGGATTATTTTTCGGATTTATGTTTGGAATGGGAGGAATCGGTTCTGCCGTATTGGGAGCAGTTGCCGATGATACAAGCATTGAATATGTCTTTAAAATATGTGCTTTTTTACCGTTAATGGGAATCATCACAGCCTTTTTACCAAACATCAAAGGAAGAAAAAAATAGCCTCCACAAAAGGCAAGAGGTGGAGGCTAAAAAACAAACTTGAATATGCTTGTGAAAAATTAGTTCTTCATCAATTTTTGTTGATAAACTGCTTTGTCCGTAACGATCTTCACAATGTAAATGCCTTTTGCAAGAGTACTTACATTTACTTGTCCGTTTTCGAATTTAGCATTCACTAATCTTCCGGATGCATCAAAAATAGAAACATTTACCACCTTATCCTGTGTCTTGATATTCAGAATATCAGTCGCAGGATTTGGATAAATGCTTAATTCGGTTTTCTTTACCTCAACAGTTGATAAAACTCCGCTTGTCGTATTCACTGTCAGCGTTTTTTCTACCACTTTACCGTTTGAGTTGAAACTTATCACCACCTCAGCAGTTCCGTTTCCTTGTGGTGTTAAAACCAATTCGTCATTCAAATTAATTACCGCAGAAACTACATTTGCATTGCTGTTTGATTTCACTGCTTTTACAATAGAAGCAGAGGCATTATCATCATCCGTAACGATTGTTTTTAAATCGATCGATGTTGCGCTATTTACATTAATCTGAGTTGGGAAAGTAGCCGCAACCACAGGATTTGTATTATCCGGGAAAACTACTACAGCCGGGAACCAGTAATAATCGTTTAATTTTAAAGTATTGGTTAAAGTTCCGCTGTTATTATAAGTATGAACCCAGTTATTTTGGTAATGAGCTCCGTAACCGTATTCTGTAGTGTTAAGAATCAATTCATCTGTTGTAGGATTCACACGCAGTGCTGCTCCGTAAGGAATTTGTGGGAATGATCCTGTTTGCCCCGGAATCGTCGCAAAATTTTCATTGAATGTTTTGCTAGTTACATCAAACTTTACAATCTGTGTTCCTGAAGAAAAACTATTGATAGAATTGATCCAGTATAGTGCATTATTCTGCTTACTTGCTGTAAAGCTTCCTGCATGCCAAGCGCCCCAAGAAGCAAAATATTTTGTGGTTGGAATATTATAAATTGTCGTAACAAAAGTTGTCGGATGAATATTGACCAACTTTTGATCCTGAATTGCCCAAATACTTCCGTCTTTAGCCTGAACAATAGAATTGAAAGATCCCGAAATTGTCTGAATGACTGTATCTGTATTAGGATCAATAATAAAAATTCCGGCAGCCTGTTTTACGGCAAAAACATATTGAGAAGTTCTGATCATATTCCCGATTTGTCCTGCATAAGCACTTCCACCACCTGTTGTAGGAATGAGAGAACCTACCTGCATATTATCGATATCAAAAGTATAGATTCCGTTAGAAGCTCCAATGTATCCTTTGTGTTCGTTAACGCCTAAGAAAGATCTTCCGTCTCCCCCACCAATCGTATTAAAGCTGGCAATTTTCTGCATGGTTTGTGCATTGGCAACCACTAATCTTCCACCTGGTGTATATTGTGTGTCACCACCATCAGCAGCTTGCTTAGAAACAAAATAGAATTTATCTCCGTAAATTGTTCCGAATTGCGTTGTTGCTCCAAAAGCTTCATTATTATTCACATTGCTATAAATTCTGTAATTAACGGTTCCATTTGGATTAACAAAATTTACAGAACCGTTGGTGTGGCCAAACCATTCTTCATTTACAATAAAATAGCCATTGGTAAAGTCAGTAGAATTTACATAAGGCGAAACCGGAGTTAATGTAGAAGAAATAGGGAAAGAATTCATATCAACATTAAAATTCCAAACATCCCAAGATCCATTTTGCAATTGTCTAGTGGAAGCTCCTACTCCTGAGTATCCAAAATCTGCATCCGCAGGATCTTTCACCCAATACGACCAATACCCGGTTGTCCAGCCAGATTTCCAGTGGTCGTTGGTATCTGCGGCAGTATAGGAATCAAAATCATATTCCGAAGTATTGATAATCCCTTCTGACGGATACAACGGATACATCGTGTCACCGTTTTTATACAATGCGTTGGAATTAATTCCATTCAAATCAAAACCAATTCCTCCAACAGCCGTACCAAACTGAGTTCCCTGTCTTAGCAAAGTATAAAATCTGTGATCTGCCTTCGCAATCGCTTTCAGCATATCTTCACCTGTCGCTGTTCCGTTCCATCTGAACCCCCAAACCAAGGCATCAGGATTTTTACTGTCATTCCACTGAATCACCAAAGCTGCTTCGTTGGTTCCTGTGCCTACCCAATACTGAATGTCTGAAAAAGGCAAAGTAGTAGTGGTAAGATTCTGACTTTGCGCAGGCAAATTCTGCGAAAGGTCATTTCGGGGCACGCCCTGTACTTTTATCTGCGCATTGGTAAAGCATGCAAACAGAAAAAGCAATGTAAAAAGATAAAACTTTTTCATTTTTATTTAATTTTAGAAATATTATTGAATTTATTTGAGATGTAAATCATACGCTCCGGCAACTTCCGTAGACACTTCGCCCAGCCATCCTGCTTCCTGATTTACCCCGGTATACACTTTCACAAAATCGACTCCAGGAAGTTTTACATATTTTCCGTTTCGATCTACCGCCCAGGAAATATCGATATTGGAAGCTTCGTCATTATTCGGAGCGTTGTCTGCATATCCGAAATCGTAGGACTTTCCTACCCAATATGTTCCGGTTCCACTTTGGTCATGAAAATTATCCTGAAGTTTGGTTCCTGAAAAACCGTAAGATTGATCAGAAAGCCACAACGGATAATAGCTTTGGCTATGGAAGGTATTTTTTGTTTTAAATCCAGAATTCCCCTTATTATCCTCCCATTTGATGTACTCCAAATCGGTTTGCCAATACTCATTCCCCGGAACCGGAACTTTATTACTATTGGGTTTGAAGTAAGTTATTGTATAGTCTTTTGTTGTTGTATTTTTAAAATATTCGCTTCCGGCAATTTCGTACCATTCATTATCGTCCGGCTTGCCGTTTTTATTCTTATCATAAGCCACCATGATGATTCCCGGCTCGCAAGATCCTGCGCGGTCTGTAGATCCGTTGGCAAAAAAAGCATTTCCTAGCACTTTAAAATCTCTGCCGTTCATATTCGGAATCGTATGATCGAATCCGAACACCACATAGCCGCCGTAGCCGCCAAGGGTAACCATGGAAGAATTTCCTCCTACAAGATAATCATTCGCTTTCTGAATCATCGCTGCTGAAGTACTTCCGTTTTCGTACTCCGGAATTTCATTAATAAACTGACCAACTGCAGGTTTAAAATCTAAAACCTTTGAAATATATTTGCTATAGTTTCCTACTTCATGGTTCACAATGATTTTTGAATTATAGGTCTGAACATTCCCATTCCTTTCAATTTTCAGTGTTAAAGGATAGGTATCAACAGTCGGGCTGATGAATTCCAGTTCTGAATTTTGTGAAATAATAGAATCATTAATACTCCATGTTACATTTGCCGATACGTTTGTAGGAATGCTCAAGACATTAAAACGGTCAATAGAATACGATTCTTCAAGACCATTAAAAGTAAAATCGTCGTCATCACTTTTACAGGCGGTGATTCCAACAAATAATATGGCTAAAAGTGAGGTCTTTATATATTTAAAGTTGTTGTTCTTCATCGTTCAGATTTAATTATTTATATAAAAAAGCAAAGTGAGCAGGAATATTTCCGCCTTCAGTTTTCCATTTGAATTTTCCATTCTTATCAAAACAATAGACATATCCTGTGACCACATAATTTCGGGCATCGGTAATATAAATATCTTCGGTGATAGGATTTACGGCAATTCCGTAAGGCGCTTTTATGGCATCCACATATTCCTGATCGATAATTTTTGTGGAAATAACCTGCTCGGTTTTAACATCGATAATTCCGAAAGTTTTGGTGTAAGAATGGGTATTATAATTAAATTCGTTTCCATAATAATAGAGTTTATCATTTACGATCGTCATTCCGCTTACGGCAACATGAAAATCTTTTTTCACCACTCCAGTTGCGGCATCCAGTAAAAACAAACTCGAAGGAATATTATAATAATCTCCTCTCGAACTTACATACAAATCGCCGTAATTGTCTTTTTGTAAACGGTGAAGATTAATCGCAACATCTATTTTTTTAGTCTCGGTAAAAGTCGTAAGATCGATCACCGAAACGGTTTTATCATAATTCGGAAATTTATATCCTCCGGAATTGGCTACAAACAACTGATTTCCCACAATTTCGAGCTCCTCAGGCTGATAGCCAACGACAACTTCTCTCTGAATAGAAAGCGAAGTTGTATCAATTTCCACCACTCTTCCCGGTGGCGAATTCGGATCCAATGCTACCGGACCGGCATAACTGCTCGCATAGATTTTATTTCCTTTAAAATTCAGATAACGGCAATTCTGTAACTGAATCGTTTTGATTCGTTTTGCCGTTTTGGCATCCATCACTTCAATTTTATTGGAAACATTGATAACGGCATACAGCTTTCCGCCATAGACCATAATATCATTTCCTACGTCGCCAAGCTCTTTCACAACCGTTGGATTCGTTTCCGCATAAATATTTCTGCGGTAGGTTCCGGTGGTATAATCAAAGAAATCGAGGGTCGATTTATTACTCCCCATATTCCCTTCATTTAAAAGATAAAAACCTTTGATAGCCGTATTTTCGGGCTGAGTAAGTGTTTCTCTTTCTTCGGGAACCACCACATCATCTGTTCTACATGAAAGCAGAAAAAGTAAAGTAAAAGCCAGTAAAAAAAAGTTGAGTTTTTTCATAACATAAAGCTTAAGATCAGTTTAAAATTTCTACCCGGCATCGGATAGTTTTTCACAACTTCATAATTTTGGTTGAAAATATTATTCACCTCAAAACTCGCCTTGAAATCGTGTGAAAGCCAATGGAATTTCCTTTGCACAGAAAGGTCATGCGTATACCAGGGCTGAATATAGTTGTACTGAATATTGTTTAATTGTCCGTCATAGCGCTCCCCGACATACATTCCACTGTAATTGAAGCTCCAGTCTTTGTAATCTGCCATCATCGTAAACGTTCCGGCATGCCATGGAACATAAGGAATCTGATCACCGTAATTAGACTCGCCTGGATCTGTTAAATCTCTTGCACTTTGATACGTATAGCTCACCAATGGTTTCAACCTTACATTTCCCACATTGATCTCGGCCTGAAGATTGACATCGGCTCCGATAATTTCAACGTTTCCAAGATTTGTCATCGTCCATCGAAACAAATTAGCAGTCGGCATCGCGACGATTTTATTTTCTACGACATTGTAATAACCGTCTACTTTTAAATAAATGCCTTTAAAATTCTGATGATCAAAAAGTTTCTGATAGGTAAAACCCACGTCATACTGATTCGTATATTCGGGTTTCAAAAGCGTATTCCCGATCATCGTATAGTAGAGATCGTTAAAAGTCGGCATTCTGAAAATCCTTTTATAGAAAGCTCTTATCGTAAAATCGTTGGAGTCAAAAGGTTGATAACTCGCAAAAATTGAAGGTGTCCACTCTGTTTTATCGGGAGCATTGTAATTCTTTTGTACATTTTCATTAATAAATGTTCCCAGAACGCTTCCCAATACCTTAAACCGATTCCATTGATAGGTTGTTGCAAAAGCGACCAACGAGGTATAACGTGTTGGATATGAAAAATCGATTAAATTGGCATCCAGATTATTATACTGAAAGTCGAAACTTGCGCTCACATCCCAGTTTGGAGTAATTGAATACAAATTGGAAGAAGACAAATACACTTCTCTCTGAATAAAAGTATTGTCGATTCTTAACCCGGTATCTCCAACATTTAAAGTATCTGCAAATCTTGTGTAATCATAAGCAAATTTTGTTTTGAACTGAGTTTCAAAATTTCTGAATATTTTCTTTCTAAACTGTCCCTGAACAAAATAATTTTCATCCCTCATTCTAGAACCTCGCGGAATAAAACCATTGCTGATAATAGCTGCCGGAACCCCACGATCCGATAAATATCCGTATCCTCTTATGCTCCAGTTTCCGTTGTTTAAATTTCCGTTTAAGCTGGTCTCAAAACGTTTTGAAGTCACATCAGAATCATATCTTTTAGCAATGGTATCATACGCCGTAGAACCATCATCATTCTTTCTCGATGTTCTGAATTTATAAATACCATCCGTCTGTAAATATTCCGAGCTGAAACTGGCCGCAATTTTATCGGTAATCTTTTGCTCTAAGCGAAAAGACGGATTAAAAAGCTGAATAGAAGAAGATTTTGTCCTTAAAACTAAATTCGTTTTTCTACCATTTCTAAAAGTCGGAGTTTTAGCCTGCATATAAATAGAACCCGACGAACCAAAATCTTTAGCCGGTTGAAAAATTTCGCTTTTTTGCCCGTTATAAAGAGAAATTTCCTCAATATCATCCAAAGAAAATTTTCCCAGATCCACCACTCCATTTTGGGCATTTCCCAATTGAATTCCGTCATAGAAAACCCCAACATGCTGGCTTCCCATGCTTCGAATATTCACGGTTTTTAAGCCGCCAACTCCGCCGTAATCTTTGATCTGAACTCCTGAAAAATACCTCAGCGCATCGGCTACCGACTGACTGTTGAGTCTTTCCAGCTGTTCTCCCGAAAGCGTTTGTGCAGGAAGGATTTCTTTAAAATTCTTTTTGTAAATATTGACTGGAAGAATCGTCTTCTCCTTAATCGTATCTTTTCTGGATTGTGAAAACAACAATGGCGTTGTTAACACAAAAACTGCGAAAACAACCTTATAGAGTTGAGATGTAAGAAGTTTTGCCACCATTAGCTCATTTAGATAATGATGACGCTAATGGATATAAGAATACACCGATAAAGCGTAGTCGTAAACCACACAAAATCAATGATGTCCTAAGCTTTATTCCACGAAAGCGTCAAACGTTTATGGTCTGGCAGGTCTTCTGACTTACTCCGTTTTTGAAATCCTTCCCATTAAAAAACAGTGGATATTATTATCAAAAACTTTGGTGTGGAGCTTACAGCAGCGGGTCTGTTCTGGATTTTCACCGGATTCCCTTTTAAGCGCTTTTTATGGCTCACCAGATTGCGGCAAAGATAGAAAATAAATCACAGAATCAAAATTGAATTTAATAAATTGATTTACAAATACATAAACGCTGAAATTAATTTATTGAAATAATATTTTTTAACGCAAAGTTTTATTCGCTGTTGTTAATATTTTTAAGGAGCAAAGAATGAATCAATTAAAAATTGATTTGAGGAAGTAAGTGTTTTATGCAGCTTCATCAAACAGCTTTGCTATTCATCTTTACTCCTTTAATAAAAAGAGATTAAATAAAATCTTTGCGTTTAAAATATTCTGTTTAAATTCCAAAATTCAGGAAAACACTAAAACGCGATTTCGCTTGAATATCACCTCCCGCCAAATTGGAATATACCGGAAGCATGATTTCACTTCCCAAACTGAATTTTTTATAGGAAGCCTCAAAACCAAGCTTTCCATACAAAGCACTTCCTGCCGTTCTTGGTAATGCTTCGTTAAACTGTTTATTTTGATCAAAAACTTCTCCTTGCAAACCCGTTTTTCCGGAGAAAATTATTCTATCATTCTCAACAAACTGATAAAAACCTGTTGCAGCATAATTCCATTGGTTTCCGAAATTGTAATGCTTTTTATTTTCTGTTTTAATGGTATAATCTGTATTCATCAACAAAGCGATTTTATTTTTCTGGAATTTGTAATTCAGTACCATCTGGTAATCCCAACTCCCTGTTCCCAGCTGAAAACTTGGATTTACTCCCGTAATTCCTTTTTCATCAAACTTTCCCAACGGAACTTTTATTCCTACGCCACCATTCAGCTGATGAATATTATTCTTGGAATTTAGCAGTTGATAGATTCCCATCACATTAAAATCTCCGATTCCGTTAATATTTATATCTCCCTGCAACGTTTGCTTCTCATGAAAATGAAACGGTAAACTTCCATAAACACTCAGTTTTTGAGTTACCGGAATTCTTGCCCAAAGCTGAATGGTGTTAAAATACTGATCTTGAGTTAAATCTTTTACAAACAGATTTTCCTTGGCTTTATAATGCTGGGCAAAATATTTAATTCCTATAAACTGAGGGTTCAGTAGAGATTCAAAGCCTGAAGAGCCGTTTCCTGCTCCGCAACCGCAGGCGTCACAATCATCAAAAAAATCTTGGTGAACCTCATCAGGAATATAAAGGCTGTCACTCTGAGGTTTAGCCTGATTTAAATTAAATAAAATCAAGCTTATGATTAAAAATATTTTATTCATGTTTAAAAAAATTATTCCGCAAATTTTGGATTAGATATGAAATTTTTATCAGACAACGTTTTCAGAAAAGTGATGATGAATTGTTTTTCCTGAGTATTCATAGCAATTCCGAGGTGACCGTTTTGTTTTAATCGAGGATCCAAATTGGGGTTATCTTCCACATTATCCGAGTAGAAATTCAACACGGCTTCCAATGTGTAAAATCTGCCGTCATGCATATAAGGCGCTGTGTATTCAACATTTCTTAAACTCGGAACCCGGAATTTCATCCAATCGACCTGTTCCAATGTTACGCGATAACGACCTGCATCTTTAAACTGCGTATTATAATACATCCCGGTATTTCTAAAACTTTCATCGGTAAACAATTCTCCGCTGTGGCATGATGAACATTTTTGTTGAAATAAATTCATTCCTTGTAGTTCTTCTGAAGAAAAATTTTCTTTTCCTTGCTTCATCCGATCATATTTAGAATCTGCAGAAATTAGAGTAACCATAAATTGCGATAGCGCCTTTAGAATTCTATCTCCTGTAATATTTTCATCGCCATACGCTGCTTTGAATAATTTTTTATACTTCGCATCCGCATTTAATTTGGACACAATTTCCGGAATCGAGCTGTCCATTTCATTCACATCTGTGATCGGACTGATAGGCTGTTCGTTCAGGTTATGAATGACCCCATCCCACATATATCGCTGTAAAAAAGCCATATTCTGAATCGGCGGAGCATTTCTGATTCCAATTCTGTCATCAACCCCATGACTTACCGTGTGACCATGATGGGTGAAAGCATTTTCCTGAATATGGCAGAAGCCGCAGGAAATGGTATTATTTCGCGAAAGCCTGCCTTCATAGAATAATTTTCGTCCGAGCTCTACTCCATTTTTAGTCAGAGGATTTTCTGAAGGATTAAATGTCATTTTCGAAAAATAAGACGGATATTCCAAAGCATAAGGCTCATTTTTCTCAATGGGTTCAATTACCTCATCCGTACAGGAAATAAAACTCAAAAAAGAGAAAACAAACAAACCTGTTTTAAGTAACTTAATCATTATGAACGTGATCTACTTTAAACATTTTGGTCAGGTTATTCGTTACATTCACCAAATGTTGGCTGGACCCCATCATCATATCATTTGTAGAATTTAAACTCAATGTATTTTCGCCGGTTAAAAACTGATTCAGATCTGCCAGAATATGGATAGAAGGCGTAATTTGCGTACTTACTCTTGCGGTTGTTGGTAAATCCAAAGTAATCTCGCGGTAAAGATCGGGCGTATTGTTGGCGGTTACATTACCCATATTTCCGGTGTGATTCATAAATTCTGTCTGCGGAGAAGCGGTTCCGTATTTTCCTTCCAACTTTACAAAGACATAGCCCGCCGCCCAGGACCAGGTCATTCCTTTCTGTTTGGCTTTGGTCCAGAATTCCGCCTGCCCGTCCTGCCCCAACAAGTAAGCATTCTGGCTGAGTCCTAACCCGAATTTAACTTTTTTGTAATTTCTTTTTGGAACCTCATCGAGATTAATGTAGACGATTCCCGCCACCGCATCAGCCTGATCGATGATAAAAGCGCCTTTATCGGGATTATTTTCGTTGTATTTGAATTCATTTCCGGCTTCGTCCACCAAACTGATATTGCTGATGATATATTTTAAAGCAGAAAAGTGATGTTTTTGTCCTTGTGAAGAAGTCTGAGTGGTTTGATTCAGCACAATATCCCCGAGATTATTGAAGCCGTTTTCAAATTTAATCTGCAGTTTTCCGAGAGTGGTATTCTGAGACTCGTCTTCGTCGTTATTTCGGCATGAAGTAAAAGTGAATAAAATAAATACTGCGGAGAGTAATGATAAAAATTTGTACATTTTTTAGTTTGTTTTTTAGAAGTAAAATTTGGTGAATTCAGCAGCATCGACTTGATTTAAAAGATATTTTTTCTTTTGTCTTAACACAAAAGAAACAAACAGTCCAGACTTGGAAACTGAATGCTAAAAATTAAAAATCAATCCTAAAATCCCCAAAACTTGTGTGAATTCAATAGTTTGTCTTCGTAACTGAATGAGTCTCGCGCTTCAAACAATGGGAATTTTTTAACGGATTTATTTTTAATTTTCTTAACGCTTCATTTTCCGAGGTCGTTTTAATGGAGTTAAGGATTGACATTTTCTCTTTCCTTTATCATTAAAACTGACTTCTGTGTGAATTCACGTTACAATAGGTTGATATGACATCCATCGCGATAGGGATGGAAGCGGTTATCCTTTTTTTGGATTCTGACGCATGGAAGAACCTAAAAAAAGATAGGAGCGGACAGCCCGACCCGAGCGGCTGGAAAAGCCAGGGAAAGGGAATCGCCCAAAAAGGTTGTGATATTATTCTAAAAAACAGGAGGTCTGAAAATGTGTTTCAGAAAAAGAAAAGAATACGCCGAATGGTAAATAAAAGTGAAATTTGTAAAGTCCGGCTTTTCGGTTGTTGTGATATTGGCAATGGCAGGCAGAAGATAGATATCGAGTAATTTCTGACCTGAATTTTTGGCTTTGTTTACTGGTGAAGAATCGCTGTCATTCGCTTTTGCGAGTTCTTTCCCGAGGTAACATTTTCCGTTACAGTGAAGCTCGGGTTTGTTTTTGTTGATACATAAAACTTCCGAAATATAAGTATAATTTACAGCATACTCCGCCAACGGCATCAGAGGTCTGAATACCACAAATAAGGTGAGGAATATGCTGCAAATAAAGTTCATGAATTATTTTTTAGTGATCGCTTCTTCGTATCTTCTGCTGATCTCTTTCCAGTTGGTTACGTTCCAGATTGCTGTTAAATAATCTGCTCTTTTATTCTGATATTTCAGATAATACGCATGTTCCCAAACATCAATCCCGAAAATCGGCGTTCCTTTTTCTTCTACCACATCCATCAACGGATTATCCTGATTAGCTGTCGACGAAACAAATAGTTTACCATTTTTATCTACAGAAAGCCATGCCCAACCTGAACCAAAACGATCTGCACCTGCTTTGGCCATTTTTGCTTTAAAAGCATCCATACTTCCGAATGCATCGGTGATTGCTTTCGCCAATTTTGCGGAAGGCTGCGTATTTTTTACAGGCGTAAGAACCGTCCAGAACAATTCGTGATTGTAGTGTCCACCGGCATTATTTCTTACTGCAGCAGGTAGTTTTGAAGCATTCGACATGATCTCGAACAAAGTTTGCTTTTCCTGTGGAGTTCCGGCAATGGCTTTATTCAAATTAGAAACATAAGCCGCTGCATGCTTTGAATAATGGATCTCCATCGTCTGAGCATCGATATTACCTTCCAGTGCGTTGTACGCGTACGGTAAAGGAGTTTGTTTGAATTGCGCAAATGCAAATTGCGCCGCAAAAACTGCACTTAAAGCAGCTATTTTCAAAATCTTCATAACTTTTTGTTTTTTATGGTTTATATTTTGGCGGGAAGATGGGAACTGGAGGCGGAAAGTTTACTACTATGCGTTAATAACTTCCATCTTCCTGCATCCATCTTCCTGCCCCTTACTTCAATAATTTCTTAATATCCTCGATCAGCAATTCTCTGTCGGGATGATATTTTCCGGTAAGTGCAGGAACTTTTCCTTCCGGATCGGAATAATTTAATCCTGAATAATACAAAATCGGCATATTCTCTTTATTAAACCGACAACGCAGATTCCCGTCCTGATCTACCAACGCGATCATTCCGCTATGGTTGAGGTTTTCACTTTCGTCTTCTTTATCGCCTACATAAATATCAAACTGATCGGCCAAATTTCCGATATACGCTCTGTCACCCGTTAGAAAATGCCAGTTGGGAGATTTTGCTCCAATCTTTTTTGAATGTTCTTTAAGCAACTCCGGTGTATCATTTTCAGGATCGATGCTGATGGAGATAATTCCAAAATTTGGATCGTTGATTTCATCTTCTATTGCCCGCATATTGGTGTTCATCACCGGACAAATCGTTGGGCATTTACTAAAGAAAAACTCTACCAGATATACTTTTCCGAGCATATCTTTATTGGTAATGTTTTTATTGTTCTGATCCGTCAGTTCAAAATCGGGAACTTTCATGATCGTATAAAGATTCTTTTTAAAATATCCCATTCCCACGCCAATAATTAAAAAAAGCAACGCAATCACCGCGATCGGAATAATCAGCTTGCGCTTGGTATTGTTCTGCTTTTTAGTTTTTGACATACTTTTCAGGATTTTTCTTGAATTCGTCTTTACAGTAAGCACTGCAAAAACCGTACGTTTTATTTTTGTACACCGCCGTATCTTTCATGTCGGGTTCTGTGGGCATATGGCAAATTGGGTCTACCGCATTAGCAAATTTTACCGTTTTTACATTTTGTTTAGCAGCAGTTGTTTTACTTTTATGTTTTACTTTAGGCGTTTCCTGAGCACACGCCATTAATGAAACCGACAAAAATGCAGTTAAAATAAGTTTTGATTTCATTTTAAATTAAATTGAAATTAATGATGATTTTGAATAAAATGGATTGATATTTTAAACTAAACTTAATATTGATCTTGTTTTTAAACGCAAGGCTTGCAAAGCTTTTTCATAAACTTCATCTTATTATGTTCGCAACGGCGTTAACACTCAACAAAAGATAGCTAAGTTTACTTCAATATTAAACTATAAAATTAGTTTAAATAAATTTTAGGCTAAAGGAGGATGGAATATTCGGAAGAAATATTCGGAAGAATGGAAATTATCATCAAACGAGTTGGGATTTTTTTCTGGAACTTCCGTTTGAATTTTAGTTGAAAAAGATAGAATTTCATTTGACAAAAAAACGTCAAGACCTGCAATTTTTACATTTTGGGTATTGCTGGATTGCTTTTCAGTTTTTGCCAATTCTTTTTTTACGAAGCATTTCCCCTTACAGGTAGATTGAGGGATATTTCTGTTTTCGCAAAGATTTTTTACGATGTAATCGTAATTAACCGCATAGTTAATTAATGGCAATACGGGACGTAGTGCGATCGTAAAAATGACAAATATGGAAATGAAAAACTTCAACAATGAATTCTGTAGTACAAATATACTACTGAAATTTGTTTTTCATGTTAATTTATGATGAAAGTCATTTCTAGTTGATAGATTTTGTTTGATAGTTGAAAGAAGTTTGAGGATGTTTAGGTTTTTCTCTCGCAGATTTTGCAGATAGCGCAGATTTTTAATGATCTGCTGAATTTGCTTTATCTGCGAGAGAATCTTGTTCTTGTCCATTTTTTATTTCCCACAGATTTACACAGATGTTTATTTTTTTCGTAGATTTTGGAGATGGCAAAGATTTTTAGTTTAAAAATCTGTCGAATTTACTTGATCTGCGAGAGAAAATATTTAAAACTTCATTCTCTGAATTCTAACTGCATTTAAGATCGCTAATAAAGCCACACCAACATCTGCAAAAACGGCTTCCCACATAGTTGCCAAACCTCCGGCGCCGAGAGCTAAAACAACTGCCTTGATTCCGAATGCAAGGATAATATTTTGCCACACGATCTTTTTCGTTTGCTTTCCGATATTGATTGCCATTGGAATTTTACTCGGCTGGTCATCCTGAATTACAACGTCTGCTGTTTCAATCGTGGCATCACTTCCCAATCCGCCCATTGCAATTCCGACATCGCTTAAAGCGACAACCGGAGCATCATTCAATCCATCGCCCACAAAAGCTACGGTTTGATTTTTTGCTTTCAGCTCTTTTACTTTGTTCACCTTATCTTCCGGAAGCAGATCGCCAAAAGCATTTTGAATTCCTAATTTTTCTGCAACATGGTGTACAACGGAAGATTTGTCGCCACTAAGCATAGTGGTATTTACATGCAATGCTTTTAATTTTTTTATGGTTAATTCGGCATCCGATTTAATGGAATCTGCAATCGTTAAATAACCCACAAATTTTTGATTATAAGCAACAGCAATTAAGGTATAGACCAGATTTTCAGTATTAATGTCATAATTGATGTTGAACTTATCCATCATCTTGAAATTTCCTACTAATAACTGTTGCCCATTAATCGTTGCTTTTAAACCATGACCCGCAATTTCCTCAACATTTTCAAATTGCAAAGAATGATCAATTTCGCCCACAAAATCATGAATGGCGGTGGCCACGGGATGCGAACTTTTACTTTCAAGCGCATTGACGAATTTTAAAATTTCATCTTTATCAAATTCATTGCTAAAATTTACTTCCTGAACTTTAAAAACGCCTTCCGTCATGGTTCCGGTTTTATCCATTACTACATTTTGAATATTGGCTAAAACATCCAGAAAATTACTTCCTTTAAATAAGATTCCGTTTCGGCTTCCCGCTCCGATTCCTCCAAAATAGCCTAAAGGAATAGAAATCACCAAAGCACAAGGACATGAAATTACCAAAAATACCAATGCTCTGTACAGCCAATCTCTGAATTGATAATCAGAAACAAAAAAATAAGGCAACAATGTAATTCCAATCGCTAAGAAAACCACAATCGGGGTGTATATTTTAGCAAATTTTCTGATAAAAAGCTCGGTGGGTGCTTTTTGGGCAGTGGCATTCTGCACTAATTCTAAAATTTTACTCAGTTTGCTGTCTTTGTAAGCCGTTGTCACTTTTACCAGACTTACTGTATTTAGATTGATCATTCCTGCGAGAACGTTTTCTCCTTTTATCTTCGTATCGGGTTTACTTTCCCCGGTTAAAGCAGCGGTGTTGAATGAAGCATTTTCAGATAACAATTCGCCATCCAAGCCTAGTTTCTCTCCTGATTTTAACTGAATGACTTCTCCGATATTCACTTTTTCGGCCTTAACTGTCTGTGGTTTTCCGTCTTTTATAACGGTAACCTCATCGGGACGCTGATCGAGTAAAGATTTGATATTAGTTTTTGCTCTGGTAACTGCAATCGCCTGAAACACTTCACCTACAGAATAGAAAAGCATCACCGC
Source organism: Chryseobacterium sp. C39-AII1 (assembly GCF_039672645.1). Taxonomy (NCBI): domain Bacteria; kingdom Pseudomonadati; phylum Bacteroidota; class Flavobacteriia; order Flavobacteriales; family Weeksellaceae; genus Chryseobacterium; species Chryseobacterium sp. C39-AII1. Next base: position 102,682 of record NZ_JBDFPQ010000002.1, read on the forward strand.
TACGCCTTCCGGATATTCGCCAATAGCAAAAGCTCCAACAGTTGCGATACCCATCAGAAAAAATTCAGAAAAAACATCCCCATTTTTAATGCTTTCAAAAGCTTCTTTTAAAACAGGCAAACCTACAGAAATATAGGCTACGAGATACCAAACCAGACGAATCCAGCCGGTAAACCAATCGGGTTTTATATAATTGTCTAAAGCGATTCCAATTAATAACAAAGCAAAAGAACCCATCGCAGGAAGAAACATCTGAAATGTAGATTTATCTCCTACATCATGCGAATGCCCGTGATCATGATCGTGGCCTTCGTGGTTGTGGTCATGCTTTTTTTTAGGTTTTGTACTGCAACATTCTTCCATAACTTAAATATTTTACTCAAAGTTAAGGCGAAACCCAATGCAATACTATTGCAAACTTTCGAGACAGTTTTCACAGATTCCTTTTGCAAAAAGTCTGATTTCATCGATCCTGAAATTGGTCTGAATATTTTCAGGAACCGAAATATCTTCTTTACAGGTGGTCTGTTTGCAGATTTTACAGTAGAAATGAAGATGCCAGTCTTTGTGGGTACTTTCATCACAACCATCGTGACAAAGTTTGTATTTCGTCGTGGTATTTTCCTGAATTCCGTGAACAATTCCTTTTTCTTCGAAAGTTTTCAGTGTTCGGTAAATTGTAGTTCGGTCTGCATTTTCAAAATGATTTTCAATTTCAGACAAAGACAGCGCGGCTTCCTGAGAACTTAGAAAATCATACACCAAAATCCTCATGCTTGTGGGTTTTGTGTTTTTGTCGATCAGCTTATTTTCGATGTCTGCTTTCATGTTGCAAGGAATTTTGGTATAGTAAAGGTAAGAGTTTTTAACAATTAAGTTAACATGATATGAATATGTAATCGTAATATAAAAATCTCTTGTTCGGGAAATTATTTTTTTATAATTTCGCAGCAGAAACACAAATTCTACCCATCTCTACCCACTTTTAAATTTGCTTTATTTAAAAAATAAGCTGATGCTGCATTTGATAATTAGTATACTTCCTTAAACATCTAGGGATATAAATAAAAAAATAGGAGCTCACGCCCTTACACAAGGTTTCCTTGCCACAGTACAAGGAGGAAACTTTTGGGGTGGAGCACTAAGTGGTGCATTTGCCAGTGCTTCTGGTGATTTGCTGGGTATGGCAACAGATAACTTAGGAGCTAACAATATATTAAGAAGTGATGCATTTGCATTATTTAACGGAGCTGTTAGTGGTGGTGTGGGTTCTGTACTTGGAGGTGGAAACTTTTGGATGGGTGCAGGCCAAGGATTGGTTGTTACTGCTTTTAATTTCTTGGCGCATAGAATTGATATTACTAATAAAATACGAACAAGAATTAATAAATATTATAATAATACTAGTGTAGCAGATGCTTCAGTAAAGGAAATTTTTTTAAATGATCTATCACAAATTTTTCCAGAGATTTATAATGTAAGTGCAAAAAATTTTGCTATAGCAAATGAACAAAACTTAACCGACTTTAACAATAATACGGGAACAGATTACGTACTTAAGGATAACAAGTTATTAAGCAACGGAGGAACTGGTGATCCTGTAAACGGAGGAACATCTATGGGAGATGGCATCGTTTTAATTTCTCCACATCGAATGAGAACAGCATTAGGCTTTGCTGCAACTTGGTATCATGAAGGAATACATTCTATACATACAGTTACAGGAATGTATCAAGCTTGGAAAGCAAAATACGGAGTAGCAGAAGCTACCAGAATAACTGAATTTTATGCTCACAGTATGACAGATGGAATATCAGGAGTAAATATGAAATTTTCCGCTGCATTCAGTAGCAGATATTATCCATCAATATAATATATTCAATCACTATTTTCATCATTTTTAAGACCCTAGAATAATATGAAAAAGATAGCACTAACTTTATTTTTAATCATAAATAATTTAAATTCACAAATTTACAATATGAATGTAATTACTAAAAATATTGAAGATAAACATCTCACAGTAAGAATTAAAAACAATAGTAAAAAAACATTATTGCTTTATAGCGGATTATTTGAGACTAATTTTAAAATAATAGATAATGATGGTAAAGAAAATATTGGAGAAGTAACAAGTATATACTCAGGAGAAGATTATCTAGATTATCAATTTGACTACAGTAAAAGTTTAATAAATAAAACAATGAAAAAATATTCCTTATCTTTTAGAGAAGCGATATTATATTTACATTATAAAAACAAATACATATTAATTCCATCTAATTGTACAAAAGATATTGACTTACCAATAATTACTAATAGTAACACAATGGAATATAAATTAGATTCTACAAAGTCTTACTTTTTATCTGCATCTACAACATTTTCTGCAGAATACATTCCTCAATATGTAAAAGATTCATTAATGTCTGAAAATATAGAAATTATAACTCCTAAAATTAATTTCTGTAAAATAAACGTCAATATAAATAAGTTCTTTAGAAAATATAAGGATCACTATATTAAATAATAAAAGGCAACCTTTTTACTACTCTATGATATGCTAAAATTTATTTTTAAATCATTCTTACATCCTAAATAAGTTATTATTTATAAGCGATTATAATCATATGGAAACTAAAAAATATAGTAAATTCTCGTGCCCATGTTGCGGATATCATACTCTTGAATACAAGGCTGATAATACGTTTCAAATATGTCCGGTATGTTATTGGGAAGATGATGGAGTACAACTTCATGATATTGATTATGATAGTGGAGCAAATAATGTAAGCTTAAGAGAGGCAAAAATTAATTTTAAAAAGTATGGCGCGATAGAAAAAAGATTTATAGAATTCGTTAGACCTCTTTTAAAAGAGGAATAATATTACACATAAAGACTTTCCGAAAATTTTGGATAGCCTTTTTTATCAGAACAAAATAATCTCTTTAAATTTATATTTTATTTAAAATCGCTAAGATTATTCAAACAATGAAAATGAAAATAACAATCCATAACTGCAGCGACGAAAAAATGTCTATAATAAAAGAACCTGAAGCTTTAGAAGCATTTATTGAACCTAATAATGAAATAAAAGTTGAGACCAACGAAGAGGAAGAAAACATCTATCTAAATGTGGGTAAAAATGATGATGGAACTATTTACGTTCAAATTTGGGATGCTCTAAAAACACGATACAAAATTTACCACCAAGGCAAAAATATGTTTGAAGATTACTTATAGGTATACAATCTTTAAGTGAATACTTTCATTTATTACATCACTAATCATAAAAAAGGCTGTCCTCTAATTAGGGCAGCCTTTTTAAAAATTTAAAAAACTAATCCTACAAATTCGGATTATTCTCCACTTCCTTCTGTGGAATCGTGAACAAATAATACTTGCTATTCGGAGCAAAAGAAGACTGATCAGGAAAAGCATAAATCGTGTGCCCTCTTCCGGCAACATTTTTCACTGTTCCGTCGGGCGTGGTGATTTGTACCTGAATCGAAGAACCATCTGCATTGGTAAAAGGTTTTCTTATGACTGTTCCCTGCGTTCTGATGATGTCGGATAAAGAAAATCCTTCGCCGAACAATTCTTTTCTTCTTTCAATTAAAACCTCTTTAATCACATCATTTTGAGCTAAAGAACCTGAATATTGATTAGCATTTCTCGCCGATTTCAATTGGTTTAAAACAGTTACTGCATTGGTTACATTTCCATTTTTGGCTTCGGCTTCGGCTTCAATTAAGTACATTTCGGCCGCTCTCATATAGACGATATCGGCAATTAAATTGGCTTTAAATTTAAATTTAGCATATCTCAAGAGCCCTTCCCTACCCGGAAGTCCGTCCCATGAAAAGAGAGAATAACGAATATCATTGGTATCAAACAAATCTTTAAAATAAGGATCTGCCATGAAGCTGTAATAATAACTTCCGGAAGACGAAACATCTAAAAAGTGGAAGGCATAACTCTCGCTAGACTGCTCTTGCGTTTGCCCGTGACCCCAAATCCATTCTCCGTTGCTGATGTCGTTGAAACCTTCTTTATATTTTTCAGCAGTCATTAAAGCATACCCGTTTCTTGCTACTTTTGCGGCAGCGGCAGCTTTTGCCCAATCTCCTGTATTCAGATAGGTTCTTGCCAACAATCCGTTCACTACCGATCTGTCGATTTTATCTTTATTGTTTCTCGTGTAATTTTGAAGCAATTGATCTGCGTCTGTTAAATCACTTTTAATCAGCGTATAAATTTCTTCTAACGTTGCTCTTTTATTCGGCTTAGATTCAGTAGTTGTAGGTTCTGTATAGATTGGAGCGGTTAATGCTGTTTTATCTTTCAAATAACTAAACTGATAAAAACTCGCCAAATTCAGATAACAAAAAGCACGAAGCGTCTTTGCCTGACCTTTTACCTGATCTTTTTTTGCCTGACTTCCCTCTGCCACATCAATTCTGGTAATCACATTATTCATATTATTAATGGTAGAATACAGCAAACTCCAAATGAAAAGAGCACGACTTCCGGTGTTATTACTCAAATCTGAAAATGTATAAGCCGTTGGAAACCCGTATTTATTGGTTAAAACCGCCACATCACTTCCCATCGCATCACTCGTTCTCAGTACGGTTGAATATCCGATGTTGGAATATGTTGTTCCATCATCATTAAATTTCGCCCAAGTTCCGTTGATCACCGTTTCGGCATTATCAGCCGTTTTAAAAACTTCTGCTTCGTTAGCCTGATTGGTCGGCGCCGTTTCCAACTCGCTTTCACAGCTCACCAGAGATAAGGTCGCGATAATGGCAAAAGATAGATATTTTATTTTTTTCATTGTTTTAATTTTAAGATTAAAGAGTTGCCTGAAGTCCGAAAGTGATGGTTCTCATCGCCGGATATCTGTAATACGTTGTTCCATCCAATGATTGCTCAGGATCCATTCCTTTATGTTTGTAAAACGTGAGTAAATTTTCCCCCTGAACATACACTCTGAAGTTTTTCAAGCCCAATTTTTCAAAATAATTCGATGGAAGTGTGTATCCGATACTTACATTTTTCAATCTTGCATACGTTGCAGAATATAAAAATCTCGATGAGGTTGAAGTCCAGTTATTGGTTGTTGTGCTCAAAATAGGAACATCCGTATTTGTATTTTCAGGAGTCCATCTATTGACCATTTCAGCACTCCATGCACGTCCTGCCAAATTTCCGTTTGACATGATGGAGGTATAATCGGTATCCAAAATCTTTCCTCCCAATCTAAAAGTCAGTAAAGCGGAAAGGTCGAAGTTTTTGTAATTCAAGCTTGTCGTTAATCCACCCATTAACTTCGGAAGTGCCGAACCCTGAATTTCTCTTGCCGCTTTAGCGTATTCAGAAGTGGTACCTTCCACCGTTTGTCCGTTGGCATCTGTTGTAATTGTTTTCCACAAAGGTTTTCCGTTAGTTGGATCCACGCCTACCCAAGTCGGAAGATAGAAATCGTAAACCGAACCACCCACAGTTAATAATTTTGTTCCGCTGATGATAGAAGGCTGAGGAAGTTTTGTGATCTTGTTGTTTAATGTACTTAAATTTACATCAACATTCCATTGAAAATCGTCGGTCTTTACAGGTGTTGTGAATAATGAAAATTCAAAACCGGTATTCTGCATCGTTCCGATATTTGCCTGGAATCCTGTAAATCCTAAAGACGGCGCCAAAGGCATTTCAAAAAGTAAATCCTGACTTTCACGCTTGAAATATTCTACATTACCTTTAATTCTGTTGTTCAGAATCGCAAATTCAAGTCCGATATTTAAATTAAGATTCGTTTCCCATTTCAAATTTGGTGTCGGAAGACTGCTTGCAACGGTTCCTGCTTCTCCTAAATTGTTGTAAAATCGATATAAACTCTGATAAGCATAATAGGTTTTAAGCTTGTCATTTCCCTGACCTCCGTAACTTGCACGTAGTGTCAGCTGATCGAATATATTTAAATCTTTAATAAAATCTTCACTCGACGCTTTCCACGAACCACCGACAGACCAAAACGTTCCCCAACGGTTATCTTGAGAAAATCTCGAAGAAGCATCTGACCTTACCGATCCTGAAATGAAATATTTATTCTGATAATCGTACTCCGCTTTACCTAAGAAACTTAGCAATCCCAACTGATCGCTGTTTCCTGTGAAACCACCCAATAAAGCTGCAGCGTCTGGTTCATAATAATACGGAAGTGAAAACTGAGATCTGTTTCCGGAAATCGTCTGATATTCATAATGATAAAACTCCTGCCCTGCTAATAAATTCACGTGATGCTGACCGAATTTTTTATCATAAGTTAAAATATTACTTGTGGTATAAGAGAGCGTTCTGGAATTTGTTTTAGTGACCGAACCGCCAATTTCAGTTCCTTGCCCTAACAGAGAATTAGTGTAATAATGACCGTTATAATTCACCAAATCAACTGAAAAACTAGTCTTAAATTTCAATTCTGGCAAAAACGTAAACTCAGCAAACCCCTTTCCTGAAAAGTTATCTTCTCTGTTTTCGTTTTTATCTAAAGGTAAAGTTGCTGCTAAATTCTGATTTTGTAAAGCGCTTGTTGGTCTGTATTTTCCGAAATCATAAATATAATTTCCGCCTGCATCCAATTTATAACTTCCATCTGTATTTCTTTCATAGTAAGGATAAAATGAAGGAATAATACGCCCGACATTGATAATATTTTCAGAACTTGAATCCGAAGAAGCGGGAGCCAATTGAACGCTGTTGGTAAAGCTTAAATTCGCACCAACATTCAGCCATTTTTTAACTTCAGAATTTAATTTTAATCTTGTACTGTATTTTTTGAAACCAGATTCTATGGCAATTCCTTTATCATCAAGATACCCTAACGAGAAATAGTAATTACTTTTTTCGTTTCCGCCGCTGAAATCCAAATCAACCTGATTTCTAGAAGCCACACGCTGAAGAACATCTGCCCAATTGTCATTCCACAAAGCTTTTGCACCTGCTAACAATTTTCCGTCTGTTCCTACAGGTTTTGCAAAACTGGCTCCGTAAGGATTGATTCCCAAAGCATTCACCAAACCGTCTGTTGCCATCTGAGCCGCCTGCTGTGGAGCAATATTATTCGCAACATAGCCGTTTCTCATTGCCTCCCAATACAATTCAAAATACTGATCGGTATTTACCTGAGCATAATCTTTCACCGCTCTCGAAGAAAAACCCTGACTGATATTAAAATTGATCTTTGATTCTCCTTTTTTACCCGATTTTGTCGTAATGATGATTACTCCGTTTGCCCCTCTCGAGCCATACAAAGCACTTGCAGAAGCGTCTTTCAGTACACTCATCGATTCAATATCATTTGGACTGATGGTGTTGATATTTCCATCAAAAGGAAGTCCGTCTACCACATACAAAGGATCGCTTGAAGCACTTATTGAGCCAATCCCACGAATACGAACCGAAGCTACAGACCCTGGCTGGCCAGAAGCACTCACCGCTTGAAGCCCGGGAACCTGACCTTCCAAAGCTTTTGTAATATTGGTAACCGGTCTGTTGTTAATTTTATCACTGGAAATTGTGGAAACCGAACCTGTATAGCTATTTCTTTTCGCTTTTCCATACGCCACAACAACTACTTCGTCTATCTCTTTTTCCTTCAGGGTATCTTTTTTTATTTCCTGACCTTGTACTCCGATAATTCCTAGGAAAAATACCGCGACAGGTGGAATCCAAATCTTAGAATTAAATGAATTTTTATTAATCATAATCAATTTTGTTTAACATTAATTAAAAATCAACCTTTTACAAAAAAGACAACAACAAGCACCAATAAGTAGGATTAAATTATTGCTTATCTTTCCTTTTTAAGGCTGAATGTAACACCTTGCCCAAAGCAGGTTGTTAAGATTTCATAGGGTCAGTTCCCTCCATCTTTCTTTATAAGCCGATCGAAATATGGTTGCAAATCTAAAAACAAATAGTCTACAAAACAAGTAGACTTTAAAATTTTTGATTATAATTTTATGAAAATTAAGTTAAATTTATTTTAAAAACCACCAAAATAGACAGTTATACAAATTATTAAATTTTCAAATATGAGAAATATCATTAAAAATAATACAATGGATAATTTTCCCTTTAGACTACATTAAACTCAAAATGTAATACATATGACCATCGTCACTTCGAGTAGATTTTTACAAAAAAAATCGTATCGAGAAGTTTTGCTGTGGAAATAGAATTTGTGTTTCTGTTCACTGGTTCTCGATACATTTTTATCCGCTTCGCTGCGAAAAACACTCGAAATGACGGAGAGAAATTCAAAAAAAGTTTTTAATTTTATGTTATGAAAATTTTAATTGTAAACGGTCCTAATCTTAATCTGTTAGGTACGCGAGAACCAGAAATTTACGGAACGGTAACGATGGAAGATTATTTAGAAAAATTACAATCTGAATTTTCTACGCATGAAATATCTTATTATCAATCAAATATTGAAGGTGAATTGATTAACCGTCTTCAGAAAGATGATTTTGATGCTTTGGTAATTAATCCGGGAGCATTTACGCATTATTCTTATGCCATTGCTGATTGCTTAAAAAATATTCAGAAGCAGAAAATCGAAGTTCACATCAGTAATATTTACAAGAGAGAAGAATTTCGTCAGAAGTCTGTGACGGCAGCAAATTCTGATGCCGTTTTATCCGGTTTTGGAATGGATGGATATCGATTGGCAATTTTGAGTTTGAAGTAATAGAAAATGCTTCGACAGGCTCAGCATGACAATTCTAATACTAACTGTGTAATTATTTAACACTCTATTTTTAGCGATGTCATGCTGAGCCTGTCTAAGCATCTCAAGCATAAAAAAAGCCTCATCACTGATGAGGCTTCCTAATTTAGTTAATTGCTTGTTGCTGTAACTGAGGACCCGAAGCAATAAGCTTTTTACCCTCTTCGGTGTTACAATATTGTTCAAAGTTTTTGATATATCTTGAAGCTAAGTCTTTCGCTTTTTCTTCCCATTCAGAAACTTCGTTATATGTATTTCTTGGATCTAGGATGCCTTCAGAAACGTTTGGTAATTCTGTAGGAACTTCAAGATTCATAATTGGAATTCTTGTTTTCGGAGCATTTTCAATAGATCCATCGATGATAGAATCAATGATTGCTCTTGTATCTTTCAAAGAAATTCTTTTTCCTGTTCCGTTCCAACCTGTATTTACCAGATACGCTTTAGCACCATGTTCTTTCATTTTACCGATCAATGTTTTTGAATACATTGTTGGGTGCAATGTTAAAAACGCTTCACCAAATGCAGGCGAGAATGAAGGCTGAGGTTCTGTAATTCCTCTTTCTGTTCCGGCTAACTTTGAAGTATAACCGCAAAGGAAGTGGTATTGTGCCTGATCTTCATCCAACACAGAAACCGGAGGCAATACTCCAAAAGCATCTGCAGAAAGATAAACAATCTTGCTCGCGTGTCCTGCTTTTGAAGGCAAAACAATCTTATTAATATGATAAATCGGATAAGAAACTCTCGTATTTTCTGTGATAGATCCGTCTGTATAATCAGTAATTCCGTCGTGAATCACTACGTTTTCAAGAAGTGCATCTCTTTTGATCGCTCTGAAAATATCCGGTTCTTTTTCTTCAGAAAGATCGATTACTTTTGCATAGCAACCTCCTTCATAATTAAATACTCCATTGTTGTCCCAACCATGCTCATCATCACCAATCAGATATCTTTTCGGATCTGCAGACAAAGTAGTTTTTCCTGTTCCTGAAAGACCGAAGAAAAGAGCAACATCTCCTTCTTCACCTACATTTGCAGAACAGTGCATAGAAGCCATCCCTTTCAAAGGAAGGTAATAATTCATCATGGCAAACATCCCTTTCTTCATTTCTCCACCGTACCAAGTTCCTCCAATGATCTGAAGTTTTTCGGTAAGGTTGAACATCACGAAGTTTTCAGAGTTTAATCCCTGCTCTTCCCAGTTCGGGTTTGTAGTTTTAGATCCATTGATTACTGTGAAATCCGGTTCTCCAAAGCTTTCCAACTCATAATGAGAAGGACGGATGAACATATTCGTAACGAAATGTGCCTGCCACGCTACTTCAACGATGAACCTTACTTTTAATCTTGTATCTGTATTCGTTCCGCAGAATGCATCTACAACATAGATTTTTTTAGCATCAGAAAGTTGGTTCAGCACTAAGTCTTTACAAGACTGGAAAATTTCCGGAGATGTTGGCAAGTTTACTTTACCGTCCCAAAAAATCGTGTCTTTTGTAACATCATCCTGAACTATGTACCTGTCTTTAGGTGAACGACCTGTGAAAATTCCTGTTTTTACTGATACTGCACCAGATTCCGTAAGCTCAGCTTTCTCAAAGCCCTGATTTTCAGGAGAAACTTCAGCCTGATACAATTCTTCATACGAAGGATTATAAATGACTTCATAACTTCCTTTAATCCCTAATTTTTCTAAATCCTGGATGATTTTAGCGTGTTTCATTTTACTTATATTTTCTATTTCAATATTGGGGTTCAACAAAATTAATATTAATTAATTGTTAAAAGTGGTTTAAATATAATGATATAAGTCAGAATGGCAAATAAAAAAACAAGTTTGTAACAAACTGATTACAAACTAATTAAATCTTTCCAATTGAAAATTGTGCGAAAACCTTTCTCCCAAAAATAGTCCTCAAAGCCATCAAATTTTGAGCTCATGACAAAATCTCCACCCCAGGCTCCCAAACTTTTCACAAAAACAGGGATATCTGCAAAGAAACGCTCTCTAACTGTAGGAATTTCAAGGAATTTCGAAATTTGTTGCTCATGAATTAACATTAGTTCAGAAAAATTCCCCAATTCGTTACATACTAAAATATTTCTTGTAAGATTCGAAAATTCATCAACCAGTTTTTGAGACTTTGTTTTAGACTTGTAAAAATTGATTCCTTGACGGCTATCCTGCTTCTGATTCAAATGAATAAAAATCAATTCATCTTTAAAAGAAGGATTGAAATTCGTCCGTTCATATGTAATCTCAGGTTTGCTTTGAAACAGCACTGCAGATTTCTCTTTTGCCACCGCAATATCATATCCGCTGCCACCTAAACTGATTGAATTTAAACGAAAAGGATCGATCTCTGCCCATTCCGCAAGATTGGTCATCAGCGTAGAACTGCTTCCCAAACCGTAATCTGCAGGAAACTGAAGGTTGGTTTTTAAATGATAAGTAAAATCGTTCTTGAATTTGATTGTAGAAAGTGACTGAACATTTTTTAAGGTTTTTAAAATAAATTCAGCACTTGAAGTAATATTGGTCTCAATGATCTGCCAGTTTTTATAATCGATGACAGCTTTTAACCATAATTTGTTTTGATGATAGGCCTCCCAGAAAATAAGAGATTTCCCATCGTATTTTTCTTCAAAATAAAACTCTTGTCCCAGCTTGGTAGGTACCGCTAAGACAAGAGCTCCATCCATTGCGAAATATTCTGAAGTAAGCATCAGCTTTCCCGGTGAAAATATCTCGCCCATATTTTTTATTTAGATTGCAGAAGCAACAGATACAGACCCGTCGATTTTCTTGATCAATCCCTGAAGGGTTTTCCCAGGACCCACTTCAATGAAGTTATTAGCCCCGTCTTTGATCATATTCTGAACAGACTGCGTCCATTTTACAGGACCTGTTAATTGTGCAATAAGATTATTTTTAATCTCATCAGGATCAGTAATCGCTGTAGTCGTGATATTCTGATACACAGGAATTGTTGCTTTTCTGAATTTTGTTTTTTCAATCGCAGAAGCTAATCTCTCTTGTGCAGGCTGCATTAAAGGAGAATGGAAAGCTCCATTTACAGGTAGCAATAATGCTCTTTTTGCTCCGGCTTCTTTTAATTTTACGCAAGCTTCTTCAACTGCTGTTGTTTCACCGGAAATTACCAATTGCCCGGGACAGTTGTAATTTGCAGGAACCACAATACCGCTGATTGTAGCACAAATTTCTTCCACTTTAGCATCTTCCAATCCTAAAATTGCCGCCATAGAACTTGGGTTGGCATCACAAGCCGCCTGCATTGCTTTTGCTCTTTCGGAAACCAGCTTCAAACCGTCGTCAAAAGATAAAACGCCATTGGCAACCAATGCTGAAAATTCTCCTAAAGAATGTCCTGCCACCATTTCAGCGCCAAGACCATTCACCGCTTTAAGAGCCGCTACTGAATGTATAAAGATCGAAGGTTGCGTAACCTCAGTTTTCTTAAGATCCTCATCCGCTCCATTAAACATAATAGAAAGAATATCGAAACCTAAAATTTCATTGGCAGATTCCATTAAGTCCTTAATGTCTTTTCTAGAATCATATAATTCTTTTCCCATTCCTACGAACTGAGAACCCTGCCCAGGAAATACAAGTGCTTTCATTTAGTAATTTAAAATATTTTGTAAATATAAATATAATGTTAATAATATCCTTACGGAACTAATCTGATTACTCTATAACCAGTATTTACATAAGCACCATTTGCTTTGGCTTTTACAAACTCAAACTTGGTAGCCAGCTGAGTCTGAACCTTATTCATCTGTTTGAAAATTTCTCCTTTTTTATTTTCTCTGGTTAACATATCGTTTACAACATCGAAACCAACAATAGCATATTTAGGAGGTGTTTTACAATATTTGCCCTTATAAGCCGCCAGAATTTCTTTTTCAAAACTTCCATCGGTATTGATCTTTCTGTCCATCAAATAAACCAAATTCGCCTGGCTAAGGTCATCTACTTTCTTTTCAAAGCTTGGAGCATAATACATACTGAATGCTTTTACTCCCTGAACTTCTTTAGACAAAGCGATCACTTTATTAGAGAACGCCTCACCCGCCGCGGAATCTGCATTGGCTAAAATCGCGATTACCGGAGCAGACTGTCCTGTCATCATATTTTGATCTAGTTGAATATCTGCTGCAGAATTCACGATCGTTACTGTTGGACTTTTTAATGTTTTTTCAAGACCTGCTTTAATGTAGTTGGCATTTTCTTTTTTAGCATCTGCAACAACATAGATTTTTTGGTCTGAATAAGAAGCTTTCACTTCCTCAACAATTTTATCAGCATAAGTTTGATCATTCGTTTCAACGATAATCAAATTGCTGTAGTTATATAATTCCGGAGAGTTGGCAAAAGGTGCCACAATCGGGATTTTTTGATTTTTAGTAAAGTCAAGAACATCTACCACATTCGACTTGAAGAACGGACCGATAATTAAATCTGTATTCTCAGGATGCAATTGCGTTAAAGAATTTCTGAATGTTGCCTCGTTTCCTGAATCTACAATTTTAACCTCAAGTTTCTGTCCGTTTCTAGCATTTCTTTCAATCGCTAACTTCGCTCCCGTAAGGAAATCCATAGCCATTGCTCTGTACTGCGTTTCGTTGGTACTGTATCCGAAAGGAAGCATCAATACAACACTTAGCGCATCACCATTTTTCTTAACGTAAGCAGGATCCAGCTTTTTAATCTTTAAAACCATTCCAGTTTTTAAACCATGAGAAAGATCTGGGTTTAATGCGATTAATTCATCAATTGAAATTCCGTATTTATTCACAATTGAGAATACGGTATCACCTTGCTGAACGGTATACGTTACAAAATCATCAGCAGTTGACGTAGCATTGGCTGAAGATCTTTCGTTTCCTGAATCTACTTTTGTTTTTGAATTAGAAGAAGATTCAGCAACCGGAGCTGCATTTGATTTTTTTATGATAATACTTTCTCCAGGCTTCAATCCTTTTTCCTCCAATCCCGGATTCAAAGCGAAAAGTTCCTGCTGAGAAATATTAAACTGTTTTGAAATTCTGTAATAATTATCTTTTGCCTGAACAACATAGTTTTCACCATCCGCAATCGGAGTTGGAGTTTCTACTGTTGACTGTTCTACAGGTTTAGGTGTTGAAACTGCTGCTACAGCCTGCTCGCCACCATATTTTTTAATACTTTCAAGAGGTAAAGTGATCTCGTCGCCAATCTTCATGTGAGAATCCAGCTCAGGATTCATTTTTCTAAGATCAGTTTCAGAAATACGGTATTGCTTTGTAATTCCGTAGATCGTTTGTTTAGGCTGCAAAACAATTTTTCCAACCTGCGAAGTGCTGGTTGCTTTTGGTTTTTCAACAACAGCCGCTTTAGGAGCTGAAGTTGTAGTTTTATCGCTTTTTACCGATAAAACATCACCAATTGCCAATTTGCCGTCTTTAAACTTCGGATTCATTTTCAGCAATTCATCTACAGTCATGCCGTATCTTTTTGCAATATTATAAGGATTGTCTCCTTTTGCAACAGTGTGCGATTTCTGAGCAGATACACCCAAAACCATACATAAACTGGATAGAATAAAAAACCTCTTTATCATATTCGATAATTATAATTTACAAAAATACTTCTTTAAAATTAAATGGCAACAATTATTAATTTTGAATCTTGAACCACCATTTCTTCCCAACAATTTTCAAGCCACGCATATCCATAATCTGCGAAGAACACGCTAAAATTATAAACCCTTTCCTGCCAGGTTTTAGAAGGATGTACATCTAAAAACAGATTTTCTAGTCTTTCTAACATTTCGCTCTGTTTTATTTTTTCTGCGTGAAGAAGACGTTTTTTCAGTCTTTTGAATGATTTTAACTGTCGAACTTCCTCCGCTTTCACCATATTTCCGAAAGATTTCTCCGTAGTTTCTGCAATAGTTCTTAATTCAGCGAAATGAGTCATTAGAAGATTTTCCTTTTCATCCAATAATTTCAGAATAGTATTATCGTCTAATATTTTGTTATTCGTAATCGTTGTGAAATTCTGGAAAAAGTCTTCTACTTTCAAATTCAATTTCTCGATTTTTCCAACTGTTTTTTCTTTCAGGAATAACATTGAATTTCGAGGAATTAAAATTGGAAAAGGAATATTGATGGTGTTGAAATAATCTTTTAATTCCAACCAATACATGATTTCGGCATTACCTCCGATATAAGCTAAATTCGGCAACACCGTTTCCTGATATACCGGACGCATCAATGCATTCGGACTAAATTTCTCAGGATGATTTTCAAGCTCATTAAGAATTTCTTCTTCTGTAAACTGAATATTTTTGTCTACAATCGTATATTTTTTTCCGTCAAAATCAATTCTGTCTCTTGTTTCAGAAAGATAAAACAAATTAATTTCGCGCGGATTTACCTGCACTTTCCCGTATTTCTTTGTTAAAAAATCAACTTTCTCTTTTGAGTTTTTATGTAAACTAAAATTAAGAAGTTCATCTTTAAAAGTTGCTTTAATTTGATTTTTAAGCGCCGAAGAATCGCCATCCAAAATCAACAAACCAAAGTTTGAAAACAATCGGTTCACCAAAATCTGAATCGCCTGTGTTAAAGTATTTCCAACTTTATAGGCTTCTTTCAGCATTAAAATTAATTCAGTTCCGAAAACAGAATCTTTAAATTCCTTTTCAAATTCAGAAATAAAGAAGGTATCATTTATATCAATTCTCCCAACTGCACCACCCGATTTTTCGTTGATCTCGTAATAATTATTCTCTGTTTTAAAATGATTGATCTCCGCAAAATCATGATCTTCTGAAGCCATCCAATAGATAGGAACAAAATTGAAATCCGGAAAATTTTCTTTTAAATAAGAACAGGTTTTAATCGTCTGTAAAATTTTATACACGAAAAAAACGGGTCCGGAGAATAAATTTAACTGATGCCCTGTGGTGATCGTAAAAGTATTCGGTTGCTTTATATTATCTATATTTTCTTTTTGCTTCGAAGAAAGTTCAAGATGAGAAAGCTGTCTTTCTAAAACATCTGAAAGAACATTTCTTTGCTCTGAAGTAAAAGAATACTGTTTTTTGTGAATTTGATTTTTAAAATGATCTAAAGAAAATGTGTTTTCTTCAAATCCCTCAATTTTTTGATTTAGAAAATCTTTAACCAATTGAGGAATGCTTTCTATATCGTTAAATGATATTTTATTTATAGTTTTCAACCTGATGTAAGTTTTAGTTGAACATATACCACACAATTCCGATGTTTAACCTAAAATCATAAACCGGATAGTGCGGAAATGCGTACGCTTTATTATTTGAGATAGCCGATCCCACTTGCTGACCTTCAATAAAGAAGAACATTTTTTTAATTTTCATATTAAAATAAATGTCTACCATAGGCTGTCCACCGATAGAGAAGGAGCCGGAACCCGGCAAAATGTATTCGTTAATGATTGGAAGGTATTCTCTTGTTGCAAACTTCGAGAAATAATAAATTTTGACACCTGTTTGTACTTCTGCAGCTTTCTTAAACCATTTTCCTTGGTAGAAAATATTGGCTCTACCAATGAAACTTGGCATCGGATAAAGATCTTTATTTGATAAAGCATTCTGAAACTGCAATCTTGTATTCAAATGGAAATTTCCGTAGCTAAATGTAGCATCGCCTCCAATTTGAGAAATATTAAGAGAACTTTCGCTTTGTTTTGGCTGTGCGCTACTGTCGAAGTATGTGTAATTATCAATTCTGAAATAGTTGGCAAACAATTCGGTTTTGAACCATTTTAAATTGATATTTCCTCCAATCTCAGTGATCGACTGGTTTTTCGCATCCTGCAGATAATAATTAAATCTATTATAGATCGAAGTATTCAAAAGATAGTTGAAACTTGGATAAACGCTTTGGAAATTCACCTTCGCATTTACAAAATAATCTTTGATAGGTTCAAATCTTAAATTATTGGTCGTTTTTAGATAATTCCCAAATTCGCTTCCTTTTGAAAATTCCAAGAATGAATTTAAATGAATTTTGTCAAAAAGTTTAACCTCTAAATTTCCAACGGCACCTAATCTATTTTCTTTAAGCTTTGTTGGATAAGCTACATCGTTGATTGTAATTCCGTTTTCTAAACCAAATTCAAGCATTTGATAACGAACTCCCGCATCCAGTTTCAAGTTTTCTTTATCAAAAACCAAACTTACCGTATTGCTTAAATTATTTGAAAATTTCTGAGTTCCCAACGAGTACCCATTTACCAACTCATTGGCATTTGTATACCAATATCCTTCCAAAGCATTCTGATGATAGAAATATTTATTTCCCTGATGAAAAATCGTGTGTCTTATTCTGAACGGAAATTTTTCCGCAGTGAAAGGCGTAAACTGATGGCTTAAATAATATCTTCGGTAAGAAAACTGCGAACTCGATGACGATAGATTGATTTGCATATTCTGTCGGTTACTTGAATTGCTGTCACCATCCTGGAAAAGATCATCTCTGGTAATTCCTCCGTTCTCCTGATTATTTACGTTTTGATGTAAATAGTGGGCAAACAATTCATAATTTCCGCTTTTGGAAATATAATGCCCCGAAAATAAAGTATTGTTATTGGCAGCCAGTGAATTTCTATAAAGCCCCTGAGAACGAAGTCCCATATACTCCACTGCAAAATTGAATCTTTTACCAATATTTTGAGTATAAGTAGATTTCAGTGCAGCTCCGTTTTTCATTGTATTATGATAGATAAAAGTTGCCGTCGGTGTTTTTACATCATAATATTGGATATCATTAATCCCTAAAATTCCATACGATTTATTGGTCGGAAGCAAGGATAAGTTCTGCTCTGCATTCACTTCAAATGACAAAGGATTGAATCCTGCTCCTACATTGGCAAATTGCGCTCTCCCAAAATTATCTTTATTGTTGTATTGCGTAAAGATATAAGTCTTGTCAAATGACATAACAGTATCAAACACCTTCTTTTCAGAAAATTGTGTCTGATACTGATAATCATTGATTGTTGGTTTAAATATTTTTAAGGAATCTTTCTTCCCCGAGTCTATCACCAGTGTATCTTTCTCAGCTATTTTTTTATCCAGCCTGTTGGAGTCTGTCTTATTAATTACCTGAGCGTGAGCGATAGAGGCGAAGAAAGTTATTATAAGAAATATGTATTTCATTTTTTGCTTTTGTAAGGCAAAAATACATGTTTTTTTATAATTACTATTTATTAATAAAATCAAATAATTTTATCAAATCAGCTTCTTTGCTGAAATTAATTTTATTAGACTTTACAAAGTCTTTTACACTTTTTTGGTCCAGAGAAAGTAAGCCTGACAATTCTTCTATATTCTTAGAAAGTTTATAGAAATTACTTCCATTAGAAACTAAATATAAATCTTTTTCTTTAGCATAATAATCATTAGCATCTTTACCGTAAGCATTTGGACTTTTCTCTCCTGGCATTAATTCCACTTTCTCTCTTTTAAACAAACCATACTTTCCATCCTTTTTACTTAAAAGAACAAGATATCCAACTTTAGTATTTCCTAAATAATCATATTTTTTTACAATATAAGTTTTATTCAACGATGGAAAATTTATCACAGTTCCTTCTACTTTATCAATATAATAGGTTTCATTATTATTAGAGAATTCCATCTCATCAGCATAAGCATTATACCTAAGATCCTGTACATTTTTAGAGTAGCCATCAATAGAAACCTTATCAAATTTTTTTCCATTAGAATAAGGATTACCATCTACTATATATTCACCACTTTTAACTCTTTTCCCTAAAGTAAAAATCCTATCACTGGACATAAAAACATTATCATTTCCTGTTTGAGCGAGAAAAGAAGTAGTTGCCAATGGCAAACATAAAATTAAAAATATTTTTTTCATATTGAACTTTTATATATACATGTAAAGATAATAATTTTCCTTGATGAATTTTCATAAAAAAAACCGCTAATAGCGGTTTTTTTTATGAAAATGATTATTAACAAATCATTAAATTAGTTATCATAACCAGGATTTGATTGAACAGCTCCTACATTAGTTTCTGATAAAGGAATAGGGAAAGCATTTAATAAGATACTTGTACTAGCACCTGTTGGTCTTGGTACAGCATCGCCCCATCTTCTTAAATCCCATTGTCTTAAACCTTCTCCAAGAAGTTCTCTTGCTCTTTCTTTTTTAAGTTCTACAATATCCACAGTTGTAGCAGCAGCTAAACCTCTATTTTGGCGAATCAAATTTAAGTAAATTAAAGCTTGAGATTGAGTTCCTCCATTAATTTCAGCTTCTACGCCATCTAATAAAACCTCTTCATAACGAAGCATTTTTATATTATCAGCACCAGAAGCATTCATATATTTACCTCTAGTTGTACCATTAGCAGCCAAATATGATAAATAACTCGTTCCTGAAGCTGTAGTTATAAGGCTCTTTCTAACATCTGTAGTAGTAGCCCCATACAAATCATTTGCAACACCAGCTTTAAGCACGACATTACCATAACCTCCATTACTTAATTTATGTCTATATGAAGCAGTTCCTAATGCAGAAACGTTTCCAACTGCCAATTCAAACATAGAGTTTGGTGAAGAACCATTCTTAGCAAAATCATAGCTTCCTGCAAAATCTGCCGCTGGTATAACACTATAACCTCCAACTGCAACAATTTGGCTTACTAATTGTCTAACTCTTGCGTAGTCTCCCTTGTAAAGATAGAATCTAGCCATTAATCCTTTAACAGCAGACAGAGATAAAGCAGTTCTGTCACTTGTTTTTAAATCATAATCGCTATTATCGGCCATTAATTGTACTGCTTTGTTAAAATCAGCCGCAATTTGTGCTTCCGTTTCTGCAACAGTACTTCTTGCCTGCTTAGCTTTAGGATCATATTTTAATGGTAATACAGCTCCTAAAGAAGTTGTGGAACCAGTATATTGCTGACCATATAAACGTAATATATCAAAAAAACCTAAAGCTCTGATAGCATAAGCTTGTCCTTGTAAAAAACTAGCGTATTCTTGATCATCAGAAGTAAATCCGGAAAAGTCCGTATTAATTACAACGTTTGCAATACCAACAGTTTTATAAATTTGATTCCAAGTATCTCGTGAATAAGCATCAGAAGAAGTCATTGTATAATTCTGTACATTCTGATAATATCCGCTCGCCAAATTACTATACATTACATCAGATCTTACCTCTCCAAATGCCAAGAAATCACAACCATAATAATAACGAGATCTCATCTGAGCATATCCCCCTCTTACAAAAGATTCAACTTCCTGAACTGACTTTAATTGCCCCTGTTCTACTTCTTCATAGAATTGTCTATCTACAAAATCATCACTACAAGAGACAGAAACTGTTAAAAGTCCTATAGATAGCAATGCTATTTTTAATATTTTATTTTTCATTTTTTATTTTTTAAAAACTTAGATTAACACCAAATAAGAACGACTTCAATACCGGTAAACTTAAATTTGTGTATCCCGCAATATTTGTTTCAGGATCAAATTTTAATTTCTTATCAAATCTGTAGGTCCATGCATTATTAGCCATTGCATATACTTGAACAGAATTTAATCCTGAACCCTTTAAGAAATCACCCGTGAATGTATATGCAACTCTCGCATTACTTAAACGAATATAATCTGCGTCATATAAAAATCTAGTTGATGCTCTGTTTGAAAGTTTGTTACCACCGTATACAGGTTTAGGATTTGATGCTCCCGTATTAGTTGGAGTCCAATAATCACCAATTACGTCACCATATCCAGGATAGTTATATGAATATTGTCCATCAGAATATAGGTAGCTTGACCAATCATCATATATTTTCCCTCCAAAACCATAAGTAAATTGAAGATCTAATGAGAACCCTTTATAAGATAAACTCGTATTAGCACCTCCAAATATGTTACTCAAGAAAGATCCTTGGACAGCTTGTTGAGCTTGGTTATAATTATTGGTCGTTGCACCATCAACACCATTTACATACCAAAGCGGATCTCCATTAGAAGGATCTACGCCTGCCCATTTTCTTAGATAGAAAGTTCTTACACCTTCACCAACTCTAAGTGTTGTTGTTGAACCATTTACCGTACCTCCATATAACTCCGTAACTTCATTATTAAGAGTTGAAAGGTTACCACCAATAGACCAATTAAGTTGGTTTCTATCACCTTTAATGATATCAGCATTAACAGCAAATTCAAATCCTTTATTTACTAATGTTCCTACATTGTCTACGTAGAATGCACTTAGTGGACTATCTGGGTTATTAACCCCTTGCGCACCAGATAAAGGTATATTATAAATTAGATTTTTAGTTTTCTTATTATAATATTCAGCTGTTACTGTCAATCTATTATTGAAGAATCCTAAATCAACTCCTACGTTAAACGGATTAACTGTTTCCCAAGATAAATTTGGATTATATACTCTATTAATAGAAGCCGCAGCATAGTCATTATAGTTTGTTGTATAAGAATATGTTGCATAAGGATTAGCATCGATTTGATTTCCTAATTTACCATAAGATGATCTAAACTTCAACATAGAAATTGCTCCTATATTTTTTATAACCTCAAATCTAGCTACATCTAACCCGACACCTACAGACCAAAAATCCCCAGCCTTTTGACCTGGTACGAATTGAGATAAGATATCACGTCTGTATGAAGCATCAACTAAAACTAATTTATCATAATCATAATGACCTGTAGCAGCATACCCGTAACGTGAAGTTAGACCTCTTTCTCCTCCATATCCAAAAGGAACAATGAAGTTTGTTAAAGTTTGTAATGTTGGAGTACCAACAGTAATTCCTGTTGCTGTAAGATATTTTTCATCTTTTTTGTAAGCTTCCTGAATTAATGAAGCACCAACATTATGCTTATCAAATCTATAGTTAAAATCTAATATGTTTTGGATGTTAAAATTAAAATAACGTCCCATACCTGTTTTTTGATAACCTCCATAATTATATCCATCACCATGTAAAGGATTCCAATAAGTATCTTCTTCTATATTTATATATTCTGGAGAGAAAACAAATCTATAAGTCAGATTTTTTAAAATTTTATATTCTGCATTTAAATTAGCAAACGCTCTGAAAGTACCTGCTTTCACATAATTTAAATCTTGAAGAGCTGCAGGGTTAAAGTTACCGTTGCTTAACCTTCCAGTAGCTCCTCCAAAATACCAACTACCATCTGCATTTCTAACAGGATCTGTTGGTCTGTTAAAATACTGAGCCAAAATAGGATTTGAAAATGCCCCTCCATCGCTTAGTGTACTAATCTTACTATACGAAAATTGGAAGTCTGTACTAATTTTTAATTTGTCTGTAGCTTGATAAGCTAATCTATTAGTAAATGCTAATCTGTTAAAATATGAATTTTTAACAACACTTTCTTGATTGAAATAGTTCAAAGAAGAATAATACGTGAATTTATCATTTCCACCAGACACACTAAAATCAGCATTTTGCTGGTAACCATATTTTTGAGTTTCCTTTTGCCAATCAGTACTATATGGAGAATTAAAAATAGCAGCTGGACCTGTTCCTAACTCACCTCCTTTTATGTCATCAACAGTAATTGTCTCATCATAATAATTTGAGAATCCTTCTGCGACATAGCTTTTCCACTCATCAGCAGTGAAAGCTCTGTGAGGTTTAACTGCTCTATCATTGAAACCACTACTAAAACCTAAATTAAACTTAGGCTTTCCTTTTTTACCAGATTTAGTTGTAATTACAATAACCCCAGCTCCCGCATCAGCTCCATATACTGCCGTTGAGACAGCATCTTTAAGAACTGTAACGTTTTCAATATCGTCTGGATTTAGAGAAGCTAAGACATTCGAAGTTGTATTTTGTCTTGATAAATCTCCTGATGCTATTCTAACTCCATCAACAATATAAATAGGAGAAGTCACCCCATTGATTGAAGAAATACCTCGAACACGCACAGACGCCATACCTCCTGGTTGTCCAGAAGCATTTCCTGTTTGCACCCCAGCTACTCTACCTTGAAGCATTTTATCTACAGAAGCTACAGGAACATCCTCGATAGCTTTTGCTGACATGGTACTTACAGATCCTGTCAATTCCTGAACTGTTTTCTTCTGACCAAATCCTACCATTACTACTTCCTCAATCTGAGTTTCTTTAGCAACTGTATCCTTCTTGGATTGTGCGTAAGCTGTTTGCCCTAAAAAGAACAACGCCCCAGCACTTAATACACGTAGTTTAACATTCATATTAACAAATTTTAATATATTTAATGGGCAAATATGTTAATAAATTTTAACACTTGCAAGTTTTTTTACCACTTATTAGAGAGTTACTTTTAGGTTTTACTATAAAATATACTTAAAACAAACAAAATTTAACAATAATATTCGCTCATTTTTAAATAAAATACATTTTCAATATACTAGAAAAAACTTTTAACATGTTTTCATTAATAGGAAAAAACTTATTTAGAATCATTATAAATTAATAAAATATATTAAATAAAAAAACCACCTCAAAAAAAGGTGGTTTTTATTTATCTGTAAAAAGTAGAGTTATTTCAACTTTTTCTTAACAGCAACTTCTTCGTAAACTTCTAGAATGTCGCCTATTTCAATATCATTATAGCCTTTCAAGTTCAATCCGCATTCGTAACCTTTTGTTACTTCTTTCACATCATCTTTGAAACGCTTTAAGCTTTCTAATTCTCCATCAAATTTCACAATACCGTCTCTTAGCAAACGTACTTTCGACTGTCTTGTTACTTTTCCGGTAAGAACCATACAACCAGCAATTGAACCCACTTTAGAGATCTTAAATACCTCACGGATTTCAACATTACCGATTACCTGCTCCTGAATTTCAGGAGAAAGCATTCCCTCCATTGCTTCTTTAACCTCATCGATAGCTTTATAGATTACAGAATATGTTCTGATCTCAATTTCTTCACGATCTGCCAATTCTTTTGCATTAGCACCTGCTCTTACGTTGAATCCGATGATAATCGCATCAGATGCTGCCGCTAAGTTGATATCAGATTCAGTGATTTGTCCAACACCTGAGTGTAGAATTTTCACACTGATCTCTTCTGTTGATAATCTTTGTAACTGATCGGAAAGTGCTTCCACAGAACCATCAACGTCACCTTTAAGGATAATATTCAATTCTTTGAATTCACCTAAAGCAATACGTCTTCCAAGCTCTTCAAGCGTTGTATGTTTTTTAGTTCTGATAGAAAGTTCTCTCTGAAGCTGCTCTCTCTTATTCGCGATTGCCTTACCTTCACTTTCGTCGGTATAAACACGGAATTTATCTCCTGCGGTAGGCGCTCCATCCAAACCTAAAATTGTTGCCGGAATTGAAGGACCTGCTTCTTTAAGATTCTTCCCTCTTTCATCAAGCAAAGCTTTTACTTTACCGTGATTCTTACCTGCTACCACATAATCTCCAACTCTTAAAGTTCCGGTTTGAACCAACATTGTTGCTACATAACCCCTTCCTTTATCCAAAGAAGCTTCGATAACAACTCCGTTTGCTGAACGATCCGGATTAGCTTTTAATTCAAGCATTTCTGCCTGTAATAAAACTTTCTCTAATAATAAATCAACATTATTACCAAATTTAGCTGAAATCTCCTGAGCTTGAACATTTCCACCCCATTCTTCAACTAAAACAGAAGGATTCAATCCTGAAAGCTGCTGACGGATATTATCAGGATTAGCATTTGGTTTATCTACCTTGTTGATCGCAATAATCATCGGTACACCTGCCGCCTGAGCGTGAGCAATAGCTTCTTTCGTTTGTGGCATTACATCATCATCGGCAGCAATTACGATAATCGCAATATCCGTGATCTGCGCACCTCTCGCTCTCATCGCCGTAAAGGCTTCGTGACCCGGAGTATCTAAGAATGTAATTCTCTGACCGTTCTCCAATTTCACGTTATAAGCACCGATGTGCTGTGTAATACCTCCGGATTCACCAGCAATTACGTTAGTTTTTCTTACGTAATCCAATAATGAAGTTTTACCGTGGTCAACGTGCCCCATTACCGTAACAACAGGCGCTCTTGGCACTAAGCTTTCTTCAGTATCGATTTCTTCTTCAGAGTCTGTATCTTCAAGATCTGCATCAGAGAATTCAATTTTATAACCGAACTCATCTGCTACTAATAATAAAGTATCAGCTTCAAGTCTTTGGTTCATGGTAACCATTACCCCAAGAGAGAAACATGCAGAAATTACTTCTGTAGGAGAAACGTTCATTAAACTTGCCAATTCACCAACAGTGATGAATTCTGTTACTTTTAATGTTCTGTCTGCTGCATCAATTTCTTGCTGACGCTCATCCTGCTCTCTACGGAAGTTTCTCTTATCTTTTCTGTGCTTAGCAGATTTAGACTTACCTCCTTTATTTGTTAATTTTTCAAGGGTTTCCTTGATTTGGTTTTTAACTTGTTCGTCTGTTAATTCAACAGGCATGGTTCTTTGCCCAGGTCTGTTTCCTCCTTGTCCGCCTCTGTTAAATCCGCCTCTGTTTCCACCTTGACCACCTTGTCCTGGTGGACGGTTTCCTTGGTTGTTTCCAAAACGGTTTCCGCCTTGACCACCTTGACCTTGAGGACGATTTCCTTGTCCACCCTGTCCTTGGTTACGGTTTCCCCCTTGTCCGCCTTGACCTTGAGGGCGGTTTCCTTGACCACCACCTTGGTTATTGTTGTTGTTATTGTTTCCGCCCTGTTGGTTATTTCCACCACCTTGTTGGTTGTTGTGCCCACCTGGCTTCTCAATTCTTTTTCTTTTCTTTTTCGCTCCAGAACTAGGTTTTGGTGCAAACTGAGTTAAGTCGATCTTTTCTCCAACGATCTTAGGACCGTCTAGTTTCTGATAAACTGTTTCAATTTTTTGTGGTTCCTGAGATTCAGGCTCAGCTTTCTGAGGTTCAGCTTTTACCTCAGCAGGTTTAGCCGGAGCCGGAGTTTCAGCAACTGGTTTTGGAGCTTGTTTTACAGGCTCAACTGGTTTTTCCTCTGCTTTCTTCACTTCTTCTTTTGGTTTGTCTTTTTTAGCAGGTCTGTTTCTAGATTCTAATTGAGACAAATCAATTTTATCCAGAACTTTAAATTCCTGTTTTTCGGGAGTCACTTTTACTTCAGGAGTTTCTTTCACTTCCGGAGCAGGTGCTACTTCCTCTTTTTTCTCCTCAATTACCGGTTCCGGCTTTTGAGCAGGAGCAGGAGTTTCTTCAACTTCAGGCTTTTTAGGCTCTAAGTCTATTTTACCTAAAATCTTAGTTTCTGGTTTATTAGCTTTAGCTCTTATTACTTCAGGGGTTTTCTTCTCTTCAATTTCCAGTTTTTCTTCCGGAACTTTTGTGATCACCACCTCATGGGAAGCCTTTCGCTGTTCACCATCCTTGGCAAACTCAGCCTCCAATGCAGAATATGCCGCTTCTTCTAATTGAGCGTTAGGATTGTTTTCAACCACAATATCTTTAGACTGTAAAAATTCTACAAGCCTAGACATCGAAATATTGAATTCCTTAACCGCTTTATTTAATCTTATTTTTGGCATCTATATTATTTACTGTTTTTTAATTCTTAAAATTAAAGTATTTCTTTTTTACTGTTTATTAAAATTTATTTAAAATCTTAATCTTCAAATTCTTCTCTAAGAATACGCTTCACATCTTCAATAGTCTCCTCTTCAAGATCCACCATATTCAGTAGACTTTCAGTATCTTTATCTAATACCGATTTCGCAGTTGTAAGACCTACTTTCTTAAATTCATCCAAAATCCACTGCTCGATATCGTCATTAAATTCTCTTAATTCAACATCGTCATCTTCGCTAGACTCTCTGTATACATCAATTTCAAATCCTGACAACCAAGAAGCCAGTCTAATATTCTGACCTTGCTTTCCGATTACTTTAGAAATCTCTTCAACAGGAGTATAAACTAAAGCATAATTAGTTTCCTCGTTGATGTCAATTTTATTGATGGTAACATTACCTAAAGCTCTCTTCACCATGATCTCCGGGTTTTTAGACCACTGGATTACATCAATGTTTTCATTTCTCAACTCTCTTACCACGCCGTGAATTCTTGAACCTTTCACACCCACACAAGCTCCTACAGGATCTATTCTGTCGTCGTAAGCATCTACTGCAATCTTCGCCTTTTCACCAGGAATTCTCACTACTTTTTTCAGCATGATCGTTCCGTCTTGGATCTCAGGAATTTCCAGCTCTAATAATTTCTCTAGGAATTTAGGTGCAGTTCTGGAAATAATAATCTGTGGTTTAGAACCTTTAAAATCTACTGTTTCAACAATAGCTCTGATATTCTCACCCTTTTTAAAGAAATCGGATTGGATCTGATTTTCTTTCGGCAAGATAAATTCGTTTCCTTCATCATCCAACAAGATCACGTGCTTATGACGGATATGGTGAATTTCTCCTACCACAATCTCCCCGATCTTATCTCTGAACTGCTCATACAACATGGCGTTGTTATGTTCCTGCAGTTTTGTTGCCAAAATCTGTTTCAACGTAAGAATATTTCTTCTTCCCAACTGAGCAACCGGAATTTCCATGGTAAAATCTTCACCTACTTCGAAGGTAGGATCT
Source organism: Chryseobacterium sp. C39-AII1 (assembly GCF_039672645.1). Classification (NCBI taxonomy): domain Bacteria; kingdom Pseudomonadati; phylum Bacteroidota; class Flavobacteriia; order Flavobacteriales; family Weeksellaceae; genus Chryseobacterium; species Chryseobacterium sp. C39-AII1. The sequence goes on from NZ_JBDFPQ010000002.1 coordinate 130,176, forward strand.
ATTTTTTTAGCCGCAGAAATCTCGATTTCCAAATCATCATCTTCAGACATTTCGTCTTCAACGATTGTTTTGTTTAAAAAGATCTGAAAATCTCCTTTGTCAGGGTTTACAATTACATCAAAATGATCATCTGAATCGTATCTTTTTCTCAAAAGTGTCTTCAGTGAATCTTCAATAATTGCCATAAGATCAATCTTACTGATCCCTTTTTCGTCTTTAAAATCACCAAAGGATTCAATCAACGCTATATTATCCATTTATTCTTTTTTCTTTTAAAATTTAATTATTACTAATGCTTTTTTAATCTCAGAGTAAGGTATTTCTTTCTCTTCTACCACATCTACTTTGCCTTTACCGATATCTTTCGGTTTTCTGTAACGAAGCGTAAGTGTAATTTTTTCGTCATCTACTTTAGACAGTTCCCCTTCAATTTTTGTAGAGTCTTCAAACATTACTTCGATCTCTCTTCCAAGGTTTTTATTAAACTGTCTTGGCGTCGCAAGAGGCTCGCTTAATCCCGCCGACATTACCTGTAAGCTGAAATCATGCTCTTCACGATCCATATTAAATTCTACTGCACGGCTTGCATCAAGACAATCCTGCAAAGTAACCCCATTATCACCATCCAAAATCACAGTGATATCGTCCCCTGCAGAGATCTTTAAATCAATAAGAAACAAATCTGTTCTTGTTGCAAGGAATTCATTTAATAATTCTTCAATTCTTTTTCTAAACTCCATAAATTTAATGCTTGATTTACAGTACGAAAAAAGGCTTTCTTCCGAAGCCTTCTCATTTTTTCCCGTAAATCCAATGCAAATATACGAATTTTTCGTAAAAAAGCAAAATCATCTTATTATCAAGCAAATAAGTTAAAGAATGATTTACATCAAATTAAAAGACGTCGTGAAAGTATTTTTATTACTTTTGTGTAGAAATTTTAAAAACATACATTTTGAATATTACTATTGTAGGAACAGGTTATGTAGGATTAGTTACAGGAACCACCCTTGCAGAACTTGGAAATTCAGTATACTGTGTAGATATTGATGAAAAGAAAGTAGAAGGTATGAAAAACGGCGTAGTTCCCATCTATGAGCCGAACCTTGAAGAAATGTTCTTAAGAAACATTCAATCTGAAAGATTATTTTTCACTACAGACTTAAAAGAAGCTTTAGACAAAAGCGAAGTTGTGTATCTCGCACTGCCTACTCCACCGGGAGAAGATGGCTCTGCAGATCTTTCTTACGTTTTAAAAGTGGCCAACGATATCGGCGAGATGATGACTGAATATAAAGTGATCGTCAACAAAAGCACAGTTCCCGTAGGCACAGCCGACAGAGTGAGAGAAGTAATCTCATCTAAAACTCAAATTCCTTTTGATGTGGTTTCAAACCCGGAATTCCTTAGAGAAGGTTTTGCGGTAGAAGATTCTATGAACCCGTCAAGAGTTGTTGTAGGCGCAAGCTCTCAAAAAGCACAGGACATTATGGCTAAGATCTATCAGCCATTTACCAATACAGGAATCCCTATTATTTTCATGGACGAAAAGTCTTCTGAATTAACAAAATATGCTGCCAACTCATTTTTAGCTGTAAAGATTACATTTATGAATGAAATCGCTAATTATTGTGAAAAAGTAGGTGCTGACGTTGATAAAGTAAGACTTGGAATGGGAAGTGACGATAGAATTGGTCACAGATTTTTATTTCCGGGAATCGGATATGGAGGAAGTTGTTTTCCTAAAGATGTGAAGGCATTGATCAACTCAGGAAAGCAGGAAGATTTTAACTTCCAGATTTTGGAAGCAACTGAAAATGTAAACACGGCGCAAAAAGTAATTCTTGTTTCAGAAATTGAAAAGTATTTCGGCGGAAATATTGAAGGCAAGAAAATTGCCATGTGGGGACTTGCTTTTAAAGCAAATACGGATGACATTCGTGAAGCATCTTCTTTAGATAATATTGATCTTCTTTTACAAAAAGGTGCAAACGTGGTTGCATACGATGCTATTGCTGAAAGTAATGTGCAAAAAGTATTAGGAGACAAAATTCAATATGCGAAAGGAATGTATGATGCATTGGAAGATGCAGATGCTTTATTCATCGCAACAGAATGGCCGGAATTCAAAAATCCAAACTTTGAATTAATGGCTAAAAAACTTAAAAATAAAGTTATTTTTGACGGAAGAAACATGTATCCTCTGGAGATTCCGGAGCAAAATGGTTTCTTTTATAAAAGTATAGGCAGAAAGACAATCTCAAAATAAATAGATGAAGAACATAATCATTACAGGAGGAGCAGGATTTATTGGTTCCCACGTGGTAAGAGAGTTTGTAAAGAACAATCCGAACACGACAATAATTAACCTTGATGCTCTTACCTATGCCGGAAATCTTGAAAATTTAAAAGATATTGAAAACGAACCTAATTACGTTTTCGAAAAAGCCGACATTACAAAACCTGAAGAACTAAGAAAAGTTTTCGAAAAATATAATCCGGATGCGGTTGTGCATTTAGCAGCCGAAAGTCATGTGGACAGAAGTATTACAGATCCGATGGCGTTCATCAACACTAATGTAAACGGAACAGCGAATCTTCTGAATCTTTGTAAAGAATTCTGGGCATTAAACCCAGATCATACACACGGAAGATTTCCTAATGAGAAAAGAACCAATCTTTTTTATCACGTTTCTACTGACGAAGTGTATGGAAGTTTAGGTGAAACAGGATTTTTCCTTGAAACAACATCTTACGATCCGCAGTCTCCATATTCAGCTTCAAAAGCAGCTTCTGACCATTTGGTGAGAGCGTACGGAAATACTTACGGAATGCCTTTTATTGTTTCAAACTGTTCAAACAATTACGGTCCGAATCATTTCCCTGAAAAATTGATTCCACTTTGTATTTCAAATATTATTAACGAAAGACCTTTGCCAATTTACGGTGACGGAAAATATACAAGAGACTGGTTATACGTAATCGATCACGCAAAAGGAATTCATCAAATCTTTAACGAAGCTAAAACCGGAGAAACTTACAATATCGGAGGTTTCAACGAATGGCAGAATATTGATTTGGTTAAAGAATTAATTAAGCAAATGGATGCTAAACTTGGAAGAGAAGAAGGTTATTCTGAAAAACTGATCACTTTTGTAAAAGACAGACCTGGTCACGACAAACGTTATGCAATTGATGCTACAAAACTGAATTCTGAGCTGGGATGGAAACCATCTGTAACTTTCGAAGAAGGTTTAGGAAAAACAATCGACTGGTATCTTGAAAACAAAGAATGGCTTGAAAATGTAACAAGCGGAGATTATCAGAAGTACTACGAAAACCAGTATAACTAAAACACACAAGAGATGAAAGGTATCATTTTAGCAGGAGGCTCAGGAACAAGACTTTATCCTCTTACGATTGCTGTAAGCAAGCAATTAATGCCGGTTTATGACAAACCAATGATTTATTACCCGCTTTCCACGTTATTGTTAGCTGGAATTAAAGACATTTTAATTATCACAACTCCGCACGATCAGGCAGGTTTTATCAAGCTACTGGGCGACGGATCACAAATCGGATGTAATATAGAATATGTTGTTCAGCCAAGTCCGGATGGTCTGGCACAGGCTTTTATTTTAGGAGATAAATTCATCGGAGACGATGCTGCGGCATTGGTTTTAGGTGATAATATTTTCTACGGTTCCGAAATGGGAACTTTATTGAAAAACAAAACCAATCCAGACGGAGGTGTTGTGTTTGCTTACCACGTTTCAGATCCTGAAAGATATGGTGTGGTAGAATTTGATGATAACTTTAAAGCGGTTTCTATCGAAGAAAAGCCGACACAACCAAAATCAAATTATGCAGTTCCTGGCTTATATTTTTATGATAATGATGTTGTAGAAATTGCCAAAAACATCAAACCTTCTCATAGAGGAGAGCTGGAGATTACTGATGTGAATAATGTATATTTAAACAAGGGTAAACTTGAGGTAGGTGTTTTAGACAGAGGAACAGCGTGGCTGGATACAGGAACTTTCGATTCTCTAAATGATGCTTCGGAATTCGTAAGCGTAATTGAGAAAAGACAAGGTTTCAAAATTGGATGTATTGAAGAAATTGCTTTCAGAAACCATTTTATCGACGAGGAAAAATTGCTCGAAACGGCAGTTAAATACGGCAAAAGCGGTTACGGAGAATACCTAAAGAAACTCGTACAGAAATAACAATTTAATTTTAAATAATTCAAAACTATTAACCTTTATGGTTAATAGTTTTTGTTAATACCAACAAATATTAATATATTAGTTGTTATTTTCTAATTGTTATGTGAATAATAATTCACAAACATAAAAGTACCGTAAAGATTAATTATTATAAATTTGCACTAAATTTTCACACAGATGAATGAACCACAACAGAAGTGGACAGAAACGATAGAGGCCAGCCATTCTTTATTTGATGTAAAACTTAAAGAAGTATGGAAGTATAAAGATTTGATTTACATGTTTGTGAAGAGAGACTTTATATCCAGTTTCAAACAAACTATATTGGGGCCTATTTGGTTTTTTATCAATCCCATTTTCACTACAATTACTTACCTTATTATTTTTGGTAGATTTGCTAAGCTTCCTACAGATGGAGCTCCGGGACTTATCTTCTATTTGGCAGGAGTTACCTTGTGGAATTATTTTTCAGGGGCATTGCTCGGTACATCGGGTACATTTACAGGAAATGCCAGCATTTTCGGCAAAGTATATTTCCCAAGATTAGTAACCCCTATTTCCATTGTGATTTCAAACCTAATGCGCTTAAGTGTCCAGTTTATTTTATTCCTGCTGGTTTGGGTTTATTATTTAATTAATAACGAAATTTCTCCTAATATCTGGATTTTAGCAACTCCTTTTTTACTTCTGTTAATGGCATTATTCGCTCTAGGAGTGGGAATGATTTTTTCAGCATTAACCACAAAGTATAAAGATTTAAGTATGCTGTTAGCATTTGGTATTACATTATATATGTATGCTACTCCAGTGATCTATCCCGTATCGATGCTTCCTGGATATTTTAAAAAACTAGCTAAGTTTAATCCGCTCACAGGTATTTTTGAATGCTTTAAATACGGATGGCTTGGTGTAGGAGATTTTTCTCCTATAATGCTCCTGATAAGTTCTTGTATTATCGTTATACTTTTATTTATTGGCATCATTACCTTCAACAAGGTGGAAAAAACATTTATGGACACCGTGTAAAATTATTAAAAACACGCTGACAAAAAAATTTAAAACAAAGAAACATGCTAGCTTTAAAGGCAGAAAACATATCAAAACAATACCGATTAGGGCAAGTGGGAACAGGCACGCTTTCTCATGACCTCAACAGGTTTTGGCACAGAGTAAGAGGAAAAGAAGATCCTTATTTAAAAATTGGAGAATCTAACGACAGAACTACCAAAGGAGATTCTGAATATGTATGGTCTCTTCGTGATATTAATTTTGAAATTAATCAGGGAGATGCCGTAGGAATTATCGGAAGAAATGGTGCCGGAAAATCTACATTACTAAAACTATTAAGTAAGGTAACTAAACCTACCACAGGAACCATTCATACCAACGGAAGAATTGCATCTTTATTAGAGGTAGGAACAGGTTTTCACCCCGAAATGACAGGTCGTGAAAATGTTTTTCTGAACGGCGCCATTTTAGGGATGACCCGAAAAGAAATCACCAGAAAATTTGATGAAATTGTAGCATTCTCTGGTGTTGAAAGATATATTGATACTCCTGTAAAAAGATATTCCTCGGGAATGTATGTTCGTTTGGCATTTGCCGTTGCAGCCCATTTGGAATCTGAAATTTTGATTGTAGATGAAGTGTTGGCAGTGGGAGATGCAGATTTCCAAAAAAAATGTTTAGGTAAAATGAATGATGTGGCAAAAGGAGAAGGAAGAACAATTCTTTTTGTGAGCCATAATATGACTGCCGTAAAAGAGCTTTGTAACAAAGGTATTCTTCTAAATCAAGGTACGCTTCAATATGAAGGTGATATGCTAAGTACAATTATCGAATATCAAAAAAGTAGTGCCACCGCAAGCTCTTATCACTACAACGGAAATATAAATGAGGCGTTAGGCAATGAAAACATCAGAATAAAAGAATTTTCGGTAAATCCTATCAAGGGAAGTTTAATTGATATTGATTCTGGAGTTCGTGTAAAGTTGGTTTTCGAAAACTTCCGTCCTGATATTAATTTGGATACGACTTTTGAATTAAAGAATTATGAAGAATTAGTAATTTTTCATGTAGGTGCCTTTGCTGCAAAAAATAACGATGCCAAGATAGGTGAATATACTGTAGAATATGATATTCCTTCGGGATTATTAAACGCTGGAAACTATTACTTTAAACTGTATTTCGGAAGAGATCAAAGCGAACTTTTATACGGAGTTGATAGTTTCATAGGGTTTGAAGTTGAAAATGTAAAAGTTGGTAATAAGCTTCACATCTATCCTGGAATTACAAGACCTCATTTCGATTATAAAGTACAGACACCATGATTAAAGAAATAATAAAAAATTCCCAGACATGGCAGAACCACAAATAATAACATTGGACAAAATAGGTTCTTCAGAGCTTGGTTATATAACAATTGCTGAAGCTCAAAAGAATATACCGTTTGATATACAACGTGTCTACTGGACTTACTTTACTCCACAAGATGTCACCAGAGGAGGTCACGCTCATAGAAATTTACAACAGGTAATCTTTGCTGTATCAGGAACTATCACTTTTAATACAGAGGATAAAGCGGGAAATAAAAACAATTTTGTTTTAGACCACCCTACAAAAGGATTATATATCCCTAAACTAGTTTGGAGAGACATTCAGTTTTCTCACAATGCAGTTCTCTTATGCTTAGCTTCGGAATTGTATGATGAGAATGATTATTTCAGAGATTTTGAAGAATTTAAAAATTATTAAAAATGATACATCGTTTAGCTGATGTACAATCTTTAGATATTGGAGAAGGTACAAATATATGGCAGTTTTGCATTATTCTGAAAGGGGCAAAAATAGGTAAAGACTGTAATATCAATTGTCAGGTGCTTATTGAAAATGATGTTATCATTGGTGATAATGTTACTATAAAGCCTGGTGTACAGATTTGGGATGGGATTACACTTGAAGACGATGTTTTTGTGGGTCCGAATGTGACTTTTACCAATGATCTATTTCCAAAATCTAAAAATAAAGACTTTAAATTAGAAAAAACAATTGTCAGAAAAGGAGCTTCTGTTGGAGCTAATGCAACCATATTAGCAGGTATTACAATTGGAGAAAACGCACTGATAGGAGCCGGAAGTGTCGTTACAAAAAATGTTCCCGAAAACGAAATATGGGTTGGCAATCCTGCAAAATTTTTAAAGAAAAAACAATAATGATAAAATTCCTCGATTTACAGAAAGTTAATTTACAACATCAAGCCGAAATTGAAGCGCAGCTTTTAGAGGTTTTCCGTTCTGGCTGGTATCTGCTTGGAGAAAAAGTAAAAGCTTTTGAAAATAATCTTTCACAATACATCGGAACCTCACAGGCAATTGGAGTTGCAAACGGGTTAGATGCTTTACGCCTTATCCTTCGTGCTTATATCGAAATGGGAGTAATGAATCGAGGAGATGAAATTATCGTCCCATCCAATACCTATATCGCTTCTATTCTAGCCATTTCGGATAACGGATTAATTCCTGTTCTGGTAGAACCTGAAATTAACACCTATAATATTGATATTTCTAAAATCGAAGCGAAAATCACTCCTAAAACAAAAGGAATTCTTATTGTTCACTTACAGGGAAGAATTGTTTTTTCAGATGAATTGAAACAAATTGCCCAAGAACATAATTTAAAAATCATCGAAGACAACGCCCAAGCCATCGGAGCGGTGTGGAATGGTTTAAAATCAGGAAATTTAGGAGACGCGGCGGGTTTCAGTTTTTATCCCGGTAAAAATTTAGGAGCGCTGGGCGATGCTGGTGCCGTAACTACCAATGATGAAGAACTGGCAAAAACAATCAGAGCATTGGCCAATTATGGTTCTAATCAAAAATATGTAAATATCTATCAGGGTTTAAATTCAAGACTAGATGAAATTCAGGCGGCTGTTTTGGATGTTAAACTGAAATATATAGATAACGAAAATACGATCAGAAGAGAAATTGCAAAACGTTTTATTAATGAAATAAAAAATCCGGCAATTATTCTTCCTAAAAATCCTAAAAATGAAAGCGAGCATGTATGGCATGTTTTTGTCATCCGTTCAGAAAAAAGAGACGAATTTCAGGCTTATCTTACTGAAAATGGAGTTCAGACCTTGATCCACTACCCTATTCCTCCACATCATCAGGAAGCGTATAAAGAGTGGAAGACTTTATCTTTCCCAATTAGTGAAAAGATACACCGTGAAGTTTTAAGTTTGCCTATTTCTCCTGTGATGACAAAGGATGAAATTGAAAAAATAATTTCAATAGTAAATGATTTCAAATAAGCAACTTATAAATTTAGATTCAATTCTAAAAAAGAATTTAAAGACATCTATTAGTCTTAAAGATTTTGATAAAGCTTTGAGGTTAATCGAACTGTCTGCACATTTACAATATAATTATTGCTTCAATTCTACATTATACGATCAAGAACTTGAACATTCTTTACAGCAAATTGCTGATCAATTATTTGAAAATGTAGAAATAATACCAGAAGATAATGTTGTATTATTCTATGATTTTTTTGGATATGACAACAGAGGGCTTACCCAGCAATATTTGCGTGCTTTAAAAGAATTGAATAAGCGAATTGTTTTAGTTTTTGAAAATAAAAAAAGACAATATAAAAACGAGGCTATTCTTGCTGAGATCGAAAATTATCCAAACAAAGTAATTTATTATCTTGAGGGTAATAACAGAATTGAATTATGTGAATCTCTATTCAAGATTGTAGAAACTGAGAAACCAAAGGATATTTTAATGCACCTTATCCCTTGGGATACAATTGCCTATATGGCATTTTATAAAATAAAAGGCGCAACAAGATATCAAGTTAACTTAACAGATCACACGTTTTGGTTAGGTACTGATATTACAGATGTTAACATAGAGTTTCGTTCTTTTGGGATGAATTTGTCTGAACAATTAAGAAATATTCCGGCTCATAAAACCCGTTTGTTACCGTTTTATCCAATTTTATCTACAGAAGAATTTCAAGGATTTGATTTTGATACTCAAGGAAAAAAAATCATTTTCTCAGGAAGTACTTTTTATAAAGTTTTAGGTCATGATTTAGCCTTTTTTAAAACCATACATCAGCTTTTAAAATTGGATGATAATCTAATTTTTATATTAGCCGGAAGTGGTAATAATACGGCTATTATTGATTTTATTAATAAAAATAATCTTAACAACAGAATATATCTTATTGGTGATAGATATGATTTGTTTGAGGTTATGAAAAGAGTTGATTATTATATTTCCACCTTCCCCTTTACAGGGGCATTAATGACTCAAATTGCTGTAGCTGCGGGATTACCCATATTTGCTTATGTAAATTCAAACAGCCTTTACAACGGAATAGAAGATTTATTCTCTAAGTCTGAAACTTTTGAATCCATCAATAGTTTAGATGAGCTTGTAGAAAAATTTTCAATTGAACATAAGAAAGGAAGCCAAAGAAATTCTCAGGGAAGAGAATCTATGCTAAGTGAAGAGGAATTTGCTCAAATCTTATGTAAAATTTTAAAGGGACAAAATCCAATGTCTTTTTTGGAAAAAAGAGTAAGCGTACAAAAATCTTATCAAACATTTAATGAATTAATGATTGAGACGGAAAATCTTTATAACCCGACATTTGAAAGTACTATAAATAAATATTTACCTGCAAAAGAAAGATTAAAGTTAATTCCTAATTACAGACGTAATTATTACAAAAAAGTATTTAAAGAAAATAAAATACAGTTTTTAAAAGAATTATATTATTACTTAATAAAAGGAGAATGAGTTTTTTAAAAAAATATCTTGTAAAATACTTATTTAAAATAATTAATTCTGATGCATACAAATCTCATAAAATGCATCAGCAAAATGCTTGGGCAAAAGCTAACTTCAAAACGTTTGGAGAAGGCTCTCATCTGCCTGACTTTTATTGGATAAAAAATCCAAAATATATGTCAATTGGAAAAGGATTCAGCTCTCTATTCAATCTTAGGCTAGAAGCATGGGATCGTTTTCAAGACCAAACTTTTACTCCCGAAATATCTATTGGTGATAATGTGATCTTAAATTCTGATGTTCATATAGGTGCCATTGAAAAAATTATCATTGGAAATAATGTTTTAATGGCAAGCAGAATTTATATTTCAGATCATTATCACGGTGATATCAGCGGTAATGATTTAGACATTCCTCCGAGGCTCAGACCTCTTTACGCCAAAGGTCCTGTTATTATTGAAGATAATGTATGGATTGGTGAAGGAGTCTGCATACTACCCGGAGTTACCATTGGCGAAAATTGTATTATAGGAGCAAATTCTGTAGTAAACAAATCATTTCCTAAAAATTCCGTAATTGCTGGTGTACCAGCAAGATTAATCAAAACACTTGAAAAATAATTTAAAAATGAAAGCAAGAGCAATAACATATTACCTCCCTCAATACTATCCCATTCCTGAAAATGATGAATGGTGGGAAAAAGGTTTTACCGAATGGACGAATGTGACCAAAGCAAAACCGTTGTTTCCGGGACATCATCAACCCAACTTACCTTCAGAACTTGGATTTTATGATCTAAGAGTTCCTGAAACAAGAGAACAGCAGGCAGAATTGGCAAGAGAGCATGGTATCGAAGGTTTTTGTTATTGGCATTATTGGTTTGGCAATGGCAAACGTATTTTAGATAAAATCTTTAAAGAAGTTTTAGAAAGCGGCAAACCAGATTTTCCGTTTTGTATAGCTTGGGCAAACGAAACATGGAAAGGTATTTGGCATGGTTTGGATAATCAAATCTTGGCTGAGCAGACTTATCCTGGAATTGAAGATTATACTGCTCATTTTTATGAATTATTACCAGCCTTCAAAGACAGCCGATACATCAGAGTAAACAACAAGCCTCTATTTGTTATTTATAAAGCTTTTGATATTCCGGACGTAAAAGTATTTTTAGATCTATGGAATAAACTGGCCAAGGAAAACGGCTTAGATGGAATCTATTTCGTAGGTCATCTTTTTGATTTCAGAAAATATCAGGAAATTCTAGATTTAGGTTTAGATGCTGTAAATGTAGTTCGTATGAATGAAGTTCAGCGTTTACTTCCAAAACCTAAATTGACAATAAAAGAAAAACTGGAATACAAGCTTAAAAATTATGCTACTAATATTCCGAAATATGAATATAGTGACGCTATAAAAGTTTTGCTGGGAGAAGAGTCTAAACATAAAAATGTAATCCCTACCCTGTTTCCAAACTGGGATCATTCACCGAGAAGTAAAGGAAAAACATTGGTTCTTCATGATTCTACTCCGGAATTGTTTAGACAACATGTAAAAGAAGCGCTAGATTTAGTAAAAGATAAACCTGAAGAAGAGAGAATTATTTTCATTAAATCATGGAATGAATGGGCAGAAGGCAATTATCTGGAGCCCGATCGCAGATATGGAAGAAAATATTTAGAAGCACTGAAAGACGAAATTCTGTAAAATATGACGATAACCGTTATCATACCTGTTTACAACGCCGAAGAATTTATCGAGAAAGCGGTAGAATCTGTGATTCAGTTTCCTGAAGTGAAAGAGGTTTTATTGATAGATGATGGCTCGAAAGATCACTCATTACAAATCTGTCAGCAAATGGCAGAAAAGCACCCTCTAGTAAAGACGATTCAGCATGAAGACAAAAAAAATCATGGTGTTTCAGCTACACGAAATTTGGGTATGGATCTCGCTTCACAGGAATTTGTAGCATTTTTGGATGCCGACGATTATTATCTTCCTAATAGGTTTGATGCAGAAAGAGAATGTCTTAAAAACCCAGATATTGACGGAGTTTTCGGAGCTATTGGTGTAGAATTCGTAACAGAAGCCGGAAAACAGAAATACCTTTCTGTGATCAATGATACTGGTTTAACTACCGTTCATCATCCGGCAGAAGGTAAAGAGGTTTTTAATGGTCTTATTCAGATTGATCCTACATTCGGAACTTTTTTTTCACTTATTGCTACAACCCTCAGAAAATCAGCGATTGAAAATCCAAAATTAAGGCTCAACGAAAGCTTGAGAATGCATGAAGACAAGGATTTCATTGTGAAATTGTCTTATCACTGTAATTTAAAATCAGGTTTTATAGATAAAGCGGTTGCAATAAGAACAGGACATGAGAATAATACTTTTTCATCGGTTCAGAATAGATCAAAGCAATATTACATCAATCAGGAAAAGCTCTATAACTCGCTATATTCTTGGGCAAAAGAGGAAAAATTACCCGAAGATATTACAGAAATGTTTAAGTTAAAAGGAATTTGCGCTTACATTTCTCAAAAACAAGGTGTAGCAAAGTATATAAATTATGCATTTAAAGCATTAGCAAACCCCAAATTATTGAAAACAAGGTATCAATATTTTGCTTTAAAAAACAGACTTTAAAATGGTTATATACTACAAGATCATTTAATTATTCAAATATTTTTTTTATATTTTTGAAAATTATAAACACTAAGATAAAAAACACTATGCATCAAAAAATTTCCCTCATTATTCCTGTCTACAATTCTTCTAAATTTTTGTATAAAACTTTGGAGGCAGTGGATGACCAAAGAAAGATATCAAATTGGGATCTGGAACTTGTTTTGGTGGAAGACGGAAGCCCAGACGGAAGTTTCGAAGTAATAGAGGCTTTATCTGATAAATATCCCTATATAAAAGCAATTAAACTTTCGAGAAATTTCGGACATCAAATTGCTGTAAAAACAGGTCTTAGCTATGCAACTGGTGATTATATAGCCATTATAGATGATGATCTTCAGGATCCCCCATCACTTCTTCCACGTTTTTTTGATGAACTAGATAAAGGATATGAAGTAGTATATGGCATCCGGGAAAAAAGAAAAGAAAACAAGTTAAAAAAACTGGCTTATGGCAGCTTTTACAGATTTTTAAATTCAATAAGCGATACCAAAATCCCTTTAGATTCTGGAGACTTCTGTGTGATGACAAAAAATGTAAAAGATAAAATGCTTACTTTAAATGAGCAAAATCCTTATTTGAGAGGTATTAGAGCTTGGGTAGGGTTTAAGCAACTTGGGCTACGTTACGAAAGAAGCGGAAGAGTGGAGGGCGAATCTGGATATTCACTAAAAAAACTTATAAAAATAGCAAAAGACGGTATTTTTTCTTTTTCATCTTTACCTTTACAAATTATCAGTATTTTAGGAAATCTTGGGCTTTTAATTTCTATTCTCTTTACAATATTTACTCTTGTAAGGTATTTAAAAAATGAAATTGAGGTGCCCGGTTATACAACTATAATCATAATAATGGCATTTTTTAATTCTATATTGCTAATTAGCTTAGGATTAATTGGCGAATATATTTACAGAATTTATAACGAAGTAAGAAACAGACCTTACACTATTATTGAAAAAACGATCAACGTATGATTATTGGTAACGGAATTTTAGCAAATGCATTCAGGTCTTTTGATGATGAGAATATAATATTTTTCGCTTCAGGAGTTTCTAATTCGTTAGAAACCAAAGCATCTGAATTCCAACGAGAACTTGATCTCCTTCATTCAACAATTGAGAAATACCCTAATAAAAAGTTGATTTATTTTTCAACTTGCAGTGTGTATGATTCTTCAAAAACTGAAAGCCACTATGTAATGCATAAGCTCAACATGGAAAAAATAATTTCAGAGTCTTGTCAAGAATATGCTATTTTCAGAATTGGAAATGCTGTAGGGAAAGGAGGAAATAACAATACTTTAATCAATTATCTTAAAAATTCTATTGAAGAAGGAAAAACAATTAAAGTACATGGCAAAGCAAAAAGAGTTTTTATTGGTGTAAATGATGTAGCTCTATTTATTCATGAAAATAAAATAGAAAATAAAATTTTCAATTTAGTATATCCTTACCAGTTTTCTTTAACCGAGGTCATTACTCCTTTAGAAAACCATCTAGGTAAAAAACTAATGTATGAAGTTGTAAATGAAGGCTCGTATTATGATATTGATTTTGAAGATAGCACAAAAGACTTCTTTAGTAAAATATCACCCGAAGAATATTTAAAAAAACTGTATACTACTTATCTGTAACCCCCATTACAAAGACTTTATAAACTGTTAATTATTAAGAAAATTCAAAAATGAAAGAAAAAATACAATCAATTATTGCAGCCGGCCAAAACTATGAATACAAAGATGGAAAATTTGTATTTCTGGAATTTAATGAAGATATCGTTTCTGATTCCCTCGATAAAATTAAAACATTTTTTAAAAAATATGTATGGTTATATGAGCTATTAATATATATTATTGCTCCGCTTTATCCATCCAGATATTATTTTTTAAAGAAATTACTAAAGGAGACAAAAAATTCTGATAAGGTAATTGTAAATTTAGGAAGTGGCTATACAGATTTAAGAGAAGATATTATAAATGTAGATCTTATACCTTATAATCCTGTAAATGTAGTTTGCGACATTACAAAGCTACCTTTTAAGGATAATTCTGTAGATCAGATTATTAATATTGCAGTTTTAGAACACGTTCCTAATCCTCAGGCTGTAATAGCAGAAATTCATCGAGTACTAAAACCTGGTGGAAAGTTATTATGCGAAATTCCTTTTATGCAAGGTTTTCACGCGTCTCCGTACGATTTTCAAAGATTTACTTATGAAGGAATAAAAGTACAATTTCAGGAGTTTAATAATCTTAAAATACATTCAATCAGCCCAACAGGTGGTATGCTTTGGCAATTGCAGGAATGGGTGGTCATGCTTTTTTCATTCGGAATTAAGCCTTTACACAATATTTTATTAATTATTGTAATGTGCCTTACTTTCCCTATTAAATTCCTAGATGTTATCTTACAATATCATCCGCTAAGTAAAAATATTGCATCTGCATTCATTTTTGAATGTGAAAAATAATACCTATTGTATGAAGTTTATTCAAAAAATAGATATCTATAAAATTTTCTCAGTAATTATTATTATTGGGACAGTATTTTTGGGCTACATTACCTATGCCAATTTAGGTAAAGGATTTATTTTTAATGACGAAGCTTATTATCTTTCTTACTTTAAAAATAAAGGAGAATATTTGAGCTTTGACAGAACTAATTATTTCAGAATTTTTAAGTTCCTGTATACCCCGGACATTCATCGTTTCAGAATAAATACCACGACTACTCTTATCCTAAGTAATTTTATTCTGTACTTCTGCGTCTTCAAATATTTCAAAATCAATAAATATATATTTGTTTTCAGTTTAATAGGTATATTCGTTGCTTTCCATACTTGGAGTATTACTAATCTATCCTTACAACAATATATAGGAAATACAATTCTGGTCAATATAGGATTGTCATTAATTCTCATTTCATTTATACTAAAAAAGCAATTCATTATATTATTTGCTGGGTTTATCCTATCTTTTATTTTGTTTGATGGAAACTCTCACGTAGTTGTATTAATCCCTATTTCATTATTTTTATGGTTGGCAGATAAAGAAAAAAGGATAACAAATTCTTTGTATTATCTTGCTGGTTTTTCAATTGGTATTATCATTTATTTCACTACGATGGATACCACAGAAAATTTTTTAGATCAATTCAAATTTTTAAAAGAATATCTTACATTCCACAGAAAGCAGCATTCAAAAAGATTTATGGTTCTTTGGTTTGTATATCTTTTCTTGAATGCAATTTTACCAGTAGCCATTGCTTATTTCTTTTTAAAAAAAGCAAAGTTTTCTTTAAAGTCAATTAGTATTCTAGAGAAAATAGTGGCTGTAACGGGGATATTAACTGTAATCACTTATTTCTTTTTTTTAGAATACGGTTACATCATGCAAATTCTATTTACCCATTTACTTGTACTTAGATTCTGGTTAATGAAGGAAGAGCCAATAGCCAATAAATATCTCATTACACTTCTTTTGGTAATCCCGTATGGTTTAACATTTGGATCTCAAACATGGTTCCATTTGCGTCTACATGTTTATATAGTTTATTATTTTTTACTTACTCTTATCTGCTTTATTAAATTATATCGAAATATCTATTGGATAGCGGGTTATTCAATCGTGTTAATTTTCTTAATCGTTACTTTTCCGGCGCGTCTTACAGAAAAAGGCTGGAAAGATTTTGTTTTTACCGAACAAAATGAGAAGGTGAAAGTAAACGGATATGACCTTTATTTAGACAAAGGCAGAAAGAAAGATTTGGATGACTTGCGACCTTATCTGGAAAACCAACCGAACGTAATATATTCCAGTAATCATTTAATGGGGTATTTGTATATGTTGGATGCAACACCACCTATTTACTATTACTTTACATTAAAAGATTACATCAATTATATTATAAAAAAAGTTGGTAAAACACCAGATGACTACATTTACATTGAAAGTAATGATTATCCTTTCAGTCCAAAAGAAATTATACCTTTAAAATTTGTAAATCATCCAGAAAAATATAAAGTTGTAAAAACAGGCAGATTCACATTGTATCTTCCTGCTCAATTTCAAAAAAAATAACAAAACGCCCATGTGTGGAATCGCCGGAATCATAACAAAAAACGCCCGAAACTATCAATCTGAAATTCAGAAAATGACCGATGCCATGGAGTATCGTGGTCCCGATGCTGCAGATCATGAATTTTTTGAGAATGCCGCTTTGGGACATCGCAGACTTTCTATCATTGATTTATCTGAAAATGGTAAGCAACCGATGTTTTCCAGCACAAAGAAAGAATGTATTGTTCTGAATGGTGAAATTTATGGTTACCAGGATATTAAAAATCAATATTCGGATTACCCTTTTCGTGGAGGCTCTGATACAGAGGTGATTTTGGCCATGTACCAGAAAAAACAAAAAGACCTCATTCATGATCTTCCAGGAATGTTTGCCTTTGCTATTTGGGATGAAAAAAAACAGGAGTTATTCTGCGCCAGAGATCGTTTTGGAGAAAAACCTTTTTATTACGCAATCGGACAAAACGGAGAATTCATATTTGCCTCCGAGATCAAAGCGATTCTTGCGACCGGATTGATAAAACCTGAAATTGATAAAGCACAAATTGCGTATTATTTAAAGAACGGCTACATTCATCCTCACAAAACGGTTTATAAAAATATTTTCAATCTAAAACCTGCCCATACTTTAGTGTTAAAAGATGGCAAGTTTGAGATAAAACCATATTGGAAAATTCCTACTCAGGATTCTAAATTAAGTTTGGAGGAAAGCATCGAAAAGTTTAAATACCTTTTGGATAATGCAGTGAAAAAACAGTTAATTGCCGATGTTCCCGTAGGTTCATTTCTTTCGGGAGGTTTAGATTCCAGCACCATTGTAGCTGTGGCATCCAAGTATAAAGAGAATATCAAGACCCTTGTTTATGGCTATGAAAGCGGTGATTTAAATGAGATGCCTTATGCACAAGCCATTGCCGATAAATACAAGACCGATCACCATATTCTTTTAGACAGAAAACAGAAAATTTCTGAAACCCTTCAGGAAGTGTATTCTTATATGGACGAACCTTTAATGGATACTTCTTTGCTTCCAACTCACCTTATTTTTAAAGAAGCGTCAAAAGATCTGAAGGTTATTCTTTCCGGGGATGTGGGAGACGAGTTGTTCGGTGGGTACAGTTTCTATCGATATAACATCAATATTTCTGAAAAAGGATATTACCCCGATTATTTGTCTAAAATGTTTCTTTTAGCAGGAAAATTCAGAGAAATTGGTTCAGAAAGACGTCATAGAGCAGAATATAAAGACACGTTAGATTATCATCAAAACAAAGTAAGAAACCATTTTACGGTTGCCGAAATAAAAAAATTAGGAATTCAGGAAGAAGTTCCGGGGCAAGATTTCAGCTTCACTCCAACTAATGAAAACTACAATGATTTGATGCGAATTGATCTGGAAAAATACGTTCCCGCCAATATGTTGTTGAAAGGCGACAGAACCTCTATGTATAATTCTGTAGAGGTGAGAATTCCGTTTTTGGATATTGATTTTGCTGAATTTTGCATTCAGCTTCCTTCGCAATATAAAGTGAATTCTACGGAGGATAAAATTATTCTGAGAAAGGCTTATTCACAGGCATGGACAGAAGAAATCGCCAAACGCAGAAAAAATGGCTTCGGAGCTTCTGTAAGCGAATGGTTTAAGGAACCAGAGTTACAAGCTTTAAGTAAAGAATTACTAGAAAATAAAAACAGCTATATTTTTGAATATCTTGATTTTAATGAAGTTCAAAAAAAACTTAACAGGCAACTTCAGCACTGGAATTTATTAATTCTTGCACTTTGGTTTAAAAACAATAAAAAGCACTTACAATAGCATGAAAATAGGATTGACAAAAAATGATTACCCCATCAGAAGGAATATTTTAGATAAAGTTTCCGGCTGTGAGTATGTCTTTCTGAGAAATAACAACAATCTTTTTCATTCATTGTCGACAGTAAAAAACTTAATCTTTCGAAAAAAATCAAATATCGAAGGAAAATACTACTTTTATCAAAAACCTACAATTGATGTTCTGCATCTTTATAATGACATCAATTATTCGTCTCAAAAGTGGGTGGTTTCTTTTGAAACATTGGTTCCGCGTTTTTTGGAAACAAGAAACGATCATCAAAAAACTGAACCTCAACATATAAAAAACTCAAAAACAGCAGATGGGCTGAAACAAATTGCCAAAAAAAATTGTTTGGGAATAGTTTCTATTTCACAGGCTTCTGCCAATATTCAGCTAGAACTTTTAAAGCATTATCCTGAATTTAAAGATCAGATTGAAGCTAAACTTACGGTAATACATCCGCCTCAGGAAATTATTCCAAGAGACAGTTCGAATATTTATAACAATATTGAAACATTCAATTTAATTTTTGTCGGAACACAATTTCACCTGAAAGGCGGCGTAGAAATGGTAGACGTTTTAAGAAAACTAAAGTCAAAATATAATTTTAAACTGAAGATTATTTCATCTTTTAAAACGGATAATTACGTAACCAAAGTTTCTGAAAAAGAAGCTCAGGAAACCAAAGAACTCTTGAAAAAAGAAGACTGGATCACTTTATTTGAAAATATTCCGAATGAAAAGGTTTTAGAATTAATCAAAGAATCTCATTTCGGTTTGTTGCCCACTTGGTCAGACACCTACGGATTTTCGGTTCTCGAAATGCAGGCTGCGGGAGTTCCTGTAATCACGACAGACATTCGGGCTTTACCGGAAATTAATAATGAAAATTGTGGTTGGTTAATCAATATTCCTCAAAATCGTCTGAAGCAGGCGCTTTATTATACAGATGAACAAAAAGAAGAGCTTAAAAAAGCCATAAAATCTCAACTTGAGAATATTATAGAAGATATCTTTGCCAATCCTGAACAATTGAAAGAAAAATCAAAAAATTCAGTTGAAAGAATTAAAAAGAACCATGATCCTGATATCTTCAGTGAAAAATTAAAATCCATATACAGCAAAGCATGAATGTTTCGGTAATCATCCCTGTTTATAATGCCTCAGAATTTTTAGAAAAAGCTGTAGATTCTGTCTTGCAATTAAACGAAGTAAAGGAAATCGTTTTAATTGAAGATAAATCTACCGACAATTCTTTAGAGGTTTGTCAAAAGTTGATATTGAAAGATTCACGGATTAAATTGTATCAGCATCCCGACAAAGAAAATCATGGCGCAGGAGCTACCCGAAATTTAGGATTAGAAAAAGCAAATTGCGAATTTATTTCATTTTTAGATTCTGATGATTATTATCTTCCGAATCGTTTTGATGCAGAAAAAGAAATTTTTAAAGATGAAAAAATTGAGGGAGTATTTGGCGCAATTGGCGTAGAATATTTAACCGAAAAAGGTAGAAAAGAATTTGAAGAAAAATTTAAAAATATTTCTTTAACTACAGTAAATTTTCCAGCAGAAGGCAATGACGTATTTTTGGGATTATTGGGCTTAACTCCCAAAGTCTTCGGAACTTTTTTTCATTTGAATGCCTTAACTATCAGAAAATCAGCTTTAGAAAAGAATAATTTACGCTTTAACGAAAAACTTCGTGTACATCAGGACTCAGATTTCATTGTTAAACTGGCATTTCATTGTCATCTGAAATCCGGAATTATAGATAAAGCTATTGCTATAAGAGGTGTTCATGACAATAACAGAATTACAAAAATTGTAAGATATTCACCTCAATACAATGAAAGACAGCTGCTACTTTGGACCTCAATGAATGATTGGGCTAAAGCAAACGCCTTATCATCTGAGGCTAAAGCTAAAATTTATTTAACTTATAAATCATTTGATCTGGCGCTGAAAAAAGGATTGAACAAATATTCAAACATCTTTTTAGAGGTCATCAAAAACCCGCTTATTTTAAAAACACAATATCGTTTTACATATCTCAACCGATAAGTATGAAAATATCCGTCATCATTCCCGTTTATAATGCTGAAAAGTATGTTTCACAAGCTGTGGAATCGGCTTTGCAGTTTGAAGAAGTCTATGAAGTTGTTTTAATTGAAGACAAATCGCCCGATAATGCGCTGGAAGTTTGTCAGAAATTAGCGGAAAAATATAATCAGGTAAAGCTTTATCAACATCCTGACAAAGGGAATCACGGGGCAGGAGCTTCAAGAAATTTGGGTTTGGAAAAGGTAACCGGAGATTTTATTGCATTTCTAGATGCAGATGACATTTATTTACCCAATCGTTTTAATGCGGAAAGAGATTTGTTTAAAAATCCTAAAGTAGAAGGCGTTTACGGAGCTACTGGTGTTCAATATTATTCGGAAAAAGCGAGAGAACAATATTATCCTATTTATCAAGACAAATTGGATACTGTATATAAAAAAACTGAGCCAGAGCATGTTTATCAAGGATTAGTTCATTTTAGAGGAACTTTTGGATTGATTCATTTGGATGCTTTAACGCTAAGAAAATCTTCAATGTTGAAGATTCATAAAATGTTCGAAACCTCTCTCCGACTCCATCAGGATTCTGAATTTGTTGTGAGATTAGCTTATTACTTAAAATTGTATACAGGAATTAACGAAACGCCTGTGGCTCTGAGAGGTATTCATGAAAACAACAGAATTACAACAGTAGATTCTGCTAAAATAAATCCTGCAACAACGCGTGTTTTTTTGTGGAAAGAATTAGATCAATGGGCACAAAACGAGCCTTCTATGCCGGAAAATGTGAAAATTCATATTCATAGAATGCATCGCAGTTTTGAGATTGCCATTGCTCCAAGATTCAAAAAATACGGAATGATTGCAACATACCTCATCACCGACTACAAAAGTATTCGCTCAGGATTATATAATATTAATTTCAGACATTCGATATTTTAAGTTAAATTTATATTAATGAAAATATCTGTCATCGTTCCCGTTTATAATGCCGAAAAATACGTTTCTCAGGCTGTAGAATCTGCTTTGCAGTTTGAAGAAGTATTCGAAATTATTTTAATTGAAGATAAATCGCCGGATAACGCCCTAAAAATTTGTCAGGAATTAGCCCAAAAGCATGAAAAAGTAAAGCTTTTTCAACATCCTGATCAAGAAAATCATGGTGCGGGAGCTTCAAGAAACTTAGGTCTTGAAAAAGCGACCGGAGATTTTATTGCCTTTTTGGATGCAGATGATTATTATCTACCCAACAGATTTGATGCAGAAAAAGAAATGTTCAAAAATCCTGAAGTAGAAGGTATTTACGGAGCTATTGGCGTTCAGTATTATTCTGAAAAGGCAAAAGAACAATATTATAATCAATATGAAGATCGTTTAACCACTGTTTATAAAAAGCATCATCCAAAAGATGTATTTCCGGGACAAATACACATGCGAGGAACTTTCGGGCAGTTTACGCTAGATGCGCTTACTATACGCAAAACATCTTTACAGAAGATGAAGGATTTTTTTAAAACAAATTTAAAGCTTCATCAGGACAGTGAATTTCTTTTCAGACTCTCCTATTACCTCGATCTTTATCCTGGCATTTTAGACCAAGCTGTGGCCATGAGAGGCGTACATGAAAATAATAGAATAACAAAGGTGAATTCAGGCAAAATAAACCCTGCAACAACCCGCGTTTTACTGTGGAACGAGCTTAATAATTGGGCTAAAAACGAAGAAACACTACCTGAAAATGTAAAAACTCATATCAACAGAATGCATCGAAGTTTCGAGATCGCTTTGGCTCCAAAAATTAAAAAATGGGGAATGATCGGGAAATATCTGATTACAGATTATCCAAGTATACGTTCGGGATTATTTAATATTAATTTCAGAAAGAATTTATTTTAACTTTCTCTTATCCAACAAGATAGAATCAGCAATCTGAGCTGTAAACTTTTTACCAGATTCTTTATACATGTGGTTTCCGTCTGTGTAAATATAATCATCCGGTTTTTTAGATAAATCGAAGAACTTTACTCCGTTTTTTTGGGCGATATTTTCTATTTTTTCGCTGAAATCAGGCGCGTATTGATCTTCAAGTTTCATCATTCCACCAAAAGCCGGAATTCTTACAATATAAACGCTCCCTTTATTCTTCAGGTATTGAATCATATCAACAAAGCCCTTCGTTCTAAAGGGTGATACTTTTTGATTCTTCATTAAATCTGTATAGCCTTCAATCTTCTTTACCGCTCTTGCGCTTACACTATCCGGATGTACATCTACACTTACTTCCATCCAGCCGTTTTTATGCAGATAGGTCACAGATTTTCCAACTTCTTCTCTTTCTTTATAAATATTAAACCAACTTCGGGAATAATGTTTTAGAAGATATTCGTAATTCGGAGTCATGTTGAAAAAATTCATATCTGCCAGAGGAGAATTTTTATCCGGATCTTCTTTTGAATTTTCTAGATTTTTATCCATTGAAAAACACCAAGGATCAACCGTTAAAATAAAAATTCCGTCTTTCGTATCAGGATTTATTTTTTTCTTTAAGGCTTCAAGATAAACCTGTCCGTAAGGCGAATCTCCAATATTTAAAGCGAAATTATTAAATGTTTTACCTTTAAATTTTTCGTCCAAAACGTCCGGAACTAAAGCCTGGCCGCCGCGGGAATCTCCCAAGATCATATTTGAAGGACTTGGCCCAATGTAATGTCTGTAATTATCATCTGTATTGCCGTCTGCATAAGTTCCCAAGAACAGTAGAACGGCCACAATTCCTACAATATAAAACGATATTTTAATTAAAAACTTCTTCATATTAAAACTGTTCATAGATGAAACTTCCATTTCCAAATACACCGTAATACATGATCATAAAAATCAGGAAAATGTAAAATAGTCTTCTCGTAACAGGCTTGAAACGGCTGATTTCAAGACCGTGTTCTTTATCTTTATTCAACCAGTCTATCAAAATAATGATTCCTATTAATCCTAAAATTTTAACCTGAATAAATTTCGGAATCGAGAATAATGAAAGGCTGAAAATTCTGCCATACATTCCGAAAGCGTCTGTAAGATTCGGTGCCACAAAAAGAACTAAAGCAAAGCAAACCATAGTCATTGTAAGCATAATATTTCCAAATTCCGGAAGCGTAGGAATAGATTTGGTAAATTTTTTCTTCTTGTTTAATTTGTCTTTTAAAATCAAAGGAACATAATAAAGTCCGTGAAGTAATCCGAACAATACAAAGGTAAATCTCGGTCCGTGCCAAGCTCCAATTAATATAAAATTCAAAATAATAGCGGCAATTAATCCCTTCTTTTCATAGTCTCTAAACTGAATAACCAAGGGTGTAAAAACATATTCCGTTAACCAAGAAGTTAGTGAAATATGCCATTTTCGCCAGTAATCTGCAATATTTTGCGCAAACAATGGGAAAGCAAAGTTTTTCGTGATTTTAAAACCTAATAATTTTGCAAAACCAATCGCCATATCAGAATATCCTGAAAAATCGGCATACATTTCAAAAAGAAACAATACCACCCCGAAAGCAACTGTGCTTCCTGAAAGGTGATCGTAATTTTGAAATACTTCTTGAGTAATCGGTGTAATGCTATTGGCAACCACTAACTTTTTAAATGCTCCTAAAAGAATTTGTCTCGCCGCATCTGAACCGTTTTCAACCGTAAAAACTCTTTCTTTTTTTAATTGAGGCAACAATAATCCAGCTTTATCAATCGGCCCGGAAGTCATACTCGGAAAGAACGCAATATAATTGAAAAAAGCCAACGCATCGGTTTCTGCTTTCAATTTATTATTCTTTATATCAAGAAGATAACTAATCATTCTAAAAGTATAAAAACTGATACCCAAAGGAAGGATGATCGTTAACGTAAGTGTGCTTTTAATATTAAATAAATCGGCAAAAGAATCTATAAAGAAATTGAAATATTTAAAATAAAACAGCGTCCCGATAGAAAAAAGAAGCCCAAGATTGACTAATAATTTCTTTCGTTTAGGCTCTTGACTTTCAGAAATCTTTAATCCTAAATAATAACTAATTGCCGAGCTTGTAATCAAAAGTATTAAAAATCTCCAATCCCAATTGGCATAAAAAATATAACTGGCCAATAGTAAAAATACGTTCTGTGCTTTAAGTTTTTTACCTAAAACCCACCAGTAGACAGCAAAAACAACTGAGAAAAAAAGAATGAATACTAATGATGTAAACTGCATCAATTCGCGTTTAAAAGTTCAACAATTCCATAAGGAAGCATCAAAAAAGCTACTTTTCGATTATTGAAAAGAATAGCTTCTTTGGGCGGAGAGATCAACATTCCTCCATTTTGTGTAAGATGTTCTATGGTTGCGTTAATATCTTCAACCTCATAACAAATATGGTAGTAAGAAATTCTTTTTTTCAAAAGATTCTCAACAGGTTTTCCCGAAACAAATTCGATATTTAAACCATCTTCAACCGTCACCATGCAAAGTTCTGCTTGTTGATTAGGATCAAAAACCACGGCAGTTTCTTCAACAATTTTATGAAGCTTTCTGATATTTTGGAGTTCTGCCTGTACATCTTTACAGGCAACCCCAACGTGATGAAATTTCATTATAATTTCGAAGCTATAGAATCTGCCATTTCACCGACATTATTCCAACTTTGGATTTCTGAAGATGTAAAACGAATCCCGAAAGCCTTTTCAACAGCCACAATCAGCTGAATGTGAGAAAGAGAATCCCACTCTTCAATATCATCTGCAGTCGTTTCAGCGTTTAATACAATTTCTTCGTTATCCAATTCTTCTTGAAAAACATTCGTAAGCTTAGTTAAAATCTCATTTCTATCCATAATGCGTTATTAAAATTTAGAATTATTTATTTGTTATAAAAACTTCTTTAGTTTGATAGTGATCTACATTCAAAATCCATTTATCTTCCTGAACATCAAATCCTAATCGACCGTAATGATCGGCAACCATTTGATTTTTAGATGTTGGAATATATTCTCCCTCCACGTATTTAAAACCGTTCTTTCTGGCGATATCTACAATGGTATTTAATGTAAAATCTTCCATTCCGCGCTTTAAAACACGGCAACTCATCAGCCAAGTATCGATGAAAAGTGTTTCCTGATCTTTCTTTTCAAGAACAATCACGCAAATCAATCCGTTATCGCCATATTTATCTTCTAGTGTGAAAGAAATCGTATGATGATCTTCGGAATTCATTAGATTTTCGACTTCTTGTTCTGTATATCTTATCGTTCTTAAATTGAACTGATTGGAACGTTGCGTTAACTGAGAAACTCTCGGTTTTGAAAAATTATTGAACTCCTGAACATCCGAAACCATATTCATACTTTTCAGGAAATCTTCTACGTTGGTAAAGCTTTCCAAAGCAATCGCCCGTTGTGCTTCTACCTGATATTGTTTTGTTCTTTCAGCATCATTTTCAGAAAAACTTGCCGTTTCGAACAGGTTTAAACTGTATAAATATTCAAGATATTCTGCTGGATCTTCAGGAAGTTCCGGAACGCAAACATCAGGAAGATTTTCTCTTACGATATTTCTTTCAAACGGATTGTCATCAAGAAAAACCATAGAATCAAACCCTATATTCAGAATACTTTGAATTTTTCTGATATTATCTGCCTTGTTATCCCAATTCGCAACGAAAACTGCGATATCATCAAGCTTTAGCACCATATCAGGATGTTTTTCGAATGGCTCTTTCGCTTTATCTTCATCATTCTTGCTACAAACAGCAACAATAACTCCTCTTTTCTGTAAAGATTTTACCCAATATTGAAATTCGGTGAAAGCTTTTCCAATGCCTAAACTTCCGATCTGAATTTTTTCTAAACCATCGTCACCAATGATTCCGCCCCAAGTGGTGTTATCCAAATCCAGAATTACACATTTTTTAAATTTACCCTGAATAGAAGAAATAATGCTCATCACATGATTTGCCACAATTGGCAACGCATCCAATGAAAGAACCATTTCTGTATTCACATAAATATTGGGAGAAAACATAAAATTTCTGCCCCATTTATTTTGAAGTGAAACAAGATCGGCGATGAAAAAATTACTTTTATTGATTCCGACTTGAGCGGAAAGAAGATAATTCAATTTATTTAGTTGAAAAACAAAAGATGATTCTACTTTATTGGCAAAATTTCCAAAAACCTGATTGTCAATCCCCGGAAAATTACAATAAATTACCTTACTTTTTGTTCTACTTTGAATAGTTTCGTATAACTCTTCTACGTAGTTGATTTTGTTTTCGGCAAAACTTAATTGAGAATTATAAGACTTGTAATACTGACTTAATAGTTTATGTGAAGATTCGAAAATGATCGTATAATCGGCTTGAAACTCGTAATATTCTGAAGTTGGATCTAAAATTTGTCTGGAGATCTGACCGAAATCTGCTTCGAAAACATCCAAATCAAAGCCATGATCTACCGCCGAGCCCTTCAGTGCAACATTAAGAAACTGGGTTGCTGTATCACCCAACAAGGCTACCTTTATTGTTTTTAACCCCTGTGGCTTTTTACCTATATTTTTCTTTAATTGAGTGAATGTTTTCATCATAGGTTTATGTTTAAGGCTGCAAAATACGACTTATCTCAATCATTTACAAAACCCTGGTCGTTCTTTAATTAAATCTTAATGTGAAAATAACTCTATTTTTTGTCTAAAATTTCTTCCAGCAACGGAGCCATTTTTGCAGAAAGTATCCTCGATCCTTTTTCATTTAGATGCCCCGTATCCCATCTGTTTTCATATTGATAAAACTCAGGATATGCATCAGGATTTACAAGGCTTATCACAGGAACTTTCAACACATTTTGATATACTAAAAGTTTCTTCGCATCCGGCTCTGCAGGCCCAGGGATAAACATGATTAGCTGAATATTTTTCTTCTTACATTTTTCCGCCAATTCATTAATTTTTTCAACTAAAATTTTATTTGGAACATGCTTTTCGTTATCTGCATGATATTTTTCTAATCTGGTCTTAATAACCTCTTTCAGTTTCGCTTCCTTCATTCTTGGCACCACGCTGTATTCTAATGCAGAAAAACCCTGTTTTTGATCTACAGAGATATCGTAAGCATTACTAATTGTTCTTTCGTCGTGACATTTATTAAAATGAAAAACATTTAACACAAAAGAAGCAGCTGACAAAACAACTTGTTTATAATCATGTTCCTCTTTCTGAAATTTCATTGCAAAAAGTGTATTTTCATAATTAAAAGCTCCGAAACTTCTTTCAGTTTTTAAGTTCTGTCTTGTAATATTTATTTTATCCTGAAGCTCCAGCACAATATATTTAGGTTTAAAAGAAGGATTTTGTAAAACATATTCCAACGTCTGAAAATTTTCAAGATTAAAACCCGCATTTGCACCTAAATTGTAGGATTTTATACCTTTTATCTTTTCATCAATCAACTTACTGTCAATTTGATCATTCACTTTTGAGCTTCCAATAAAGTATAAATTGTATTCAGGATGTTTTTTAAGATAATCTAATTTCGCATTCAAAAAAGGATATGAATAATTTGTATTCGGGCTAATAGCAAGTTTTATCAAGCCAATTACAAACATAATGGCGACAAACAGGGATAAGATGGAAAGAAACTTTTTCATTTAAAACTGAAAATAAATAAATTCATTACTTCCGAAATTGGCAAAATTCAACACTAAATATGCTACTACAATATAAATAACAGCCTGAACAATTGGTTTTTTTTCCTGAATTTTTAAACCATAATCATGCGTTCTGTTCATCCATTCCATTCCGAGCATAAAAATGACAAGCCAGAATAAAACCGGACGGAATTCGGTCGGAAACGAAAATAAACTTTGACTGAAAATACCTTTAATATAACCAATGGCATGAGAAACGCTTTCTGCTCTGAAGAAAATCCACGCAAAACACGTTAATGTAAATGTAAGAAGAATACTGAAAACCTCTCTGAAAGAAGGAATAATTTTCCCCATGGCAACAACTTCCAGATTATGTCTGTTCTTTTCAGCCAACAATAACGGGAGGAAAAATACGGCATTTAGTCCGCCCCAAATAATGAAAGTCCAATTCGCGCCGTGCCAAAAACCACTGACTAAAAAGATGATAAAAGTATTCCGAATTTTCATCCACAATCCTCCCTTGCTCCCTCCTAGCGGAATATAAAGGTAATCTCTGAACCATGAAGAAAGTGAAATATGCCATCTTCTCCAAAACTCGGCAATATCTCGTGAGAAATACGGATAAGAGAAGTTTTTTAATAATTCGATTCCAAATAATCTTGAAGTTCCCAAGGCAATATCTGAATATCCTGAGAAATCTCCATAGATCTGGAAAGCGAAAAGAACGGCTCCCAACGCGAGATTACTTGCACTTTCGGTTTGATAATTATTGAATATTTCGTTAACAATCGGAGCGCAATTATCGGCAATCACCATTTTTTTGAAAAATCCCCAAAGAATCTGCGCCATTCCGTCTTTTGCTTTTTGATAATCGAAAGATCGTTTCACCTGAATTTGAGGAAGTAAATGCGTTGCTCTCTCAATAGGCCCAGCCACCAAAAGCGGAAAATAGCTAACGAAAACGGCATAATCTACATAATTTCTTTCTGCCGGAATACGTTTTTTATACACATCAATCACATACGAAAGCCCATGAAATGTATAGAATGAAATACCAACCGGCAAAATCACTTTTAAAATCCACATATTGACTCCGAAACCGAATGCTTTTAATAATTCGGCAAAGTTTTCGATAAAGAAATTATAATATTTAAAGAAACCTAAAAATCCCAAATTGATCCCAATACTGATGACCAGCCATATTGTGGCTTCCCGTTTGGTCTTGCTATTCTCGATTTTAATGCCGGAAAAATAATCCAACCCAATGGAAAACATCAGAAGAAAAAGAAACCGCCAATCCCAACAGCCGTAAAAGTAAAAACTGGCTGCCAGTAAAAGCATATTCTGAAATTTATAATTCTTATTAAATACACACCAATAGAGAATAAAAACTATTGGCAAAAAAATAAGAAAGGCTATAGAATTAAAGAGCATAGAGGGATTTTCTTTAACGGAGATAAATATAAAGAAATTACTTTATAAATGCTCCTATATATTTTTTTTCATGTTCTATAATGGTCGCTTCAATACTATTATTTTCACAAAAATCCTGAAACGCAGAATTGTCCCCAATATCATCACTGATAAAAATGCCGCCTTTCTTCAAATGTGCATACAATTCTTCATATGCCCACATTCTTCCATTATAGCTTTTATCTGAATCATAATGCACTACATGAAACTCAGCACAATCAGCAAAAATCTTTGGTAACGATTCTTTATCGGCAAATCTAAATAATTTCCAGCTATTTTTAAAATTTTCAGGCACAATATATCCCACATATTGATCTCCATCTTGTGCTAAGTAAGGCATATCTGAACTGAAAAGTGCTCCGTTTCGCTTTTTTAAAGATAAAAGTGCGGCTAAAGAAGACCATCCGTAGGCAACGCCTGTTTCTACAACATTTTGTGCTTTTGTAAATTCACAGGCATAATAAATCAGCTCTAACGCACCAGCTCCGCCCATTTTAATAGGACATTCAGTTTCTCTCTTTTTAGCTATAGTTAATATTTCATTAAAGTCAGTTTCAAATTCCAACTTGTGCACATTAAAGAGTTCTGAAACCGCTTTCTGCTGAGTAACCGCCCTCTCGGCTGCCCAAAGATTTGTCTTTTCTTTTCCTTTAAATGCATTGTTTCTATTAACCGTATTTTTTATGATTTTTCTCCCAAGTTCAGGGTAAAGATCGGGACGTTTTACATATGCCACAAATGTCTTGAAGACTCTTACTATTTCACTCATTGTATTTTTTTATATTGCAAAGCTAGGCATTTTATTTCACTAAATATCGAATTTCCAACACCTTACTTCTGTTTTAATCAAATTTTAATCAAATTAAAATTTATTAGTAAAATATTTCATAAATACCATATTTTTAACCAAAAAATAATAACCAATCTAAAATTACATTACTGTTATTTTATGAATAATCATCATATTTGCAGTAATTAAAACACACTTTTATTTAATGATGACATTCTCAATTCTCATCGCAAACTATAATAATGGCAAATTTTTTAAAAATTGTTATGATTCAATTATTTCTCAAAAATATACCAATTGGGAAGTTATTATTCTCGATGATTGTTCCACAGACAATTCTCTAGAGCTCATTAATGGGCTTATAAAAGATGACAGCAGATTCAAACTATTTGAAAATGAGGTAAACTGCGGAGTTGGTATTACAAAGGCAAAACTGATAGAATTGGCCAATGGAGAAATTTGCGGTTTTGTAGATCCTGATGATGGTATTTCTCCCGATGCACTTCTTTCAAGTATTACTGTTTTTACGAAAAGTAAAGATGTAGTTCTTACCTATTCCAAATTTGTAAAATGTGATGACAATCTTCAGCCTTTAGAAATTCCCAAGTTGGCAATGCAAGTTCCAAATGGGGATCCGTATTTTTTCAATTGCCCGGTACACATTGTACATTTTGTTTCATTCAGAAAAGATGTTTATTTACAAACAGAAAAGATGAATACAATCATGAGAATTGCCGAAGATCAAGACTTATATCTGAAAATGTATGAGAAGGGAAAGGTAAAATTCATTAATGAAAATAATTATCTTTACAGAACGCACTCCGGAGGGATTTCTCAGAATGAAAACAGGCCAAAATCTCGAGAATACTTTGCACAAGTAATTTTCAATGCGATGAAACGTAGAAAATTAACAACAATTAACGGAAAAAAGGTTCCGGAAACCTACACAAATTCAAAGGAAATTTATAACTTACTGGATTATCAAACCTCAATTTTTTACCGATTTAAAAAGAAATTGAAAATTTTAATCCAAACCGCTTTTAGCTAATAATGAAAAACGATAAAATTAAAGTCCTCTTCAGGCACCGTTCTATGGAAATGGGCGGTGTGGAAAAGGTTGTTTTAAGCATGCTGAATAATCTCAACCGCGAAAAGTTTGAGATGACGTTATGTTTAAATATGAATCAGGGAGAATTGCGAAACGAAATCCCGCCCCACATTCGAAAAGTTTATCTTACTGAAGGAAAGGAAGATTTGTCAAAAAATCCTGTAATTAAAAAAGTTCAGTTAGTTAGAAGAAGATTAAAACTGAAAGAATCTGAAACCAATCCTAAAATCGCAGATAAAATCTTAAAAGATACTTATGATGTTGAAATTGCTCCCACATATGCTGTTTTTGAAGCAGTTTTGAATTCAAGCAATAAAAACTCAAAGAAAATAGGCTGGTTTCACTCAGATGTTACCGTTCCTAAATTCAAACCATTACTTCCTGCAGTTTTAAGGCAGATTCCTCAGTTTGATTATTTTATTTTTGGATCTCAGCAGACAAAAGATATTTTTGTAAAAACATTTCCTGATGTGAAATTACCGGAAAATGAAGTGATTTTAAATGCAATTCCAATTGATGAGCTACGACAAAAAGCAAACGCATTTAAGCCTGAATTTCCCAACAAACCCGTTTTTGCATCTGTAGCAAGACTACATTCTAGAAAAGGATTTCATAAATTGATGGACGCCCATGCAAGATTATTAAAAGAGGGCTTTGATCATCATATTGTAGTTATTGGCGATGGCGAAGAAAAAGAAAACTTAAAAAAACAGGCAGAAAAGTTAGGCGTTACCAAAAGTTTTGAATTTTTAGGATCTTTACTAAATCCTTATCCTTATGTAAAAAATGCCGATTTTTATATTCTGCCCTCAGAATCTGAAGGCTGGCCATTGATTATAGCCGATACTTTGATTCTCCAAAAACCCATCATTGCCACCAATGTTGGAGGAATTCCGGAAATGATTACCCATGAAGAAAATGGCTATCTCATCAATTATGAAACGGATGAAATGTATGAAGCGATGAAAAAATTCATGACTGAACCAGAATTGATTGCTAAAATCAATAAAAATTTAGAAAACATAGATGAACAGTTCGATAATCAAAAAATTTTTGATGCTGTTGAAAATATAATTTTAAAATTGTCTCACAAATGATATTATTATACAGAATTATCCTGAAAATTCGTTCTCTGTATCAGGATCTGGTAAAACAAGCTGCCATAAAAGTTGCCATCCATCAAGGAATGAAAGTTGGCGAAAATTTATATGTTCAGGGCATTCCAAACTTTGGTTCAGAATGTTTTCTGATTGAAATGGGCGACAATGTTACCATCGCAGAAGGTGTTTCATTTATCAATCACGGCGGCGACGGAAGAGTAACCAAAAGAATTGAAAAATATAAAGACGGAAGAACATTTGGAAGAATAAAAATCGGCAACAACACATTTATTGGAAAAGGCGCCGTACTTCTACCGGGAGTTTCTATTGGAAGCAACTGTATTGTAGGCTCAATGAGTGTTGTAAGCTCTTCTGTTCCTGATAATTCGGTGTATGCTGGGGCTCCGGCGAGATTTATTTGCACCATTGAGCAATATGGAGATAAATTGTTAGCAAACAATACGGTTTACCCTTTAGAATTAGAAAAAGACCGTAAAGCATTAGAAGATCACATCAAAAAAAATCTTCCTCACACTTATAAACCTGTAAGAAAATAGATGTCGAAAAAAAAGAAAATCCTCATTCGAATAGGCTCACTTCGTCACGGCGGCGCAGAAAAAGTACTTGTGACTTTTCTGAAAAATATTTCTCCCGATAAGTATGAAGTTGATTTATTAATTAATTTATATTCAGGAATTTACATTAAAGAAGTTCCATCTTGGGTTAATGTTTTTTATTTGCTTAAAGGTGAGATGATTACCACCAACAAACCTCATGAAATTCCGGTGAAGGCTTACAGAGTTCTTTACCAGAAAATGTTTCTTTGGTTTCCGTCATTGCTTTATAAATTTGTTTTAAAGAACAAAAAATATGATGTTGAGCTGGCTGCCATTCACGGGATGTATAAAGAAATACTTTCCAGTCCACAGAAAGATTCAAAGAAAATCATTTGGGTTCAGAATGATATTTTTAATTTAAAAGATTACACTTCCGAGGTTATCCGTGAATTTTTTAAGTTTGATAAAATCTTGGTTATTTCCAACAAACTTCAGGAAGAAATGCACAAGCTCGCCAAAAATGACAAAGAAAAACAGTCGGTTATTAAAATTTTCAACCCGATTGATAAACAAGATACTCTTCAAAAGGCAAATGTTTCAATTGATGACTATCCTTTTAATAATGATATTCCGACATTTGTAAGCGTGGGAACTGTTTATCCTCAAAAAGGCTACGATAGATTATTAGAAGTTCACAAAAAGCTTTTAGATGAAGGTTTAAAACATCAGTTAATCATCATTGGGGACGGTTATGACCTCAACAATATTCAGGCTTTACTTGAAAAATTAGAACTTCAGGAAACGGCAAAAATGCTGGGTTTCCGAAGCAATCCTTATCCTTATTTGAAAAAGGCAGATTTCTATATTATGTCTTCACGACATGAAGGTTTTCCAACGATTATCGCCGAAGCTTTGCTGTTAAACAAGCCAATTTCAGCGACTGATATTTCAGGAATTAAGGATCTTTTACAAGACGGAAAATTAGGAATTATTACTCCAAATTCAGAAGATGGAATTTATGATGGAATGAAAAAATTTCTAATTGACAAAAGCCTTTCTGAGCATTATAAAAAAGAAATAGAACAAACAGATCTACCTTTTGTCTTGGAAAAATCTGTTAAGCATCTTCAGGAAATAATTGATGCGGTATAAATTGTAAAATACATGTCAAACCATTCTATCATACAAAAAGATTTCTACAGAGAAAGCGGAAAATGGCTTTCAGGTTTCCAGCTTTTATCAAAGTGTATTAATCCGAATCTTCATTTTATTTATGTTTTAAGAAAATCTCAAAAGCATCTAAAAACTCCGGGTTTAAATATTTTCTGGAAGTTTGTTTTGAGGCATTATCAGATCAAATATGGTTATCAGATTTATCCAGAAACAGAAATTGGCGAAGGTTTATATTTAGGGCATTGGGGCGCATTGGTGATTAACCCAAAAGCAAAAGTCGGTAAAAACTGTAATATCGCGCAAGGTGTAACCATTGGCCAGCAAAACCGGGGAAAATCTCAAGGTTTTCCTACCATTGAAGACGAAGTGTGGATCGGTACTAATGCGGTTATTGTAGGCGGCATTACCATCGGAAGAAATACTTTGATTGCACCAAACTCTTATGTTAATTTTGATGTTCCGGCAGATTCTGTGGTGATGGGAAATCCTGGAAAAATCTATCCTAAAAGCAATGCTACAGAAGGCTATATCAATAATAAGATTTAAACCGATCTTAAAATAATCAACACATTGAAATAAATAACTTAAAAATATAAATCAACTTTTAATAAGTTGATTTTTTTATAAACAATTAAGAATATTTTATGTGTTTGAATATTGTTTTCTACCTGAGAGTTCGTAATTTTATCTGAGAATTTTAAGATGTTTAAATTATCAAAAAGGCAAAATATACGCTTTAATGATAAAAATAAGGTTTAGTATTAATTGATATATATGATTTTAAGCATATTTTAATATTAAATATTGTTAAAAGTGATTAATCTTTCAACAAAAATTATATTTTTGCATTATTGATTTGGTCTATTGAATTTAAAAATAATTTAAACGAAATAAATAATTAAACTTTTAAAGTATGTCACAATCGTACGAAAGTATTTTTGAAAACAATAGAAAATGGGTAGAATCTAAGGTTGCAGACAATCCTGAATTCTTTCATGAATTAGCTAAAACGCAGACTCCTGATTATTTATACATAGGATGTTCAGACAGCAGAGCTACAGCAGAAGAATTGATGGGTGCCAAACCAGGCGAAGTTTTCGTGACAAGAAACATTGCCAATGTGGTAAATACTTTAGATATGAGTTCAACAGCAGTTATTCAGTATGCAGTAGAACATCTGAAAGTAAAACATATTATTGTTTGCGGACATTACAACTGCGGTGGTGTAAAAGCAGCGATGACGCCTCAAGATTTAGGATTATTGAATCCTTGGCTGAGAAATATTCGTGATGTGTACAGATTGCATCAGGCAGAATTAGATTCAATTGAAGATGAAGGAAAACGTTATGACAGGCTTGTTGAGCTCAATGTTCAGGAGCAATGCATCAACGTTATAAAAATGGCCTGTGTACAGGAAAGGTATATTTTAGAAGAATATCCTGTAGTGCACGGCTGGGTTTTTGACCTGAGAACGGGTAAGATC
Source organism: Chryseobacterium sp. C39-AII1 (assembly GCF_039672645.1). NCBI lineage: Bacteria > Pseudomonadati > Bacteroidota > Flavobacteriia > Flavobacteriales > Weeksellaceae > Chryseobacterium > Chryseobacterium sp. C39-AII1. The sequence continues at coordinate 166,211 of NZ_JBDFPQ010000002.1, forward strand.
ATTGATTTGGAGATCGATTTTGAAAAAATATTGAAAGACATCCAAAAAATCTACAATCTTACAAGCTCAGATTGGGTAATGAGCAGGAAAATAAAATAGTTTTCTGCTCGAAAAAAAGAGTAAAATGAAATTCTGGAGTATTATTACATTATTATTCGTCTTAAACTTCACAGCACTACCAAGTATTGCTGCAGTTTTCGGCTGGAAAATAATACGTACGAATATCATTGTGAATGAGGAAGAACCCAATTCTCACGCAACCTCTTTTGTAGTTTATGAAAAAACACTTCCAAAAACTTTAAGCGTATTCGATTACGTAAAGTTTACGGAGCCAGACCTTACGCATAGGTCTTTTATACTGATAGATGATGATTTTCATCTATCTCCCCTACTCAGCATATTTTCTCCGCCTCCGGAAGCCTAATTTTTAAGTATAGTTAGATTTTTTATCGTATTCATTATCATTTTGATGGTATTGAATCAACGCGTGCTTTAAAAATTAAATTTCCAATCTTTTTATAATGGGTTAATCACAGCTGACCTGTTATAATCACAGCATTTTCATATCATGAAAAACACATCATTAATAGGAGGAATAAAGGAGAATTTCCCTTCAGGACTCGTTGTATTCTTAGTAGCGCTTCCTCTTTGTTTAGGAATTGCATTAGCATCAGGAGCACCACCATTGTCAGGTATCATTGCCGGTATCGTGGGTGGTTTGGTAGTAGGAACGATCAGTAATTCGAATATTTCGGTTTCTGGCCCTGCTGCAGGTCTTACGGCGATTGTCTTAACGGCGATCACAGATTTAGGTGCATTCGAACTTTTTCTTTGTGCAGGAATTATTGCGGGGCTTATCCAGTTGGTTTTAGGCTTCGTTCGAGCAGGAAGTATATCTAATTACTTCCCGAATAACGTTATTGAAGGAATGCTTGCCGCCATCGGTATCATTATTATTTTAAAACAAATCCCCCATGCATTGGGATTCGATAAAGACTATGAAGGTCACGAATCTATCTTTGATAACGGCCTCAATTTCAATTATTTTACCGAACTGTTCGGAGCAGTTCATCCGGGAGCCATTATTGTAACCTTGGTTTCAGTAGGAATTCTTTTAGCTTGGGACAAAATACCGACGCTAAGAAGAATGAAAATGCTTCCAGGAGCTCTTGTAGCTGTAGTTGCAGGTATTTTATTAAATGAAATTTTTAAACTGACAGGAAGCTCTTTAGCAATTAGCCCAAAACATTTAGTTGTTTTGCCTATTCCGCAGTCGTTTGATGATTTCAAAAATCTTGTTACAATGCCCGATTTCAACGGCTTCACCAATCCTAAAGTATGGATCGTAGGGGCAACCATTGCCATTGTAGCTTCTATTGAAACCTTACTTTGTATCGAGGCATCCGACAGATTAGACAGACAAAGAAGAATAACAGATACCAACCTTGAATTAAAAGCTCAGGGAATCGGAAATCTTATCAGTTCATTTATTGGTGGGCTTCCGATGACTTCAGTTGTCGTAAGAAGCTCTGCGAATGCTAATGCAGGTGCTACTTCAAAATTATCAGCGATCATTCATGGAGTTCTCCTATTAATTTGTGTATTATCAATTCCGATGATTTTAAACCTGATTCCATTAGCAACATTGGCGGCAGTTTTGCTTTTGGTGGGATATAAATTAGCAAAACCAGCAACATTCAAACATTTCTGGCATTTAGGAAAATTCCAGTTTATTCCGTTTGTGGCGACGGTAATCGCCGTGGTTGCAACCGACTTACTAAAAGGTGTTGGAATTGGTTTAGCCATTTCCGTTTTCTATATTCTTCAGGGAAATATGAAACGTGCTTATTATTTAAGCCGTGAAAAACTGAACGATGCAGACGGAATTAATATCAAACTGGCTGAGGAAGTTTCATTTTTGAATAAAGCAGCGATTAAAAAAACGCTAAAAAACATAAAAGCAAATTCTAACGTAACCATTGATGCGAGAGGAACATCCTATATTGCGACGGATGTATTGGAAATGATACAGGATTTTGCCAATATCCGCGCTAAAGAAGAAGACATTAATGTGGAACTATTAGGCTTCAAAACTTCATACAGAGACTATGAAAGGGATGAAGACTCTCACATTTTGGTTACTCATAAAAGAGCAATGTAAGCTCATTTCAATAATTTTTTTAACTTTAAAAAAGTAAAATTTAATAATAAATAATAAAAATATGAAAGCACATACGTCTGAAACTCAGTCAACAATTACTCCAGAAAAAGCATTAGAGTTTTTAAAGGAAGGAAACCAAAGATTCGTAAACAATTTAAAGGCAAACAGAGACCTTTTGGAGCAGGTAAACGCGACAAGAGAAGGGCAATGGCCTTTTGCTGTGGTTCTTAGCTGTATCGACAGCCGTACTTCTGCGGAACTGATCTTTGACCAAGGACTGGGAGATGTTTTCAGCATCAGAATTGCAGGAAATTTTGTTAATCAGGATATTTTAGGATCAATGGAATTCGGTTGTAATGTAGCGGGTTCTAAACTGGTTGTTGTTTTAGGACATACAAAATGTGGCGCTCTGAAAGGAGGTCTTGATGCTGCGCAAATCGAAGGTTTAGGAATGGATAATTTGAATCATTTGATTAATCATTTCGATCCTATCATTAAGGAAGTAATCGAAGAAGGTGAAGAGCGTTCGTCTAAAAACAGTTCTTTGTTGGAAAGATTAAACCAACAAAATGTAAAGAGCGCGATTGAAGATATCCGCAAGCAAAGTTCAACACTGAGAAACCTTGAAACTGAAGGTAAAATCAAAATTGTAGGCGCTAACTACGATGTTGAAACAGGTGTTGTAACTTGGTTATAATTAAGAATGTTATAGTTAGATAGATTGGAAATTAAATTTTTAAAAGTACAACTATTGGCCATCGGAATTTTTCGGTGGCCTTTTTTATAATTAGTTGACAGTTGATTCTTTTGGGTTGATTGTTTTTAAAACACATATTTTTAATAGAGTTTTAACTAAAAGGCAATTTCAGTACATTTTCAAAATACCTACATTTGATATTCTAAAAATTTACGATTAATCAACTTATGAAAATACAGTTCAAAATATTTCTTTTCGGAATTTTATTTTTTCTAAACGGATTTACAAAAGCTCAGGAAACATCCAAAAAAGCAATTGACACTTTATCTTATCTGAGAAAATTTGAAATGAACAAGGATAAATACATTGGTAAACGTTTCGGATTGCTAATAAAAGATATGGTTCAGATGCAGCCAAAAATGGCAAAATCTACCTTCAATGAAGATGTAAATAATCCGATGACAAGCACCAGTTTCAGGTTTTCTGAAAAAGATTTTGATAACGATAACGACCTTACTTTAATTGTAAAGTGGAGAACAGATGATATTCCCACAGGGCCAATTCAGTTTGCGGAAGAAGGAAATAATTACCACTTCACCGTTGGGCAGAAAAATATGATGGAAAAGAAAATCATAAAAGACATTGCCGTTGTCAGCAAATAATTTGAATTCGGCATAAGAATTTGCCTGGAAGCTGGAAGATCATTAAGTTCCTCATTCTGTAATGATGACAAAAATTCAAAGAAAAAAGGAAGATTTTGATTTTTATAACCTTACATAGCTTCCCTTTTCCAGCCCCGAGCTTCCATCCTCTATAACCTGAAAAAGTATATTATTTAATTTATCGTCGAATTTTATTTCCCATTAAAAGCAGACATTGTATTATTAATTCCAGCAAAAACGAAGGATAAAGAAGCCTTTGTAAACTTTTCAATTCTTTCGGAAAGCTTTTCAGATTCTTCTGCATTCCATGTTCCTAAAACGTAATCAACTTGTCTTCCTTCAGAAAAATCAGCAGAAATTCCGAAACGAAGTCGCGCGTAATTTTGAGTTTGCAATACTTCATTGATATTTTTCAATCCGTTATGTCCTGCATCAGAGCCTTTTCCTTTTAACCTCAACGTTCCGAAAGGCAATGCCAAATCATCCGTAACAATCAGCACATTTTCCAACGGAATATTTTCTTTCTGCATCCAGTATTTCACGGCATTTCCGGAAAGATTCATATAAGTATCAGGTTTTAAAACCAAGACTCTTCTTCCTTTGTATTTTCCGTCTGCCATCCAGCCGAAATTGGTGGTATTGAATGAAACTTCTAATGTTTCCGCAATTTTATCGGCAACTTTAAATCCTATATTATGGCGTGTATTTTCGTATTCTGCACCTTTGTTTCCAAGGCCAACTATTAAATATTTCATCGAGAAATTTTTTGCAAAATTAAGGCATTAAAAATAAAACTCAACCTTCAGAAAGGTTGAGTTTAATATTATTTAAAAATTTATTTCTTACAATGGTTTGTAGATATAATTTATTCCGAAACCAACTCTCATATACGTTTGAGGATCGTAAAGGTAATCTGTTGTTAAGAATACCGGGCTCGGAATTGGTGTCATAAGATCTGTAATAGAGATTCTTTTCGGACTGTTTGGTGACAAGATGAAACTTTCTACATCATTTGATTCTGTAGACAATAATCTTGAAATTTTATATCCGAAAGGCAATAATGTAAACGGACTGATCTGTGTATCATAAGAATAATAATCATATCCGTATTTAGTGACAACTCCACCTCCTACAGGACCATACTCTCTTGTTACTTTAGATACATTATCTCCCTGATATTCATACTTTGTATCTGAATAGTCTGTAAAAACGAAAGGTGTACCAGACGCATCCGGGCCATTTTGCATACCAATAGATTCAAGTTTATCTGTAGTAGCGCTATATTTCAGCGTATAAAGTGATTTTGTCTTTTTATAAAGCGTTTGAGGACCAGGCGTTGTAGACGGCGGCACAGCTGGAGTTCTTTTAAAGAAAGAACGATTTTCAGAGATTGTTACCAATTTCCCGGTTGGCCCATAAGTAAATAACTGAGAGTAAGAAACACTATCTTTATTTAAATCACCATCACCATCAAGATCCAAGAATCCCATAAAATCGATTTTGCTAATTTTATCTCCGCTATAAGCAATATTCGTTACAGAACCACTGTCTGTAAGAACTTTTGTAAGAAGCAACCCGTTATAATGATATTCTGCAAGTGTATCTGCATCCGTAACTTCTCTAAACAGAGCTCTAGGCCCTGTAAGACCGCTATCCGGATTTAAATCGATCAATGAATTTCCGTCTTCATCTATCATTTCTTTACAAGAATGGATAGAAGATAGACCGGCAATGAGTAAAATAAAATAGAAAAGTTGTTTCATTTCCAGGTGTTTGTTTATTTTTCCACAAATATAATTTTTTTTTGAATAAAAAGTATATTTTTATTCATATTATAACGAAAGTATTAATAGAATATTTTTGTTTTAAGCTAAAAAAACAAATTCTTTATCAATATTTTAGATAAAATTTGTTCTAAAAAAACCTGAAGGCAAAAGTCATCAGGTTTTCAAAAATTTGTATATAATTTAAAAGCTTAATAAGGCTGCATTACCGAAGTTGTAAGTACAGATTGCGACATATCAGTATTCAGATACGTATCATTTACTGATCTACCAATTCCCAATGTACCATTATTCAGGTTTCTTTTTGTACAGGCTACTTTTACAGCATAATTATTTTTTTGAGGTACATTAGTTAACGTAGCATTCAAGTTAAAAATCTTATAAGCCCCGTCTGTACCGATCAAAACATCTGTTCTTACTGCTTTCAATTGATTATCAACAAAGATCCCGCAGGCAAATCCTGTAGAAGAATTTGTGTTAGCCGTTTTCTGTGCAGTCGTCTGGAATGTGAAAAATACTTTATTTGTAGACGAGGTTACAGAGTAGGTATCCTGCGTGCCTGGAAGAACTGTCCATGCACTGGTAATTGTCATATTTTCTTCATAAGGATCTGTAGAGCCATTAGCTCCGCTAAATTGTGCTCCCGTTTTATCAGATACCGTATTCATAAAAAATACCGACATACTTCCTTGCCCGTCTGCAATTTTGATACTTTTCCAATCGTTTACTGCCAATGCAGAATTGTTGTGTAAAATTGTTCCGGCGGCTCCGGGAGAACCTTTTACTGTATTAGTACCTCCTGTTCTTAATTCCTTTCTTAATCCTAAATCTCCATTAATATCCAGCATATTAACTGGAGTTCTGGTATTTATTCCCACCTGAGCGGAAATCGCCAATGAAAACAATGATAACGTTATAATAAATATTTTCTTCATGATTTAGTTTAAGATTGTATTAAATACTTGAGGAATTTCGTAAACATCAACTTTAAGAGAAGACTGTGTGATGAAATCATCGATATTGGCGGCAACGTTAATTCCAATACCTAATGTAGCCGTAGAGTTATAAGACTTTAATCTTGAACATGCCACGCTTACAGAATGTGAACCTTTGTCTAAATTCGCAGCCATACCAATCTGATTGTGGGTAATAAAAGTACTGGCTGCACTACTTGCTTTAAGGTTTCTCTGTCTTAAATTCACCAATTTATCATCCACAAAAATCCCACAAGCATAATCAATAGAAATATCGGGAGAAGAATTCACAGGAAAAGTTGCCTGAACAACGGTTTCAAACTGAAAATACGTTTTGCTGTCTGAGCTGTAAACTGTAAAGTTTTGAGATAACCCGGGAATTTTTTTGAACCTGTTTAAACTCGCAAACGTAGCATCTTTCACCAGTGTAGTAGATCTCGAAGCCCCGTTGTTGGATACTTCATTGCTTGTAAAAGTAACCCCGGTTCTATCTGAAAAAGAATTATTAAAGATCAAATAAAATTTATTCGGTTCATACTCCGGAATACGAAGTGTTTTCCAGATTGGCGGATATCCTGCTCCCTGAGAAACCAAAACCTGGTCATTAGCACCTTCGGAAAGTACATTATCTACCGTATTCAAAACAGCAAGCTTTCCTCTAAGGTTAGTATCTCCATTTACATCAAGCGTAGATTTTGGCGCTTCAGTTTTTATACCAACTTGCGCAGAAAGTGATAATCCTACAGAAATACATAGGATTGATATTATTTTTTTCATTGAAAAATTTCAGATTAGTTAGCTCTATAGGTTACGTATTCAATAACATCTACTTTGAAATTAGATTCCTGAGTAAATGCATTAGAAATATTATTCGAGTTGCTGATATTACGTCCGATAGCAAATAAATTACTTGCGTTAGACGATTCAGTCTTTCTACACGCGACCTCAATAGTTTGAGTACCCATAGGAACATTCTGTTCAGTATAGTTAAGAGTAAAAATATAATCCTGGAAGCCTCCTTTATCATCGTTGTTATTCGATGTAATCTTATCAGGACGTACCGCCACCAGCTTATTATTTCTGAAAACACCACAAGTGAAAGTAACACTTTGCGCCGTAGTAGCTACCGGAGCTTTCATCTCGATTCCTGTCTGGAATTGGTAGGTAAGTCGGTTTTTGGCATTTTTAATTTCAAAAATATTTTTCAGCCCGTCAATCTTCACCCACTTTCCTTTTGTAGGATCTGTAACATCATCTCCAACGCTGTTTTTTAAAATACCGTCTGCCCCAGTACCACTGGAAAGACTTGAGATTCCTGCCTGATCTGATGACAAATAAGAATTGATCAGCTTGTATTGACCTTCTTCAATGAAGGAAACATTCAACGATCTCCAAACAGGAGGTAAACCTTCTCCTTGGGAAACCAACACTTGGCCATTTAATCCGGCGCTTCCTGCCTGATTTGAAGTACCGCCTACTTTTAGCTCTTTTCTTAAGGTAGTCTTCCCGTTAATATCGAGAGTTGCATTGGGGGTACTTATCCCAATTCCCACCTGAGCGTATGCCTGTATTGAGAACATCAAAACAGCCATACATTGATAAATAGATTTTTTCATAATAAGGGACTGCAAAGGTAAATATTTTTTACCAAAAAATCCAGTTATTATGATCTAAATCAATAGAAATAAGTTAATTACAGCATAGAATATATCTTATTGAAAAGTAGAATTATTTCTATGTTTGGCGAATTAATTCTCCATTTTCAGTATCGATTTTAACAGATAATTCACTTCATCGACATTTATTATATTACCTTTTCTCATCATGAGGTGATTTCCATCTTTGCCGATTTTCTCCTTTAGCTGGGCTTCAGACGGGTTTTTTGTAAGATAATTTATGATGTGCTTAAACTTGTCTGTTTGGTAAAATTTGTCTTGCGGGTTGCTGGGGAAATAGCCTAGAAATACACCGTTTTTCATCACAATTTTTTCAAAACCGATGTCGGAAGCTAGCCATTTTAGGGCAACACTTTTTAATAAATTTATTGCTTCATTTGGTAAATTTCCGAAGCGATCGATCAATTCTGACTCAAATTTTTGCAGTTCTTCCTCATTTTCGATGTCCGCAATCTTCTGATAAAGCGATAAACGCTCTTCAATATTCGAAACATAAGAGTCCGGAAGCATCAATTCTAAGTCGGTATCAATATTCACTTCCTTTACCGATTTGAACAATTTTTTACGATCTTCCTCATTATCAAATAAGCTTTCAAATTCCTCATCATCCTTTAATTCTTCAAGTGCCTCCTGCATTAGTTTTTGATAGGTTTCAAAGCCCATTTCATTGATAAATCCACTCTGTTCGGCACCTAAAAGATCTCCCGCACCACGAATTTCCAAATCCTTCATCGCAATCTGGAAACCACTTCCCAAATCTGAAAACTGCTCAATTGCTTCCAATCGTTTTCTTGCATCCGAAGTCATCATATCATAAGGCGGCGTAATCAGGTAGCAGAAGGCTTTTCTATTGCTACGCCCTACTCTACCTCTCATCTGGTGAAGATCTGCCATCCCGAATCTTTGAGCATCATTAATGAAAATCGTATTCGCATTCGGAACGTCTACACCACTTTCAACAATCGTTGTGGAAACCAAAACGTCATACTTCCCTTCCATGAAGTCCAGAACGTTCTTTTCCAATTGCTTGCCATCCATCTGTCCATGACCTGTAATTACTCTCGCATCAGGAACCAATCTTTGAATTAATCCGGCAATATCTTTCAGGTTCTCAACTCTGTTGTTGATGAAATAAACCTGCCCGTCACGTTGAAGTTCATAAGAAACAGCATCACGAAGAATTTCTTCGCTAAAACCAATCAATTGCGTATCAACAGGCTGTCTGTTTGGTGGTGGCGTTTTAATAACCGATAAATCTCTTGCCGCCATCAACGAAAATTGTAACGTTCTCGGAATGGGTGTTGCCGTCAATGTAAGGGTGTCTACATTATTTTTTATTGTTTTAAGCTTATCTTTTACAGAAACTCCAAACTTATGCTCTTCATCGATAATTAATAAGCCTAAATCTTTAAACTTAACCGAAGCGCTCACCAATTGATGCGTTCCTATAATAATGTCTACTTTACCGTTTTTCAAAGCCTCCAAGGTTTCAGATTTCTGTTTTGCAGTCCTGAAACGGTTGATATAAGACACATTTACAGGAAAATCTTTCAATCTTTCTTTGAAACTTCTGTAATGCTGAAACGCCAAAATTGTAGTCGGAACCAATACAGCTACCTGCTTTCCATCTGTTGCTGCTTTGAACGCCGCACGAATTGCGACTTCTGTTTTACCAAAGCCAACATCTCCGCAAACCAAACGATCCATAACAGTTGTGGCTTCCATATCTTTTTTCACATCAATGGTTGCTTTTTCCTGATCTGGCGTATCTTCATAGATAAAACTCGCTTCTAATTCATTTTGCAGGTAAGAATCAGGAGTAAATGAAAATCCGACCGCCGTTTTTCTTTGCGCATATAATTTTATAAGGTCGAAAGCGATTTGCTTAACCTTAGCTTTCGTTTTCTGTTTTAATGATTTCCAAGTCGGCGATCCCAACTTACTTAGAACAATTTCTTTTCCGTCTGGCCCGTTATATTTTGAAATTTTATGAAGTGAATGAATGCTTACATATAATAAGTCTCCATTCTTATAGGTTAGTTTAAAACATTCCTGAATTTTTCCATCATTATTTACCTTCACCAATCCCATAAATTTCCCGATTCCGTGGTCGATGTGAGCAATATAATCACCCACTTTCAAAGACATTAAATCTTTTAAAGTCAATTGTTCAGACTTAGCAAATGTATTTTTTGCCTTATATCTTTGGTAACGGTCGAAAATCTGGTGATCGGTATACACTAATAATTTATGATCGAGATCTACGAACCCTTCGTGAAGTTCAGACTTAAAACTTTTAAAAGGAAGCTCGTGCTTTAATTCTTCAAAAATAGATTCCAATCTTTCTTTTTGTTTTTCGGTGGAAAAAGAAATCCATGTATCAAAACCTTCACTTTGACGGTCTTCCAAATCCTGAATCAGCAATTCAAAGTTTTTATGAAATGAAGGTTGTGAAGTTTGGTTGATGGAAACATCCGTCAATTCAATTAATCCTTCTATGGAAACGCTGCTGAAATCTACTGTTTTGAATTTTTTATAATCAAACAAAAATTCCTGATCAGAAATAAATAATTCCTGTGGCGTTCTGTGCGCAATATCTTTATTTAATGTTTTATATTTTTCCAGCGCTTTCTCGTAAAATGCTTTTATTTTATGCATTCCTACGATTCCGTTTTTGGATACGATGAAACTTTCCTCCGATAATAATTGAAGCAAAGAAACCCGACTTCCCGTCACCGAAAAATTCATATTAGAAACCAATTGAAAATCTTTTACTTTATCTATTGAAAGTTGAGATTCAATATCAAAGGTTTTAATGCTTTCGACCTCATTCCCGAAAAATGTGATACGATATGGTTTTTCATTGGAATACGAAAAAACATCCACAATTCCTCCTCGTACAGAAAATTCTCCAGGCTCGGAAACGAAATCTGCCTGTTGGAAATTATAATGATTCAACAATTCATCCACAAAATCAAAGTCAAGCTGGTCGCCCACTTTAATATGATGAGAAATCGCCTTGAAATCTTCTTTTTTCAATACCTTTTCCGACAAAGCACCTGCATAAGCAACAATCACTTTCGGAGATTTACTGGAATTTATTTTATTTAAAACCTCAGTTCTAAGTACCAAATTGGCATTCTGTGTTTTCTCAACTTGATAAGGATCGAGATGAGTTGCCGGAAAATAAAGCACTTTTTCTTTCCCCAACAGATCCTCCATTTCTGCGTTGGCATATAAAGCATCTTCTTTGTCATCTACCAGATAGAGAACATTTTTTTTGTGTGTAAGAAAAAGCTCGGCTGCAAAAATAGAAACCGCAGATCCCGCGCCTCCTTTTACAGAGATATGATGATTGTTTTCAAGCTGAGCAAAAATTTCTTTTCCAAATTCTTTTTTCAGAAGTTCCGGAAGAAACTTTTCATTGATGGTTTTTAACTGCATAAATAATTATGGTATAAACGACAAAAGCGATTTCGGGAGTTTTCCGAAACCGTTTTTTAGTCTTTACAAAGATACAAAACTAATATTATTTAAAATATTTCTCTTTATAATGAAAAATTTTTGTATTTTTATCACACCAAATTACAAAATAGTAATAAAAAATCACTTTTAAGATTGAATTATTTGCAGTTTGTAATTATTCGTATGAAATTATACTTCTAAATAATTTAATTTAAAATTCACCTAAGCTTCGAATTAATTTTCGGAGCTTTTTGTTTTAAGTAAATAAAAATACATTCTTCACATTCATTTAAATCACTATAAAAATTCATCAAATCTTAAATTTTCAATAAAACTTTTAATTAAAAGTTAAAATTTCACATCTTTTGTTTACTGGCATATTGTTTGAAAATTACACAGTACCAACTTAACGAAATTTAATATTATGAAAAAAACAATGAAGGTCTTCGGACTATTTGCAATGGTATGCTTTATGATCGCCGCAATCTCATCTTGTAGCAGAGACGATGATCCTACCAACAACGATTTTTTTGCCGGAACTTATAAAGGAAAGGTAACTTATGTTGATGGTTCAAGCAATATCTCAAAGGATAACGGAAGTGTTTTTGTAACCAAAATTGCCAGCGGAACAAAATACAACTTTGCGTTTTCAGACGGAATTCCAGATTTAAATGGAGTGGAATTTGAACAGCAAGGCGATCATACCCTAGTTATGATCGGATCGAACGGAACTTCTTATATAAGAATTGACAACAATGAATTAAAAATATTTTACACTAAAGATGGCAGAACGTGGACAGCCAACTGTACACGCTAAACCAACTAATTCATGCAATATGTTAGGGATCTGCTTCTTCTTTTCAGAGGAAGCAGATTTTTTTTGGATTGGTGGGGGGGGGGGGGGGGGGGGGGGGGGGGGGGGGGGGGG